>JAKQEK010000457.1 GCA_029558535.1 Bacteroidota bacterium | reverse complement strand
CGGTTTACTCGCAAGCTCGTGAGCTAAAGGTTGCCTTGACTTTTTTGTAACTTTTTTTGTTAAGAAAAAAAGTTTGATATAAATAAATAAAGCGAATTTTGTTAGCTGTTGACCAGCTATTATTTACTTGAAATATTTTTCTAGAACTGCCTTAGTGTGGCAAAAACATATGTTTTAATTTGTATATTGCAGATATTCAAGTACTTAAGGTTGTGCTAAAATTCGAAGGGACAAGTCGAGAAAAATATCAAAATCCCTAATAAAAAATAAGATATACCTTTTGCTTAAGGGTACTTTTACTATTCCGGAAATGGAGGAGGAGTATGAAGCTTGGTTTTACCTGTACATTTATTCATGCAATTACCACTGGGATTTTTAACACAATCTTCAAGGCAATTAATTTGCTTTATTGTCTGTTCTTGTTTAATAATAAGCAAATCTACTTTTTGTGATTTTTCTTCATTATCTTTCACTAACTCGTTGATGTTTTTCCAACTTACACATTGAACTACCAAATCGGAATAAACTTCACCAACGACTTTAGCTTGTGCGAACCAATCTCCTGGCTTCGTAATTCCTTTTACTCCGGCAATTTGTTTAAACATTGGAGCATCTTTTAATTTGTCGTAACTAACCCAATCTGCAGCTTCGAAAACACTATTTACAAACAATACAGCATCCAGCTTTGTCTTGATATCAGTTGATGATCCATAAAAAATTTTACTCCCGATAGTTTCAGCATCGTATCCAAGCAAAACCAACTCGACAAATTTTTCAACATCTTTAGGCTTAATATTTTGGGATGTCAGTTCTTTTGTCAGCCAGCTACTCATGTCTGGATCAGCACTTTTAAGTAAATCTTCAAGTTTTCTGTATGGACCATCTCTATTCTCAGGATCAAGATTTGTCAATAAACTGTATTTTAAAAACATATTTAAAAAATACTCTTTCGAAACATCTAATGTGTTTTGATAAGTTTTGTCAACCATTTCAGCCCATTTATCCAATTCTCCTGTGTTATTTCTTAAATCTTGCGAATACATTTTTAATAATCGGTTTGTATTGTTAAGACTAACTTTTAAATCAGACAATTTTGCTTTAGATTCTTCAAGATCTTGATTTGCTTTAAGAGCTTGAGCATTAGATTCATTATTATTGTTTAAGGTCGTATTTTGTGAATTTAAATCTCTACGGTTATGCTGCGTATTCTCATTTTGGTTATTAGGTTTTGATGGTTGTGTATTTTGGTTTTGAGCATATTCATGTTGTTGATTGCGTTGCTGTTTCAATGCACTTCTTTTGTTTTCATGATACTGTTGCTTTGCTTCTTTTGCATTTTGTAAATTATTGCGAGCTGTTTCGTTATATGGGTCGTACCATAATGCTTTTTTATAATATCTAATAGCTTTATTGTAATTTCCCGAATTATGATAATAGACCCCATCATTATTTATTTCATAAGCTTTAGATTGGTAATTGGCAATAATTTGAGCATTCGTATTGTTATATTCATAATTTGAAGATTCTTCACCAACAGCAACAGGCCCGTTTACAGGCGGAATATAAACTGAAGTGTTGCCAGCAGCTTGTTGAAGCTGATTATATGCATCGTTTTGAGATAGAGCAATACAACATTGAGCCAGAAAAATAATTGCGAAAAGAGATATTAAAATATATGTTTTCATATTATTGTATTTTAATAACAAAAACGTATTCCTACTTGCTTTATCCAAACAAAGTTATCTGTCCCCAAAAAATTCCAAACCGGACGCATTCCAACCGAAAATGATATTGGCAAGAATGTAAATTGTAAACCAAAGTCTCCATCCAGTCCCCCATAAAATTTTGAGCCCGAATAAGTTGTCATATAGTTTTTATTCCAAACACCAATATGAAAGCCTAGTCCAAGATATAAATCAACAGGATAAAAGAGTTGGCGATGCACTTCTTTCATAATAGTAAATCTGAAATCATTTTTACTCCATCCTCCCATAAAATCCCAACATTGATAGTCTGGCAGTACAGCTTTAATTGATAGTTCAAAAGAATTTGTTCCGGGACTGGTAAATTCACCAGCTCTCAATGGTGATATTGTATTCAAATAAAATCCAAAACCGACTTGATATTGAGAATATGCGAAACTTGAAATAATTAACAGAATGAAAACCAATGCTTTTTTCATAAGGAAGTTTTTACTGATTTATTTTTCTGTATTCTACTATTTTAATGTAAAAATAGCAAATTAATAAATACGAAATTTATGTTAGAAAAATTATTTTTCCCCCTTTAAATAATCTGCTGCAATGCACATTTCATGGTACCATTCTTCCCCATATTTTCTTATCAAAGGTTCTTTCAGAAACTCGAAAATTTTAATATTTTTCTCATCTCCATTTAAAATAGCATCTTTACATATTTCCCAAATATTATAATTAACTGCATCGAACGAACTGTATTTTTTAATGCGTATTGGATACAAGTGGCAGGATATCGGTTTGCGAAAATCAATCAAACCTTCTTCCCAGGCTTTTTCGATGGTGCAGTATGCAATTTTATCTTCTGTAAATTGAACAAAAACACAAGCCCCCTTTTCGCCTGAGATAGTAGTTGTAAGTTCGCCTTCGACATCTATCATTGAAATTCCTTTATTGTCAATAACATCTTTCCCTTCTTTCGTAAGATTATTATAGATTATGGGCAAGATTTCTTTTAAAATTCTTTCTTCCTCAACTTCAAGCGGAGCTCCTGAATCACCTTCAACACAGCATCTGCCTTTACATTTTGATAAATCACATGCGAAACATTTCTTAAAAATGTCGAAATGCACTATTTTATTGTCTATATCAATCATCTATCTTAGTTTTACAATAGTTATACCTCCCCCGCCAAATCTAATATCTTCGTCATAGCATGCTTCAATTCGGGGTATAGTTCGCAGATAATCACGAATATGCTGACGTAAAATGCCATTTCCTTTTCCGTGAAGAATTTTCAATTCCTTAAAATCCAACATTATGGCTTCGTCAACAAGGTCGGTTATTTTCTTTATTGCTTCTTCGACTCTTTCGCCACGTACATCAATGTATGGTTTGAAGTTCAGGACTTTTTCATTATAATTAAAATGTAATGATGAGGCAGAACGATTTTTTTGTTTGTATTCAGCTTCTGAAACTTTTTCTAGTTTTTCGAAAGCAACACTTGTATAAATGTTACCAAAGCTTACAACTGCGTTTTTTTCTCCAAGATCGGTTACTTCTCCCACAGCATCATGTCCAATAAGACGAACTTTAGAACCAATATTGATTTTGCTTTCGTCAATTTTTATTATTTCGGGAGGGTTTTCAATTTTCTGTTTTCGCTTTTCTTCTCTTTCTTCCTGTTTTTTCTTGAAATGGTTGTATTTTACCATTATTTCATCATTCTCATCTTGCACTTTAGAGTTGAAATTTTCTTTGAAAGCTTCTAAATCTTTTCGGGCTTCTTTAGTAATGTCTTTATCGGCATTGCTTTCTCTGATTTTTCTGACAGTATTCTCAATTTGTTTGTTAACCTCGTTTAGCAATTGTGCAGATTCTTTACGTGCCTCATCCAAAATCTGTCTCTTTTTCGCTTTCAGAGTTTCAAGTTCTAACAAATTCTTTTCAATAGTTTCTTCAAGTTTTTTCTCCTGTATCCTAATTTGGTGCCGCTTATTTTCCCAATACTTTTTATCTCGGATTACTCTCCTCAGAAATTTGTCAAGATTTGTCTGATCTTTACCTATTTTTTCTTTTGTCTTATCAGTCACGATTTGAGGAAGACCTATTCGATTTGCAATTTCAATTGCATAAGAACTTCCCGGAATTCCGGTTTCCAAAATATAAAGTGGCTGCATTTTATTCTGATCAATGAGCATAGCCCCGTTTTGTATTCCTTCAGTATTTGATGCAAATATCTTAAGATTGGAATAGTGTGTTGTAATCAATCCAAAGCATTTTGTGTTGTTAAGCTCCTCTAGTATGGATTCGGCAATTAGTCCACCAATAATCGGATCTGTTCCCGAGCCAAATTCGTCAATGAGAATAAGTGTTTTTTCATCTGCATTCTTTAGAAAATATTTCATATTCAGCAAATGTGAGCTATATGTGCTAAGATCGTTCTCAATAGACTGTTGGTCACCGATATCCAGAAAAATGCTGTCAAAAATGCCCATAACACTTGTTCCGCCAACAGGTATTGGCAATCCACACTGAAACATGTATGAGATTAAAGCAGTTGTTTTCAGACAAACACTCTTTCCTCCTGCATTTGGTCCTGAAATTATCAATATTCTGTTGTTCTGATCCAACTTAAAGCTTGTCGGGATAACTTCTTTTTTTTCGTTTTTGAAATTAAGAAATAAAACTGGATGCCTTCCCCTTACAATTTCAATACCCGGCTTATCTTCAAATTGAGGGATAATTGCTTCGAGTCTTATTGATAACAGTGCTTTGGCTCTTATTAAGTCAAAATAAGCAACAGTATTACCAATAATTTCCAACTCGGGACAATAGGGGCGGAATTCTTCACTCAATTCAAACAGAATTTTTTTTATTTCACGATCTTCCGCAATCTCATATTCCCGTATGTCATTATTAAGTTCAACAACTTCCTGCGGCTCTATATATGAAGTCTTTCCACTTGCAGACACATCATGAATTAAACCCGGAATCTTACGTTTGTATGCCGATTCTATTGGTAATACAAGCCTGCCGTTGACCATAGTTGCCGAAAGGTCTTTGCTTACCCAAGCTTCATCCCGGAATGTGGAAAGAATAGAATTAAGACGTTTTGAAACTTTAGACTGTGACAGTTCAAGATTTTTACGGATTTCTTTTAGCCCGGGAGAGGCATTATCTTTTATTGTTCCATGTTTTGAGATTATTGATTGTATCCTTTCGTAAATATATGAAGGGAAAACAATTTTATCTATCATTGATTTTAATGTGGGAAATTTATTCTTTTCGTCAGTTTTGAAAAAACTTCTTAAACTTTTTGTGTTTTCCAGTACAGTTCGTAAATCAACAATTTCGTTTGTCTGAAGACTTGTCCCCTCAAGTCTTAGTTTTTTTATTAGTGCGGATGTGTCAGGATATGCATTTGCCGGATAATTATCTTTCAGCAGACAAATGCTTGTCATTTCATCTGTTTCTTTTAATAATTTGCTTATATATTCAATGTTATTACTGAAACTAATATCATCCACAAGTTCTTTTGCAGCCTCTCCCATACACCCCGACCTAATCATTTGTCTGATTTTGTCAAAACCAATTTTTATTTCAAAGCTATCAGGGTAAACCATTTTCTATTAATTTTTGCAAAGATAGAAAAAGACAGACTTTACTAGCAAAATAATAAACAACATTGCACTAACAATCAGCTATAAAATGACGATTGTTGCATATAACGAATTAATTGATTTGGAATTTTGTAATTATATTTGATTTATTGGTTTGGATTATTTATATTTGCATCACATTATTGATTTGGTAAATTATAATATTGTAACGAAATGTACTTAAAAAGAACAGTAGATGAAGAGTTATTGAAATGGAAATTATCTAAAAATAGAAAGCCATTGATGTTACGTGGAGCTCGTCAAGTGGGAAAAAGCTCAACAGTTAAAAAGTTTGCCGAGAACTTCACTTATTTTGTCGAAATAAACTTTGATGAACAGCCGGATTTGGCAGCAATTTTTGAGAAAAACTTGACAGTATTTGATGTTTGCGAACAGCTTTCAGTATTAACTAATACCCCTATACGTTCAGGAGAAACCTTGTTGTTTTTAGATGAAATACAAACTTGTATTCCTGCTATCAGTATGCTTAGATATTTTTACGAAAAAATGCCCGAATTACATGTTATAGCTGCCGGCTCATTATTAGAGTTTGTCATGGATGAGATTCCTTCTTTTGGAGTTGGCAGGGTTCGTTCTTTATTTATGTACCCTCTTTCTTTTCAGGAATTTTTAATGGCTCATGAAGAAAATATGTTGTTAGAACAATTGAATAGGGCTAATATTTCGAAACCATTATTAAATCCAATACATCAAAAATTAATAAATCTCTATAAAAAATTTCTTATTATTGGAGGTATGCCCGAGGCTGTAAGTGTTTATGTGAGTAGTAAAGATTTAATTGAAGTCCAGCGGGTTTTAGATGATTTGTTGATATCAATGCAAACTGATTTTACTAAATACAAATCGCGTGTCCCGGGTGAAAGATTGATAGAGGTCTTTAATGCTATTGCACGTCAGATTTCAACAAAATTTACATATTCTTATCCAAATGTTACTTTAAATAATCTGCAAATTAAACAGGCAATAGATTTGTTAAAAATGGCAGGGATAATTTATTCAGTTACTCATTCGTCTGCAAATGGTATTCCTATTGGCGCTGAAATAAATCCAAAAAAAACTAAATACTTAATTTTTGATACCGGAATTTTTCAACGGATTTTAGGTTTAAATATAGCAGATTTACTGATAAACGAAGATATTAATACAATTAATAAAGGAAATATTGCAGAACTTTCAGTTGGCTTAGAATTATTAAAAGCAGAATCCTGCTATAGTAAGTCTGAACTCTTTTATTGGCAGCGGGAAGCAAAAAACAGCCAGGCAGAAGTAGATTATGTGTGTCAGTTTAATACTTCCATCGTTCCTGTAGAAGTAAAAGCCGGAACAAAAGGGAGTATGCAAAGTTTATATTTGTTTTTAAAAGAAAAAAAGCTTAGTCAGGGTTTTAGAGTTTCACTCGAAAATTTTTCAAGAATGGATCCGATAAGTATTTTGCCTGTTTATGCAATTAGTAATCTGTCAGGTAATCTTATAAATAAAAACATTTAGGGAAATGAATACTATTAATAAAACTAAATTCCTATTGTGTTATTTTGTTGATACAATATCTATTTTTGCACAATATTTGTAAAAATCGTAACTTGTCAAAAATTAATAACATGAAAAATATTTTTATTTTATTTTCATTTCTGTCGATATCAGGAATTTGTTTAGCTCAGGATTATTCCGATCCGCAAAACATGAATGTAAATTATAATCGTGAAGCCGAATATCCTGGTGGAGTCAATCAGTTTATTGCTGATCTATGGTCAAAAATGGAATATTCGCAGGAGGCGATTGATGCTCTTGCTGATGGAGAAATAATGGTAAGTTTTGATGTTGAAACAGACAGTACAGTAACAGGAGTTTCAATAATTTTCGGTATGGACTATGGCATAAATGAAGAATTTGAGAGAGTGCTTAAAACCATGAAATTTATACCTGCCATAGCCGAAGGCAATATTGTAAAAATGAATGTAATGTTAAATGTCCCTGTAAGGGTTGGTCCTAACTCAAAAAAGAAACAAAAATAATTCTATTAACCATGAAAAAGAACCTAATAATTTTTATTATTTTAAGTATCTCAGGGCTTACATTATCTGCTCAGAATCAAACCACAAACATAAAACTCGAGGGTGATGTAGGAGGCTATAAAATAGAGATGATTATTAATTCTGTTAATACAGATTCGGAAAGTTTCGAAGGTATTTATAAGTATCTTAGTCAGAAAAACTACTTGAATATCAAAGGGAAGAATTACGGAGAATGTTGGTATATAGAGGAGTTTTATAATGAAAAAATGACAGGTGCATTTTATCTCAGCAGAGAGGGGGATAATTTTTCGGGATACTGGGCTAATGATAAAAAGTCATTCGAAGTAAATATGGTAATTGTTGAAGGAGATACCAACTTACTTGAAGTGATGACTGAACAGGATTATCAGGCAATGGTTTCAGATAAAATAAGTGGTAGATACAGCATAGGCAATTGCTATATAAATGATTATTTTGCTACAGAAGAAAACCCTGTTTATGAGATTGGGTTTAATGGTGGAAGTGTAAATGTAGAAGAAATTAATAACGACAGTATTAAATTTGACTTTGAATTCATTTGTGGACCAACATATCATTTAGCTTTTGCTGAAGGGGTTGCAGTAAAACAAGGTGAGGCATATATTTGCACACAAGACCCTTACGAAACAGGTGAGTTCTGTGAAATTATCTTTAAGTTTGGAAATAAATCATTAGATGTTTCTGCAAACAATTCTATGGGTTGTGGTTTTGGAGCAAGAGCTTATGTAGATCACCATCTTCTCAAGGTTCATGATTAAGACGTTAAAACTTATGCAGAATTACAATTTAAGCATTATCTAAATAATATACGCTTTATTTCTCCAATAATAAGAATAAGTGAAGTTGAACCAATTATTATTAGCCAATGATCTAATCTGATAGGGACAGTGCGAAATGCTTCGCCACCAAACTGAACGATTAAAATTTGTCCTAAAAGGATTATAAGCATAATAAGTAAGAATCCCAAGCTGTTTTTAAGATTATTGAATGCAGATTTGCCCGAAGCATAAGCTTTGACATTGAACATATTCCAGAATTGAAGCATTACAAATATTGTAAAGAAAACAGATAGATTATATGGGCTGATATCTCCGTTAGAATCTTTGAATTGATATAAGAGAAAAAACAAAATAGAAACAAAACTAAAACCCATAAATGCGATATTCCTTCTCATAGGTGATGTAATGATAAATGCATCATTTTTACGAGGTTTGTCTTTCATTACATTTTTATTTGGCGGTAGCGAAGCCAGAGCTGCGGCAGCAAATGTGTCCATAATCAGATTTACCCAAAGCATTTGAGTTACGGTTAGTGGAATTTCGTGCCCTAATAGCGATCCTGCAAGAACAATAATCATTGCAGTAACATTTATTGTAAGCTGAAAAATTATAAATCTTTGAATGTTTTGGTAAAGAGAACGTCCCCACAAAACAGCAGCCCCAATACTCTTAAACGAATCGTCAAGGATAGTTATATCGCTGGCCTCTTTTGCAACTGATGTTCCTGAGCCCATAGATAAACCAACATGAGCATAATTTAGTGCCGGGGCATCGTTTGTTCCGTCTCCTGTTACTGCAACAACTTCTCCGGCTTTTTGTAAAAGTTGAACTATCCTTTGTTTATCAATAGGACGCGCACGACAAAGCACTTTTATATCTTTGACGATTTCAATGGCTTCTTCATCTGACATGTTTTCAAATTCCAAACCTGTAATAATTTCATTTTTATGAATTTCAATTCCAAGAATACCTATTTGTCGGGCTATTTCACGAGCTGTTCCGGGAGTGTCCCCTGTCACAATTTTAATATCAATACCCGCATTAAGACACTCCATTACAGCTTCAGGGACATCTTCACGTATAGGATCCGAAATTGCAGTAATCCCTAAATACGTAAGTTTATGATTTATAATTTTGCCATTTTCTATTCTTGGCAGATCATCATTAATTATTTCATAGGCAAAACCTAAGGTCCTCATAGCTTGAGATTGGTATTGTTGCAAGATTTCATCAATTTCCATTTGGCTTTCTTTAACTGATTTTATTCCTTCTTTGAAATAAACATTTATACAGTTATTTAAAACTATTTCGGGAGCACCTTTTATATACAGTATTTTTTTATTTAAAACAGGCGAATCAACAACTGTAGCCATATATTTTCTTTCAGTTGAGAAACTTAGCTGATCTAAAATAATTGCATTTTCACGTATAGGTAAATATGAAATTCTTTTATTTTCTAACCAAAGCAGTAGGGCGGATTCTGTAGGATTACCCAATGATTTTATGTTTTTAGAATCTGAATAATCTAAATGAGCTGTAGAATTGATAGCAATGTTTTCTTTAATAAGTGTACTTATTTCGTCATTTTCAAGCTTTTGCATCGTTAGACCAAAGAACTTGGTTTCATAAACCTGCATACGATTTTTTGTTAGAGTGCCGGTTTTATCGGTACAAATTACTGTTGTTGCTCCTAATGTTTCTGTTGCATGTATTTTTCGGACCAGGTTGTTGGATTTTAACATTCTCCTCATACTCAAAGCCAAACTTAGCGTAACACTCATTGGCAAACCTTCAGGAACTGTAACAACAATTAGTGTTACTGCAATCATAAAATATTGAAGAATCTGTCCGGCAGTATCAATATCTATCCATGACGATTTATCAAAAGGATTTATTTTTAAAATATAAGATATTCCTATCATTATAATAAAAAACCCCAAACCAAATAAAAACCATTTAAACCAACTGTTTTTTGATATTATTCTCGGAACCTTTTTTTCTTTTTTTGTTATCATTTCAATTCCATCATAAATAAATGGAACCCAGATTTTAGAGAGAAGAATAATTACAGAAACTAATAATGCTAAAAATGTGTAAAATTGAGGCAGGGTGAAAACAAGTTTATCAATAACAATATCTTTAACAAACAAGCTGATAAATGTTAATATTGCAAATCCAAAGCCTACAACTCCTATCATTCGCGCCAGCTTTGCAAGTTGTTTGTTTAAAGGAGTGATTTCACCACTAATTTCAGTTGACTTTTTCGCGACTTTTCCATATTCTGTGTTGTCTCCAATTTCTGTCGCTTCCATTATTGCCGTACCGTCAATAAGTTTTGTTCCTCGCATCAGCCTATTTGACGGATAAGTAGCATCAGTGTGAAAATACTCCGGATTTGTAGTTTTTTCAACCATTGGCTCTCCTGTTAAACAGGATTCATCAATCTGCAACGACACAGCTTCGAGCAAATAACCATCTGCAGGAATCTCATCTCCTGTGTTTAAGATTATAATGTCTCCAACGACAATTTCTTTTTTACTGACTTCGGTTACTTTATTATTTCGAATTACTTTTACCGGCGTCTCATCATTAACAAGATTTAAAACGTCGAACTTTTTATTTGCATCATATTCAAACCAAAATGCTACTCCGGTTGCGAGAAAAATAGCTGCAAATATTCCGATTGTTTCTGTAAATTCATTATGAACAAACCCGATACCCAGAGAAAGTAGAGCAGCGATGAGAAGAATCTTTATAATTGGGTCATCAAATTTTTTAATGAACAATTTCCATACGGATTCTTTTTGAGGTGGTGTTAGAATATTTTCTCCGTAATTTTTCCTGCTCTCAATCACTTGATCATCAGTTAAACCACTATAATGTTTTTTTCCTTCCATAATTTAATACTATTAAGCAATATCAAGCATTAAGCCTGAATTCTATTGTTTAGTCAAATCAATATTCTTGTTTTTGACTGAACGTTTGGTCAAAAATACGCAAAATAAAAATATCACACAAATATATTAACAAAATTTAAATAAAATAGTCTAAATTTAGGCAGTATTTAGATGATTTTGCTTTGTAAGAAAATATTAGTTAATTTTGAAATAAGTATTAAAGCAGAAAACAAATGAAAATAGGAATAACTTTATTTTTAATATTATTTTTCGAATATTGTTTTTATGCACAAAATGATACAATAGTTAATGTTTCTGTAGCAGATATATCTTTAAATCAAAAAATTTCGGTATTAAATGGCAGAGTGTTTTTAACATGTCCTGATTCTGCATTTGTTATGTCGAGGCAAGGTGGAAATACTTCAGCTCAAACTAATCAGGACAAAGAGACGAGAATTTATTTTGATATTGAGGACCAGCGTATGGTTATCTTTGCTCAGGAATTGTATTTGTACTCTGTTTCTGATTTATTTACATATCTTGAACAGAAATATGCAGGAGACAGAAATTATAATCAACTTCCGGGAGCCGTGCGAGTTATTTCTGAAGACAGTTTGCATATTGCAATTTCAGCCACTCCCTGCAGGTTTGAGGAGAGTTCAAGTACTTTTTTAATAAACAGCTTATGGGTACAATGTACGGATTCTATGCTCATTAAGTTAGACGTATATTTAAATTCTATATCAATGCATAGTTGGGAAGATTACTTGTATTTGACTGAAAGGATTTTTAGTACTCTTGAATGTGGAGAAAGAATGCTTAATTTGACCGCTAGGGAAGTAAGTAAGAATATATTTAAAACAGATCAAAAACTTGTCTTTAATTTACCCGAAAAACACATTCTTCAAACCGAAGAGGGCTTCGATTTTATGATATTTAGTATTTTGCCTGTGAAAAAAGTCAATGAAGATCCTAATTGTAAGGCTATAATATATTTGGGTAAAAATCCTGTTTGGTTTTATAATAGTTATGGTTTCACACAAGGAGAGAACAGCGTGGTGAATGGAGCTTTTTTGGGAAATAGAATGCGTGGATTTTATTTTAAAAAGCCAAATCAAAAAAAGTTCTTACTCGAATATCAGGGTGAAGCCAACAAAATAGGAAAAGGACTGAAGTTTCATATTATATTAATTGGAGATTCTAAAGAAGCTATAGACAGTCTAAAAGAAATAACTGAATCGGTCAGGATAGAAAATTAATCACACTGCTTATTTGTGAATTTCATGCCACAAACATTTTAATATCTCGCTATTACAATTTTCTCTTAAATGCATTGCTCCGCCATTACAGTACTTAAAATCTTTACAGGTTTTACAAATTCCGTTTTTCATCCAGCTTCTATTCCTCATAGATTCAAATTTATTATTCCAAATACTAAGAAATGATTCATTATATATGTTTCCCTGAACAAAACTGGGATTATTGTTTGGACAGGCAGACACAGAACCGTCTGCTAAAACAGAACCAATGTTTATTCCTGCCCGGCAAAAGAAAAGTCCGTCACGAATTTGATGATCATATACTCCGGCATAAGATTCACAACTGAAGGATGTGGTAATTCTGTCGTCTTTTCTAGATTCGACAATATAATCAAACAGATATTTTATTTCATCTTTGCTAAGATTTAGTTCTGAATAATTGGTAGCTCTGCCAATAGGGGCAATAGTAAACAGACGCCAGGCTTTTACGCCATGGTTAATTAACTTATTTCGTATTTCTTCAAGTTCTGCTATATTTCGTTTATTAACGCAAGTAACCACATCATGAATAACTTTTTCTTCTCCGGCAATAATTTCTAATGCGTTTTCGACTGCTGCAAATGAATTTTTGTTTCCTCTCAACCAATTATGATTATCTTCAAGTCCATCCATGCTAAGTGTGATTGCTCTCAATCCTGATTTGACTAATTCGTCAAATCTGTTTTTACTAAGCATAAATCCATTGGTTACCATTCCCCAGGGATATCCGAGAGCAGAAATTCTTTTGCCGCAGTCTTCGAGGTCCTTACGCATAAGAGGTTCTCCTCCTGTAAGAACAATCATAACTTCGCCTGGATTATATTCAGATTTTATTTCTTCAAGGACTTTTATGAAATCATTGGCAGGCATATCTTTAACACGGCTTTCCTTTTTACAGTCGCTGCCACAATGTAAACAGTTTAGATTACAGCGAAGTGTACATTCCCAAAATAAATAACTTAACTTGTGAAGTTTAGCTTCATTTTTAGCAAAGCCGGCAAAGAGTTTTTTAACCAGACTTTGTCTTATACTGACTGACATTATATATTCTCGTTGAGAGTAATTTTTATTGGCTCATTCTTAAAATCAGTCGAAAAATCGTAAGCATTGTAACTTCCGTTTTGCTCTCCGTCAATATCTTCAACTGTAATTTGCAAATTTCTGTCGTTTGTAATTATACCTGTATAGAAATTACCATTTGAGTCGGTTGTTGTACTTAAAGAGTCAGAATCTGATATAATATTGACTTTAAGTCCTTCAACCCCTTGTTGAGTATCTTTGTCACTTATATTTCCTTCAATATTTGCATAATTTTGAGGAGTTCCATAGCAAGCCTGAAAAGTTACAAGAAAGCCTGCAGCACCAAATATGCCAAGCACTCTTTTGTAAATCGAAGATTTAATTTTTGGTATTCTCATAATTTTAGTTGTTTGGTTTTATAATGTAAAAATATTAATAGTTTTGCAATTAGTCAAATTTAATTTCTTTGGTTTTGTTTCAAAAATACCATAAATTGCCGAACCGCTTCCTGACATTTGAGCATAAATAGCCCCATTTTTATATAATTCGTTTTTTATCTTTTTTAAAACGGGATATTCTTTAAAAATAGTATCTTCAAAATCGTTTTTGATACTATTTCTCCAGTGTGATGTTGGTAAATTTATAAGATAATCTAAACTTTGCTGAGGTTTTTGAGGTTTACAATTTTTGTATGCATTTGCAGTATTTACTTTTAAATCAGGAAAACATATAACAATGGATTTGCCCGAAAGATTAAGATTAATTTCCTTGAAAATATTGCCAATCCCGGTAGCCGAAACAGGTTTGTTTTTAATAAAAAATGCACAGTCAGCACCTAATAAGGAAGCATAATTAAGTAACTCTATTTCAGAAATATTAAGTTTAAAAAGTTTATTGAGTAAAATAAGAGTGTGTGCTGCATCTGATGAACCCGAACCGAGCCCCGTACCAAAGGGGACGTTTTTGTATAAGATAATTTTAACCGGAGGTATATCATAGCGTTCCTCAATTATTTTGAAAGCTTTATAACAAAGATTTTTTTCGGTCGGGCAGTCAATTATTAGCCCATGGTTAATTAGTTCAAATTTTTCAGAGGGTAATATCTCAAGAATATCCTCGTATGCAATCGGGTAAAAGACAGTTTCTATATTGTGATAACCATCTTCTCGTTTAGATAAAATATCGAGACCTATGTTTATTTTAATATTTGGAAAACAAATCATGTGGTAAAGTTAGTAATTTTAATTTTTCGTAAGAGTTTAATATTATCATTTTATTATTTTTACGGGCGAAATAATAATGATGAAAGTACAGTATTGTTCAGATTTGCATATAGAATTTCCTGATAATAAAATATTATTAAGGGAAAAACCGATTGTTCCTGTTGGTGAAATATTGCTATTGGCCGGCGATATTGTATTATTTAGTGAGTTAGATAAGCACAAAGATTTTTTTAAATATCTTTCTGATAACTTCCGGCAAACATATTGGGTTCCGGGGAATCATGAATATTATCAGTCTGATTTAGCATTGAAATCAGGAAGTTTTTGTGAAAATATTTTACCCAATGTGACTTTAGCTAATAATACAGTTATTGAGGAATCTTCTTTTAGCCTTATTATGTCCACTCTGTGGTCAAAAATAGGAGATAGAAATCACGGGATGGTCGAATATAATATGAATGATTTTAGAATTATTCGATATAATGGGTGGAAACTTTCAGCAACAATTTTTAATGAAGTTCATCAGAGTTGTTTAGATTTTATAACTAAACAGCTTAAAAATTTAAAAAATGCTAAAACTATTGTTTTAACTCATCACATTCCAACTTATTTGAATTATCCTGAAAGATTTAAAAATGATATTTTAAACGATGCATTTGTTGTTGAGCTTTTTGATTTAATAAGTGAATCGGGCCCCGATTTTTGGATTTATGGGCACCATCATCAGAATATTCCTGAATTTAAAATAGTAAAAACCATCTTGATAAATAATCAGTTGGGGTATGTAAAATATGGCGAAAACGAACAGTTTAGAAGAGATGCAGTGTTTGAAATCTGAGATTTATTATTGTCGAGACCTTATTAATTCATTGTTAGAGAGGGGGTTGTTGCTAATTTTTTTTTATTCCACATCCAATATAATTTTTATAATTTTTTATCGTTTGCATATAAACACACAATTATGAAACAATTAAGCATCTTTTCACTCTATCTTTTTACCTCGTTTGGGTTATTTTCCCAAGGAATTCCAAATCGAACTACAATGACTTTTCCGGCAGAATTTGATACTTTACGTCATGTAGGGTACGAATATGTTTTTGGAACAGATAACCCAAGCGAATTTTCGAATAAAATAGGTTATGGCATATTTGAATTTACAGAAGCTAAAGTTGGTCCGGTGCAGAATTGTGTTTACGAAACACTTTTCTGCAATTCCGAAATTCAGACTGTAACTTTGCGTACCAAAAACAAGGCGAATTCAAAGCAGCTTTACAATTATGTAAGCATAATCTATCCCGAAATGAAAGAAATTGTTTCAGCAAATGAAGTTTGCGATGTAACAATTTATACTGACCTTAATTCAAAACCTGTTTACATAAATTACATCCAGAAAAAGAATTGCAAAAATGCTGAATTGAAAATTGGTTTAGACAAAGGACTGCTAAATTAAAACTTATGCAGTATTAAGATATTAAAGTGGGTGAGATAATTCAGGATCAAAATGTTTCGTTATGATTCAGCATTTTATTGGGTGAAATGGAACAAAGTGAAGTGTGCCGCGAATTTTTATTTAAGCAAACTGCTCAGTGCCGACTTTAGTTCTGGATACGTAAATTTAAACCCATTCGAATGCAACTTACTCTGTATTTTTGTTCCTTTTAGAACAATCTCCGACATCTCTCCGAACAGAAGTTTTATTACAAAGGCAGGAATGTGAAAAATGATTCGTTTACCCAAAACAGATTTTAATGTTTGCACATACTGCTCATTAGTCAAGAAATCTGGAGCAACTGCATTAAAGGAATCTTCAAAATTTTCATTCTCGATTGCAGCAACATAAATATTTACTAAATCGTCTATATGAATCCATGGATAATATTGTTTGCCACGACCAAAAACAGGAAGAATACCAAACTTAGAAAGCATAAGAATTTTTTTCAAAGCAGGATCTTTCTTGTCCTGAACCAAACCGGTTCTGATTTTTACAGTTCTGATACCTGCATTTTTAAAATTATCGGCAGCATTTTCCCAGGCGATACAAACTTGAGCTGTAAATCCGGTACCATAAATATCTTTTTCAATATAATACTCTTCTCCTTTCGAAAAAGTAGGATATATGCCAACAGCCGAAGCAGATACAAAAGCTTTTAGATTTACTTTTAGTGCACTTACTTTTTTAAATAATAACTCCGCTGTTTTTACCCTACTATCGAAGATTTTTTGCTTTTGCTTTTTCGACCATCTTCGCGCACCAAGATTTTCACCTGACAGATGCACAATGTAATCAATTTCGTCAAATGCAGTCTCATCAACATATTTTTCTTCAGGAATCCAATAGAAGCTTTTGTACTGATCGCTTGTAAACTTCTTTCTGCTCAAAATTCTAACTTCGTAACCCAAGCTGTGCAATCTTGCAGATAAGGTTCGTCCGACCAAACCTGTTCCTCCTGTAATCAACACTTTTTTCATTTCAATGCTCTTAGCTTACAAAGATTGGTTTTTAATGTTAATTTAACTTTAAATATGTAAGAAAGTTCAAAGTAAAATTCTTAATTTTTATATTACATCAAAATTATGTATAAATTGCATTTCAAAATAAACAAGATTATGAAAATGTTATTTATTATTATTCTTTGCTTTTTGGGATTATCTTCTTTTGCACAGCCCTTAACGCCTCAGACGGTTTCGATACAAATGCGTGACAGTAAATTTCTGGCAGCCGATATTTATATCCCTGATACAGAAGAAGCCAGACCTACTATTTTAATTCAAACACCTTACAATAAATTATACTATCGTTATGGATTACCTCTAAATGTTGGTATAAACTTATCCTCAAGTCCTTATAACTTCGTTATTGTTGACTGGCGGGGTTTTTATGCTAGCGCTGCTGCTGCAGTATCAGGAATGAATCGAGGTCAAGACGGTTATGATGTAATAGAATGGATAACACAGCAAGAGTGGTCTAATGGCAAAGTAGGTACATGGGGACCTTCGGCATTAGGCAAAATTCAGTACGAAACAGCTCGTGAGCAACATCCTGCTCATATTTGTGCAGTGCCTTTGGTTGCCAGTCCCGAGTTCCTATATCAAACCTACTACCCGTATGGTGTTTATCGCAAAGAATATGTTGATCAGCTTGATGCTCTTGGATATGGGATGTCAGCAACTTTACTTGCAAATCCGCATTTTAATGCAACATGGACTTACATCGAGAATTTGTATTTCTATCCTGACCGATTTAAGATTCCTATGCTATTGATTGGTGGTTGGTACGATCATAATATTATCGAAATGGTAAAATATTTTGATGATATGCGCGAATTATCAGATATCTCGGTGCGTGACGAACATAAGTTTCTGATTGGTCCTTGGGCACATGGGGGATTTGGAATGGCTCAAGTCGGAACGGAGCAACAAGGAGAACTATTTTTCCCCGAAGCAGCTGAATGGAGTACCGTAAAAGCACTGGAATTTTTTGCATATTATCTGCTCGATGCCGACAATGCCTGGCCCACAGCAAATCCAAGTATTCAGTATTTCCAGATGGGGGATATGATTTGGAAACAAACAGAAATTTGGCCTCCCGAAGGACTTACTCCCAGAGTTTACTACCTCACAAGCGAAGGTGGTCTTGATACAAATGAGCCTACAATTCCGAATGGTTTTTCTCAAATTGTTTATGACCCTCGCGACCCTTCTCCAACTGTTGGAGGACCAACGCTTCGTCAGGATTTACAGCAAGGGCCTTACGATCAGTCGCTTGAAGTTGAATCTCGTGATGATATCCTTGTGTTTTCTACTGAAGTGTTAGCTGAGCCGATTATGGTTCTAGGAAAAGCTACTGTAACATTACACGTATCTTCAGACAGACTTGATACCGATTTTGCAATAAGACTTTGCGATGTATATCCCGATAACAGAAGTATGATTTTGTGCGATAACATTTTTAGAATGCGATTCAGAGATGGCTTTACGGTCAATGATACCAATTTTATGCAAATTGGTGAAATTTATGAAATAGAGATTGTCATGCCGGATCTTGCCCATACATTTCTTCCGGGTCACAAAATCAGATTAGACGTTAGTTCTTCAAATTATCCTAGATTTGATAATAATTTAAATAACGGAGGGCAGATGTACGTTAGCGGGGACACTCTTATTGCCACGAACAAAGTGTATCACAACTCCGAAAGAATTTCAAAAATTGAGTTTTTGAGCGATGAGGATACAAAAAACCAGATTGTTAAAAAATCTGAGATTAAAATTTATCCCAATCCGGCAAACGAAAACCTGATTTTTACAATTAACGAAGATATTGACGCAAGATACTTTGAGATTATAAACATTACAGGACAAGTAGTTTTTAAGGGTAAAATAGCAGGATGTGAAACAATTTTGAATATAAGTGATTTAAATCAAGGCACTTATATTGTAAGAATATTTTCTGATAAAGAAATTGAAAGTTTGAGATTTGAGAAGATATAATTTTATGCGCTCACATCCTTAATAAGTTTTTTATTAATTCGATAACGTTGCATTTCTACGGCACGAGTTGAAATATTCATTGCATGAGCGACATCTTTTGCTTTTAAGTTTAATAACCTAAGCGTATAGTGTATTTTTTCCAAATCTGAGAGTTTAGCATTATCAACTATCTCGATAATATGTGGATTGGAAATAACCAAATAAGATCTTGTTTCGCTCCAATGGCTTAAATGTTTTTGAAGTTCCATCCATGAATAATTATTTAGTGTCAAATTGCTTTCAGAATCTTTCACAAAGCTCTTACCACTAAAATGCTCTGACAGAAGAAAATAAGCTAAATAATAAGCAAATGCCAGATTTACCAGCATGTTTAAAACAATACTACTATCCTTGCTCGGGAACTTGAAAGTATAAAAGTATAAACCAATAAGATTATTTAGAAAATTTAAAATGATAAGCAAATCGATTTTAGCAAACAAATTTCCCTTTTTTACAATTGTTATTGAAGATTTTGCAGCAGGGATAAAAGAGCCAAAAACAAACAATCCGGTAGCGCAAGCGAACATGAAAATGAAGCCGTTACTAGAAATATCAAAAAAATGGTATTCTGTTTTAAAGATATATGCAATCGAAAGCAGAACAATAGAACTAATAAAACTGAGGATAAAGAGGTTTAGTATTTGCTTGTAATACAAAGAATTCTTCTTATAGAACAGCTGTCTTACATAAAAACCGATTACTAAATTTAGAATAAGGATAATTGCATTCAGAAAAATAATAGCAACCGACCAAGACAATCCATTAACCGGTTTTAAGTTTAATAAATAAGCTACTATTGAGACAAAATTTGCAACAGACATTACCAAAATCATTTTCAAGCCCGCTGATTTATTGCCCTTAGTGAAAACATGCAAACTAAATCCCAGCAGCATTGCAAATGCTGAAAGCAATAACATTATCTTATATAAGGCAGATATTTGTTCCATATTAAGTTCAAAAATACAAAAAAATCTTAGATCTAGCAGGTCTTTATTTTCATAATTTCATCAATTATCGAAGGAGAATACCTCGCCACAACCAAAGACTCACAGATTATTTTGACATGTAGTAGTAATGTAGTAATAAGGTAGTATTAATCAAGAGTTTATGTAAAATACCGGATTTCTCCGAAATAACAAGGTCTTCGTAAATTTGTAATATGATTTAATTGTGAATAAACTATGAAAAGAAATCTAATATTAATGTTGTTTGCATTGTCCAATACCTTTTTGTGTTTTAGTCAGATAGGAATCGGAACAGGTACGACAACCAATCAAAGTTTACCAGTTGAACCATATTATGGATATTCCTATACTCAATCAATTTATCTAGCTTCTGAAATTGGAACCACGGGAGATATAACTACATTATCGTGGCATTATAAAGGTGGTACTAATTTGGCAAATACTGACGATTGGGTAGTTTTTATTGGGCATACGACTAAAACTTCATTTTCAAGTACGTCGGATTGGGTTCAAGTTGCTAGCATGACACAGGTTTGGAGTGGAACAATTACGCTTTCCGGCACAGGTGATCAATGGATAACAATTGATATTGCCGATTTTACTTATAACGGGACTGATAATCTAATAATAGCTGTTGATGAAAATTCAGCAGGATACAATTCGAGCACAGATGAGTTTTATTGTTCTTCTGTAACAGGTAATCGATCTCTTTCTTATTATAACGATGCTACAAATCCAAATCCATCGACTCCTCCAACAGCAACTGTATCCAAAACATATATTTCAAATGTTATTCTCGGAGGAATAGCAATTTCTTGTCCTGCTCCATCAACTTTAACCGCAACCAATATAACCTCATCATCAATCGATTTAAACTGGACAGACAATGCAGGGGCATCACAATGGGATATTGAACTTGGATTAAATGGCTTTACGCCAACAGGAACTGCCACGCAATCTTCAGTTTCCAAACCACATACATACTCTGGTTTAAGTTCAAATACGGCTTATCAATATTATGTGCGGGCAGATTGTGGTGGAGGAGATTACAGCAGCTGGGTTGGACCTTATAGTTTTACAACATCCTGTGCAACCTATACAGTTCCATACTTTGAGGGATTTGAATCGGGTTATACAAATGGTGCTGCCATTGCAGGCTGTTTATCTCAACAATCTGTTGTTGGAACTGCTACCTGGGTAGCAAACAGCACAAATACCACTTATAACCGCACTCCACGAACAGGCTCTTTTAATACAACTTTATACTACAGTAATACCGACTGGATTTTTATCCCAATATATCTGAGCTCGGGGACAAATTATACAGTTTCTCTTTTTGCCCGACAGGATGGTGCGACTTCGACAAATGCAAATATTACCGTAAAATATGGAACAACGGCTTCGGCAGCAGGAATGACGAATACGATTGTTGCGGCAACAGGTATAATTAACGGGACATATCAAGAAATTACAGGAGATTTCTCTCCCGCATCAAGCGGAACATTTTACATTGGAATACTTGGATATATTAGTGGTGTCCCCTATTATATTTCTATGGATGACATTTCAATAATTGAAGGACCGACCTGCATTGATCCGTCAACTTTAACAGCAACAAATATTACAGCAACTACAGCAGATTTAAGCTGGACAGAGAACGGCACAGCCACAAGTTGGGAAATAGAAATTGGGGCTCAAGGTTTTAGCCCTACCGGCACACCAACTCACATCGGAGTTTGGAAGCCTTATCCAATGTCAGGATTGAATCCCGAAACATCATACTCGTATTATTTAAGAGCAGATTGTGGAAGCGGAGATTATAGTAATTGGGTTGGGCCATACGATTTTACAACTACTGTTTCTTGTCCACAGCCAAATTCTCTAGGAGCCTCAAATATTACAACAAACTCTGCAGATTTAAATTGGACTGAAAATGGGTGTGCGACAGTATGGCAAATTGAAATGGGTCTCGATGGATTTATTCCAACAGGAATTCCAACTCAATCGGGGATTTCAAATAATCCTTATACCTATTCAAGTCTGGTTCCAGGTACAGCATATGACTATTATCTAAGATCATATTGTGGAATTGGTGATGAAAGTTCTTGGGTAGGGCCGTATAGTTTTACCACACAAATATTGGCTGGAGATGTTAATATTACTGCTTCTGCGGGAATAACAAGTGCTACTTATACTACATTAAAGGAAACATTTGATAAAATAAATGATGGTACTCATCAGGGTATAATTGAAATTGAAATTGGTTCAAATGATGGGGAAACTATTACGGAAACATCTGCTGCATCACTAAATAAGAGTGGTGTTGGGTCTGCCTCATACTCTTCTATTATTATTAGACCAGGTGCTGCAAATATTAAACTTGTTGGTTCAATTGCCGGAGCTTGTTGTATCCCAACTGGTATAATTAAACTTAACGGAGCCGAAAATGTTATTATTGATGGTAGAATAGGCTCGACTGGCTCAACAATTGATTTAACAATCGAGAATACGAATACTGGCACCTGGGGATGTGCTTTTGCTTTTGTAGCAGCATCACACAATGTACTTCGTTATTGCATTTTGAAATCGGGGAATACTAACGCTGCTGGAATAGGAACCGTTTCCTTTTCGGATAATAACGTAGGAGGTGGAGTCGGATCAAGTTTTAATTTAATGGAAGAGTGTCATGTAACTAATTCTGGGAGCAATATCCCAAGACATGCAATTGCCGGTGATGGTGCTTATAATCGTGAGAACTATAATAATATAATTAGAAATTGTTCAATCTATAATTTTGAAGAATTTGGCATTTTCCTTGGCAGTTCTTCGTCAACCGAAGGATATAATAGAGGCTGGCTAATTGAGGGAAATGATATTTATCAAACAATTTCACTGACAAACACTTTCAAACCTCAAATTGGAATATGCATAGGATTTCCATATTCTTCCAGTTCATCGGGAAAAGAAGAAAATGGCACTTTTACCATATTGAATAACAATATCGGTGGAAATGGCTCAGGTGGATACTGGAATTATACAGGTGGGTTATATCCAGTTGCTGGAATTTATGTTTACTCAACAACAAGTGTGGATTCTTCATATACTAAAATTGACGGAAATCAAATTATGCTTTTCAATATTTCAAATTCGAACGGAAATCTAGGTTCATCAGACAAGTCAATTTTTACAGGTATTATTTCGAATAATTGTAGAACTTGGATTGGAAATTCTTGTGGTAACACAATTGGAAGCATGACAGATGAAGACAATTTAAAATTCAGTTCAACAGCTGGTACCGGAAACGTTTATGGTATTAATATGAAAACTAGTACAGATAATTCAAATAGAATAATTAACAATTCAATTTCTGGCATTCAAATTACAGAAGGAACTGGTGGAATGACATTTCATGGAATTCATAATAATTGTTCTACCACAAATACATCTGATAGTATTTCACAAAACAATATCTCATATATTTCCTTAACAAAATGTAATTACTTCGTAGGAATAAGTGCAAATGGATATATCTGTAAAAATAGAGTGAGAGATATTGATTTTACTGGATATTCGTCTTTTTCAGGTTTAACAGGCATAGAGTGGTATGGTGGAGATGTGCTAGGCAGGGGGGTTGAGAATAATGAAATAATCTTAGGGAATAATAAGGCTGGAATTTCTGTTGCAGTTGCCGATAAAATAGTTGGAATTAATTTAAACAGAAATGTACTTATGTATTACAATAGTGTGCTAATTGAAGGTACTGGCGCAGGATCTGACGAAGTTATTGGGGTTTATATAGATTGGGCAACAGGGACAGAATTTAAGAATAATTTGGTTTACATAGATAGACAAGGCGGAAGCGGAACTGAATACGCCCTTTATAACGAAATGGGACCATTGGCAGTTTGGACTTCGAGTAATAATGCATATGTTGTTAATTCTGGTGCAAAATCAGCGAGTTATTTAGGATATTGGGACAAGACTAGCTCAAATATTTCGGATTTAGCAACATGGGAAAGTACAACAGGTGAAAGCAACTCGATTTTTGATACTCCAACAAATCAACCTAAGAATACACTGTTTCCTTTACTGGCTACTCAAGATAATCTTGATGTTGATGATCCTTCATGGTTAGAATCGGGTATCCCATCTATTGAAAATATTGATATTAGGAATAATTTGAGAGATCCTGTGACACCAACTATTGGAGCATATGAAAAAGTAGATATAGTATTACCAATCGAGTTAATTTCTTTTAATGTCAAATGCGAATCTGATGTCGTGTTAGTTTGGGAAACACAAAGTGAGGTAAATAGTGATATTTTCGAAGTTGAAAAAAGCATTGATGCCGTTTCTTGGTTCGTTATAGATGAAATTACAGCAGCAGGAAACAGTAATTCAAGTATTTTATATCAAGTCATAGATACCAAAAACAACAACGGATTTTCTTACTATCGATTAAAGCAGATTGACATTGATGGAAAATTCAATTATAGCAATATAATATTTACCCAATGTAAAGAAGAATCCCTATTTGACTTTTCATTGTTTCCAAATCCAACATCAGATTATACAAAAATTCAGTTTACAAAAAATCCGGGTATAATTTCGATAACTGTATTTAACAGTACCGGACAAATTGTATTGTCAGAATATGGCAAAGACAATATAAACTCAAATGAAATAATCATAAGCACAGAAGCTTTTGTTAATGGACTTTACTATGTAAAAGTTATTGATGAAAAAACTAATCAAACATCAACAAAAAAACTTATAATAAACAAATAAAAAAGAATCATTCACCACATGGCCTTTATTATCACAACTCTAACACAAGTACATGAATTCTCAAATTCTATATCTCTCAATTTTACTCACATCTGTGTGATAATACTCGTTAGTCTGGCTACTTATCGATGAACTCAGGAGAAATAAACCCCGTAGTCCAAACAGACAACAACGGCCATGTGGTGAATGAGGATTTTACCTGATAATAACAAGGTACTCACCAACAAAGCCAACTGATAAATCAATAGGAGTCCTCACTACGACACCTTCTGGATTGGTAAGGCTAGCATCTACAGTACAATCAGCATTTTGTGAATAAGATAAATAAATGATAAAACCCTGAGAAATTCTAACGGTTTTTAATATAGGTTTTTTAAATAATCTCAAAATAACCCACTTATATTTCCATTTTTGTCAATGTCAATAAACTCTGACGATGGTACTTCGGGCAAGCCGGGCATACGCATAATTTCGCCAGCAATTGGCACAACAAAACCTGCTCCGGCTGCGATTTCAATTTCACGTATATTAACAATAAATCCTGACGGACGATTCTTAAGCGTGGGTTTATCGGATAATGATTTTTGCGTTTTAGCAATACAAACCGGTAACTTATCCAGGCCTAGTTCGGCAATTACTTTTAGATCATTACGAGCTTTAAGTGAATACTCAACAGAAGCAGCTCCGTAAAGTTTTATTGCTATTGTTTCAATTTTTTTTTCAATACTCCAATTAAAGTCATACAAAGGGCGGAAACAGGTATTGCAAGCATTTGCTGTGTCAGCAACTATTTGCGCAAGTTCTAAAGCTCCCTCTCCACCTTTTGCCCACGAATCGTTGAGAGCGTATTTTATTTGTTTTTCTGTTAAATATTCAGTAATAACGGCAATTTCATCAACAGTATCTGAACTGAATTTATTAATTGCTACAACAGGTTTAAAGTTAAAGTGCTGTAAATTTTCCAGATGTTTGTCGAGATTTGCCAATCCTTTTCGTACTGCTTCTGGGTTTGACTTTTCCAGGTCTTTTAGCGAAACTCCTCCATGATATTTTAAAGCACGGATTGTTGCCACCAAAACTGCAGCATTTGGAGTAAGATTTCCGTATTGTGATTTAATGTCGAAGAATTTTTCAGCTCCTAATTCCGAAGCAAAACCGGCTTCGGTAACAACAAATTCGCTTAATGATAATCCCATTTTTGTGGCAATCAGAGAATTTGTGCCTTGAGCAATATTTGCGAAAGGACCTCCATGAATTATTGCGGGAGTATTTTCGAGAGTTTGTACTAGATTTGGTTTAATGGCATCTTTTAGTAATACAGCCATCGCCCCATTTGCTTTAAGATCTCGGGCATAAATAGGTTTACGGTTAAATGTAAATCCGATAAAGATATTTCCCAGTTTTTCTTTAAGATCTTCAATGTCTTTTGCAAGACATAATATTGCCATAATTTCTGATGCTGCAGTGATATCAAAACCTGTTTCGCGAGGAATACCTTGAGTTTCGCCTCCTAATCCAATAACTATGTCTCTTAAGGATCTTTCGTTCATATCCATAACCCTTTTCCACTTCACAGTTCTGGCATCAAGTCCAAGATTACGGGTTTTACTTTGTAAATTGTTGTCAATCAAAGCTGCAAGTAAATTATGAGCTTTCTCAATTGCAGAAAGGTCTCCGGTAAAATGCAGATTTATATCTTCCATTGGTATTACCTGAGCATAACCGCCACCTGCAGCACCTCCTTTTATTCCAAAAACAGGACCAAGAGATGGCTCTCTTAAGACAACAGTAGTTTGATATCCTAACTTATTCATGCCTTGTGCAAGACCTATTGAAGTCGTAGTTTTACCTTCTCCTGCAGGGGTAGGAGTAATTGCTGTTACTAATATAAGCTTATTCTTATTTACCTTTTTTTCGTCAATCAACGATAAAGGGAGCTTAGCTTTGTACTTTCCGTATGTTTCAAGGTCATCTTTGTTTATGCTAAGTTTTTTAGCAATATCTTCAATGGGAAGCATTTTGGATGAACGTGCAATATCAATGTCTTTAATCATAATAAAAACTTTTTTTAATTAACACAAAAAAGATAGAATTGTTCAATTCTGGAAATGAAATTCTATCTGAATATCTGGAGTCTGTCAGAATCTAGTTTAATGAAAATAAATAGTAGAATTGTAAATGCCCACAGGGAAGAACCTCCATAACTAAAGTAAGGTAAAGGTATTCCAATCACGGGTGCTACTCCTATTGTCATTCCAATATTTACAGCAACATGGAAAAATAATATTGAAGCTACCCCATATCCATATATTCTCGAAAATGCTGATCGTTGTCGTTCTGCCAAGAAGATTATCCTGAGAATCAGTAAAATAAATAATCCAATAACTAATGTTGATCCAAGAAGACCCCATTCTTCGCCAATGGTGCAGAAAATGAAATCCGTGCTTTGTTCCGGAACGAAATTATATTTTGTTTGTGTACCTTGTAAAAAACCTTTGCCATCAAATCCACCTGATCCTATTGCTATTCTTGACTGATTTACGTTGTAGCCAACCCCTAGTGGGTCATCATTCATCCCTAGTAATTCATTTATACGTTTTTGTTGATGTGGTTGAAGAGCATTATTAAACAAATAATCAACTGATAATACAAACACAGATACTCCAATTATGACAAATAAAAACAATAATAAATTCTTATTCTTTTTGATTAAGTATAAAACAAGCATGAGAACCCCCATTACAAGAGTATTAAGTGCAACAAGATTAATGGGTTTGTTAGTAAAAATATCAGAATAATTATAAACTAAAATTGAAAGTACCGTAAATAACAAAAAGCAATAAAAAACAATTTGGCTATAAATACTACGTCCATTTGTTAAAATAAACCCAAGAACTCCTGCAAAAAGAATTATTATAAGTAGAATTTCGAGATTAGTAACTAATGCAAAAATAAACAATGCAATTATTGCAAAAGACGTAATAAATAAGACTCTGTTAAGACCCTCACGATATAATACAAAGATAAATGCAAAGAAAACTAAAGCCGAGCCAGTATCATTTTGCACAAATATTAGCATTACCGGCAATCCTAAAATTATTAGTAATAACCCGACTTTTGAGAATTTATTGAAAGAAAAGTTTTCGCTACTCAAAAACTGGGCGAGTGCTAGACAAATTGTAATTTTGGTAAATTCTACCGGCTGCATTCTGAAAGTACCAATTTCGAACCATGATTTGGAATTATTAACTTCAACTCCAAAAAACAAAACACTTATTAGTAGTAGTATGCCAACTGCATATAATGGATATGCAAATGCTGAATAAAACTTACTGTCAGTAACCAAAACCGCAATAATAATGATAAATGCAGCACCTATCCAGATTAGTTGTTTTCCGTATCTTTTTGAAAAATCAAATATACTACTATGTGTTTCGTCATACACAGCAGAATAAATGTTTATCCATCCTATAAAGACAAGTAACAGATAAATGATCACAGTTACCCAGTCTATATTTATCAAAGTATTTCCTCTTCTATTCTTCTCCATTTGCTTCGAACAAAACAGAATTTATTATTCTTTTTTCAAGTAAAGTATCCGATATTTCACGTTTAATATATTTTTCTATCATAAGTCTGCTTATAGGTGCCGCCCAAAGTCCTCCATAACCGGCATTTTCGATTAATACTGCTATAGCAATTTGAGGATTATCCTTAGGTGCAAATGCAACAAATACAGAATGACATTCTCCATGAGGATTTTGTGCTGTTCCGGTTTTACCACAAACACGAATGTCGGGTATTTTGGCATAAAATCCGGTTCCGTATTCTTCATTGACAACATAATCCATTCCATCAGCAATGATTTCGAAGTACTTCTTATCAAAAGGTGTAAATGTCTTTTGAGTGTTTTTCCCTGTTATCGGTTCTCCTGCAATCTTTTTAAGCAAGTGTGGGTTATAATAGTAGCCTCTATTTGCTATTATAGCACAAAAATGAGCTAACTGAAGAGTAGAAACCAAAACCTCACCTTGACCAATACCAAGAGAATAAATAGTGCTAAACGCCCAGCGATGTTTTCCGTATAATTTGTCGTAAAATTCAGGTCCCGGAATTTGTCCTTTGTTCACTGCCGGAAGTCCAATATCTAATGCTGTGTCGAAACCTAAAGTAATAATTTTCTTTTTCCATAAATCCAAACCGATACGAGAATCTTTGAAAATGCTCTTTTCTATTCCTCTTTGTATAAGTTCTTTAAAGACAAAGTAAAAATATGGATTACAAGAATATTGGATTGCTCTTGCAACGCCATTTGCAGGCGGATGTCCATGGCAGCCGACAAGGGATGCATCACAAGGAAAATATGTATCAGGTTTAATAAGGCCTTCTTGTAGGGCAGCCAAAGCATTTGCCATTTTAAATACTGATCCAGGAGGATAAGTCGAAGAAATTGCTCTGTTTATTAACGGCTTTCCCGGGGCTTTTACTAAACTATCATAATTATTACCCCTCTGTCTTCCAACAAGCAGTTGTGGATCATAAGTAGGACTGGAAACTATAGCGAGGATTTCGCCGGTCGAGGGCTGAATCGCAACAATGCTACCTACTTTGTTCTTCATAAGTAGTTCTCCGTATCTTTGAAGTTCTGCATCGAGTGTGAGTGTGAGGTCTTTTCCGGGGATAGCCATTGTATCGTATTTGCCGTTCATATAGCTTCCTTGAATATTGCTGTGGACATCCACTAGAAAGATTTGGACTCCTTTCTTTCCACGTAATTCATTTTCGTAATATTTTTCAATCCCACTTTTGCCCAAATAATCTCCGCCTTTATAATATGGGTCAGATTTTAATTTCTCCATGTCAATTTCTCCGACATCACCCAATACATGTGCAGCAATTCCTTCATTGTATTTTCGTAATGTTCTGTTTTGAACATAGAATCCCGGAAAACGATATAAGTGTTCCTGTAATTTTGCATACTGTATTGCAGGAATTTGTTTGTAAAATATCGAAGGACGATATGTTGAGTATGATTTACATTGTTCTAACTTTTTATCAAAATCTTCCCTTGAAATATTCAAATCACGACAAAATGCAACAGTATCGAAGCTTGTCATGTTTTTTGGAACCAGCATTAAATCATATGCCGCTTCATTACAAACCAATAATACTCCATTGCGATCATATATTAGTCCTCTACCAGGGTATATTGTTACTCGTCTTTGTGAATTGTTTTCGGAAGATTTTTTAAGTTCAGTATCGAATAATTGAAGATAAAAGATATTTCCCCAGATTATTAGCAAAATCAAACTAATAATTCCTCCAATGGTATATTTTCTGGATTCAAAATTCTTCATCTTATTCCTTCATGATAAGTAAATGTCCTATAATAATAAATATTAAACTGAAAACAGAACTTATCAAAATTTTACCCATAGTATAGAAAAAGTGAGAAAAACCATATGCATCAACGAAAAAGAGAAAAATATGATGGATTAGAATTATGCTTATTGAGTATTTGATAAACCAATTTAATCCATGATTTTTAATGGAAGGAAATTTATTTGGTTCGTAACCTTCACGTGGAGCATATAGTCTCAAAATAGCAGGACGCAGATAACCAATTAACACTGTTGCAGAAGCATGAATACCCGGAGTTGAATTAAAGATGTCTATACTTAATCCTAATATAAAAGATAGACCAAGGACAACAAATTTATTCGTTTCTATCGGTAGTAAAAGCAGGAAAAGAATGTATATGAAGATATTTATATAACTAGAAAAATATATGTTGTCAAAAACTAGTGTTTGAGATAACACTGACACAATAAATAATAATATGTATTTTATATTACTCCTACTCATTTTCTGATTCCGGAATCATTTCCAGTTGTTCGTTTCTGTTTGAATTAACTATTACATATACATAACTTAAATTATTAAAATCTGTAAATAAGTCAACAATTATTTCATAAAAGTCAGTAGATTTGTTCTTAACGTATGAATTTATGCTTCCAACAGGAATGCCATCCGGGAAAATTGCGGAGAATCCGCTGGTAACTACAATGTCTCCTTTTTGCACACTGACATATCCGGGAATTTCACTTAAAAAAGCCTGATTTACTTTTTGTGATTCCCAGGAAAGCGAACCAAAATAATTGTTTTTTTCGAGCTTGACACTAATTTTAGAATTTGGGTTAATAACAGGTAAAATTGTTGAGTATTTATTTGATGTGCTAACAACAATTCCAACAATTCCGTTTGGCCCGATTACACCCATTTCCGGTTCAATTCCATGATTCTTGCCTTTATCAATTGTTATATAATTCTGATATTTATTTACAGATGAACTTACAATTTTAGCGGATATATACTTAAACCCACTTTTCTCAATTGCCGGAATTTCGTACTTTCTGTACTTTTCCAGATTATTCATTAATCTTTCATTTTCTAAGGCAAGGGAGTCGTTTATAGATTTTAATTTCGTGTATTCAATAACAGAATTCCATTGCTGACTTATTGTTGCTGTGATACGATTCGAAGAATTTACAAAAGAAAATCTGTGATAACTGTTTTGTGTAAAAATTAGAACAAAACACAAAATTTCAATTAGAATGAAAACCAGTGTAAAGGCATATTTTATTATAAAATTCAGTAAATTCTTCATCTAACATAAGCTATCGGATGAGGAACGGGAATTTATCTATGTTTTTTAAGGCAATTCCTGTACCTCTTGCTACAGCATGAAGAGGGTCTTCTGCTACATGCACCGGAATGTTTGTTTTGTCAGATAGCCTTTTGTCTAATCCTTTTAGCAAAGCACCACCACCGGCAAGATAAATACCGGTTGTATAAATATCTGAATATAATTCAGGCGGTGTTAATTCAAGAACTGACATAATTGCTGTTTCAATTTTTGAGATTGATTTATCAAGGCTATGGGCAATTTCCTGATATGATACAGGAATCTCTATTGGAAGTGCAGTCATTTGGTGTGGACCTCTTACAATATAGTCAGCAGGAGGATTATCCAATTCAGGAATTGCTGCCCCTACATTAATTTTTATATCTTCTGCAGTCCTGTCTCCGATTTTTATGTTGTGTTGACGTCTCATATATTCCTGAATATCATCGGTAAAGTCGTCTCCGGCAATACGTATAGAACGATTACAGACAATGCCTCCTAACGAAATTACAGCGATTTCAGTAGTTCCACCACCTATGTCAACAACCATGTTTCCTTGAGGTGCTTGAACATCCATTCCTATCCCAATTGCAGCAGCCATTGGCTCATATATCATATAAACCTCACGGCCTCCCGCATGTTCCGAAGAGTCTCTTACCGCTCTTAATTCAACCTCAGTACTACCCGATGGAATACATACAACCATTTTTAATGAAGGATTAAACCAACTACGTTTCTTGTTTAGCATTTTAATCATGCCGCGTATCATTAATTCGGCAGAATTAAAGTCCGCTATAACACCGTCTCTTAATGGTCTTACAGTTTTTATTCCTTCGTGTGTCTTTCCGTGCATCTGACGTGCTGCATGTCCAATCGCCACAAGTTTTCCCGTCCTTTCGTCCAAAGCAACTATTGAAGGCTCGTCAACAACTATTTTATCATTATGTATTATGATGGTATTTGCAGTACCAAGGTCTATTGCAATTTCTTGTTGTAAAAATGAAAAGAATCCCATGTTTTTTCTATATATTTTAACCCCGAAAGATACATAATATCAGAAAAAAATCCAAAATAGAATTATTAATTATAAATATTGTTTAAATGGTTGATATACAGTACAATATGTAATTAAAGGGCACTCTTTCGTTACTTACAAATCTTAGTACTTGCAATAAATTATTCTTAAAACCATAATTATTTCACACAAACAAAGAGCTTTTGGTTGTGTAATGATGTCAATAATCGCAATTAATTAATCGTCTTTAGACCTTGTTAAAGTCGAAAAAGCAATTACACCTTCAACTACCTGCGGCAAGAAATATGAGACAGTAATATAGTTATCATCAATCCTTGTAATTATAACTTTTCCTTCATTATTGCATAAATTTTCACCTTCGGTAATATATTCAATAAATTCAGCTTTATTATTATCGGCTTTAACTAATTTCCAGTGTCCACTGCATGGGAATTCAGGATAACTGATTTTAATAGTTTTATTCTCGTAGTTATATGTTAGAAAAATTTCCCAATCCTGATGGTCTAATGCATAAGGCTGACAACCAACTCCCCACCAGTTTCCATCCATCCATTTTGTTTTGTTGAATTGGGCATTAAGATTATAATAACCGGAACACAATAGAAAAAATGTAAGAAATATTAAAATAGTCTTTTTCATAATTTTAGAATTAGTGTTTCAGATAATAAACGAAAAAATAGTAATGAATATTTTTTAATGTTTAAAATGTCTGAATCCTGTAAATACCATAGGTATTTTATTCTTGTTGCAAAATTCTATTGTTTCTTCGTCTCTTATTGAGCCTCCGGGTTGAATAACGCAATTTATTCCTTCTTTATATGCTATTTCTATCGAGTCACTGAAAGGGAAAAAGGCATCAGAAGCTAAAACAGCACCATGCAGGTCGAAACCGAAACTTTTTGCTTTCTCAATAGCTTGTTTAAGTGCATCTACTCGTGAGGTTTGACCGGTTCCACTAGCTAAAAGCTGAGAGTTTTTAACCAAAACAATCGCGTTTGATTTTGTGTTTTTAACAATTTTATTTGCAAACAACAGGTCTTTTATCTGTTCTTGATTGGGTTTTAGATTTGTAACGTAATTAAAATCATCGGCACTTACTGTTTTATTATCTCTATCCTGTACAAGTATTCCGTTTAAGACAGTCCTGAAAGTTTTGGTTTGCATTTCGGAATGTTTCTGTATCAGAATAATTCTGTTTTTCTTTTGAGATAATATGCTAATAGAATCTTCGGTATAATCAGGAGCAATGATTATTTCAAAAAATATTTTATTTATTTCTTCAGCAGTATCATGATCAATAATTTTATTAGAAATAATTATTCCTCCGTAAGCCGAAACGGGGTCAGCATCCAACGCGCCTTTCCATGCCTGAGCTAATGCACTTCTTGAAGCTATTCCGCAGGCATTGTTATGTTTCAGAATTGCCAGTGTAGTTTCATTAAATTCTCTCATCAAACAAACGGCTGCGTCAATATCAAGAAGATTGTTATAACTTATTTCTTTGCCGTGTAACTTGGTAAACATTTCGTCAAAATCACCAAAGTATAGTGCTTTTTGATGAGGGTTTTCACCATAACGCAAAATGTTATGTTTACTTTCAGAGACTTTAAATTCGGAGTAATTGTTATTATCGAACCAATTAAAAATTGCTGTATCATATCCCGAACTTATTCCAAAGGACTCTTTAGCAAAACGCCGCCTGGTTTCTAATTCCGTATGGCACTTGTTTTCCTCTAAAAGACTATGCAATTCGTGATACTGTCCACGGTGCGAAACAACTAAAACATCTTTATAATTTTTAGCTGCTGCACGTATGAGTGATATGCCTCCAATATCAATTTTTTCGATAATAACAGCTTCATCTGTTTCGTTTGCAACTGTTTTTTCGAATGGATAAAGATCAACAATAACCAAATCAATATTTGGGATTTCGTAATTGTTTATCTGTTCCTGATGTGTCGAATTATTACGAATAGATAAAATACCTCCAAATACTTTGGGGTGTAATGTTTTTACTCTTCCGTCAAGAATAGAGGGATATCCTGTTAGATCTTCTATTTTAATTGCTTCTATTCCAAGAGAATTTATAAAGTCATGTGTACCTCCTGTAGAATAAATTTTAACTCCGTATTTTACCAATGTTTTAACTATTACGTCAAGTCCATCTTTATGATAGACAGAAATTAACGCCGATTCAATCTTTTTTTGCATGTATTTGTTTTTTTGTTGGCTCAAAAATATAAATTTTGATACGATATTTTAAAGCTTATTTTTAAAAGTTATTAAACAATAATTAACCTATTATTTGTGATTAAGTCGAAAAATTCTACCGTAAAATAAAAATGCATAATCCTCAAAGCAAAAGATGGCGACAACTATTTCCGCATCCTCGTTGACAATAATGGAACACTTTATACCGAACAGGTAAATATCAAATAAGCCCCCCCGAAAAAACAAGATTTTCCCTACCCCCCCCAAAAAACAAGATCATAAGTTTTCCCTATTTTTTATATTGTATTAAATTATTTTGTAAATTTACAAGTGAGTTTTGATTTACAGAGAAAAGATTTTTTACACAATTTTTTGAACTTTTAAACATAGTTTTTATGAAAACAACAAAAACAATATCAGTATTATTAATTCTCATAAACCTGACTTTTGTTGCATATTCGCAAAATAGTGCCGATATTCGACGTACTTATCATTGGTATTTTGGAAATGGAGCAGGACTAGATTTTAGTAGTGGAGAGGCTGTCGCGATAACAAATAGTCCGTTGACCGCTGAAGAGGGCTGTGCTTCAATATCCGATACTTGTGGGAATTTATTGTTTTATACAGATGGCGATACAGTATGGGACAGAAATAATAATGTAATGCCAAACGGAACAGGATTGATGGGTTGTTGGAGCAGTACACAAAATTCGCTGATAATACCGCAACCTGGTAATGATTCTTTGTATTATATATTTTTAACAGATTGTGGAGAGCATCTTGGTGCAAATGGTTTGCGTTACTCAATAGTAAACATGAATATCAATGGTGGATATGGCGAAGTTATTCAAAAAAACACTTTGCTTTATGCTCCTGCAATGGAAAAACTGGCAGCTACTTATCATGCAAATAACACAGATATTTGGATTTTAAGTGTAAGCAGATATCCACCTGGTCCACAGCCTGATACTACAATGCAGTATATAGCTTATATTTTAACTGAAAGTGGAATTAATACTACTCCTGTTATTTCATCATCAAGAGTTAAATCTCCAAAACTTTCAAGTGGTTATTTAAGATTTTCACATAGTGGAAATAAAGTAGCTAATATGTGGCTTGTTAGTAATTGTATAGTATGTGATTCCCTTGAATTGTTTGATTTTGACATTGCTAGTGGAATAATATCTAATAACATTGTTTTAATACCTTCTGATTCTTGTGCTGGATATGGAGTAGTCTTTTCACATGATGATTCAAAATTGTATTGTTCAGTATTTGATAGTTTTCTTAGTGATTATCCCAATTGGAACTCTAAAATTTATCAGTATGACATATCTGTTAATGATTCTGTTGTCATAGCTTCTTCAAAAACACTAATTCACTATGCAGATTCTACAAATCCTGATTTACCTGAATATATGGGAATGCAATTAGGTAGCGACGGTAGAATTTATATTGCAAATTGGAATAATAGGGGCATAAATGCATATCCTGATACTATTGCAATAATTATGAAACCTGATTCACCGGGATTGGAGTGCAGTTTTGTTGAAAAAGCTATTTATATAGGAGGCGGTTCACAGGCTGGATTACCTAATTTTGTGGATACTTATTTTAATGGACCATGGTTGCCACCTTGTACAACAAACATTGAATTTTCTGAGAATACAGAAAATATAAACTGTGAAATAAATGTATATCCAAACCCTTCTAGTGATTTTACAGATATATATTTAACAAATATGGGAAAACACTATCAGGAACAATTTATATTAAATTATATGATTTATTTGGAAATCTTGTTCTACAAACAGAGACCAACAATTTTTATTACAGAATTTATAAAGGAGAATTAAAAGAAGGAATTTATTTTCTTAAAATACAATCCGGCAATCAAATTTATACAAATAAACTAATCATTAACTAAAAATGTAAATTATGGAAAAAGAAAATTTAAACTTAAGAAAAATCCTTATAACGGTATTATTTACAACAATTATGCTTATACAAGGTAACGTTACAAATGCTCAGTTTAATACAGTTATTACTCCTGGTAGTAGATTTGGACAAACTGATGCTAATGGTCCTAATCAAAACATATGGATTCGTAGTATAGGTATAGGTAATTTCACAAATAATGGAGATATGACCCATGCGTTTCTTCATGTAAACAGTAATTATTTGCTTTTACCACAAAATGGTTCAATAGCAAGTCTTGGCGAAGTTTTCCGCACAGATTGTCCAGCTGGTCAAAGTACATATTGGCGTATGTGGAGAGATTTTAAAACGGTAGGAGATATTTTTAGCCAATTCAGTACAGATATTATCGAAAATGATAATTTTTCTATGCAGGCGACTGTTCGGGACATAACATTTCATACACAGCCATTTGATGAAAATATTATTGGTGAAGAAAGAATGAGGATAGTCGGTGAAGAACATAGCTATGAAGGAATTGATATTTTGCCCGGCAATGTAGGTATTGGTACAAAACATCCTACATCAGCACTCGAAGTTGCAAATGGCGACATCGCCGTAACAGCTGACAACTTCGGCATTATCCTCAAAGCAAAAGATGGCGACAACTATTTCCGCATCCTCGTTGATAATAATGGAACACTTTTTACCGAATTGGTAAATATCAAATAAAAACATTTTTTTTCTCCCCCTTAAAATAGCAAATCAAAAAAATCCCCAAAGTTTTTCAGCCCAAACCCTTGTTCTAAGCAATCCGAAATCAAAAAAATTGAAAATCTACGAATTGTAATTTGAATTTTGTACTCTTTGATTTTGCTCAGGGTAAAGTTTGAGTTTTTTGCGAGGTTTTGGCGTGTATTTTTGCCAGTTCACCGAGCATGGTCGAGGTGGCAAAAATCAAGACAAAACCGTCAGAAAGGTAAAAATAAAAATCAAGATTAACATTGTTCATCCTTTCCTGATTAAAATTTTTAATTTTGTAATTTTTCTATACTCATGACAAAACCAGCTAAAACGCTTAAAACAACGTACAAATGTAGGTTGATTCATGAATCAACCTACAAATTTTCGTTGTAAAAGATTATTCAAAAATTGTCTTTATAGATAATCTCGGCAATATTCTGAAACAAGTAGAAATACAGGAACGTGGTTGTGGCGAATTACTTGTTTATGCTTACGACCTGAGTGCCGGAAATTACACTTACTATCTTGTCGCAGACGGAATGACAATTGAGTCGAAGAAAATGGTGCTGACAAAGTAAAATGATAAACAAAACAACAAGCATTTGAAATCTACGAATTGGATTTTGAATTTTGGAATTTATTTAGAGGTTTTGGCGTGTATTTTTGCCAGTGTGAGAATCAGAGTGAGAGTGAGTGACAATCAGGGGACTGAGGGATCAGCCCACAGGCTGATTGTCTCGAAGTCCCCGATGCAAAAATCATGACAAAACCGTCAACCCGAATATTTGGAATTTGGAATTTAAATTTGTCCTTTATCGAGCTTTTTAAAAAATCAGCAAATTTTTTATTTCAGTATTGTCAATATCAAATTTAACGGCAGTAATAAATTTATGCCAGCCATATTTACCTGCTGCACCGGGGTTTATATGCAGCAGATTGTTTTTCTTGTCAAACATGATCTTTAAAATATGCGAATGTCCTGAAATAAACAGATTGGGTGGGGCTGATTTAAATTCGTTTTGTACTTCAGGAGAATATTTCCCGGGATAACCTCCGATATGAATCATAAAAACATCAACACCTTCAATAGTAAATCTGGAACTATACTTAGTCATTTTTTGAATATTCGAATCATCTATATTGCCATAAACAGCTCTGACCGGCTTAATGGATTTAAGTTTTTCGAGAACTTTTTCATCTCCTATATCTCCTGCATGCCATATCTCATCAACATCGTTCAGAAATTCAATGATTTCACTATCAAGATATGAATGTGTGTCCGATATTAATCCGATTTTTTTCATATTAAAATTTCATTAAAAATATAGTAAATATGACAAATGGAGAATTTTTTTATTTTTTCTCTGACTTTTCCAAACAAATACTTTTTAACAAACAATAAACAATTGTTTTTAGCACCCTGTAATAATTGTATATTTACAATCTTTTTTTGTAATTTATTTAAAAAATGAAAGCAGTAGAGACTCCTTTAATGAAGCAATATTATAACATCAAGGCAAAGCATCCTGATGCGGTTTTGCTTTTTCGTGTGGGAGATTTTTACGAAACTTTCGAAGAAGACGCAGTAAAAGCAAGTGCAATACTGGGAATTACTCTGACCAAAAGAGCAAATGGAGCAGCCTCTTATATTGACCTGGCGGGATTTCCGCATCATGCCCTGGACACATATCTGCCAAAGTTAGTACGGGCAGGTCAGAGAGTGGCTATCTGCGAACAACTCGAAGACCCTAAATTAACCAAGACAATAGTTAAAAGAGGAATAACTGAATTGGTGACCCCGGGTGTCCTTATGAACGACAATGTTCTGGAGCAAAAAGAAAATAATTTTCTTGCAAGTATTTATATTGATAAACAAATATTCGGAATTTCATTTCTTGACATATCTACAGGGGAATTTTATTTGTCGCAGGGATCAAAAGATTATATCGAAAAATTGATACAAAGCTTTAATCCAAAAGAAATCATTTTTGAGAAAAATAAGAAAAAACAATTTAGTGAATTATTTGGAAATTCGATATTAAGTTTTGGTCTTGATGACTGGGTTTTTAATTATGATAATGCTGTGGATAAACTCTTTAATCAGTTTAAAACACGAAGTTTAAAGGGTTTTGGTGTTGAAAAACTTGATGCCGGAGTTATTGCTGCAGGGTCAATAATAGATTATTTGAATCTTACAGAGCACAATTCGAGGGATCATATTAAAAACCTAGCTCGTATTGATGAAAATTTGTTTGTGTGGCTTGATAAATTTACTATCCGTAATCTTGAAATCTTTCATTCAACTAATGAAAACGGTAAGAGCCTGACAGATGTTATTGATAACACTGTGACTGCAATGGGAGGCCGAATGCTGAAGCGTTGGGTTGGATTACCTTTGAAAAGTTTGCCTGACATAAATGAAAGATTGGATATAGTCGAATATTTTGTAAAAAACGAAGACTTTAGAGCTAAAACTCACAATCAATTAGTTGCAATAAGTGATATAGAAAGATTAGCTTCAAAAATTGCTGTTTTAAGAATTAATCCCAGAGAATTATTATCGTTGAGAAATTCTTTGGAAGCAATAATTCCGATTATTGAAGAGTGTAAAAACTCTAAGCATCATTTAGTCAATATTTTTGGCGAACAACTTCACCCTTGTGCTGAAGTCAGAGAAAAAATTACAAAAGAAATTAATCCCGAATGTCCAAATTTGTTAAATCGGGGAAATGTAATAGCCAAAGGAGTATCGGAGGAATTGGATCAATTAAGAGCGATAGCATTTGGAGGTAAAGAATATCTCGATAATCTTGAAAAACGTGAAAGTGAACGCACTGGCATAAGTTCTCTAAAAGTAAGTTTTAACAATGTTTTCGGTTATTATTTCGAAGTTCGCAATACACATAAGGACAAGGTGCCTGAAGAATGGGTTCGTAAACAAACTTTAGTTTCTGCCGAAAGATATATTAATGAGGAGTTAAAGGAATATGAAGAAAAAATATTAGGGGCAGAAGAAAAAATTCAGATTATCGAAAATCGTTTGTATAACGATTTGATTATGTTTATTTCTGATTTCATTGGAGCTATTCAGTCAAATGCTGTTTTAATTGCAAGACTTGATTGTCTGTTGTCTTTCTCAAAATCGGCAATTAGCAATAATTATTGTAAGCCGGTTCTGAATGACTCATGCATAATAGATATTAAAGGTGGCAGACATCCGGTTATTGAAAAGTTATTGCCTTTCGGTGAAGAGTATATTTCTAATGATGTCTATCTTGACGACAGTACACAACAAATAATGATGATCACAGGTCCAAATATGTCAGGGAAATCGGCTTTGCTTAGACAAACAGCATTGATATGTATTTTGGCTCAGTGTGGCAGTTTTGTGCCTGCTCAATCATCCGAGATTGGTATTATTGATAAAATCTTTACCAGAGTAGGAGCTTCAGATAATATTTCCATGGGCGAATCTACTTTTATGGTCGAAATGCTTGAAGCCGCAAGTATTATGAATAATATTTCTTCGCGTAGTCTGATTTTGTTAGACGAACTGGGACGGGGAACCAGCACCTATGATGGAATAAGTATAGCGTGGGCAATTGCAGAATATATTCACGAACATCCTACCGCTAAAGCAAAAACTTTGTTTGCGACGCATTATCATGAGCTGAATGAAATGGAAAAAACCTTTAAGAGAATACGAAATTATAATGTATCTGTTCAGGAATTAAAAGATAAGGTAATTTTTCTGAGAAAACTTCAACAGGGTGGGAGTGAACATAGCTTTGGGATTCATGTAGCCCAAATGGCGGGTATGCCAAAATCGATTGTCTATCGTGCAAAAAAAATTCTCGAGCAACTTGAAGGTAGTGCTAAAGATGTGAGTGCGGATAGTAAGTTAAACAAATCAGTCGAAAAAATAGGACCGAATCGCGATGGTTATCAGTTAAGTTTCTTCCAATTAGACGACCCCGTGCTTTCACAGATTCGTAAAGAAATACAGGGAATTGATATTGATACTCTTACACCACTCGAAGCACTAAACAAACTTAACGAAATAAAAAAGCTTAGCGGAATCAAGTAAAAAGTAGAATTCCAAAAAGCAAATTCCAAAAAGCAAAAAACTTTGTGTTGTCTGTGTCTTTGTGATGAAAAAACCTCAAAGTCATGATTTTCACAAAGAAAATGTAATACTGCCTCTAAAGTCACATTAGCCTTAACCATAGCCTTAGTCTTCAGATAAAAAAAACCGGAATCCGAAACTCGAAACCCGGAATCCGGAACGCGAAATCCGCAACCCGAAATCCGAAACCCGGAATCCGGAACGCGAAATCCGCAACCCGAAATTCAATTTGGTTTAAATTTTCTACTCCGGAATAATATTCAAATAATGTTTGTACCTGTTAACAATTGCATTTGCAAAATTCACAGAGTAAATTCCCGGGAAATAGCCATGTTTAACGCAGCTATCATTATAATATGTCGGATTTGACAAGTTAATCATATAATATGAAACATCATCCCAGGAACCGGGATTTTTATTGTATTTTGACGCTAATCTCATAGCATCTTCAATATGTCCCGGACCAATATTATAAGCAGCTAAAACAAATTTTACCATATCATCCGAATTACTTGGTGTAGTTGATAATAAGGTATAAAGATCTCTGATATAATTAACACCGGCATAAATCTGTGATTCTTGTCCCTCTAATTTTGGATCTCTGTATTTATAATATATCACAGGCATAAGCTGCATAATTCCAAACGCTCCGGCCCAGCTTACAACATTAGGATTAAATCTCGATTCTTCATAAATCAGGGATGCCAGTAAACGCCAATCCCATCCAATTACGACGCTGTATTTTTTTATCAGTGAATCATACTTGCATATTCGCCCTTCATTCCCTGAGTAGAATTCGCTATTAATATCAACATACAAACGATTGTTATTAATATATTTTCTGGTTATTTTATTGTAATCTTCGGTTTGCATAAAATATTCCAGCCAGTGGTTTAAACTGTCCAACAAAATTTTTGATTCGTGCCTTACACACCACGAAATATCCTGAGGTAAACTCATATCTGTCTCAATATCAATATTGGGATAATAACTCTGTGCAATTTTTGCAATGTTATAGTCACAAATAACATAATCAATCAATCCTTCCGATACTTTTTGTATTAACTGTTCATCAGGCATTGAGTCAATTTCAACAACATAATAGTTTTTGGAAGACAAACTGTTAAGATTATTTAAACTCTTGATATTTCTACTGTTTTTACTACAATATACTGTTTTCAATTCAAGATCTGACAAGTCTCGGATAAGTTTATTTTGCTCTTCTACATCTGAAATTCTCTGTACCAAGACTTGTTTTGTTTGTCTTACAGGTATTGTAAAATCATAATTTACATCTTTTTCTATCGAATTGCTCAATGACTGTGCAAGTATGTCACACTCACTTGATATAAGCAATTCCATACCTTTGTCAGGATTGTTCTCGACAATAATTTCAAGATTTAAGTTATGTGTTTTTGCAAAGGCTTCAAGTATTTCTAGTTGCAAACCCATCGGTTGCCCTTGATAAATAAAATAGTCAATAGGATTTGTATTGATCACAACACGTAAAATACCTTCTTTTTCAATCTCCGGAAAATCTCTTTTTGAATCTATCTCCTGTTTGTGAGATAATACATAATGTGTAATGAAAAAACCAAATAACAATACAATTATTGTAATAACAAATATCGTAAATATTTTAAATCTTTTCATTTAGATAATCGAACTAAATATATTATTAAAAAATTACAAAAAATTGCGTAATGCCAAAAAAATCTAAATAATTGCAATTAATCGTAAAATTCCCAAGAGATACCAAAATTAAATGAAAAAGGATTATCGGGAATCTTGTATAATAAATAATAAGTATGAGGCATAAAAGCACTATTAAAGTTACTGATTTTCACAAAACCTCTAAACCGTTTTATTTTAACAACTCCATAAAGTCCTGCATTTGGATAATTTCCAAATTTCCTGTCGTTTTGCAAATAAAACACGCCCAGTGCTGGCATATACGCATAACCATAAATTGCACTGTGGTATTTTACATCAAAACCTAATTGCAATGTAAGTGCATGTTTAAATATATCACGTTTAAAGTAAAAACTAGTGTATCCAATCATGTCGGGTAGCGGAATATTTGTTCGGTTCGCAATATACTGATAAGTGAATCTTGTATTCCAGTGAAAATTCCCGAAATTGAAAGTTTTACTTAAATATGCATCAGAGATCAGATTAGCTGCCGCAATTTGTCTGGGTACACATTCTGCATCAAATATGAAATAATTATCAGGAATATTTATGTTTACTCCTGCATCAAAATCAATCTCGCTAAAATTGAAATTTACTCCCCCACTGATATTTGTTGTTTTATAGGCATCAATTTCCCATTCAAAATGATTTGACTTGTAATAGTACATAAAAATAGATGGATTTAGCACCGAAAATCCGAAATATGCACTTAAATTAGTATTATCAGTTAAATCTAGGTAATAATCTGCCGAAATATCTGTGTCAAAAATATCAGAACCTGCAAAACAATAACTTAATTCAGAATAAAATGAAGAATTCTCAGTTTCAAATGTTAGTGAACCTGTAACATAATTTGACAAATATGTCTGAGAAGTCGAGTCAAAGCCATAATTGTATAAATAATTGTTTATACCGGCCAGTATCTGAAACTTTTCAATTTTACCTTTTCCTTCAAGTAAAAAAATCAATAGAATTTTATTATCAATTACTTTGTAATATGTAGAATCATTTGTCAATGTAGAATCCCTGTAAATATTATCGTAAAAACTTCCAGGGACATCAAGATACTGTCTGAAAAACCTATCTGCTTTTATATCGTGAATAATTGAAAAGTTACTATTGAAAATCTTATTTATTGCAGTATCTTTTCCGATTAAAATTGTATCTGAACTATACGATCCAAAGCGATATTCGTGATTATATTGTAAACCAAGCTGACCAACTGTATTTTGAGCATTCTCAAGATTTACACTATATAAATTTGTAGGATAATAAGTCGAGTCAAAAGTTTGCATATTCTTTAATCCACCATTTTCTTGATTGTTTATTTTGTTAAAAACGAAATTAAAATGGGACTGATATTGTTTTTTGGTATAAGCTGTTGCTATACTTATAGCATTTACTTTTGTAATGTTGCGTTGGTAATGAACATTATTAGCGTTATTTTCATTAGAATTAATAAGGTCGTAATTAAATGCAAAATTGAAATTTGGTGTAATATTTTGTGTATGCGTAAATTTTACAATTTCAGGTGACTTGGGGCCTCCGAAAAACTTGAAAATAGTAAAAGGTTTTGTGGCATCAAAATATATTATATTGTCGTGATCCTGAATATATGGCGTGTAATTATTAAAAAACCAAAATGTATGAGTTGCGTGCTCTGAATATATTGCTGGTATAAATGGACTCCCAGGATTCATCCAGCCCAAAGGATGATAGGATTGTTTAAATTGGGGGAGATAATTATGAAAAAAATCTGTCAGCGAGTCATCAACATAAGTGAAGTCTTCATATACAGTATGGTACAATGTGTGTGAAGTGAAATGTCTTTCAATACCCTCGTGCTGCGAATAAACCAAATTCACAAAAAGAAAAGACATTATAAATAATAATTTGCGTTTCACGTGGTAAAGATATAAACAATAAATGAAAAATTTTATTCTGCAATTTTTTTTAATTTGAACTTTTTTTTGTCTGATGATAAGAGTATGCTTATTTGTTGTTATTTTTACCACGAATTATATAAACATTGAATTATGAATAAAGAATTGTTGAAGAAATTATTACCACATGTTATTGCAACAGTTTTGTTCTTTCTTATAGCATTAATCTATAGTAAACCTTTGATAGAAGGAAAGAGGCTGGAGACTCATGATTTTAGTGTATATATGGCAATTGCAAAAGCCAATACAGATTATGAAAAAGCTAATGATCGTTTGGTATTTTGGAATAACTCGATGTTTAGCGGTATGCCCACATACGCGGTATCAACAGCAAAACAAGAGAATATCTTCAATAAAATTTATCAAATTTTTATATTTGGAGGAACAGCACCACTAAATTTAATTTTTTGGTATTTATTGGGGTTTTATATTTTATTAAATGCTTTTAAAGTAAATCCCTGGTTATCGATGTTTGGTTCCATAGCATTTGCTTTTTCATCTTATTATTTTGTCATTATTACAGCTGGACACTTTACAAAAGCTATAGCAATTGGTTTTATGGCGCCGGTTATTGGTGGTATATATATGGCCTTCGAACGAAAGCGACCTTGGGCAGGAATGTTTTTAATGACATTTTTTATGGCTCTGCAGATTTTGAGCAATCATGTTCAGATTACATATTATACAGGTTTAATGATATTGATTTATGGAATATATGAACTTGTTGCGGCAATTAGAGAAAAATATATTGTAAGATTTGTTAAAACAGTTGGAATATTAAGCATAGGAGTTTTACTGTCGGTTGGTATAAATTCAGCATTTATATTGACAACTCAGGAATATATTCCGTATTCTATTCGTGGTGAATCCGAATTGTCAAGTGCTGCAGGAGACAGAACTTCAGGTCTGGACAAATCTTATGCAACACAGTACAGTTACGGTATAGATGAAACCTTTACTCTTATTATTCCCAATGTTAAGGGGGGAGCCTCCGCAACCGAACTAAGCGAAAATTCTGCTACGTATCAGGTTGTTTCCGATATATTCGGCAAAGCATCAGCAAAAGAAATTGTCAAAAATATGCCCACTTATTTTGGCGATCAAATACAAACTTCCGGACCAGTTTATGTGGGTGCATTTATTGTATTCCTCTTTGTGCTGGGATTATTTGTTGTTAAGGGAAAAGTTAAATGGTGGCTTTTGACAGTTACAATTCTTTCAATAGTCTTATCTTGGGGTAGAAATTTAGAATTTGTTACTCACTTCTTTTTAGATTATTTCCCGGGGTATAATAAATTCAGAACTGTATCTATGATTTTAGTTATAGCTGAAACTGCAATGCCTCTGTTAGGGGTACTTGCACTGGTTGAGTTATTTAAAAATAAGATTGAAGTTAAGAAACTAATGAACTATTTTTACATTGCCCTTGGTGTGACCGGTTTGATTACTATGGTATTTATTGTTTATCCTTCAATAAGTGGTTTGAGTGGTGAAGGCAAAAATGAGATTAAGACTGCAGAATATTTTTCGTCAGCTTTTCCTAATGATCCACAGTATGACCAAGCTAAGGAACAGTTCAAAAATGACTTTGTAAATGCAATTTATGAAGATAGAGCTTCGATGGTAAGAAACGACGCATTAAGATCGTTGGTTTATATTATTTTAGGGGCTGCAGTTGTTTATTTTTTGATAAGAAAAAAGTTAAAGCCAAATATTGCAATAGCATTGATGGCGGTTATTGTTCTTGCGGATATGTGGACTGTTAACAAACGCTATCTCAATGATGATAATTTTGTTCCGAAACGAAAATACGAGGTGCCGTTTGAACTGACTAATGCTGACAAGTATATTCTCGCCGACACCGAGAAGCATTATAGAGTTTCAGATATTGACCCCAGAGCAGTTTTTAATGATGGAAGTATATGCTTTTATCACAAATCAATAGGTGGTTATAGCGGTGCAAAAATGAGAAGATATCAGGAATTGGCAGATTCAATTATGTATCAGGAACTTTATATGGCACAATATATCGTGCAGTATGGATTTCAACAAGGAATGTCTGATACTGCAGTCCAGTCTTTATTCGATAGCCAGGCAAAAATCCCAATTCTTGATATGCTTAATGCAAAATATTTAATTTTCCATCCTGATTATGCTCCGATTGTTAATAAGGATGCTCTTGGTAATGCGTGGTTTGTTAGGGAATTCAAATTTGTCGAAAATGCTGATGAGGAAATTAAAGCAATGAAGACAATTGTTCCTGCTGAGGAGGCAGTGGTTGATAGAAAATTTCAGGATAAATTGAATGGATTTAAGCCCGATTTTGACAGTTTGGCTTCAATAAAACTTGTTGAAATTGCACCTGATTATGTAGTATATGAATCAGAAGCATCATCAGAGCAACTTGCGGTATTTTCAGAGATTTATTATCCTCATGGATGGGTAGTGACTGTGGATGGAAAAGAATCTGACCATTTCAGAGCAAATTATGTTTTGCGTGCTATGAGAGTCCCCGCAGGCAAACACATTATTAAGTTTGAGTTTGTCCCGGTATTGTACAAGAAGGGTGTTGCAATTTCTTATGCTTGTTCAATAGCTTTGTTTTTGATGATTGCTATAGGCGTTTTTTTCGAATACAAAAAGAGAAAGAAAGGATTGCAAGTTAAAACAGAATAGACTTTAAACGATACTATTTTTAAACCTCGTATTAAAATAATTCATCAGGAGAAATACATTCGGGAATGAATTGTTGCAAATTACCTTTATTTTTTATAATATCTCTCACAATACTTGATGAGATGAAAGTGTGTTCAGGTAAAGTAAGTATGAAAACAGTTTCGATATTGTCATTTAAAAGTTTATTCGTCTGACCAATCGCTCTTTCAAATTCAAAATCAGCTGATGTGCGAAGTCCTCGGAGTATGTAATTGCAATTGTTTTTCTTACAAAAATCAACTGTAAGTCCCGAATATGCTTTGACTTCAATTTTTGGTTCTGATTGAAAAATTTTATTTATTATCTGAATGCGTTTGTTCAAATCGAACATTGTTGATTTTGCTATATTATCACCAACTCCAATAATGATTTTATCGAAAAGCGGCAGTGCTCTTTTAATAACAGATTCGTGCCCAACGGTAAAAGGATCGAAAGAACCCGGAAATATCGCATTTCTATTTATATTATTCATTTCCTGCAATTTTAGTCCATGAATCTTTTAATGTAACAATACGGTTAAATATTAGTTTATCTTGTTTTGAATCTTTATCTACACAAAAATACCCTTTTCTTTCGAATTGGAAACGTTCCATTGGTTTTGCGTATAACAGACTTTGTTCAAGTTTTGCCGTATTAATTCTTACAGAATCAGGATTCAGATAATCAAGATAAGTTTCATTTTCGTTTGTGTCTTCAGGGTTTTCTTTAACGAATAATCTGTCGTAAAGTCTTACTTCTGCATCAATACAAGTTTGTGAATCTACCCAGTGTATAGTTCCTTTGACCTTTCTTCCATCCGGAGATTGACCTCCTTTACTTTCAGGATCGTATGTACAGTGTAATTCTGTTATGTTACCATCATTATCTTTTATGATTTCATTACACTTGATAAAATATCCGTATCTTAATCTTACCTCACCGCCCGGTTTTAGTCTGAAGAATTTGTTAGGAGCTTCTTCCATAAAATCATCCTGCTCGATATAAATTTCACGGCTAAAACTTACTTCTCTCGAACCGGCAGATATATCCTCCGGATTATTTTGAGCTTCGAGTTGTTCAGTTTTATTTTCAGGATAATTTGTAATTATTACTTTTAAAGGATTTAATATTGCCATCACTCGATTTGCTTTTTTGTTAAGGTCTTCTCTTATGAAAAACTCCAGCAAACCAACGTCTATCATATTCTCGCGTCTTGCTACACCTATGCGATCGGCGAAATTTCTTATTGAATCGGGAGTATATCCTCTCCTGCGAAATCCACTGATTGTCGGCATTCGTGGATCATCCCAACCGTTTACATAATTGTTTTTAACGAGTTCGAGAAGTTTTCGTTTACTCATTACGGTATATGACAAATTTAATCTTGCAAACTCAATTTGCCGAGGTCTTTTACCGGTTGTGTCAATTTGTTCCAGAAACCACTCATATAAAGGTCTGTGTACTTCAAATTCAAGGGTGCAGATTGAGTGTGTAATTCCCTCAATATAGTCGCTTTGTCCGTGAGCATAATCATACATGGGATAAATGCACCACTTATCTCCTGTACGATGATGATGTTTTTTCATTATTCTATACATAACAGGATCTCGCATGTGCATATTAGGAGAATTCATATCAACTTTTGCCCTTAAAACCATCGAACCATCGGCATATTTGCCGTCTTTCATTTCCAAAAATAATTTCAGATTTTCTTCTATACTTCTGTTACGAAATGGACTTTCAATACCGTTAATAGTAGGATTTGTTCTTTGTTCGCTGATATGTTCTGGTGTTTGTTCGTCAACATAGGCTTTGCCATCTTTTATTAGCATCACTGCCCATTCAAATAATTGTTCAAAGTAATCAGATGCATAAAAAAGATTATCATACTCAAATCCCAGCCATTTGATATCTTCAATAATGGATTCTACATATTCTGTTTCTTCTTTCGAAGGATTGGTATCGTCAAAACGTAAATTCGTTTTTCCTTTAAAAGTTTCCTTTAAACCAAAATTCAGGCAAATTGATTTTGCGTGTCCAATGTGCAGGTATCCGTTTGGCTCAGGCGGAAAGCGTGTTATTATTTGTTTGTGTTTACCTGTTGATAAATCATCTTCTATTATTTGCTCTATAAAATTAAGCGATTCCTTTTTTTCTTCCATTTTTAACATCTTTTCTATCTCGCAAATATAAAGTAAAATTTCGTGTAGCGATTGATTTTTATTGCATCTTTATGTATAAATAATGAGAGAATGATTTTACTTTTAATATATTTTCATCTTTTAATTTCTAATATCTATATTGATATAGAATATTTGTTTAGTTTTGAATTGTAAAAATAAATTTTGCAAAAAATGAGTAAAATTTTTATTTCTGACATGGAATTTTTTGCTTTTCACGGGCATTATGCAGAAGAAAAGTTGGCAGGGAATAAATTTATTGTGGATGTCGAAATGGATACAAATACTGAACCGGCACAAAAATCGGATAATCTTAATGATGCTTTAAATTATCAAACCGCATATTCAATAATAAGAGAAGTTATTACAGGCACTAAGTCAAATTTATTGGAGAATATTGCAGAAAATGTACTTAATGCATTGTTTTCAGAATTTGATAATCTTGAGTCTGCAAAAATTAAAATATGTAAAGTCAATCCTCCTATGGGTGGTCAGATTGGTACTGTGGGAGTGGAGATATTCAAATCGAAAAATGATTTATAGGTTTTGTATTTTAATAAACGATACCAAATAATCCAAATAATAATCTGTTTTTATCCGAATATACACCAAAGCTTAGGTATTTTTTGTCAAGAATATGTATTGCATGTTTTATGATATTAGACTATTATCTATATTTGCTCAAAATATTGAGTAAAAATACTCACAGTATTGAGTAAATTGTAAGAAATGTACGAAAGGTCTTATTTGCAAGCTCTTAAGAAGAATTTTTAAAAATCAGCCCTGACAAGCTATTTTAATTATGAGTTTATGAACATTACAATTGTAAATCCATCAAAAATTCCTGCACTACTTTATGGTGGAACAGAAAGGGTTATCTGGTATCTGGGAAAAGAGATGGCAAAACTTGGGCATAAAGTCACTTATTTGGTGGCAGCCGGATCGGTTTGCGACTTTGCAAATGTTAGAGCATTAAACAATCAATTGCCTTTAAATGAGCAGATTCCTGAAAATACTGATATCGTTCATTTTAATTTTCCTGTTAATGAAAAAATTTCCAAACCATTTGTTACAACTATTCATGGTAATTCTTCGTCAGGTCAGGAATTTGATATTAATACAATATTTGTATCAAAAAATCACGCTGAGAGACATAATTCAACAAGTTACGTTTATAATGGCCTTGATTGGGATGATTATGGTAAACTTGATTTAAATAAGGAAAGGATATATTTCCACTTTTTGGCAAATGCCGCCTGGAAAGTAAAAAACTTGAAAGGCGCGATGAAAATATGTTCTTTGGCAAATGAAAAACTTGCAGTATTAGGAGGGAATAGATTGAATTTTAAAATGGGTTTTAGACTTACATTGAATACTGATATTAAGTTTTATGGAATGGTGGGCGGAGAAAAGAAAATGGAGCTTTTAAGCAAATCAAAAGGACTTATTTTTCCTGTTCTTTGGGATGAACCATTTGGACTCGCTCTTATTGAAAGTATGTATTTTGGTTGTCCTGTTTTTGGAACGCCATACGGGGCTTTATCAGAAATCGTAAATAATGAATCAGGTTTTTTGTCTGACAAAGCTGATGATATTGCCGAAGCCATTAAAAATATTGATACATTTGACAGAAAAATCATTTCTGATTATGCAGTTGAGAATTTTAACTCGAAAAGAATGGCAATAGAATATTTGAAAAGATATGAAATAGTTTTATCGGGAAAGACTCTTAATGAGACGAAGCCTATTTATAATCAGGAATTAAATCAAAAAATATTTAAATTTAGCTAATGGAATATTTGTTAGCAATATTATTAGCTATTGTTTTAGGTGTATTGATATATTTCCTTAAATGTTTCAGGCATAGTGGATTAAAGAGAAATGTTTTTGTCTTACTGTTTTCTTTAAAGCTTATGGCAGGGGTTGGTGTATATTTAGTTTATACACACTATTATAATCCTGAAATGTCAGATATACATAAATTTTATCGTGGAGGCTTGGCCTTGTACGGGGCAGCTGATGATAGCTTTGCAGATTATTTGCGACTTGTTAGCGGAATACAGGGAGACCAACCACAATTGGAGAAATACTACATAGCGACAGAACACTGGACACGTAAATTTGATTATGGACTTTACAACGATAATCGCACAATAATGCGGTTTAATGCTGCTGTTTGTCTTGTATCGCAGGGCAATATTTTTATTCATATAGTGCTTATGGCATTTTTGTCATTTATCGGCTGTTTTGTATTATTTAAATCATTAACAAAACTTTTAAATGTCAACAAATACCTTTTACTCTTTGCTGCATTTTTAATTCCATCATGCTGGTTCTGGACATCGGGCCTATTAAAAGAAGGTCTTATGATGTTAGCAGTCGGATTTGCATTTTATTTTTTGATAAAGTTGTACGGAAAATTTAATATTTGGCACTTATTGGGGTTTGTTTTATCTTGTGTTTTAATGTTTTTATCAAAAATTTATGTATTACCGGCATTTCTTCCGGCAGTCTTTTTTCTATTTGTCAGCAAGAAAATGAGAATAAAATATCAACTAATCACTTTTTTCTCAATATTAGTTTTAAGTGCTGTTTTAGTCCTTTTTAGCGGAAAAATTCTGGGCTATGATATTATCTCTACTTTATCGGGCAAACAAAACGATTTTATCAATTATATTGAATTACAGGATGATCCCGGCAGTAAATATGATCTGACAAGGCTCCAACCTGATGTTGTAAGTTTTATAAAAATCATTCCCGAAGGACTGATAAACAGCTTTTTTAGACCATTTCCTTCCGAAGTAAATTCTATATTTATGCTATTTTGCTTTCTCGAAATTGTTATGTTTTGTCTTGTAGTAGTTTTTACAGTAGTTTTCTTTAAAAAACCCGACAAAGATACTTTGCGTTTTATTTTATTCTCTGCAATGTTTGTTTTATTCCTTTATGTTGTTGTTGGTGTTTATACTCCAAATACCGGTTCAATAGTTCGTTACAGAACTCCGGCTTTGCCGTTTTTGTTCGTTATGTTGTTTGGACTGATTGATTGGGAAAGGATAAAGAGATTTTGTAATCGGATTCTGATGAGAAATGATATAAGGTAATGAAACCTGTATGAATTCAAACTGCCTTTGTTTTGTTACAAAAAATAAGCAAAACAGGGTTTGTTTTGTTACAAAATATTTATCAAGTTTACCTAAAATAAATAGGCTTAATAATCTTTACCAATTATTTATAACAGCATCAAGAATTTTTTTATTGAGCGAAAGCTTGTTATAGTCGAGGTCTTCAATACTCTCCTGACTTGTTCGAATTAGTGCGACAAATTAAGGTCGCTCCAGACTTGACCCAATTAGTGCGCTAATTTTTTTAAAATCAGAATTGTTAAGCGACAAAACAGTATTCAATGCTCCGCGGGATGGCCTGGCAAAACGGCGGGCAGCTCAAGCGGTGAGAGCGAAACAATTAGAA
>JAKQEK010000451.1 GCA_029558535.1 Bacteroidota bacterium | reverse complement strand
TAAGGATGCCCCGTAATTTACGCACATGATAATAGGGAATTTTTCGATTATATAGTTGAAAATAATCAAAAAAGGTTGATTTTTGCGAACGGAACCGAAAAGTGGTACACTTGGCGTGTTTTTACTGGTGTGATTGGCAATTGTAAGGAATTTATTACATTCTATTTCCATTTTCTTGCACTATTTTGATTAAAAAAGGAGAAGTAAAATGCTCCTTATTCCCTGTTTGACCCCTATAAGAAAACGGGCATAATGCCCCACGTTAGCCACAATACGAAGAAAGCCTCCGAACTGCAACATCGTAATATTGTTTTTCCTTTTCTATTCCAATTGATTTGCGATTTAATTTGATACAAGCCAAATTGGTAGTTCCTGAACCCATTGTGTTATCTAAAACCATATCGCCTTCATTTGTGTAAGACTTTATTAACCATTCTAACAATTCAACAGGCTTTTCTGTTGGGTGTGATGGTCTTTCCACTCTATTGAATTTTAATACAGTTGTTGGTAATCTTTTACCATCTTTGCTTTCAGAAACATTTAGTTTGTGATTTCCGTAATTAGTTTGTTTATCAACAGCCTCTTGTGTGTTCCATCTTTTATAAGGCTCTCCATACCAATATTGAATATTATAGGTAGGTTGTTTTTTGTAAAAAATCAAAATATCTTCATTAGTTTTCATTGGTTTCCTTTTAGCGTTTAAAAAATCTGAAAACTTGTTTTTCTCCCAGACAAGTGAATATCTAAACATTTTTAAATTACTTACTATTAGTGTTGAAGAAAATGGTTGGTTTCCAAATAGAATAATTGCACCGTTGTCTTTTATTATTCTGTTGTATTCTTTCCACAATTTATCAATAGGCAATACACTATCCCAATTATTTTTTGTCATTCCATAAGGTAAATCGCAAATAATAGCATCAATACTCTTATCCTCAATAAAAGGAAAAACATCGAAGCAGTCTGCGTTCACAAAAGTACTGCCACTAACACTTGCTAAACAAGATTCGGGTATTTGTGTTGTATTTAAAGTCATTTTTGTACTTGGTTTTATGGTTTTTAAATTAGAG
>JAKQEK010000385.1 GCA_029558535.1 Bacteroidota bacterium | reverse complement strand
CCCACATGTTTTATTGATCAACTTACTGATGTTGAGCTTAAACAAATGGAAAAGGAGACCGCACATCAGTTTAAAAACTATCAACGGATGACCAATTTTGGAGGGGTGTTCCGAAAGGGTTAAATTTTTATTCCCCTGTTTTGTGCAATGGGACACCCAACATTTTATAAATTCATATTAAGAAGTTGAGCCTGAATTTTTGTAGGCTTCAAAATTTTTGTTTTTACAAGCCGAGATTTTGGAAGGATATAGCGCAGTTGCCTGATTTCTTTAATTTGTTCAATTGCTTTTTCTGCAGAAAGGTCAATTTTATTTATTTTTAGTAATCGTTCGAGCTCCTTATAAATCGCATAAGCTGTAAAGCAAATACATATATGAGCCTCTATACGCTCTTTTAATCGATGATAAATCGGACGGATACGTAAGTCTGTCTTGGAAATTCTAAATGCTTTTTCTATTTGCCACAATTGACTATAATTACCAATTGTTTTTCCCTTTGATAGATTTGTGTTTGTAATATATCCCTTAAGCCCATCCCACACGCTATCTGTTTCATATTTATCATAGTCAATAGAGATATCTATCTCACCTGATAGTTTTAGATATTTATTATATCCGCGATTATTAATGTGCTCTTTGGATAATTTGCCAGACTTTACTTTCTTTTCAAGTCTTTTCAGTCCTTTTTGGCGGTTTTTACTGTCGTTATAAGCACGCTTTGATGTGTAGCTTACGATTAATCTTCCATGCTTGTATTTGAGTTCCTTGGATTTCCCTTCGTCAACACCAAGTTTTATTACTTTCTCTTTAATCTCATTTGTTTAGTTTTTGAGTCTTGCACCAAGAATATATTGGTATCCATTTTTTTGTAAAGCCAGTATGTTCTTTTCTGATAGCAGAGCTGCATCGGCTACTATTATTGGCTTATTGATGGCAAATCTTTCTTGAAACAATTCAAGTATAGGTATCAGCGTTTTGGTCTCAGAAGTGTTACCTTCGAATATTTGGTAACCAATTGGGTACCCGTGAGCGCTGACCAATAATCCAATCATAATCTGGGGCTGTTGATGCTTACCATCTTTATTAAACCCTGGTATTCGAAAGTCATCCTCCTCGGATGCTTCAAAGTACAACGTGGTCATATCATAAAATACTACACCAACTTTGCCCCTCAAAAGTTTTTTAGTGTATTCGAATGTAGTCTGCTCGATAGACGACTTAATTTTTGAATTTAGTTCGTCTAAAAAACGGTAAATTGTGTAAACACTTATATCAATATTTAAATGCCATCTAAAATATTCAATGGTTTTCAATTTACTTCCTGGATATACCAAACGGCACAATACAAGATTCCTAAAATAATCGGGACACCCATTTTTTGGATACCCTATTTTGTCATAAATTTTCCCAAGAATTACTTCTGAACCGATTACCTGTAAATGATCATTTGCAATATCGTTTACAAAGTTTTCTACGACTAAATCTTCATACTCAATAAAGAGTGACTGGCTACCTTTAAGTCTTTCCAGTTCAGTGTTTGCTAACAGTAGCAATAACTCCTCTTCACGTGTTGTTTTTGCAACACCAATGCTTTTTATTACCTTATACTTGCCCCTGATTTTTGAAATTATCTGGACGCTAATTGTACCGCTTCGGTTCTTCTTTTTTCTAATAAACATGCCCAAAATTACAACGGGACACCCAAAAAACCAAATTTAAATTCGTAACTAATTGATTATCAAATATGATTTTTTTGAGCCACTATATGGCGCACAAAACAGGAAGGAGAGGTAGCACCCTGCCCGCTCTTACTCGACAATATTTCAGGCGGAAATGTGTTTAAAACAGATTTAAAAGATATACTGTTTCATTCTCCTCTATTTACATCAGTCCTCAACAGAAAAGAACTCAAAGGCAAATGTGGAACCTGCAAATTTAACTTTACCTGTGGCGGGTGCAGGGTAATGGCTTTTTATCAATCTGGTGATGTAATGGCTGAAGACCCCACATGTTTTATTGATCAACTTACTGATGTTGAGCTTAAACAAATGGAAAAGGAGACCGCACATCAGTTTAAAAACTATCAACGGATGACCAATTTTGGAGGGGTGTTCCGAAAGGGTTAAATTTTTATTCCCCT
>JAKQEK010000376.1 GCA_029558535.1 Bacteroidota bacterium | reverse complement strand
AGATAAGAGGTGCTATTTATGATGTATATAATAAACTTGGTCCTGGTTTATTTGAGTCGGTATATGAAAATGCCTTAAGTTATGAATTAAAGAAAAGAGGATTAGATGTAAAATCTCAGGTTCCAATAAATATTATCTATGATGGAATTGATATGGGAGCTGGTTTTAAAATGGATTTACTTATTGAAGAGAAAGTGATTATAGAATTAAAATCTATTGAAACTCTTGCTTTAGTTCATCATAAACAATTATTAACCTATCTAAAACTAACTAACTTGAAACTTGGCATACTCGTCAATTTTAACACTTACGATATCACCAAAAGCATTATCCGAAAAGTAAATGGTCTCTAAATTTTTTAAGATGAATTATAAATTAATATCTGCGAAATATGCGTTTTTATCAGCGTAATCTGCGGGAAATGATACTATGCTTAAATTAATCACTGTTGTTGGCACCCGACCTGAAATAACCAGATTATCTTGTGTAATTCCTTTACTGGATAAATACACCAATCATATTTTAGTTCATACCGGTCAGAATTATGATTATGAACTGAATCAGATTTTCTTTGAGGACTTGGAGCTTCGGGAACCAGATTATTATCTTAATGTAAATACTTCCAGCTTAGGATATGTCTTAGGTGAAACGCTAATCAAAATTGAAGAAATTCTGGATAAAGAAAAACCGGATGCAATGCTTATCCTTGGAGACACGAATGCTTCTATAGCGGCAATTATGGCGAAAAGAAAACGCATTCCAATTTATCATATGGAAGCAGGCAACAGAAGTTTTGATAACAATGTACCGGAAGAAATAAACCGTAAAATGATTGATCATATAGCGGATTTTAACTTGGTCTATACAGAGAATTCAAGAAGACATCTTTTATCTGAAGGTCTGCCTCATAGAAGAATTTATGTTACCGGCTCACCTATGTTTGAGGTGTTGCAGCATTATTTGCCTAAAATTAAACAATCAAATATCTTGGAGACTTTGAACATAAAACCCCAAAAATATTTTCTGATCTCTGTGCATAGAGAAGAAAATGTTGATTATCCGGAAAATTTACAA
>JAKQEK010000373.1 GCA_029558535.1 Bacteroidota bacterium | reverse complement strand
AGATAAGGACAATATCAATTCAGGCGGATTGAAAACAATGAACAACTGCTTACAACTGGCTGGTAAGCGCCATGCAGGTTGGCCATCGCTCAATGAAAAGCCGTCCAGCACGGCACGTCGCCTACCAGCCGGACCGTTACCGCCAATGCTGACCCGTCCTAAAAAACGAGTAGTTTAATATAAATTTTAAAATTATGAAAAGACTATTTTTAACTTCAATATTTTCTGTTTTTGTTATTAGTTCATTCTCTCAAATTAATGAATCAATTTCAATAAAAATTGGATACCCAATTGCTGTTGGAAACAACTTTCTAAACAATAAAGATTCAGATTTAAAATATAAAGGAATTATTGACATAGGAATTGATTATAGTTTTTATAAAATGAAGAATTTGGAATTTGGAATTCTTTTCAATGCAACATTTTTAAATCTTGAAATTTCTGATGCTAATCTTATGATGTTAACACCAAAACTAAAAATGGATTACATTATAAACCATAATAATATGGAAATTAAACCCCAAATAAGTTTTGGATATTCAAATTGGCGTTTAAGACAGTCTGATTATCAAATTGGAGAAGGGGACGAAGAAATGACCATTGAAGGCATTAAAGAAAACTACAATGGATTATCTATGAAGTTTGCGAACAAAATATCATTCAATAAAAACAAAAGAATTAATTGGTATTTTGAAATTTCTTATGAGTTTTCTCGTCTTGAAAAACCAAATAATGACATCGTTGACAATAATTACAATAGAAATCTCCAATTATTTTACCCGAGTATTGGTGTAATTTGGAATTTTAAGAATTAAAGTATTTGAGAAAAAGAATGACTAAACAATCAACAGAAATCAGTCTTGACAGAATAGAAATTAAAACATTAAATCGGGTAGGTAAGGGGGAATCTCACCCCCGAACCTCCCACAGAACCGTACGTGAACCTCTCGATTCATACGGCTCTTCACGGTGAAGCATTGCTGCTTACGCCTTCTACCCAAAATCATCGTCACCGAAGCAACTTGTTCTACAATAGAAAGCATCACCA
>JAKQEK010000362.1 GCA_029558535.1 Bacteroidota bacterium | reverse complement strand
CCACCTTTGCGTGGTTTTATAAAGAAATATTCAAAACAAATTAAAAAGTTAACATTTGTTACTTGTTGTGGAAGCATTTATGAGAATAAAAATGAGAAATTTGGTCATGGATTGGTATTTAAGATGATCGAAGATATTTTGGCTGACAAATGCGAACACTGCGAAGCATTTCCCGTAGGGCTTGTATTACCCGAAGATCAAAAAAACGATTCGGATGCATTTATGAAAACGCATCTGAATGAGAATAATTTCAAGGGCGAAATTTTAAACAGATATGAGAAATTTATTTTGTCAATAAGGGATTAAATTAGTAGAAAATAAATAAAAGCGTCTATAGTGAATTAATTAAACAAAATAAATATGAAAACAACTCATGAATATTTGGTGAAAGAGCAACAGAAAACTCTCGAAACTGCAAGATACAATTACAGTTTTTCAGCAAAGTTGTTTTTTCTTGGCATGGATATTCTTGCCGGTCGTAAAGATACACTGTCAAAAGCAAAACTGTTAGAGATTCTTGCTTGCATCCCATATAGAGCTTGGGAAATAAGGCATTACACAAAGTTAACGAGAAAATTTAGGAATTCCGAGAAAGTAAATTATTCCAAACAAATTGTTGAATGGGGACGCATTGCTCAGGATAATGAATACTGGCATTTGCTTGTTATTCACGAAAAGATGAAAGAAGAAAAAATGAAGGATGCATGGTATTTATGCTCATTTGTGACATTATTTGCAGTTTTGTCTTATATATTTATTGCCAGGACTATGGCTTTTTTTAGTCAGAAGAGAGCTTTCTTGTTTAATGCCGAATTTGAAAACCATGCCGAATTGGTTTATGCAAAATTTGTAAAAGATCATCCCGAACTTGAAAATCAAAAACAAGAAAACGAAATCGTAAAACAATATACCAATGTTGATACCTGGGCAGATGTATTCAGAAGAATTTCACTTGACGAGCGTCAACACATGATTGATAGTTTTATTCATTGCGGAAAAAGGCAATATGTTGATAAATACTATCCAGACCATAATTAGCCATTCAATTAGGTTGAAATAATTTTTGAGTTTAGTACAATTTTTGTTGCAAAAAACAGTTATTTCAAAAAACTTATATATGAAAAAGCAAAATGTGATAATTATTAATGTTATAATGGCATTATTCTTTGCAATTCTGTTTTATAAAAACTATGTTGGATTAAACTTGTTCCTTTTTGAAGCGGTTGCAATACCAATAATGTTTTATATTAATAGACCGATTAAACTTAATTTCTTTTCAGGAACAATATTGGGGACTGTCATTTTATCAGCGATAATGGTTGTGTTGTTGAATACCTCATGGAGTATTTTTATAAATATTGTTATGCTGTTTGTTTTAAGTGGCGTGTTGGCATATAGTGGCTTTAGATCATTTGTGCATGCTTTTTTAGAATCATTTTTACGCTTGTTTTCATCACAATTTAGCATATTTATTCCCTGGTCGAATGAGAAAAAACCAATAATAACTTCTGAGAGTAAAAATAGTATAAGCTTAAGTAAAGTCTTATATTTTATCATTATTCCTGTTGCAATAGTTATACTGTTCTTGATTATCTATGCTTCGGCCAGTTCGGTGTTTTACAGACAGTTCGAAGAAGTATTTAAGGCTATTGGTGATTTTCTAAGAAGTATTGATTATCTGTTTGTGGTAATGCTTATTTTCGGACTGGTTGTAGGTAATGCCCTGTTTATGAAAACTCCTTCAGTAGGTTTATGTAAAAATGATATTTATTCTCATGATATACTTCTTAGAAAAAAGACCAGACATTTTTTTCCATTTAAAGTAAACGGTCTTAAAATGCAATATTTATCAGGTGTAATATTATTGATATCTCTTAATGTTTTGATTTTGTATTTTAATATTCTGGATTTTATTTATTTATGGTTTGGATTTAAGTGGGATGGAAGTTTTTTGAAGGAGTTTGTCCACGAAGGTACCTGGCTTCTGGTATTTTCAGTTTTTTTATCTGCCGCAATAGCTTTATTTTTCTTTAAAGGAAATCTGAACTTTTTTTCGAAGAATAAATGGTTGAAAAGGCTGGTTATAATGTGGATTGCACAAAATATGATAATGGTCGTTTCTGTAATGTTACGTAATTACTGGTATATTAATTATTTCGGACTTGCATATAAGAGAATAGCAGTACTATTTTTCTTGTTACTTACTATTGTCGGGCTAATAACAATAATTATTAAAATTCTAAATAAAAAGTCATCTTACTACTTGTGGAGAGTTAATGGATTAGCTTTGGTTTTTGTACTTGCATTAACTACCTGTGTAAACTGGGATTTGCATATTGCCCGCTTTAATTTTAAACATTACGACAGGGCTTTGATTGATTTTGGCTTTTTAGCAAGACTTAATAATTCTGCATTGCCTTATACATACAAAAGTTTAGCTGAATTAGAAGAAATCAATTCTGTGCAGGAAAAAGCTATGCCTTTTGATATTCATCAGGATTATTTGTGGGACATTTATTTGTACGAGTTGGAAGTTTTTATGAAAGTTGAAAAATTTCAGCAACGCTATAGCCACATGAACTGGCTTGAATGGAATTTGGCCGATTATCAAACCTACAAAAAGATGAAAAAGTTGAAACAAATAGAGTAAATTATATAAGTTTCATAAGACTTCTTTTTCTTTTATGCTCCTGAGATCTGCAATCCGGTTAAATATTAACATAAGCGAAAATTATATATAATTTTTGCAACCAATCTTGGTTATTCTGGTCTTTTGTTTAAATTTACAGTTTAATTACATTGGTTATGAAAAAACTTATATTGCTTTTAATTCCCGTACTGTTTTCACAGGTTTTGTTTTCACAAATATTTAGAGGTTCCGATGCCGACAAGTTAGCTTCCGGAGCCGATATTGTCAGGTTGGAAGATTTTTCTTCAGCACCAACTTTTATTCATTTCAGGTCGGATATTAATATGAATGTTGATAAGTCATTATCATATACAAAGCGATTTTTAAAGAATGAAAATATTGAATTTGTTTTAAGAGATGTGCAGAAAAACCGTGATTTGCAGCAAACTTATCGTTATATCCAGACTTATAATGGAATTCCTATTGAGTTTTCGTCCTGGCTTGTGCAAGTTGATAATGAAAGAGTTTATGCCCTTAATGGTGAAATACTTGATGATATTCAGGTTAATACTGTTTTTATCTTAAGTGAAGAACAAGCTTTGCAGAATGCTCTTGAATTTGTAGGAGGCGAATTATATATGTGGCAGGACCTTGGCGAAGAGCAACTATTAAAACAATTTAAAGGTGATCCTTCAGCCACCTATTATCCGGTTGCAGAAAAAGTAATTGTATCGGATAAAATTGGTTTAAGTAAATCAAATTTAAGAACTGCATATAAATTCAACATTTATTCAAAAAAGCCGATTACTCGTCAAAATATATATGTTGATGCTGTTTCCGGCGAAGTATTATTTGATTTGTCATTAATACATGTCTCTGATGCAATTGGTACTGCAGTAACTCAATATAGTGGAAATCAACAAATACATACAAATTATACAGGAACGGAATATGTTTTAAATGACAATACCAGAGGAGGTGGAATCAGGACATTAAATTGTAATATGGGGACTGATTATGAAGCTGCCACTGAATTTGTTGATAATGATAACTACTGGAACAATGTGAATGCACAACTAGATGAATATGCGACAGACGGACATTTTGCAACAGCAGCAACCTATGATTATTATCTGAATGTTCACGGTCGTCATAGTATTGATAACGATGATTATCCCTTATGGTCTTTTGTTCATTTTAATCTTGTTGAATACGGATACTCGTCAAATTTGAATGCATTTTGGAATGGACAATGGATGACTTATGGTGATGGAACAGAAACTATTACCCCATTAACAACTGTTGATATTTGTGCTCATGAAATTACTCACGGTTTGACATCTTACACATGTAATCTTAATTATCAGGATGAATCAGGTGCTTTAAACGAAGCCTTTAGCGATATCTTTGCTACTGCTGTAGAGTTTTATTCAGTACCGTCTTACGCCGATTGGACAGTAGGCGAGGATATTGGAATGATATTCAGATCTCTTGCTGATCCAAACTCATCCGGAAAGCCTGATACCTATCAGGGTGAGTATTGGGTTTTTGGTACTGAAGATAATGGAGGTGTTCATACAAACATGTCTCCACTTTGTTATTGGTTTTATTTGGTAAGCCTAGGAGGCAGTGGTACTAATGATTTAGGTAATTCATACAGTGTTACCGGTGTAGGAATGGATAAAGCAGAACAGATTGCTTTCAGATTGCAGACTGTTTATCTGACTCCGACTTCAAATTACCATGACGCATGGTTTTATGCTATGCAAGCCGCTGCAGATCTTTATGGGGCTTGTTCTGACGAGGTAAAAGCCGTAGGAGATGGTTTTTATGCCATTGGCGTTGCCGATCCTTATGTAGCAGAAGTTCACGCAGGTTTCGACGCTGTTTATACTCAAGCTTGTGCACCACCGTTTGAGGTCCAGTTTATTAATCAAAGTTATAACGGTGACGATTTTTTATGGACTTTCGGGGATGGTTCAACTTCTACTGATATACATCCGGTACATACTTATACAGATTTTGGATATTTTGACGTACAGCTTGAGGTTGATGGTGGTGCTTGCGGCTCAGATATTGAGATAATTGAAGATTTCGTAATTATTGATGAATCAATACCATGTCTGACTTTAATGCCAACTTCAGGAAATACAGTTGTAGCAGGTTGTAACGGATTAATATATGACGCAGGAGGTCCAAGTTCAAATTATTTCGACAATACTGATGCAAGTATAACTATTTATGCCGCAGGGTCTGATCAGATTGTTCTTAATATTCTGGAATTTGATATTGAACCGGGTAGTGGTTCAACATGCGATTATGATTATATTGCTTTTTATAATGGAAGTTCGACAGCTTCTCCAATAATTAATTCAACATATTATTGTAATACTACAGGAAATCCAGAAACTATTTCTTCCACAGGAGAATATATTACAATTAGATTTAAATCAGATCCCGGATTAAATATGGCAGGATTTAAAATACAATATGATTGTATTGGTGCTGAGAATCCTCCAACACCGTATTTTTCTTCCGATAAACAATATACATGTGATGGACTGATTGCTTTTTCCGATAATTCTTTAAACTCACCTACATCATGGGAATGGGACTTTGGTGATGGTACTTATTCTGAAGAACAAAATCCGGTACATACATATACTGAAAATGGAATTTATTCTGTTAAATTAACTGCAATTAATGAGTTTGGAGATGCTGAATTGTTGAAAACTAATTATATCCATGTTGATATGCCTGCCCCACCGGTGATTGATAATGTGCTTGCTTGCAATGATATGAGTTTTATAATTGATATAGACGCTGAAGGCATTTTGTACTGGTATGATAATCCGGAATCTGAATCCCCGGTTCATGTTGGTAATAATTGGGAACATCCCGCATTGGAAGAAACATTTACATATTATGTTCAAGAGGTGTTTGAAAGTCAATCATATAATGTGGGTGAAACAAATAATTATAGTGGAGGTGGCCCTTTTGGAAATATTGATTATATTCATTATCTAATATTTGATGCATATACACCTTTCTTACTTGAATCTGTTGAAGTAAATGCTGATGGCGCAGGAAATAGAACAATTGCCTTAAGGACACAGACTCAAGAAATTATTGCGCAAAAAACAGTATATTGTCCAAATGGAATATCTCGAATAGAATTAAATATTAATGTGCCTGTTGGTACTAATCTTCAAATTGTTGGTATGGGAGCTCCAAATTTGTTTAGGTCGAATACTGATGCTACATTGAGTTATCCATATACAATAGATGAGGTTGTCAGTATAAAAAGCAGTTCTGCAGGTACTTATCCTTTACAATATTATTACTATTTCTATGATTGGGAAATTTCAACTCCTGAGTGTCTGTCTCCACTAACAAGTGTTGAACTTATTCCTGATATTTGCAATTCAATTGCAAATAATAATTCATCAATAATCGAGATTTGGCCTAATCCCGGAAATGGTTTGTTTTACATTAAAAATCTAACACAGAAGCTGAATTGTATTGAAGTAACAGATGTTTCAGGGAAGATAATAGTGAAAAAGTGCGATTTTAATAATTCAACTTTGGATTTGACAAATTTCGCTGACGGAGTATATTTTGTTAAAATTAGTAATGAAAAAAATAGCGAAACTATAAAAGTTGTTAAAAATTAATTCTGAATAAGTTTTTTAATTTTAATATTAAATTATAAATTTGTAAGCAGATAAAAATATTTTTAACTAAACTAATTTATTATGAAAAGAGTAGTGATTTTTATGTTTATAGCTGTAACTGTTGCAGCTGTAGTTTCTTGTACTAATTATGGTAAGAAAAAAATGTTTGATAGTACAGAATTGTATTATACAGATAAAGTAACAGAATCGGAAGCAGATGCTGTTGGTAAATATCTTAAGGAGCAAGGTTTTACCGAAGGTGATGAAACAAAAACTGTTCAATTGACTAAAGAGGGAGACACTTATCAATTTCGTATGGTAGTGAAGGAGGGGTATGAAAAAGATGAAGAGTATATAGCAATAGCAGAAGCCTTTGCGTACAATTTGTCTAAAGATGTATTTAAAGGAAAAGAAGTTGAAATTCATTTGTGCGATACAAAATTGGAGACTCTTAAAGTTGTAAAAATGCCTGAAATGGGTGACAATGATTATCAGATTATGGAATTTGATGGTACTGAAATCGAATATGATGAATCTGTGACTAAATCAGAGGTAAAAGCAGTCGGTAATTACCTTATGGATTCAGGTTTTACTGATGGTACAACAAAGAGCATTATACTGCTGAAAGAGGATAATGGTTACGTGTTTTACATGGTATCTAGCAAGGATTATTGGGAAGATGAGGATTTTGCTGCTTTAGTAAAAGAGTTTGCTTTAAGTATATCAAGTTCTGCACTTAATGATCAGTATGTAGAAATAGCTTTATGTGACGAATATTTCAACCCTATGCGTTATGTAAGTATGTATTAGTATTTATTTGATAAATTACATAGCTGCCCTTCAAATTTGATTTGTGGGGCAGTTTTTTTTATACATAACAAGGTTGTTGTTAATTTGAATTTTTTTGTGAAGATTTTTACTAATGTTTTTAATTCTCCATGTGTAAAGGAATTAGTTATCAATACAGTAATGCTTTGAAACTATATTTTTTCTGTAGTAAGATTTTTATATTTCACTGAAAAAAAATAAGTTTTCGTTGAATTAAATTGCTAAACTGGTTTTGTAAGCGTAGTTTTGATTTTGAAATAATATTTAAACTATGAAAAATAAAAACAACTACTTATTTGCATTATTTGCAATCACATTATTGTCAATTGAAGGATCTTTTTCTCAAACTTACAAAATTGTTGATACGGGTCAGGAAATATTTTTTGGAAATTCGGTTTCAATTTCTGAACCTTTAGAAGGTTCTGCATTTTATGGACAGGACGCGTCATATTCGGGAAATCAGCCATCATACACAGATAATGGAAATGGAACAGTAACAGATAATGTAACAGGTTTAATGTGGCAGCAAAGTGCTGATCTAAACGGTGATGGATTTATCAATGTTGATGATAAACTCTCATGGGCTGAGGCAGTTGCAGCAGCAGATACTTTTAGCCTGGGAGGATATGATGATTGGCGTTTACCATCAATCAAAGAACAATATTCATTGATTTTATTCAGTGGCCTTGATCCTAGCGGATACGAGGGAACTTCAACCGACGACCTGGTTCCGTTTATAGATACAGAGTTCTTTGAATTTGGTTATGGTGATCAGGATGCCGGAGAGAGAATAATTGATGCCCAATTTGCCACAACTACAATATATGTAAGTACTACAATGATGGGAGACGAAACAATGTTCGGAGTTAATTTCGCAGATGGTCGAATAAAAGGTTATGGTACAGGGCCTATGCCGGGACAAACAGATCCAAAACAGTTTTATGTTTTGTATGTAAGAGGAAATCCCCAATACGGAGTAAATGATTTTATTGACAATTTAGATGGTACAATAACAGATAATGCAACCGGTTTAATGTGGATGCAGGACGACAATGGCACTGGTGTTCTTTGGGATGCCGCGCTTGATTATGCCGAAAATTTTGAATTTGCCGGATATGATGACTGGCGTTTACCTAATGTTAAAGAATTGCAGAGTATTGTTGATTATACGCGATCTCCTGCAACTACTTCTTCAGCCGCAATAAATTCTATGTTTTCATCTTCTCAAATTATTGACGAAGGTGAGGATATAAATTATCCTTTTTATTGGAGTGCTACAACTCATGCGAGTTGGGTTACTGCCGCTCAAGGTGCTAATGCTGCATATGTGTGTTTTGGTGAAGCCTTAGGTTGGATGGAGATGCCACCTGAATCAGGCAATTATACACTGCTTGATGTACATGGTGCCGGAGCACAGCGTAGCGATCCGAAAACAGGCAACCCAAGCGATTATCCTCATGGCCATGGCCCTCAGGGAGATGTTATCAGAATTTACAATTATGTCAGATTAGTTAGGGACATTACGTCTGATATAGAATCGCAAGGTGTATTTAATGATGAAATGTATATTTTCCCTAATCCTGTAGATACACATCTGAATTTTAATCTGCTTAATGCTGATAAAAATGTTGATTTCTCTATTCTTAATACAAGTGGACAGGTTGTAATTACAGGGACTTTGCAAAATCAGGAAAACAATATAATTAATGTTGAAATGTTAAATGCCGGAGTTTATTTTTTATCTGTTACCACAACTTCCGGTTTTTATTTTGATAAATTTGTGAAGGAATAATATTTTTAATAATTGCCGCCGCTTTAAATGAAAAGAAATAATAACATATTTAGTCGAGAAAATCTGGTTTATCTCATAATTTGGATTATGGTGTTTGCAATGCCAATTTTTCTTTCAACAGGAGGAGATAATTTTGATTGGATTAGAGTTCAACACGAAACGATCCGAATTTTTCCGTTCTTTATTGTTTTTTTACTTAATAATTTCATCCTGTTCAGGTTTTTTAAGAACAAACAGTATATTAACTATTCTATTTTTATTCTGATTACTGTGGTCGTTTTTAGCTTTATCGCATCTTTTAATGTAGAAATATTTAGAATTCTTGATATTCCACGTCCGCTTAATCCAAAACCACTGTTAGTCCCACATCATCAAGAAAATCAACTAGTTGAATTTTTCAATAGATTTTTCTATAATGTCATATTTTCAATTTTAGTACTTGGATTTAATAATGCATTCAAAATTTTAACTATTTGGTTTGATGATAAACGAAATTTTGAACAGTTACAAAAAGAAAAACTGCAAACGGAGCTCGAAGTGTTGAAAAATCAGATTAGTCCTCACTTTTTAATGAATACTCTCAATAATATCCACGCTCTGATAGATTACGACAAGGAAATAGCAAAAGAGTCTGTTGTCAAATTGTCAAAACTTATGAGAGTGCTTTTATACGACAGTGATAATGAAAATTATAGCATTAAAAGCGAGATTCAATTTCTAAATGATTATATAGGGTTGATGAAAATTAGAGTTAATGATAATGTTGATATCAGATTTAATTATCCAATTAATATTGGAGAGGTGAAAATTCCGCCATTACTTTTTGTGAGTTTTGTAGAGAATGCGTTTAAACATGGCATTAGAGCAATGGGCGATTCGTATGTGTATATTGAAATGAAAATGTCAGATGATAATATTTTCTTCTCGGTAAGTAATTCAAAGTCTGAAAAAAATCCTGAGGAGGTAAATGAGAAAATTGGACTTGAAAACTCACGTCGCAGATTTGATGCAATTTTTAAGAATAATTATAGTTGTGAGATTTTAGAAACAAATGATAATTTTACAGTGAAAATAAGTATACCGAAAATATGGAAATAAAATGTATTTGCATTGATGACGAACCTTTTGCTTTAAAACAGATTTCTGATTATGTGCGAAAAACGCCTTTCCTGAAGTTGATTTCAGAATGCAGGAATGCTTTTGAGGCTCTACAAGTTGCTTCGAACGAAAAACCCGATCTTGTTTTTGTTGATATAAATATGCCAGAAATGTCTGGAATGGATTTGGTAAAGTCACTTCCATCGGATATTATAGTGATTTTTACTTCTGCCTACAGTGAATTTGCAGTTGAAAGTTACAAAGTAAACGCTCTCGATTATTTATTAAAACCCATCAGTTATGTTGATTTTTTAAAATCTGCTAACAAAGCACTCATTCAATTTGAAAGTCAAAATCTAAAGCATTCGGAAACTACTGCCGGAAATGATTTTATTTTTGTTAAGGCAGAAGGTCGAATTTGTAAAGTGCTGTTCTCAAAAATAGATTTTATAGAAAGTGCAAGTGAGTATGTAAAAATATTTGTAAGCGGCGAGAAACCACTTATGAGTCTTATGACAATGAAAAGCCTGGAAGCTTCTTTACCATCCGATAAATTTATGCGAGTTCATCGTTCATACATTGTAAACCTTGATAATATTACTACTATCGAGCGAAATAGAATAATTTATTACAACAAAATATATGTTCCGATTAGTGAACAATATAAGGATGCATTCAAGGAATTTGTTGAGAAAAGATTTTTGTAAGTATATTTTAATTATTCTCTGCTCACCACTCCAAACTCTTTAGATATTTTATTTCCTTTATCATCCATTAGAGTTAATATATACTTGCCAGGAGACAATTTAAAACCCATTTCATGGAAATTTTTGGTGCAGCCGAAATATTTTGTATTAATATACCAGTAAATAGTAGCTTCAGAGTTCCTGTGAGCTGCTTTAAACACTGCTGGTAATGTGTCACCGCTGAGGTTAACGGGAATATAAACTCTTGACAATTGACTAGGATAAATAAGTTCCATAATTTCGCCAGATTTAAAGGTAATTTCTTCACAATTATCAAGAAATTGGGGAAGTGTTTGATACCAAGAATTTGAAATACGATAATATGCTTCCATAATAGGAGGTAATATAAACCAAGATTGTTGTTGCATCAATTCAATTGGGTAGCAATCTGAATTAACACGCATTGTGCCCGAAGCGTCAAGGTTTATAAGTCTGTGATATGGACATGCCTCTGAGTTAATCCCTGCTTTCGGTATCCACACTGAATCAATATTGTTGCAAAATTGCCCTGCCAAGTGTCCGCTTTCTTTGCAAACAGTAGTGTAAATCATTTCATCATAAGGCATTTCGAACCATGATTTGTAATTTGGTAGAATATTTAATACTTCGAATAAAACAGGTGCAGCAACTTTTAATCCTGTAATTCCATTTCTTCCTTCACCTGTTGCATTTCCTACCCAGATTCCTACTACATAATCGGGAGTAACAGCAATTGACCAGGCATCTTTAAAACCGAAACTTGTTCCCGTTTTCCATGCGACCTTTTGCTTTGATGTAAATGTACGCCATTGTTTTTCTTGTCCCGGACGATTTACAGAAGACATTGCCTCAAAACTAAACCAAATAGATGCTGCAGATAAAAAACTTGTTTCTTTTAAATTAATTTCACCTTCATCCTCTTTATCTACTTTAAGGTAAGTTGCAGTATGATAATCCGATGATGAATATCTTGACTGGAATAAATTAAAGTGCTTTAGACTTCTGGCCATTGAAGCATATGCTGAACAAATATCCCATAAACTTGATTCAGCACCTCCTAAAATCAGAGAAAGTCCGTAATGTTCAGAACTTTTGTTGATGGATTTCAAATCAAGACATTTAAGAATGTATAAAAATCGCATTATCCCATATTCTTTAAGCATATATACAAAAGGTATATTAAGCGATCTTGCTAATGCTTCGTTGGCAGGTATCGCTCCGGCATATTCGTGTTCAAAGTTTTCCGGAGAAAAACTGCCCATTTTTGTAGGGATATCTTTTAAGAGCATTTTGGGGAGAATCTCACCGGCACTTAGAGAGGCAGCATAGAGAAATGGCTTTAATATACTTCCTGTACTTCGTTGTGCAGTAATCATATCAACTGCTTTTTCAGGAATGTCAGAATTTATATCACCATTTGCGACATATACTACTGCGTTTCCTGTTTCAACTTCAATAATTAAACAGGCGATATTATTAATATTATTCTTAATGTATCGCTGATTGTATTGATTGACTATTTCATTTGCTTGTTTTTGCATAGACAAGTCAATACTGGTTTTTATTTTGTATTGAGCATGTGAAAATTCGGCTGATGCTCTACAAACCAAATGATAAGCATGCATTGGATATGCTAAAGGATGTTCGGGAATATCTTCATCAATTGCTAGTTGATACTCTGTTTTTGTTATGGTACCATTCTGATATAACTTGTTAAGCAGATTATCTCTTTTTAATTTAAGTAAATCTCTATTTTTTGCTGTATGTATCATTGATGGAGAATTAGGAAGAACAGCAAGCATAGCATTCTCTGCCCAGGATAATTCTTCAGGACTGCGACCAAAATATCTCCACGCAGCAGCTTCTATACCTACAATATTTCCTCCAAACGGAGCATGAGAAGCGTATAAATTAAGAATTTCTTTTTTCGAATATCCCAGTTCGAGACGAATTGCCAAAATAACTTCAATACCTTTTTCAAATATCGTTCTTGCTTTGCCTTTTCTCGAAAGTCTGATTGTTTGCATAGTTAGAGTCGAGCCTCCACTTACTGTTTCTCCTCGGCTGATATTTTGTCTGATAGCTCTTGCTATTGCAATTGGGTCAAATCCCGGATGATGATAATATCTCTTATCTTCATAAGCAATAATACAAGCTTCAAATTTATCGCTGACCTTTGCTGTTTCCGGAAATCTCCATTGACCGTCAGGGGATATTTTAACTCCTAAAAGTTCACCATGTCGGTCAAGCACAACTGTAGAGTATGGATCGTCAAACAGTGGCCTGGGCAGACAAAAAATGAATAGTGTAATTACTACTACCCAAAAAGTAATTGCAGAAACTAATATTATTTTGGCTCTGTTTTTCAAAATTTATTTTATTAATCAAAAATAGTCTAATCAGTTTAAAAAACATAAAGCAAAACAAATAAACTTTAAGTTTTCTTTAAGTTGTAATGTGGTAATATTTGCAGAGAATAATTATTTTTGTCTTAACGAAAAAATAATGTATAGTAAACAGGAAGCAATATTAATTCGAAAAGAGTTTTGGATAGCATTTGATGTCTTTTCTCGCAAATCTATTGGAACAAAACGAAAGTGGATAACTTATAATACAGGTATAAAAGATTTTGCATTAAAATTTGATGTTACACGCGAATTTGCAAGAGTGATGTTATGTGTGGAAAATAGGAGTGAGGAAAAGAGATTTGATATTTTTGTTAAATTAAAAGATTATGAGTCATTGTTTGCGGATAATTTGACCGGAAATTGGATTTGGGATGAACAAATGATACTAGAAAATGGTAAAACGGTATGTTCATTATTTACACAACTTGATGATGTTAATATTTATAATAAAAACGATTGGTCAAAGATTTTTAATTTTTTTGCAACGGAAATGCTAAAACTTGAAAATGTTTTTAATGAAGTTAAACCTTTAATGGATGATTATATTAAACAAAATAAATAAAAACTAAAAAAATGAAGAAAAGTCTGATTTTAAATGTAAGCATAGCAATATTTGTTGCTTTTATTGTTTTTCCAGTTTTAGTGTCTGCTCAAACAGAAATTACTGTTGAAGATTTATATAAAAAAGGGACATTCAGACAGAATTATGTGTATGGAATTGTATCTATGAATGACGGGATACATTACACTAATCTTAATATGACCAGAAACGCAATTGTGAAATACAGTTACGAAACCGGTGAAAAAATTGAAACTCTTTTTGCTATGAAGGATTTTGAATATCCTGAATTAGACTGGATTTTAGATTATGAATTTAGTTCAGATGAATCCAAAATGCTTATTAGTTTTCAATATGAACCAATTTATAGAAACTCGTTTAAAGCTGAGTATTTTATTTATAATTTATCTGATAAGACCTTAACCAGATTGTCTGAAAACGGAAAACAGCAATTAGCTTCATTTTCTCCTGATGGTAATAAAATTGCATTCGTTAGAGAAAACAACATTTATGTAAAAGACATTACTGTAGAAAATGCACCTGAATTGCAATTAACCAAGGACGGCGAATGGAACAAAATAATTAATGGAGCTCCTGATTGGGTATATGAAGAAGAGTTTAGTTATAATAAAGCTTATGATTGGTCGGCCGATAGTAAGAAAATTGCATTTCTCAAAACAGATGAATCCGAGGTAAAAATGTTCAGTTTTGTCCAATACGGAGAATTATATCCGGTTAATTATGATTATAAATATCCAAAAGCCGGGGAGGATAATTCGAAAGTTAGTTTGCATGTTGTTGATATTGAAACAGGAAATACTGTAACTGCCGATATGGGGGATTTAAATGACATGTATATTCCGAGGCTAATGTTTACAAATGATGCTAATTTGTTGGCTGCTGTAAAACTAAATAGACTACAAAATAAATATGAATTGTATTTAATAAATGCTGAAACTGGGGTATCTGATGTTTCTATGACTTTAGAAGACGAGAAATATTTGGAAATAAATGATGACTTAACATTTCTCAAGGATAATTCACATTTTATTTATTCTCATGAAGCAAGCGGTTATCGTCATTTGTATTTGTATGATATGAATGGAACTGAGGTTAGACAAATTACTAGCGGTGAATGGGAAGTTACGGCATTTTACGGGATAGATGAAGTTAGCGGTTTGTTATATTTTCAGGCTGCAAAATCATCGCCTCTAAATCGTGAAATTTATTCTGTTGGTTTAGATGGGAAAAATATGAAACTCTTAACAGAAAAAACAGGTACTAACGAAGCAACTTTCAGTAAAGGATTTAAATATTTTATCAATGACTGGAGCGATGCAAACACTCCAAATATAACAACTCTTTGCGATAATTCCGGCAAGGTTATTCGTGAACTTGAAACCAACAAATCATTAGTAAAAAAGATAAGCGAAGATTATAAATTTGCCCGAAAAGAATTTTTCACATTTAAAACACAAGATGGAGTAGAGCTTAATGGTTGGATGATAAAACCAAATAAAATGAAGAGCAAAAATAATCCGGTTTTCATGTATGTATACGGAGGTCCGGGTTCTCAAACGGTAACGAATTCGTGGGACAGGGATATGGGATGGTGGCAAATGCTTGCACAGAAAGGTTATATTATTGTTTCTGTAGATAATAGAGGAACGGGAGCAAGGGGCAAAGAATTCAGACAAGTTACCTATGAACAGTTAGGTAAATACGAGGTTTTAGACCAGATTGAAGCTGCAAAATATCTGGGAGGTTTGAAATATGTTGACAAAAATAGAATTGGCATATTCGGATGGAGCTATGGTGGATATATGTCTAGTCTTTGTCTGACATTAGGTGCCGAATGGTTTAAGTTAGGTATAGCAGTTGCTCCTGTTACAAACTGGCGTTATTATGATTCTATTTATACTGAAAGATATAATGGCTTACCTCAGGATAATGCTTCGGGATATGATGATAATTCGCCTATAAATCATGTTAAAATGATGAAAGGAAAGTTTTTGCTTGTTCATGGAACAGCAGATGATAATGTTCATTTTCAGAATTCTGTAGATATAATTGATAAACTCATTGCTGCAGATGTTGATTTTGAAACTATGTACTATCCGAATTGCGATCATGGAATTTATGGAGGGAATACACGCAATCATCTTTACAGAAAAATGACAGCCTTTATTTTAAATAATTTATAAACCGGCCCAAAAAAGGAGTTTGGGCAAAATAAATCCTTAAATCACGGTTTACATAGACCTTCGGTATTGCGGAGGTCTTTTTTCTTAATAATTATATTTTACAGTGTTTATAAAACAGTGTTTATAAAATCGATAAAAATAATTCAATCGTTGAGGTCGCTTTTGTCACAATATTTGCAGCCCCCACAAAAAGCAGGCTCACCAGCAAATATATGCGCCAAAAGCTCCTGATTTTAATAAAAATGTCTGAGGTAATTCCGCCTATAACTCCATCGTTAACGTACGAATAGTCGTAAAATCTTCCTTGCGGATAGCTTTCCCATTGTAAGTTAAGGTATCGCTTAGTTTTAGGCTGTGCTTTTTAATTCCATTGCTGAAATATAATGTAATATTCATATATTCTTTGAGAAAAATATCAATATTTTCAGTATTTACAGAAATCTTTGCTTCTATCATTGTCGAAATTTCCTGCTGAAACAAAGGATGATTACCATTATTCCCAAAAACAACATGCGAGCCATCATGTCTTATGAATAGAGCCTGAAGTGGCTGGAAACTTTCTTCATAAAGTTTTGCAGGGAAAGAAATTTCAATTTTATAGTCTTTTTCTACAATATTTCCTGCATTACGAATGAGCAATTTTGGATAAAAACTCATTGCAGTATATTTTCCGGCATTTAAAATAGGAAGCCCGTTAGTGTTATAAATACCTAAAAACTCAAGTTCACAGGCACTAAGCTTTCCATATAGCATTCTCACTTCTGATTCATCAAGAACAACACATTTGGTTTTTTGCCATTTGTAATACCTCGAATCAGCAAACATATGAGGCTGATCATTATTAGCAGGAATTTGAATATGTATAATTTTTGAATTTGAATCATTTTCAAATTCAGATATGTCAATAATCATGTCTTTAATAGGTCGGTCTATCTGAGATTGAATTTCATGAAACAGCCATTCGGAGGTTTTACTGAATTTTGTTACCAAATCAAATTTTACAGCTCTGCCTCTTTTTTGTGAAATTCCATAAATAATATCGCCTCCCCCTGAGTTTGCAACTGAGCTAATTGTTTTTGCCAGTTTGGTCATGCTTTTTAAACCCGAATCAAAATCAGAACCTCTAAAAAACAACAAGGAAGAATGCATACGAGTATTGTTGGTAACAAGATCCTTGTAAAACTCTTTTGATATTTTATCGGGCAAATTCATGGTGGCAAATATAAGAAAAGATGAGATATTATGGAATTTCTACAAACTAATATTTAATTTTTAACAGGTTTGTTTTGAGTTTGCTCAAAATTAGAATATTAATTTTTTGTATTTTTGGTAAACAATTTGCTATCTTTACAGTTATAAAACAAAATTTTACTTTATGAAAAGATGTGTTTTTTTTCTGATTATTGTTTTTGCTTATTTAATTTCCTTTTCACAGGAAAATATTGTTGAATGGAAAACCAGCGTGAGTAGGATTGATGATGGATCTTACAATCTAGTCATTAATGCTGATATAGATTCTGACTGGTATATATACGGAATGAATATAGGAGAAGGCGGTCCATTACCACTTGAGTTTAGTATTGAAGACAGCGAAAATAAAGTTTTTACATTTTCTTTTTCAGAGATTTCTGTAGCCGACAAAATGTTTGACGATGTTTTTGGTATGGATGTGATGAGTTACACTCATAAAGCAGATTTTAAGTGTAATTTTATGCTAAAAAAAGATATTACAAAGTTAAATGTTATTATTGAGGGACAGGCATGTAATAAGAAGAACGGGATGTGTATTCAGATTTCCGAAAATATTTCCTGTGAAATATTCGAATAGTATAATCTAAATTAAATTTACGTATAAATATGAGTGAGAAAATTAAATGTCTGATCATTGGATCAGGTCCTGCAGGATATACAGCTGCTATTTATGCAGCCAGAGCAAATATGAGTCCTGTTGTTTATGAAGGTTTACAACCGGGTGGCCAATTGACAATTACTACTGAAATTGATAATTTTCCGGGATACCCTGATGGTGTTGCAGGGCCAATCATGATGGAACAGTTTAAAAAGCAAGCACAAAGATTTGGAACTGATGTAAGGTTTGGTTATATAACAAAAGTTGATTTTTCTAAAAGACCATTTAAAGTAGTCGCCGATAATGTGCATGAAATTGAAGCAGAAGTTGTAATTATTGCTACCGGTGCTACAGCAAACTATTTGGGACTTGAATCTGAGGAAAAATTTAAAGGATTAGGAGTGTCGGCTTGTGCAACATGTGATGGGTTTTTCTATCGCAACCGTGATGTCGCTGTTGTAGGTGGTGGTGATACTGCAGCTGAAGAAGCAAGCTATTTAGCAGGTATTTGCAACAAAGTATATTTGGTTGTACGCAGAGATGTATTACGAGCATCAAAAGCTATGCAGGATAGAGTTCTCGCTAATCCTAAAATTGAAGTTCTCTGGAACCACAATACTGTCGAAATTCTTGGTGACAGTGCAGGTGTTACAGGAGTAAAGCTACTCAATAATAAAACCAATGAAGAAAAGGTTATTGATATTCATGGATTTTTTGTTGCAATTGGTCACACGCCCGTTTCCGGCCTTTTTAAAGAGTATTTGGAAACAGATGAAGCCGGTTATATAAAAACTATTAAGGGTAGTACAAAAACTAATGTGCCGGGAGTATTTGCCTGTGGCGATGTTCAGGATAGTATGTACAGGCAAGCTGTAACTGCTGCAGGTTCAGGATGTATGGCTGCAAAAGATGCCGAAAGGTTTTTATCCGAAGTATAATTCTATCAATCTTGTTTTTATTTAATACTACTTTTTTTATTCTATATAAAATAAATGACTATTCGAGATAGATATAACTATGTACTTAATTGGTTTAGGATAAATATGAAAATTGCCGAAACTGAATTAGACTATAATAATGATTTTCAATTGCTTGTTGCTGTAATGCTTTCAGCACAATGTACAGATAAAAGAGTTAATTTAATTACCCCAAAATTATTTGCTGATTATCCTGATGTACAGAAAATGAGTTGTGCAGAGCCCGAAGTTATATACGAATATATAAAATCATGCACTTATCCTAATTCTAAAGCAAAGCATTTATCCGAAACATCCAGAATGCTTGTAGAAAAGTATAATGGCAAACTTCCTGATGATGTTGATGAATTGCAGAAATTACCGGGAGTAGGAAGAAAAACGGCTCATGTTATTGCTGCGGTATTGTTTCGTCAGCCAAAAATGCCTGTAGATACTCATGTCTTTAGAGTTTCGGCAAGGATAGGATTAACAAATAATGCAAAAAATGTTTTGCAAACCGAAAAGCAGTTAGTAAAATATATCCCTGAAAATGATATTCCTGATGCTCATCATTGGTTAATATTGCATGGTCGTTATGTTTGCACAGCCAGAAATCCAAAATGTTCAAGTTGCGGAATATCAGCATTTTGTAAATTTTATCAACAAAATGCGAATAAATAGTTTTTTTTGACTACTAGATTGTATTTTTGTACTAATAAATAATTATGGAAAAAAGCATTGTTAAATATATTAAAGAAGCACTGTCATCCATATATTCTACTGATACAACAAAAATCAATGTTCCGGTTGAAATTACAAGAGAAGGTATAGAGGGCGATTTTACGGTTGTAGTTTATCCTTTTACAAAATTCAGTAAAAAAAGCCCTGAAGACACAGCAAAAGATTTGGGCGTATTTATTAAGTCAAAATTTGAAGATATTGCATCCTATAATATAATCAAAGGGTTTCTAAATATCAGGATGTCGCCTGAATATTGGATTAATAGACTAAATCAATTGAATTACGATATTCAGAACCCGATTTCTCAAAACTCTCAAAATCATACAATGGTTATTGAGTTTTCATCGCCTAATACCAATAAACCTCTTCATCTAGGGCATATTCGTAATAATTTACTTGGAGATTCTGTTTCCAGGATTTGCAAAGCAGCAGGAATTAAAGTTATAAAAGTAAATCTAATTAACGATAGGGGCATCCATATTTGCAAATCTATGTTAGCGTGGATAAAATGGGGAAAGAACAAGACTCCGCAGGATTCCGGTTTAAAAGGGGATAAGTTTGTCGGCGATTTTTATGTTTTGTTTGAAAAGAAATATAGAAGTCAGATTTCCGAATTAATAAAATCAGGTAAAACTGAAGATGAGGCTAAAGTAGAAGCTCCTCTAATTGTTGAAGCTCACGAATTGTTGAAAAAGTGGGAAAATGGAGATAAAAAAGTCTTACAGATATGGAATATGATGAATTCATGGGTTTATGAAGGATTTGAAGAAACATACAATAGTCTAAGCATTAGTTTTGATAAAGTGTATTATGAATCTCAGACTTATTTATTGGGTAAAGATATTGTTTTGAAAGGACTAAGTGAGGGGAAATTTGTAAAAGATCCGGACTCTTCGATTTGGATTGATTTGACAGATTTGGGAATGGATAGAAAAATCCTTCTCAGAAAGGATGGGACTACTGTCTATATGACTCAAGATATTGGTACTGCAATGCAAAGATTTGACGATTTTAATCCTGATAAAATGGTTTATGTCGTGGGTAATGAGCAGGACTATCACTTTAATGTATTGAAAAATATAATTGCTTGTTTTGATAAAGAAAGAGCAGAAAAGATAGAGCATTTATCTTATGGAATGGTTGAATTACCTGAAGGTAAGATGAAATCGAGAGAAGGAACTGTTGTTGATGCAGATGATTTAATTGCAGAAATGGTAGATTCTGCTGCTAAAATATCAGAAGAAAATGGTAAAATCCATGAACTTGCTGAAGACGAAAAGCAAAGAATTATTAAGATTATTGCATTGGGAGCTTTAAAATATTATATTCTTAAAGTTGATCCTAAAAAGCAAATGGTGTTTAATCCTAATGAATCGATAGATTTTAACGGAAATACCGGACCTTTTATTCAATATACTCATGCTCGAATTTGTTCTGTTTTGAGAAATGCCGAAAAAATGAAAATTAAGTTTAACGGTAAAGTATCTGCTGAAACAAATATGGTTGATCAAGAAATAGAGTTAATTTCATATTTGACAAGATATAATGATGTTGTGGTTGAAGCTGCTCAGAAATTCGATCCGGGAATGATTGCTAATTACGTTTATAGTCTAGTTAAAGAATATAACCAGTATTATCACGAATATTCTATTTTAAAAGAAACAGACTCCAAAATAATGCAGTTGAGGTTATTACTGTCAAGAAATGTTGCCCAAGTGATTAAAAACTGCATGGATTTATTGGGAATAGATGTTCCTGAAGTTATGTAGATGAGGTCTTTTTTATCATTATAATTGCATCTGAACCATCCTTGTAAAATGTATCTTTTTTGCCTGAAATCTTAAAGCCTGATTTTTGGTATAGATTTATTGCCGAATCATTATCTGCCCTTACTTCTAAATGTATGTGAGTATATTTATTTTTATTGGCATAATTATCTGTAAATTCTAAAAGTTTTGAAGCTAAACCTAATCCTCTTGCTTGTGTGTGTACAGCTATTGAATATATTCTTAAACCTTTACAATTGTTGCGAAACAATAAAATAAGGTAAGCTCTTACACTACCATTTATTTTAATTACTTTAAACTCTGCTTTAGCTTTAAAAAGCAAATAAATAAACTGTGACTCTGAAAACCTGTCGGAAGAAAAACTCGAGTTTTCTATTTCGAGGATCTCTCTAATATCTTTTTTTTCTGCTGATTTTAGGCTAATCATATTACTTTATATGTTTGAGTTCGAGTTCTCTAAGGAAAAAACTCAGAATTCTGTAATAAAGTTCGTCACCTAGTACGGCATCCTCAACTCCGTAATCTATGTTTGGATTATCATTGATTTCAATCACGTATGCTTTATTGTTAATCAATTTAATATCTACACCATACAGTCCTTTTCCTATGTATGATGTCGCTTTAATTGCCGTTTTTAAAACATTTTTAGGGACTTGATATATCGGTACAGTTTCGAAATTACCACAGCTGGATTTACCATTATCCGAATGACGATATATTTGCCAATGACCTTTTGCCATGAAATACTTACATGCAAATAGTGGTTCTCCGTTAAGAATTCCTATACGCCAGTCGAAATCTGTCGGTATATATTCTTGTGCAAGTAGTATATCTGATTTTTCAAATAAATCAGACATAGTAGTATCTAACTCGGTCTGATTATTTATTTTTTTAATTCCATGAGAAAAAGATCCGTCAGGAATTTTCAATACGAACGGATTTCCTAAATATTGACATATCTCGTCAAAAGTGTTGATATTTGACTTAAAAATCAATCTGTATCTCGGAGCAGGAATTTTTTCTCTTAAGAGCAATTCCGCCAAAAAAACTTTATTGGTACACCTAATTATTGACAAAGGATCATCAACTACAACCATGTCGGCAAGTTTTGCCTTTTGAGACAAGTGAAATGTTATATGGTTGAGAGATGTTGTAGCTCTAATAAATAAAGCGTCAAATTCCATCAGACGAGTTATGTCATCTTCTGTAATAAGCTCGGTGTGAATGTTCATCTTTTTAGAGATATCCATAAATTTGCCTAAAGCTTTTTTGTCGCTGGGTGGAAATTCTTCCGTGGGATTGTGGAAAATGCCGAGACTATACCTTGATGATTTCGGAGATTTAGGTATCCTCCAAACTTTTTTATTGAAATTATCAAGAGCTTCTGCAAAACAATTTTGCTCTTCATCATTTAGTTCTGATAAGGATAGTGAAGAAATTGACTCAAGTTGATTGCGGTAGTTAGTATTAAAACACACTTTTAGCATAGGACTTGGGTAGTTTTCAAAAATATAACGGGCAATTTTTTCCAAGCCTTTTTCTTTGCATGTGCCGAAATAAATATTAATTGACCAATTAGGTGTAGTTATATTGTTCTTTTGTATCCACTGATAACAAATTTTTTGCAGGGTCTTGTCCATTCTTACACCTGTGCCAGATTCTAAACGATTTAAAACTTCAACACCGGGGATCACTTTATGTCCTCTAGCCTGAGCAAGTAACGAGCAATAATAACCTTCCGAATTATATGAAAAATTATTGCTTAGATTGATTACCAAGTTCAGTTCATTGCCAAAATATGGATGTTTTAAATATTCAGAAACGGTAAGGACACTTTTTGTTTCATAAAACGGTTTCCACTCGTTTATGGTGTCAAGCAAAATTAAAACCTTACGCATATAATTAATTTATTAAGCGAAATTAGTATTTTATTTTACAATAATAATAATGTTGAATTCATATAATTCGGAGAAATTATATTGTGATTCGCTCTAAGGGAGCAGGTATTTCGATGTTTTTAAATCCTTTTTGCAAGAGATATTTTCTATATTGTTCAGCACTGGAAAGATCCCCATGTACCAGATAAATTCCTTGTAAAAGTTCTTTATCCTGACATTCCAGAAAATCAGCCATTTCGGTATAATCGCCGTGTCCACTGAATGATTCTAATCTTTTAATATCAGCTTTAATGTAATGCTCTTGTCCAAAGATAGAAATCCTTGCATCACCTTGTTGCAATCTGGCACCCAGAGTTGTTGGGGCGCAGTATCCAACAATTAAAATTGTGTTTCTTGGATCGTCAATACTATTTGCAATATGGTGCTTTACACGACCGGCTTCTGCCATTCCTGATGCTGAAATAATAACACAAGGTTTTTTTGTCTTGTTGAGTTTTTTCGACTCATTTATGTTTTTAATATAATGTAATTGCTCAAAACCAAAAGGGTCAGAGTCAGTCTTCATAACTTCAAGAACATCTTTATTATAACATTCGGGATGAAGTTTAAATACTTCTGTAACATTTACTGATAATGGGCTATCAACATAAATATCAATTTTTGGAAGTATGCCTTGATTAAACCAATTGTTTAATATATAAACAATTTCTTGGGTACGTCCGACGCTAAAAGATGGAATTATAAGTTTACCGCCCTTTTTTACGCAAGTGTCTTTGACAATATCGAGCAAAGCATATTCTGATTCATGATTAGGATCGTGAATTCTGTCTCCATAAGTACTCTCGGTTATTAATATGTCAGCCTGTGGAAATGGGGCAGGTGGTTTTATTATCCTATTATATGGTCTTCCGATATCGCCGGTATAAGCAATGTTTTTTATTCTTCCGTTTTCGCGGATACTCAAATTTACAACAGCCCCGCCCAACATGTGACCACTGCTGGTGAATTTTACAGTAATATTATCATCAATTTTAAATTTCCTGTCAATAGATACTCCAATAAAAAGTTTCATTGCTTTTACGGCATCTTCGCTATTATATATTGGCTTAATAGGAGGGAGCCCCTTTTTTGCAAGTTTTTTGTTGTACCACTTATTATCATGTTCTTGTATAAAGCCTGAATCGGGTAGCATCAAAGAACATAAATTTCGTGTAGCATCTGTACAAATAACTGAGCCTTCAAATCCTAATGTAAATAAATAGGGAATTAATCCTGAGTGGTCAATATGTGCATGTGACAAAATTATATGATCAATTTCTCTGGGTTCAAAACCCAAATTTCTATTCATTTCGTCAGTTTCCTGACCTTTTCCTTGAAACATGCCACAATCAAGCAAGATTTTTTTGCCCGATTCGGTAGTTATTAAATGTTTGCTCCCGGTAACTTCGTGAGCCGCTCCAATGAATTGAATTTCCATGTTTTTATATTATTACTAAACCTTTGAAAATGTACTGATTATGTAAAATGATGTTAATTGTTTATTATCCTTATTTTGCTGTTTATCATTGCAATCCAGTCTTCTGTTTTTTTAAATTCTATGCAGAAATCCTTATTTTTTAAATCTACAAATTCGATTGTGTTTTCTTGAGGATTGTATTTTACAGATTTTATACTGTTGATTGGAATAACTATTTTCTTATTTGTTTTTAAAAAACTAGATTTTAAAGCCGAATTTAAGAGATTCATACCTTTAATCATAGTAGCTTCAGATTCAATAACCAATTCTTCATCAGTAATATACAAAGTAGCATTTTTACTTATTCGTTTCGATTTAAGATAAGTTACATTATCTTGTTTAAGTACTTTTTCTATATCTGTCATATTATTAATCTTCGGCTAAAACAATAATTTTATCATCTGGTTTAAAGTTTAGCATTTTAGTTTTGTCAGGATTAACAACCACTCCAAAAGATTGACTGTTGTCTCCAACAAATTCTGCAATTTTATAACCGATTGCGATTTCCTTTTTTCTTTTTGCTGATTCCAAGATAGTATAGAAATCAATTTCAGAATTAAGCTTCACATAATTTTCTGCAGGTTTCAGATATATTTCACTGCCTTCAGATCTTAATAGATCTTCGAATACTCTCATCAGATTCTTATTCTCCGAAATCTGGCTCATCATTAAACTAATTATTTTATCACTTACAATGAAATCATTTACTTTTGTTACCGAAGCTAAATCTCTGTTTCTTATATCAAGCATTTCGCTTACAATTTTGATTTCAGTATTTTTTTCAGCAGATATTCTTCTTAAATGAAGTAAAATAATTAATGTTATTGCATCTGCTTCTTGTTGAGGTAACCTATCGTTATAGCATAAAACCTGAACATTGTCGAATGATGTAACATCAAGATTGTCAATTATTTCTTTTGATGTAGTTTCGGCTTTAACAAAATCAAAACTTATGTTTGTTAATGTAGAATTCAAGGTTTCAATTTCATCAATATCTAAATCATAATCCGAAACTATTTTTATATATGATCCTTTTTCAACATATTGGTCTAATTCTCTAATAAGTATGGGTCCACGGTTATTCCAGCCTAGAATCAGTGTTCTTTCAGGTCCTTTTTTAGACTCCACTTTATTTACTATGTTTTCTTCTGAAATTAAGGAATTCTTTTTTTCAGAAATGACTAGAGTGTCATCATCTTCGGTAATAGCAATAATTTTATCACCTTCTTGTAAAATATAATCCATTGGCGGATTAACCTGACAATGTCCATTTTTATACTGAATCCCCATTACAGCTGATTTATCGTAAGCAAACAAAGATTCTGCAAATGTTTTTCCAACCAGTTTAGGCTCTTCATTAAAATAAATTTCGTCACCGTCAAAATCCATCAATTCCTGATAAACAATGCTCAAACCACTTTGGCGACTTGTTTGTACCATTATTCGGGCAAAAATATCGTCAGCAAGAATTAGCTCTACTTCATCTTTGCCTACCATTTTAGCCACCTCCATGTTTTTGAAATTTTTAATTTCTGCTATAATATGATAAGGGTTCTTTCTTCTGTCAGGATTATTAGTAATTGCTAAAATTGTCTTTATTGCTTGGGCATCAGGATCTCCTTCTTCGGGCGATAAAATTATTATAGATTTGGCTTGATGTGGATTGACAATCGCTAAGCTGGTTAAATCTGATGGAGAACCGGTTCTGCAAATAACTTTCATGTTTTTCATGCAGGGGATTCTTTCTCTAATTTCATCTTCCATCTCTACTTTATCTTTTTCGGACAGAATTACAAGACGTGGAGATTTTTGGTTTTCTCCTGCAACTATTAGCTCAGAAATGATAGTGTAAACTTTTGTGCTCCATCCTAGTATTAACGTATGATCTTTTTCTATTACAAAACTTTTTCCTTTTCGTAGTTGTTCCAATTTCGTTTCAATGCCTGAACTCAAGATACCAATTAAAGTTGACAAAATAAATATTCCACCGAGAGTAATTAAAATAGCAATGAATCTGAAAGTCCATCCCGAATCTCCTGCTACAGTTCCGGGATCCATTGTACGCATTAATCCTTGCCATAAACCTTCTGCAAAACTCATAGGTTCCGTTTCATCAGGTGTGATTGCTAAACCCCAAAAAATAAGTCCCGCGCTAACAATAATAAGCAAAGATAAAATTCCAAGAAATCCAATCATAGCTCCCGTGCCACGACTCATTATGTTGTCGAAGCGATACCTGAATCTGTCCATTAGTGTAATCTTTTTTCTCATAATCTTATTTCAAATTTAATGGCTTGTAAACTTATAAACTATTTTTGATAATGGAAAGAATATTTGATAAATGTTGATATTTATTTAAAATAACAAATCATTTTCTTTTTCAATTAACGCTGCCAGACATAGTCCAACAAATTCGTCAAGTTGAAGTCCGATTTTTTCGCATTCAAGAATATTTTCACGTTTAACAGAGGCTGCGAATCTTTTGTCTTTCATTCTTTTAGTAACGGATTTTACTTTTACCGAAGATATTTTTTTGTCAGGATAAACAAGGGCAGTAGCGAAAATCATTCCGCTAAGAGTTTCTCCTGCGGAAAGTGCATAATGGAAAATTGTGGTTCTGGGAACAGGTGCAGATTCTTCGTTATGCAGCGAAATTGCCTCAATTACATTTTCAGGAATACCTGCTTCTAGTAAAATTGGAATACACTGTTGTCCGTGAGTTTTTGGGTTTCCTTCGGTAATTTCGACATCAATGTCATGTAGCAATCCTGCCAGTCCCCATTCTTCTTCATTTTCTCCGAAATGTTGTGCCAACTTCCTCATTATGAGTTCTGAAGCAATGCAATGAGCAATCATACGAGGATTTTTGACGTGTTTTTCGAGAAGCTTTAAGGCAGATTCTTTATCCATACAAATTGTTTTTGCAAAAATAAAAAACTCTTATCATTTTACAACCATCCCCGCTCCAACAGTTTCGTTTGTAGCTTCATCAACTAGTATAAGGCTGCCTGAAACCTGGTTTTTTTTGTAGTCGTCAATGAAAATTGGGGCGGTCGTTTTAATTGTAATGTTTGCAATATCGTTCATCTTAACATTCTGGTCTTTGTAATCAGGCTCCAAAGTATTTATGTTGATTTTATGATTTACAGCCATAACCATACATTTGACTTCGCTGGATGAGTGACGCAAAACGTATTTTCCCCTTATCATTAGCGGTTTTTCGTTAAACCAGCACATCATAATTTCTAGATCCTTTGTAACTTGTGGAATGTTCTCGGAAGGAACAATCATATTCCCGCGAGATACATCAATGTCATCTTCTAAAACAATCGTTACCGAATCACCTGATTTAGCCTCAGGTAAACTTTTTTCAAAAACATCAATACTCTTAATTCTTGAAACCAGCATCGAGGGTAAAATTGTTACAAGCTCACCGGGGTACATTTTTCCTCCCGATAATCTTCCGGCATAACCACGGTAATCGTGATATTTATCGTCATGGGGACGAATAACGTACTGAACAGGAAATCTTGCACATTTATCCGAATAATCATCAGCAATTCTAATAGTTTCTAACAATTGAAGCAAAGTTTCTCCCTCGAACCAACTTAGCGTATTTGATTTATCTACTACATTATCCCCAAATTTTGCACTGATAGGAATAATATGAATATTGTTTGCTCCAACTTTTTTAGCCAGTAATTTTATTTCTGTCTCGATTTGCAGAAATTTTTCCTGACTAAAATTTATTAAATCCATTTTGTTTACACAGAAAATGATATGTTTTAAATTGAGCAGACTAGCTATAAATGTGTGTCTTATAGTTTGTTCGATTACTCCGTTACGTGCATCAACGAGAATAACTGCAACATCTGCAGTTGAAGCACCGGTTACCATGTTTCTGGTGTACTGAATATGTCCCGGAGTATCAGCAATAATGAATTTCCGGTTTGGAGTAGAAAAATATCTGTATGCTACGTCAATTGTAATTCCTTGTTCACGTTCGGCGCGAAGACCATCTGTAAGTAAAGATAAATCAACTTCATCATTACCTCGACGCTTTGATGTTTCAGTAATACTTTTGAGTTGATCTTCAAAAATTGATTTACTGTCGTATAGCAAGCGACCAATTAGAGTGCTTTTTCCATCATCAACCGACCCTGCGGTGGTAAATCTTAATAGTCCTATTTCTGGTTTTGTGTTGTTCATAATTTTAAGTGCCTAGAGTGCCTAGAGTGCACTAAAGTGCCTAGAGTACCTGGGCTTCTGTAATTTTATATATTTGTTAATAATCCAATTTTTATTTTTATTTTAATTCCTCATAACTACTTTAGGCACTCTAGACACTTTAGTGCACTCTAGGCACTTCTTAAAAGTAACCCTCCTTCTTCCTATCCTCCATAGCTGCTTCGCTACGTTTGTCATCAGAGCGTCCTCCACGCTCGGTAATTCTTGATGCTGCTATTTCAGAAACTATATCATTTAAATTATCTGCAGTAGATAGAGTTACACCTGTACATGTAATATCTCCAATGGTTCTGCAACGCACATCTAATTCGACAATTTCTTCTGTTTCTTTTAGCTGCATAAAAGGAGCCCATGCCAACCATACTCCATCCCGATTAAAAACTTTGCGATGGTGTGTATAGTATAAATTTGGCATTACAATTTTCTCCTGCATAATATATTGCCACACGTCAAGTTCAGTCCAATTGCTAATTGGAAAGACTCTAAAGTGTTCTCCCATATTTTTACGTCCGTTGAAAATATTCCAAAGTTCCGGGCGTTGGTTTTTAGGATCCCATTGTCCAAATTCATCTCTGTGAGAGAAAAATCTTTCTTTGGCACGTGCTTTCTCTTCATCTCGCCTGCCACCACCTATTGCACAATCGAGTTTGTATTCTTCTATAGCATCAAGTAAAGTAACTGTTTGAAGTTTATTTCGGCTTGCATTTACCCCTTTTTCTTCAACACATCTGCCTTTATCTATTGACTCTTGGACATAAGCAATTAAGAGTTCACAACCAAGTTCTTTTGCCAGATTATCACGATAATCGAGGGTTTCCTGAAAGTTATGACCTGTGTCAATATGCAAAAGTGGGAAGGGTATTTTACCTGGCCAAAAAGCTTTTTTTGCTAAATGTACTAAAACGATAGAATCTTTTCCCCCCGAAAACAATAAAGCAGGACGTTCGAATTGTGCAACTATTTCACGCATAATGAAAATAGATTCGTTTTCGAGTTGCCTTAAATGTCTTGTGTCAATTTTAATATTATTCATTCTTCTTATACTTTATTTGCCATGAGTATGCAATCCACATTCTTTGCCGGAGTTATTTTCCCACCACCATCTGCCTGCACGAAAATCTTCTCCTGGTTTAATAGCTCTTGTACACGGCTCACAACCAATACTAATGTAACCTTTATGATGTAAACTATTGTATGGAACATTGTTTTTATCCAAGTAACTTACAACCTGATCCAAAGTCCAGTCAAAAATAGGATTCAATTTTATAATGTTGTAGCCTTTGTCTTCTTCAATTATTTGCATATTTGTGCGTTCCGGTGATTGCTCGGCACGAATACCTGTAATCCAACAATTCATTTCTTTTAGTGCTCTACCCAATGGCTCAACTTTTCTAATATTGCAACATTCTTTTCTGTTTTCAACTGATTCGTAAAAACTGTAAGGACCTTTTTCTGTCAGTAATTTTTGCAAAGATCCATTATTTGGATAGTAAACCTTAATTTTACATTTATACTTTTCGAGAGTTGCATGATGGACTTTATAGGTTTCGGAAAATAATCTCCCTGTATCAATACTGACGATAGAAATCGGAATATCGTTTTTGCAAATAATGTCTGTAATGACCTGATCTTCAATACCAAAACTGGTTGTAAAAACAACCTGTCCTGTGAATTCATCGGCTATTGCTTTCAATGTGTCTTCTATATTAAGAAGTGAAATTTTCTTTAATAATTCATTTATATCCATTTTGCAAATTTAATCAGAAACTGCTGTTGGTGCAATAAAAATTCTGCGAATTACTCTTCTCCTAATCATATTATAGTGACGCACATAAACTCTCATTTTGCCCCAACGTACAACATTCCAAGCTCTTTCATGAACAAAGTACAAGAACATTTTAAGAAATATTTCAACAGAAGCAACTCCTGTTGCTTTTTCAGTAGCTTGTGGGTCATCCTGAAAAAAGAAATAGGCTAAAAAGAAAGTTGTAATTGAAGCAACTACTCGCCATGTAATGGTTTTAATGATACTTTTAATAGGACGCTCCCTAACTTCGCTTGATTCTTTTATTCTTTTCTTTTTAACAGCCATAAAACTTAATAACGATACAAAAGAACTCAAATCGAATCCATTTTACATTATAAAAAATACGCTTTTTGCTTAGTAAAAATACGTAATTAAGTATTGGAATACTATAATAGGGTTTCGAATAGCAATTTTTCCAGGTAATGATTAGAAATGCCAAATTGTATTTTAATATCTTTGATTTGATTTTTTATTTCATCCTGCGAAGGCGTCTTACTCGTTTTTCGGGCAATTATCATTACATTTTTATGAGTATGAGCATCTGAAATAAATTCTACTATTTTGGTTTTGTAACCGAAATATTCCAGTATTAATGCTCTGATTCCATCAGTTAAAAGTTCTGCCTGTCTTTCGAGAAAAATACCATGTTTGGTTATCGGCGACAAAGTATTTTGTGTTTTATTTTTTGTTATTTCCTGTCTAATCTGGTGCTGACAGCAAGGGGCGGTAACAATTAACCCGGCACCTGTTTTTATGCCTTTGGCTATGGCATCATCTGTTGCAGTATCGCATGCGTGCAAAGCAATAATAACATCTAAAGCTTCAACATTATAGTTTTGAATTTCTCCTTCTACAAAATTTAGTGAAGCAAATCCGGATTTTGCTGTTATCTCGTTGCATAAATTAACTAATTCTTTACGAAATTCAACTCCTGTAATTTTCACATCAAAATGTAGCTCATTTTTCAGGTAATCGTAAAGCCCAAATGTAAGATATCCTTTTCCCGAACCCATATCTGCAATGCGAAGAGTACTTTGCGGTTTGAATTCTTTAAGTACTGGAGATAATATTTCAATATAATTGTTTATTTGTTTGTATTTATCTTGAGATTTTGCTATGACTTTGCCTGTTTTATCAGTTATTCCTAACAGATGTAAGTATAATTTCGAGTCATCAGTTTTTATCATCCGGTTTTTTTCTTTGTCGTGCGAAAGTGATGGAACCTGATTTGTTGTTGGCTTTAGAACTTTTAATCGCGTTTTATCTCTAAATTTTTCGTAAACGAAATCATTTTCCGTAGTCATAAGATTTGCAATATAAAATTGATTTCCTATCAACTGGTCAACAAAGCGGATCCCTTCGTCTATTGGAAAGTTTTTTACAATGTCTTTTTTAGTATAGCGGTATGTAAAACTTAGTCTGTATTCATTTTTAACTAAAATTCTTTTAATGTAAATGTTTTTAAGCTGCTCTTCACCACCGGTGTAATGTGAGAGAGTTAGTTTTACAAATCTGTTTTCGTTTAAGCTGCTTGAAATTTCATTTATAAAAACAACTTTATTATCTGTTTGTGCCATTATCGAAATAATTTATGTAAATATAAACAAAAATGGGACACTGAAATAATGTCCCATCATATATTTGATTTTAAGATATCTTACATCATTGCAACATTTACAACGATTTCGGTGTAAACACTTCCTGCACAAACTTTAATAATAGCTTCTCCGGGTCCTGCAGCCATAATAATACCATCTTCCGTAATGCTTGCAGTCATAATGTTATTTGAACAATAAACAAGGTCAACTGCAACAGGATTGTTAGATGCATCATAAGCAACAGCATTTATCGTGAAAGTTGTGGAAGTCATCATATTCAGATTTACTGTTGACTGATTTACAGTGATATGATGTACAGATGGATTTCCTGTTCCACATTCGCAGTCATCAGCAATTGCTGCAATAACAGCAGAAGCTCCTCCAACGTATGGATTCTGAGCATCATAAGCAATTACCAGTGTCATCATTCCCGGCATTGCATCTGTCTTCATGGTAACAAGACCTGTACTGTTTACGGTTGCAATGTCAAACATATCAAAACCATAAGTTGGAATTTCCCATACGAAGTTTACTCCGGTGATTTCGGTTGCGGATGTTCTTGTAAGATGATATGCCTTTGCAGAAAACTGTCTTGTACTGCCGGCAGGTATGTTTACATAGAACGGTTCAACAACAACCAGTGTGTCAGGGTTTACAATTATATTTGCCTGACCTATCATTCCGTCAACAGAGGCATATACAAAAGTTTCACCCGGATTGACAGGAGTAACTAAGCCCGAACTGTTTACGGTAACAACACCTGCATTGGCAGTAGTCCATACCGGAGTTTTGCCTGTTACCTGATTTCCATCAATGTCATAAGCTTTTGCAGTTAGCTGAGCTGTTTCGTTCTGGAATAAGTCTTTTGATGATGGCGTAACCTCAACTCTTACAACCGGCAGAGGAACAACATAGGGAGCTATAACAGTAACAGGAACAACTGTTGTTGGCTGTCCGTTAAGATTTGTTGCCGTAACAGTAATGTAACAACTTCCGGCTTTATTAAAACTTACAAGCCCTGTAGCAGAAACTGATGCAACTGTTGCATCACTCGAAGTATAAGTACATGTTGGCTCGGTAACCCCTGTTGTTGTAAGATAAATAGCTTCGAGCTGAATGCTGCCTCCTACTTCGTAAAGAATGGCACAGGGAGCGACAGTAAACATTGATGGCAGGTAAACGCCAAGAGGGGCTTTTGCTGTCAGAGTAACATCGTCAATTGTTACAGAGGCGGTAATGGTAACCATACCTTCTCCGGCAGCACTAATGACACCGGCAGTCGAAATTGATGCAACTGCAGCATCTGAAGTACTCCATGTTACACCTGTAGGTTCTGTTACATTGCCTTCTTTATCAATCAGAATAGCAGAATAAGTTATTGATTGATCAGGATTTATCTTTTGGGCTCCGTTTTCGATAACAAGAACATAATTCTTATCAGCCGTCTCTTCTTCTTTTTTACAGGAATTAATTCCTAACGAAAGAGAAATTCCTATTACTGCAATAATTGTAATTGCAAATACATTTTTTAAATTAATTTTTCTCATACTTTAAAGTTTTAGTTTACTAACTCATCAGGAGTATTGTTTCTCCTTAATAAAAAACAAAAATAAGAGATATTTGAGAAACACAAAATTTTGTTCAACAAATATCTCTACAAAATAGTTTATTTTAAATTACTCTGATTTTTCAGTTTTTGTATTCTTCTTTTCGATAGGTAAAACACCGGCCATGTCTCCGATAACGTTAACTAAATCAGAACCTGTAGGAACAACGATTTTTGCATTGTTTTTAAGCGAAGCCTCGAGAGTCTCAAGTTTTTTAAGAATCTGCGCATTTCCCACGAAGTATTTATTAGCTGCCTCATTAACTAACTTTATTGCTTCTGCTTCACCTTCAGCGTGTAGTATCTTAGACTGTTTGTAACCTTCTGCTTCTTTAATTTTTGATCTTTTTGTTCCATCTGCAGATGTTTCAGCAGCAGTAGCATAGTCAACTGCTGCAATTTTTTCATTTTCTGCTTTAACAACTTTGTTCATCGTTTCCTGAACGTCACGCGGAGGATCAATTTGTTTCAGCTCCGTACGAACTATATCAATACCCCAGGTTCTAGTCTCGTCACATAGGGTTTTGTGTAATTCTGCATTTATTTTTCCTCTTTCGCTGTTTGCTGACTTTAAAGTCAAAGTACCAATTATATTTCTTAAAGTAGTACGTGCAAGGTTTACAATTTGCCACTGATAGTTATTTACATTATACTGAGAGTTTTTCACACTTTCTTCATCAGTGTTTACTTTGAAATAAACCTGAGCATCAACGCTTGCATTAAGATTATCATTAGTGATGATTTCCTGAGGTTGTGCATCAACCATTTGTTCTGTTGTATTGACCTTGTATAGTTTGTCAATTCCTGGTATAATCCAGTGAAAACCGGGATTTGCAAATTTGTAATACTTTCCCAAACGTTCTATTAAGCCTCTGTGTGTTGGTCTGATAATTTTTATACCTGCAAGTAGAAATACAAAAACTACAGCGCCAATAATAAAATAAAATTGTGGTTCCATGATTAAATTGTTTTAGTTTATATTATATTTAATTGATTTGTTACAAAATTAACATTTATTTCGAATAAAAATGGCGTATTAACATTTTATTATAGAAATAGCAGCAAAGTGATTTTTTAAGAATTAGGATATCTATCAACATTTAAAGATTATTAGTGTTTTTTTAGGTGGATGTTTTTTTTAATACAATTTTTGAGTTTTTGATAGTTTAAAATCATGTAGTAAAGGGCATGTTGCCTAGAGATAAAAGTTATAAATAGACTTTATTGATTCTTAAGTTAAGAAATATAAACTAAATAAAAAGTATTGATAGCCCTATGCACCATGCTTTTTTGGAAAGACTCTCTATGATTATGAATTTTCTTATCCCAACTAAATAAATACTTTTATTCCTTGAACGTCTTTATAACGAATCCCATAACAACAGTTCCAATTAATCCAACAATAAGTACAATAACTTTTATAAAATTTGATTCGATTAAGAAAATAGTTGAAAGTGAAATCATAATCCACATTATGGCAATTGAATAAATTTTAGTTCTTATACTTATTGCTTTATTATTTTCATATTTACGGATATAATTTCCTAGTATATTGTTATTAATCAGTAGTTTATGTAATTTATTGTTTGATCTGAGAAAAAACCAAGCTGCCAATAATAAGAATGGCGTTGTTGGTAATCCTGGAATTATCATGCCCAAAACTCCGAGAAATACTGACAGGCAGCCAAGAATTATGTAAATAGATTTTATCATGAGTAAGCAAAAATATACTTTTCAATGATAACTGCACTTATTTGTTAATGGTTATAATTTTTTATTGTGTAGAATTAAATTATCAAATGATAAGGTCTAATCAACAATAAACTTTGCTTTCTGCCCGGTTGATTGAAGCTTTATAAAATAAATTCCCGCTTCAAGTTTAGAAATATCAATAGTATGTTCTTTAGAAGTAAGTTCATTTTTGTAAATTAATAATCCATTTGCGGAATAAACAGATAATATATCTCCAAGTGTGTTTTCAGGAACAATAATCGAAATTTTATCTTTTGCTGGATTTGGATATATATCGATTTTAGATTCAGATTTTTGTTTTTTAATTTCCACAGGCCACTCAAACAATTGATTTAAGCTATACTCCACCGGAGTATTTTCACAAGCCTGAACTCCTGTTGTGGTATGTCTTGAAAGCTTTAAATAATTTTGTTCGGGAGCAAATTGTATAAACTGAATATTCCCGGTATAGCTAAATGCACAAGAGCTGCTGTAATCATTCATTATGCTCCAGTTTTCATGTTTTCCTATCAATGTTCCATCGCCCATGTGTGATTTTACCGAATTATATCTTATGCAGTAATTTAGTGCATCATTTCTTGCTATTGAAGAATTGGCAGCATATAAATTATCTCCCGGAATTCCATCTTCATATTCGGTATTGCGAATGGTGATATATGGGACAGAGGGAGCTACTTCGATAATTGTTGCTATCTTTTCATTATCAGTATTTGTTGATGGAGCAACACCTGTAATAATATAGCTATCGGCATATCCATGAGTGTTTTCATTAATTACAGCATTGATATCCAGGCAATTATTAACTCCGTCCGAATTGTAATCGTTAATTTCAAGAGCTTTTCGCAAACTAAACCAAATAGGTTCGTAAGACGAAAAAGTAACAGCACCTGCCGATACATCAGAAAGCATATGTTGCATTACACCAACTCCTGAAGCATTTACTCCTGAAAGTACAGACATTTGTCCGGCGAATCCAATCAATAACCATGGCTGCTCACCTCCTTCGGTAGGGAAATGAATAACAATAACCTGAGTACGTAATACTGCCGGATGTGCTGACCAGTCCAAGTGACGTGACATTACCGATTTACCACCAAGTTCTGTTCCTTCGGTTGCTGCTCCCCAACTAATCAGAGAAGAACAACCGTTTTCTAATCCAAGTCCTTTTCCTACAAAATTCTGAAAATCCAAAAAGCAATTGGCAAGTAAAACATCAATATAATCTAGTTCATCTTCAAACTCTCCGCTATCAGTTAAGCCTTCTGCCATAGCCATTGCTTCATAAATATAAACAGAATCTATTTTCAAATGTACATCTGTTGCTAGTATATCTCGGGCTGTTTGATAATATGAACCAAACTGTGGCAATAGATAATTAATATACAAATCTTCGGTTTCGGCAGCTAATAAATAGCCTGTTGCATAACCACGTTCTTCATGTGTTCCCCAAACTTTGATAATTTTAAAGTTATCTTCGTTGTGATATACAACTCCGTTAATCTGTTGAGAAAATAAAAATGAAAACAATAAAATACAAATAGTGAATAAAACAATCTTTTTCATGGGACAAAATTTTTGAACATATCTAAACAAATATTTATACTGCTAAGATATTAAAAATTGTAATAGGATAATTTTTTTGAAATAGAATTTAAATTATTATAAATGTTTAGATAATAAATTCCGGAACTTAAATCCGAAATGTCAAATATATACGAGGAACTAAAATCATCTGAAATTTCTCCGTTAAAAACCAGTTTTCCTGCCGAATCAAATAATGCTAACTTATATTTATTATCATTGGGAATCTGGAACTCAATACATAGTTTTCCTGAATTTGACGTAAAGCAATTTATTTCATTATAAAATGATGTTGTGCAGTTGGCGTATATAATTTCTGAATAGTTGACAGAGCCGTCAAAATCAGTCTGCTTTAGCCTATAGAAATTATTATTATCACTGTTGTCCATATATTCGTATGATATTGGCTGATTACAATTTCCACAACCATTTGTTCTGTGAATTTCGAAGAAGTCTTTGCCGTTTGAACTTTTTTCAATAGTAAAATAATCATTATTTACTTCGCTTAAAGTTTTCCATGATATTTTGACACTATTATCAATACAGGAAGCGGAGAATTCAACAAGTTCAACCGGCAAAGGAAATGATTTTAGACTTTTGCCTATTATAAAATCACTAAATCCTGTTAATGAAGCTCTTTCAACAGTTATTGGCTCTGAGCCTGAGCCTGTTTGGGTCGCATTATCGTGCACGCCAATACTTTCCCAGTCGCCAATGCTTCTTTTAAATGCAGCATGTTGCTCTGGGATTCCTCCGCCGTTAGTATGTCCTCTTGATGTAAGAGTAATATTATATTCGGCAAAACCTGCATTTGGAGTAATTGTCCAGTAACCACTGTTTAGAAATTCGGTAATTTCGGAGTCGTTAACATTTAATCCGGGCGGAGGTGTTTCTTCATCTGTGGCAGTGAATCTGGCATCGAGATAAGTCAATCCACCCGAAGTTGATGCAATATCTACTGTAGCAAGCTGATAATGAGTATCAGAACCAACAGGAAAATCGTAAGAGCCTGTGCTCACGTATCTACGTAAATTGCCGTAAACATAACTTGTTGTTCCATGTGTTTTAATAGCATCAGAAGCAGTGTTTTGAATTATAACTTCATTGGTATCTGCAACTATTATCGCTCCATCAAGATAAAGATTATTTTGTACCAACATGTCGGATCTTAATTCAAATTTCGGCTCACTTTCCCCGGCAGTATTTAAAAATTTTACATTATAAAGTTGAGTACCGGCATGAGTGCCGTTGCCAAACATTAACCAATTATAATTTTCGTTATCCTCAAAGTCAAAGCAAAAATTATTTGTAACTGACGAAGATATACCATTTGTTATTGAAACACTAGTATTATAGTTATTCAATCTTTTTGTCAATGTAAATCTAATATTCCCATCATTTAGATTAAGTCCGGCGTCTGCAAGCAAATACAAATACCCAATTTTTAAATTAGCATTGGAATTAATTTCAAGACAACCTCTTTCAATCGCTAAAAAGTTAACACTTAATTCGTTTGAAGAATTCGTAAACTCAACGGCATCAAAGTCAGAATTACCTACATTAATTCCCATAAATCGCATTCCAATCGGAGCAGTACCACCAATAACTTTTTTATCTGGTCCATAAAAAGAAATTCCACTATTTTGAGGGTCAAAATATCCATTATTATAAAAGTTGCCATATAGTTTGAATGAATCACCATAATTATACCCTCCTAAAGTTATAACTGATCCATTTACAATTAAGTCTCCATAAATATATATAAAGTTGCCAGGATAGTAATCATAATTCTTTAGACAACCGTTTATAACGAAATCATTTTCGATAATTATCTGATGAATAATTGTCGGATTTCTATAAAGTAAGAGTTCTGCGTCCTCTTCAATTATTAGAGTTTGAAAGTATTGTGACAAGCAATAATCTTTGGTTCTTGGCATAGCTTCTGCTTCAGCTAAAATTATTGACCTTATTATTAAATCTGTGTTTGAAAAAGATCCCTCAGTTCCTATTAGAGGATACCAACTATCTGCATCATCTAAATAACTACCATGTGTCCCAATCCAATATCTGTCATTAGTTGTTATTCTAATATCATCAATAGTAATACCATCCGATCCTGTAGTTGTAGCAGCAGGGTAATCATCAACTTGTGAAAAAGCAATTTGAAAAGTAGAGGAAATTGACTGCCCTGCAGCTAAAAGTAATGCATCTATATCAATATCGGTAACATCTTTCCAAGTTCCGGCTGCTTCTCGATTAGCATACAAATCATAAGCTTCGACCCAGGTATTGCTCGACGACCCTCTAATGTAAACCTTATCAAACATGTGCGGTTCTTCTCCATGTTGCATATAACTAAAACTTAGCTCTAAGTCTGTATAGTCAACATATCTTGACATATTTAAAGTGATTAGTAACATATTGTTTGGTAGGAGTGAATTATAGGCATCACAATCTAAAGTTGCAGCTCTGCTTCCCGAATGACAAAAACCTGATCCTGCATTAAATCGTAGTCTCCCATTTAAAGTTTTCTGATAACTGATGTTTCCACGACCATTAATATTTGTCTTATTGCTTGTTAATGTTAAATTATCCTTGATTCCTTCAAATCCCTCAATCCATGGTAATAAAACAGGAGGCATGGAACCTGTTATGCTAATATCATCAAAAGTAATTCCTCCCTGGGTGGTTGTTGAATATGTTCTATACTTTGAATTAACACTAAACTTAATAAATACCTCAGAACCAAGTTTTAAACCGGCATTGGCAAATTCCTGGTCTAAATCAATATTTACATAAGTATATGTTCCATCTGTTCTTAACCCGGGAATTAAAGAATAAACTAAAACATAATCAGATGTTCCACTTTTTATGTAAACAGCATCTGTTGAACTTGTAGGATCACCATGGTCCATATAATAAAAGCTAAGTTCTAAGTCAGTACTATTACGATACAAGCTTAAATCCAATTCTAATATTATTTTACTAATATCGCCGGAGCCATCTGTTGATGTCCCCAAAGTAGCTGCTGCATTACCTGTATGATAAAATCCTGAACCAAAGTTAAATCTTACCTGACCTGTTGTTGATTGTTCAAAGCTCCAATCGTACAAACCATTTATTGAATCTGTAGAAGTAGTATAGGTCTTAACACTTCCTATACTTTCAAATCCTTCTGTCCATGGTAAAACAATTTGAGATTTAAGATTCAGACATAAAAATCCCGCTATTATAAATATAATAAATCCTTTTGACAATTTATGTAATAGCGTTATAATCATTTTTCAATGCCTAAATATTTCCCTTATTCTTTTTTCTGTCGTATATAAACTTGAATATCCCTCCAACAATAACTAATATTCCTACACCTATCATTATAAAACTGCTCGTTTTATTGGTTTGTTTCGAAATCTTAATTCTTGCATTTGATGGGTTGTCAGGATCGTATAAAACATCTACTTCTTTTCCAGTTTTATAGTAATCAAAATTCGTGCTTCCTGAAGTCGATTTGAATTCTATGGTATCTCCATCTTCTGTGGCAAATTTAATTACCGGGCAATACTCGGGTTTGTGATTTTTCTTGTCAGAATCAGTCTTGGAATGTTGTTTTATATATACATCCACAACAACTCCCTTTGTTTCAGTTGCTTTGTCTAGAAATTTGTCGGTTTTATTAAATGTATAAACAGACATAATAATCATACCTATACCTATCAAAATTGCTGCAAGACTTGGATTTAATTTCTTTTTCATATCAATTTATTTTATGTTACAATACAAATTTATAGCTTTATTTTAGTTGTTATTGGCGTAAATTTACTTCAATTTTATTAGGTGATTTTACCTAACGGCATTAAATTTTTATTAAATCATTTTTAATTCCGTATTTAACTAAATCTATTATGGTATTAAGGTTAAGTTTTTCTAATATTCTGTTTTTGTGGGATTCTACAGTACGTGGACTTATAAATAGTTTATCTGCAATTTCTTTATAGCTTAAACCATTACCAAATTCCTGAATAATTTCGATTTCCCTGCTACTCAGACTTTCTACATCTTTTTGATTATTGTCAGTGTCTTTTTTGTGATTAGAGAGATAATTTTTAAGGACGAGTTCTTGGACAAAATTACTGTAATAATGATCTCCAACGTATGCTTTACATATTGCCAAATATAATTCGTCTTCGTCAGTATCTTTAGGCAATAATGCTAAAACACCGGCTTCAATTGCATCAGAAATGTTTTGTTCTGTAATTTGAGCAGAAAGAATGATTTTTTTGATTTCTGGATATTTGTCTTGTAAGATTGCTGCTATCGAGATTCCATCCATTTCGGGCATTTCGATATCAAGGAGGATAATATCAGGTAATTCGGTCGAAATTTGATTTTCAAGTTCTGAATAATTAGAGGCAGTATTAATGACTTTTATATCGTTAAAAACAGACAATAAAACTTTTATTCCATTACGCACAATAGCATGGTCATCAACAATAATCACTTTCTTTTTATTCATTTTTCATATTTTATTGGTAATGTGAAAATAAAATCGGTTCCTTTGCCAAATTCTGATTTAGCATAAATCTCGCCATTGTTCATTTCAACAAATTCTTTACACAGTATCAAACCAAAACCTGTTCCCTTATTTTCGGGAGTTCCGATACGTTTTGTGTTAACATCCGGTTTAAATAGCAATACTAGTTCATCAGCTTTTATACCTTGTCCAAAATCTCTTACAATTATTTCAACTTTGTCATTAATTATACTTCCAAGAATATGAATTTCTGAATTCTCCGGGGAAAACTTTATAGCATTTGAGATAAGGTTACGTAAAACTGTTTTAACTGTGTTAATGTCTGCGAATACAGTTATATTAGACTCAATTGAGGTTGTTATTTTAATTGATTTTGATGCAGCAATACTTTGTAGTGATTCGATAAGTTCTGAGCATAAGTTTAATAAATTGTGATAATCAGGATTAAGACTTATTCTTCTGTTTTGAGCCATTGCCCAATCAAGAAGATTTTTGATTACTTTTTTGTTCAATATAGCAGAATTATTAAGGATTTCCATGTTTTTAGCAAGCATCTCAGCATCCATCATTTTGTATTTGCGTTTTATCATGCCCGAAACAGTATCCATAACAGAAGCGTAATTACTTAGGTCGTGTGAAATTATTGAAAAAAACTTGTTTTTTGTAGAATTCGCTTCTTCTAGTTCTTTATTTTTAGAATTAAGTAAAACGTTCATTTTTGTCTTAAATCTATTTCGCTTAAATAAAATATAGGTGATTACACATATAAATAAAAGTATTACAACTAAAAAGATTTTTAGCAACCTGTCATTTTTTATTTTAAGAGACTGAATTTGTTTTTCTTGTTCAAGGTAAAGTATTCGTGTATCTTTCTCAGCTATTTCAAGTTCTTTTTTTTCTGTATCAAATCTTGCCTGCATTTCAAGAATCTGTTCAGCTCTTATCTGTTCGTCTATTTCTGACTTCAGTTCAGTATATTGTTCTAAAAATTCTAATGCTTGCTCTAGATTTTGTTCCGACTGGTAAAACAAATAATACAGAAAAATTAGTTTTAGCAAAATTTCTTTTTGATCTGCCGTTTGGGCATGATTATAACATTCTTGTGCTTTGTGTAAGAATTCTACACGATTGCTCATTTTATAATAAGCTTCAGCTAATGAATACAAGCTTGAAGTTTGACCTTTTTCATCTCCTATTTCAATTCTAATACTAAGAGATTTGTTAAGATAATCAACGGCTCTGGAATATTCTCCTTCAATAATTAACGCATCTCCGATATTATGCAAAGCATAACCCTGGCCTTCTTTATTTCCGATTTGTTCATGTAGGTTAAGGGCATTTTCGAAGAGAATCATAGCTTTACTTATACTATCCATTTTCACATAAATACTACCTAAATTGCCATAAGTAATAGCCATCCCTTTTTTATCATTTAATCTGGTTTTTATAGATAAGGATTTATTGTAATATTCAATTGCCTTTGGTATGTTGCCCATTTTTCTATAAACTAATCCGATATTCCCATAAGAATAAGAAATGCCCTCTTCATTACCAAGTTCTTCTTCAATTTTAAGTGATTTTAGATAGAATTTAAGCCCCTCTTCATATTGTTGATTTATACAATACACTATCCCTAGATTGTTGTAAGAATCTGCTAATCCTGGCTTAAATTCGGCTTTTTCATAAAATTCAATAGCTAAAAAATAGTTTTCAATAGCTTCTTGGTTTTTAGAATTCATTTCGCAAATAATCCCAAGATTACTGTAACAATCTCCGGCTTCTTTGAATTTCATTTCAGCTAAGAAAGATTTTAATGCTTTGCGAAATAGTATTCCAGATTCGGATAGTTTATATTCATTTAACAGTTTCTCGGCTTCAAGATAAAAAGCAGTTGCCATATCCTGATTATAGTTGGAAAGTTTAGTGTTATTACCGAAAAGCTTTATGGAATCATTACTATAGAGCCCGTTTACATTAAAACAAATAATTATAAATAAAAAAGAAATGTATTTTTTTAAACTAAAAATCTTCACCTTGGCTAAATGCTTTAGCACAAATATAATAAATATAAACTATATTTAGATAAATATTTCTGCTAAATATTTCCATAATCCAAACAAGTGGAGCGAAAATGTTACAATAACAATTACAAGAAAAATACGAATAAATTTTGCACCTCTTTTTATCGCCAGATTTGTTCCTACCAATCCTCCAATTGTATTTCCTATAGTTGCAAAAAAGGCTACCCACAAGTCAACCTGACCATTTAGAAAAAAAATCAGTAATACTACAGGAGCATACATTAATACTAAAAACACTTTTAGGGCATTAGCATGCACCAAGTCAAAACCTGCATTTAGAACAAGTGCCGATAATAGAAAGATACCTATTCCTATATGAATAAAACCCCCATAAAAGCCTATAGCCATAAATAGCAAAATTTGCCATAAACCCGTTTTCTGTTGTTTTTGTTCTGATTGCCCTTCAATCCACTTATGAGGATCGTAAAATATCAGGAACAGCATGCAAAGTAAGACGACACCCACAATTATTTCAAAAACTTCTTTGTTTATTGATACTGCCATAAAAGCTCCGGCGATTGATCCAATAATCATTGGAATACCAAGGATAAGACCTTTTCTGACTGACAATTTGTTGTTTCTGTAAAATTTTATTGAAGACGCACCGGTCTGAAATAAAATGCCAAGTCTGACAGTTCCGTTAATCATGTTTACAGGCATCCCGAAAAATGATAGCGTTGTGTACATAACAGCAGTGCCGGCACCGGCAATTGTATTAATAATACCTTGCAAACAACCGACAACTACTATGATAAGATAAACCTGCCATAGTTCAATTCCAAAACCGGATATTATTTCTGTTGACATTTTACAAAATTAGTATTTAAAGTGAATGTAATGTAAAATTAATCCGAACCTCCTAAGGGTTTAAACCCCTCGCCCAAAATTTCATTTGCATTCATAACAGAAATAAATGCCTTTGGGTCTATTTCGTAGATATATTCTTTTAATATCTCAAATTCTCTCCTGTTGACAGTAGTGTAGATGACCCGCTTTTTGTCTTCGCTGTACATACCCTGCCCGTCAAAGAAAGTTCCACCTCTTTCTAGGTCATCTATGATTTTTGTTTTTATTTCTTCGTACTTGTCCGAAATAATAAAAAGAGCTTTATTATAAGTTGCACCTTCAAGAATTAAGTCAACAACTTTGCCTGTAATATATATAACTATCCAAGAGTATAGTGGGATTTTCCAATCTTTGAATGCAACCAATCCGATAAGTACTATTACAGAATCAATATAAATCATTAATTGGCCAAGAGGGATTTTTGTGTATTTGTTAAAAATCATTGCTACAATATCAGTTCCACCCGATGTGGCCTTAGATTTAAAAACCAGTCCTAAGCCAACTCCAATAAGTACTCCTCCAAAAATAGCTGAAAGTAACGCATCACCTTCTACCAAAGGTGTATCTCCATGAAAATAGGTTAAGAGATCGACAAATACAGCTAAGGAAATAAAACCGAGTACCGTTTTCCATCCGAACTTAGGACCAAGAATCTTAATTCCGATTAACGTCAACGGAATATCCATTGCGAGAGCAATCATCCCTGTCGGTAAATTTAACATGTGGTGCAAAACAATTGCAATTCCATACACACCTCCGGGGACAATGCGATAAGGAGAAATAAAATAAACAAATCCTGCAGCCATAATGAATGTTCCGCAAAGTATTAATAAAACGGATTTAAACCATTTTCCGGAAAATATTTTTTCTTTAGTTAAGAAACTCATAATGAAAGTTTTAAAATGCAAAATTATATCTTATAGACTGATAATCAATAATAAAATTGAAAATTGATGTAACTATTTGTAAGAAATGTACATAAACAAAATATAGTGTGTATTTATAACAGATTTCTCACTCCTCCTGCGTCAGAGTTCGAAATGACTCATTTAAATAGTAAGAACAGTCGGCGACTGAAACTTCGGTTTTATTCCTACTTTTTTCTTGTCGCCGACTGTTACACCTAGACATACGTCTCGGTCATTTCTAACGAATGTGAGAAATCCTTTTTTTAACATAATTATTTAGGTAATTCAATACTCTGAACCCAACGGGCTCAACTAGAGTTGAATTTGTCCAACACTGCAATCTGAGTAATTCTCGCTTCAGAGCCAGTCAGGGATGATAGAATACTCCAACGCGAGTAACTCGCACTGGAGTGCAACGTGAGAAATCTTTATTTTAACATAATTATTTAGGTAATTCAATATTCTGAGCCCAGAGGGCTCAATATTAGTAACTCCGACTTTAAAGTCGGGGGTTCACAGGCTGGAACAATAGCTTTTGGAATTGTATTTGTCAAATTTGGGGCATTTCGGGAGGATACAAATACCATGACAAAAGCGAATAATGGATGACACCTAAATAATTACAGAATATGAAATTCCTATGAGCAAAAAATAGCACACAATTCGAGATGATTAAATATTTATAAAAGATAATTCGTTGATTATTAGTGATTTAATAAGATTTAACAGATGGAAAGATGTTAAAAGACAAAATTATCAATGTCCTTTTTTATATGAATATCAAAATTATACATAAGCCTTTCCAACAGAACATTTTTAACATCAAATTTAATTTTATTGATCTTTTTTACAGGCAGTATTTTTGGAGAAGTCCCTGATATAAATGCTGACTTGTAATTACTGATTTCGTCTAAAGATATTTTCTTTTCAATAAGTTTTAAACCTGTTTTAATTGCATCTTCGATAATGAATTTTCTCGTAACTCCAAGAAGAATTTCTGTTGATGGTGCAGAAATAAGTTCATTATTATTAATAAAAAACAAATTTGAACGGCTACCTTCCGTTAAATGACCTTCTTTATTCACATATAAAACTTCAAAAATGTTATTTGCAGCAATCATTTTATCAGTAATTTCTCTTAATTCCTGATTCCAGATTTTATTATGTGGATTTTCTCTGGTAAATGTGTATGTAATAGTATTAATTCCATTTTGATAATCATTATCAGAGGGATAATGATGAGGGATTTCTTTACAATCAATTGTATATGACTTTTTTCTTTTATCAATTTGAATTATAGTCTTGATATTCCCATTTATTAAATTGTTTGATTTAATAACCTTTAATATATGAGATAAAAATAATTCTTCCGAAAAGTTAATTGTTGGGTCAACAGATGTAACGGAATTGGATAATCTGATATAGTGGTCTTTAGCAAAGAGCGGTTTTGCATTTATAACCCGCAAAACATCATAAGCAATAATTATATCACTCATATTAAATAAGTTTAACAGTATAAACTAACAGTTCGACTAATTTAGAAACTGATTTAGCGAAATTTTTCAAGACAATATCAATTGAAACAGGTTCTTCGTCTGTCTTCCAGCAGTCATAATCTGTTGATATAGCAATAACTGCGTAGGGTATATTCGCTTCATTTGCAAGGGCTGTTTCGGGTGCGGTACTCATATTGATAATGTCAGCTCCCCATAATCTAAACATGTGAGATTCGCTTCTTGTTGAGAATCTCGGTCCTTCAATTGTCAGAATAGTTCCTTCTGTATGCAGTTTCACTGTTAATTGCTTTGAAGCAATTTCAATTGTTTTTCTTAATTCAGCGGAAAATGGGTCTGCCATTGGACAGTGTTGCATTTGCCCCGGTTCAAAACAATCATAGAATGTATTAATTCTATGTTTAGTAAAATCAATAAACTGATCAGGAATAACAAAATCTCCCGGTTTAATATCTTCTCTTAGACTTCCACAAGCAGATGTGGCAATAATACAATTACAACCAATTTCTTTAAGTGCTGAAATATTTGCCCGATTATTCACATGTGTTGGAGTAATTGTATGTTCAGTTCCATGTCTGGAAATAATGGCTATTTTTTTGTTTTCAATGTATCCTGTTATTATTTGAGATGAAGGATTACCAAAATTAGTTTTAAAATTTATTGTTTCTGTATTTTTTAAGAAATTGCTCTTTTCGAGCCCTGTCCCTCCAATTATGCCTATCATGAACTAAATTATTTATTTTTTTTCTTGTCTTCTTTCTTGCCACTTTTTTCATCATCTTCGGATTCATCATCTTCAGAATCATCATCTTCTTCTTCCGGATCACCTGGCATTCTTACCTCAATTTGTTTAAGTTGTGCAAGCTTTTTTGAGTTTGCAGGTTTTTCAATATTCAATTCCGGATTTTCAATAAGCTTAAGATAATAGCTTAATAATTCATCTCCCGGATAATATCTAAGTGCTCTGGTAATAACACTTCTGGCACTGTCTGTTAAAGGCGGGTCTTTTTTTAATAAAAAACTTGTGTACAAATCGAAAGCATCAATCATAATAAATTCGGTTTTTTCAACTGTTGTAGGCCTTTGTGTATCCATAGTTTTAAATACATCTCTGATTATAGGATTCCCTGTAGCTGTATCTCCTGTCATCGAACACAATACTCCTTGCATAAAATAAAGATTGACATCAGAATAAGTCTTGAGTATTTTTCTCATAAAAGAGCTCGCTTTTGATAATTTATTCACAGAAACATAGTGATCAATATAATAAATCCCTGTAATAGCAATTTCTTCAAGCATGAAATTGTTTGCGGGGAAATAGATTTTTGCTTTTTTGTCTTTTTTCTTTGCAGTTACAGAGTATTTTAATGCTAATTTATAAGCATCAACATATTGTGGAACTTTATAAATAAGCATAGTGTCTTTTAATCCCATTAAAAAAATCTTGGAATAAGAACTGGCTAAATATAAATATACTTCTGCATCATTAGCATATTTTTCTTGTAAGATCATTCTGTCTGCCTTAAAATTGCAGTCTTCCCACTGTTCGTTTTTATAATAATTTTCAAGTTTTTTTTGTTTACCGCCAACAACTTGTGCAAAGGACATCTGGGCTATCGAAATAATAATTACTAATAAAAATGTTTTTCTCATACTAAAAATTTTCTGCGGAAAAAATAATAAAATTCTTGTTACAAACAAAATATATTTTTTTGGTAAAGCTTTTCAAAAATTGTTCCGAAACAAAAAAATATATAAATTGCAAAAAAAAAAAACATGAAATTAGTTTTAATATTTGTGCTAATTGCAGTGATTTTTGAAAATTCCTTTGCACAGAGACAATTCCCAAATGAGAAATTGAATAATATTTCAGCTCAGACTTATATTAATGATCTTTTAGATGAAATTCAAAACGTAAGCATTTTTGATCAATTTAATGTGTCGGGTAATTCTATTTTAAGGCTGCAAAAAAGGATTGATGAATTAAAAAGTATTGAGTTTTACGTTAAGTCGGTAGATACATTATTTATTGGACTAACGCCGGGCGATTCTATTAATATATCCGGTGATTACAGTTTCAATGGTACTATTTTAGTCGTCAATGATGGTAAATTGGTTTTTGAGGATTGTGAAGCAGTAATAAATGGTGATATTTTAATTTTTGGCGAAGAAGCAAAAGTATGGATGTTAAATTCTACAATGCATTTTCCGCAGAGTTTCATTTATCAACGCGGAATAATTGCTGCCGGATCTGCCGAACTTACAATAGTAAATACAACTCTTGATTACTATGGCTTATCACATGACTTGGTAATTGCCGATAACGCAATTGTGAATTGGACTGATGTAACAAAAATAGGATTCACAACTTGTGGTCTATCATCAAACGCAAGTATTAATATTGATGGAACTAATCAGGCTGGTGAATTTATTATGATGGATAATGCAACGGCAAATTTTAGCAATGCCGCTACTTTACTTGTTTGGCATCACATTCCGTCAACTGCTAGTCTTGATATTGTTTTTCCAAATGGGACAAGTATTTCGAATAATGAATTCAGTGATATAAATCCCGGAGTATCAGGTATAGAATATTCATATACAATTGAGAACTGTAATGATGTAATGTGGGGGCTTATGCCGGAGCCGGAAAGCGAACTTACTATATCAGATTCCAAAATAAGAACCGTAGGTGTTTGGTTTTGTAATCAACCTGAATACGAGGTTTCAGGGCTAGTAAATAATTCGCATTATTCGGATTTTGTTGCACCCTTAAGCGATCATAGTATCCATTTTATTAATTCGGATGTTCAGACATGGAGTTTATATATGTTTCATGGAGCTGTTGGCAATGCATCTAATTGTATTCTCGGCGAAATAGGAACTATGGGAAACTCTGAATGTACTATGCAAAACTGCTTGATTGATGGCTCCGGAGGATATCTTTTTGCAACCGATACATCTGTGTTAATGAGTGCATTCTCATATTTGAATTGCAATTTCCAATCTAGTGGCAATGCTTTTGGAATAATGGCTTATGGAGGCCAAAATATGGGAAAATGTATAGCTTTGGAAAAATCTATAATGATATTGGTTCAGGCAAATCTTGTGCAGCAACCTATTTATTATGATGATGCTATGATGTGGTATTTATATTTAGATGGTCCTGAACAGGGAAATACCGAATCAGAGATATCAGTAAGTGGATCTGCTTGGATTGAAAAAGCATCTGATTATTATTCTACAGAATTTGAATGGTATATTGTTGATTATCAGGTTGTTGGTACTAATGAGTGGCTTACTGTTTGTGATACTGTTTATAGTGAGGTTTTTTCTGATGAATTATGTGTTTGGAATACTGTCGGATTAGATCCAGGTTATTATAATATCAGGGTAACAATGTGTGACAATACTATTGACCAAAATAAGATAGAGGCAGTCAGGCAAGTGGTTTTAACAGACATGATTGTTTATGAAAATGATTTGGAAATTAGTGATTTTACCATTTATCCTAATCCGGTACCTAATGGTCAGGAAATTTTTATGTTATCTAATGAGCATGAAATTGGTTTTATGGAAGTTTATGATTTAACGAGCAAAAAAATATTGGATTATTGTTTTGAAGAATCCTCTTTCAATAATTGTATTAAAGTTAATTTACCTTCATCCGGAATTTATTTTGTGAAGTTTTATAACAGTAAATTTGAATATTTAGAAACGAGAAAGATTTTTGTACAATAATTTAGGCATAAGTGCAAATATCATTTAAATTGTTTGGGTCTCATTATAATGATTAACTTTGTAGCAACTTTCCGGAGATAAATCCCGATAGTATAATAGTTTGTAAAAATGATTAATTCATTAAAAATTGGAAATCTGGAGATTCGGATTCCGATTATTCAGGGGGGAATGGGTGTTGGTATTTCACTATCAGGATTAGCTTCTGCTGTAGCAAATCAGGGTGGTGTAGGTGTTATAGCGAGTGCAGGATTAGGAATGCTCTACCGTCAGGCTGGTTCTGATTTTCTTGAGAGCAGTATAAGGGGCTTAAAAGAAGAGTTGCGTAAAGCACGTGAGAAAACACGAGGAATTATAGGAATTAATATAATGGTAGCGATGTCAAATTTTGCTGACATGGTAAAAACTGCAATTTCTGAGAAGGCTGATATTATTTTTTGTGGAGCAGGATTGCCGTTAAATTTACCTTCATTTTTAACAAAAGATAGTGAAACTAAACTTGTACCTATTGTATCTTCGGCTCGTGCTGCCAAATTGATTTGCGAAAAATGGAAACATGATTTTGATTATTTGCCCGATGCAATAGTTGTGGAGGGACCTAAAGCCGGTGGTCATCTCGGATTTAAGTTAAATCAGATTACTGATGATAACTATTCTCTCGAACGCCTTATTCCCGAAGTCGTTGCAGTTGTCAAAGATTTTGAAAATATTTATAGTGTTAAAATACCCATAATTGCTGCAGGCGGGGTTTATACAGGGCAAAATATTTCTGATTTTATTGGCCTTGGTGCCTCAGGCGTGCAAATGGGCTCAAGATTTGTCACTACTACCGAATGTGATGCATCAGATGAATTTAAGCAAACTTATCTAAATGCTAAACAGAGTGATATTGAAATTATTAACAGCCCTGTTGGTATGCCAGGTCGCGCAATAAAAAATAGCTTTCTCGACAAGGTAAAACTTGGTAATAAAATTCCGATGCGATGTCCATTCCAATGTATTAAGACTTGCGATATTTCATCGAGTCCTTATTGTATTATTTCTGCTCTTTATAATGCATTTAAGGGAAAATTTAAAAATGGGTATGCTTTTGCCGGAACAAATGCTTATTTAGCTGAAAAAATAATAAGCGTTAAGCAAACCTTTGATGATATTTTGGTTGAATATTCGTCGAGAAAAGAAAAATAGTCTATTCTCTAACGGATAATTTCGACATTCACGCTGTCAACAATATAAACTGTTCTGATATAAGAGCCAGAACCAATCCAATATCCGTTTGCCGGTGCACCTTCAATATTTGATTTAATACTTGCCGGATTTGTAAAAGGATTTCCCTCAGTCATATAATTTCTATACCATGAGCTCCAAAAATTGTATGAATTTGCATCTACGCTTGATAGTTTTATAGAAACAGTATCTCCATATTTGAAGAAAAATGCGTTTACAAAATATAACGAATCTTCTTCAGGAGTATCAATAATATTAGGGTCATAGTAATCATTGTAGTAATCATTATGTTCGAACCCTTTAACTATTGGTGTGTATGTCATTGGTTGCCCATTAAAAAGAATATCATCCATTATATGCATCCCAAAGTATGGTCTGAAAAAATATTTTTGTTCGCCGTGATTTTTTGTTGTAACCAGGTAATTATTACCGATTTGCGAAGGGTCTGTCCATCTTATACCCAAAAAGCCCAGCCCCTCAAATCCGTTCATTTTTTCAAACCAAACAGAATCAATACCAATTGTATCAGGGATTAGTGTCGTGGCAAAGTATTCTTTATTATCATAAAGAATTTTTAAATTATATACTTCGTTTATTTCACCTTTTATTTTATTACCGACATAAGCATAATGTGGCCATTTGTCTATAGCTGTAGGTTGAAGGGTGTCGTAAATATTACCATTGCTGACAATTACAGTTGCCTGATCACCATGTATAATTGAATTTTCTACAGTTTCGGTAGTTATGACATCAAAGTAGGATGCATTTTTTGTGAGAATAACCAAAGCATATTCGTTTAAATCAATAGTTCCTTCTACAACAAGTTTCTTTTCTGCTTTTGGTAAATCAACAGTGATATCTTTTTCGCAAGACAAAATGCAAATCAAAAACAACGCAAGAGATAATATATAATAAACATTTTTCATTTCTAAAATTTAAAATTCCATGTTATAGAAGGTAAAATCGGGAAAAGAGAAACCTGTTTTGCTTTTGCTGTATAATCTCCATTGGATATTGAACCTTCGTGGTAGAAGTATATGAAATATGGATTTTTACGATTATAAGCATTATAAACAGAAAAATTCCAAGATGATTCCCATTTGTCAGTTTTTTTATGCAAATAATTTACAGATAAATCTAGTCTGTGATATGGGTCCATTCGGTATGAGTTCCTTCTGCCGTACTCACTAACCAAGTCTCCATCTGTCATAAAAACACCCACTGGTAATGTAGTTGTGTTTCCTGTAGCATAAACAAAAATCATTGATGCAGACCACTTTTCATTTATATTATATGTAGCTGTTAAGGATAAATCATGTCTTCTGTCATATTTAGCAGGGAAAGGCTCTCCATTATCAACATCATCGAATATTCTTTCTGTCTTTGATAATGTGTAACCAATCCATCCTGTAAACCTTCCGGTTTGTTTTTTTATAAATAATTCCATTCCATATGAGTAGCCATTACCAAAGATAAAGTAATTATCAGCGTTATTTCCAACATCATCTCCAGGCATTGCACCATCAGCATATTCGATGAGATTAAATAAATCTTTATAATAAAATTCTACTGATGTCTCGAAATGATCGTTATAGAAATTTCTAAAATACCCTATTGCATATTGTCTGGCTTCTTGTGGCTTAACCACTTCACTGCATGGTACCCATAAGTCAGTTGGTAGAGTAGAGGCAGATAGTGATGCAAGGTGAACAAATTGTTTATTCTGATTAAAAGAAGCTTTAAACGAAGAATTATCATCAATACCAATTTTAAGAGAAAGTCTTGGCTCAAGTGATTTGTAAAAAGCTACTTTTTCGTTTTTATAGTAATTAATAGTATCAATATTATGCATTAATAAATCATCTTTAACATATCTGATAAACGGTCCAACCTGCATATAAGCGGCACCACGTATTCCGGCATAAAGTGTAAATCTGTTATTTATCTTAAAATCATCGCCAATGTATATAGCCGCTTCATGTGCATATTGCTTCATTATATCTGAATCGTCAATATACATAGCATAATATTCGGCACTGACAGAATTAGGAGAAAAAATATGATAAATATAATTTGCTCCGAATTTTATTGTGTGTTTTGGATTAGGGATATAAGTAAAATCTTGTTTCAAATAATAATCTCTAATGCCTGATCTTTGAACGAATCTCATTAATGTACTGCCTTCTTCAGTATCATTCATTGTAACATCAGTTTTAAATTTATAATCTGAAGCAACAAGAGTTGTGTTTGAAAAGAATTTACTGTTGAACAAGTGATTCCACCTGAGGCTTGCCATTCCGTTTCCCCATGGAATTTTCATATCAAAGCCGGCGTCTGTGCTTTTAAAATCAAAAATATCTTTTCCGTAATAGGCACTTAAGTATAATCTGTCTTTATCAGAAAACCTATAATTAAGTTTGGCATTTAAGTCATAAAAATAATAACCGGAACCTTTAAACGGCGAAGTTTTTTTAACAAAAGGTTTAATTAATACATCTATATAAGTACGCCTTGCAGAAAACAGATAAGAACATGTGTCTTTTTTTATTGGTCCTTGAACAGTAAGTCGTGAAGAAATAGTGCCTATTCCACCGTCAATTTCCAATTCTTTCATATTACCGTTTTTCATTGATATATCCAGCACAGAACTTACACGACCACCGTATTGTGCCGGCATTCCACCTTTAAAGATTTCCATATCCTTAATTGCATCGGCATTAAATACAGAGAAGAAACCAAATAAATGTGCAGCATTGTAAATTGTTGCTTCATCTAGTAATATTAAGTTCTGATCCGGTCCTCCACCTCGTACATAAAAACCCGAATTTCCTTCACCCGAAGATTGTATGCCTGGAAGTAATTGTATTGTTTTTAATATATCCACTTCTCCCATAAATGCTGGTAATGCTTTTACTGCTTCAACAGGCAACTTGATTACACTCATTTTGCTGTCTTGCACATTGCTTTTCTTTTCTCCGCTTACAACTATTTCCTGAGTCATTATTGCTGAACTTTCAAGTGAAATGTTCAGAGACTTATTTATTTTCAAATCTACTTTTTCAATTTTTTCTTTGTAACCAATAAACGAAAAAACTATATCATATTGTCCCGGAGCTAGGGATAAAGTATAAAAGCCGTAAGCATTTGTTGTAGTTCCGGTATTAGTATTTTTAATTATTACATTTGCTCCAAGTAGTTCCTCACCTGTGTCTTTATCCTTAATATAACCGCTTAAAGTTACTTTTTGAGCATAGTTACTAAAGTAAAGTAAACATAATAAAACCAGAAAAAAAGACTTCTTCATAAATTGTGAACAAACAAAGTGCAAATATATTATAAATTAAACAGCCTTAAAAATAGATTTATTTTTTGATTCACAATAATTAGAATCGGTGAAAAAGGTAAATAATACGTTAAAAAAGATTTGTCAGAAGTAATATTGTTATTATTTTTGTGAACTTTAATGTGCGGGGTGTAGCTCAGCTCCGATTTTTAGAAAAAATCAGATTAAGCTGAGTTTTAATTATAGAAGTTGTTTGAAATAATATTTTTTTAGAAGGGAGTTAGATTTTTTCGTTAAAAATCGAGAGTCCTCAAAAAATGAAGAAAATTTTGAAGTAAAATTTTCTATTTTTTGGGATTGGTTAGAGTACGGGGTGTAGCTCAGTTGGTTAGAGTACTGGTCTGGGGGACCAGGAGTCGGTAGTTCGAGTCTACTCACCCCGACAAATTTAAGGCAGCAAATTCAGCTGCCTTTTTGTTTGTGACATATACTATTCTAAATATATGATTTGTTGATAATAAAAAAGTCTTATCTTTGAGCCGAATTTTAGTTATATTTTATGCTGTTGAATTGTTATAATTTGTACTAAAATTGAATAAAATATATTAATTTAGAGAGTTAGGATCAGATGAATAATTATGTAGAAAAATATTGCGAGCTTCCGAAAAGTGTACGTAAACCATTATGGCGTGTTTGGCATAATATGATAATTTCTTATGACAAGAATAAAGAAACTACTTTTTTGAATTATGGATTTGAATCAGAAAATGGTGAATTCAAAACTCTGAATTTACTGCCTGAAGATGAAATTAATCGTTATAGTATTCAGTTATATCATCATGTTGCACGTAATCATAATTTTCCGGATACTGACATACTGGAGGTTGGAAGCGGTAGGGGTGGAGGTGCTTCATTTTTAACCAGATACTTAAAACCTCGTTCTTATACTGCTGTTGATATTGCAAAGAAAACTATTGAGTTTTGTAATAAGCATCATAGTGTTGAAGGCTTAAAATTCGTAAGAGCTGAAGCGGAGAAATTACCATTTGAGGCTTCATCTTTTGATGCTGTTTTAAATGTAGAATCTGCAAGATGTTATCCAAATATCGGTAAGTTCTTTTCTGAAGTATATCGTGTTTTAAAACCTGATGGTAAGTTTTTGTATGCCGATATGATAAAAAAAGAAGATATTGACATAATTAACGATAAACTTCAAAAAGCAGGTTTTAAAATATTGGAATGCGAGAATATTCGTCAAAATGTTGTCAACGCATTGATAAAAGATTCCGCGAGTCGCAAATCAGCAATTGATAAAGGTGTGCCAAGAATATTCCGCAAATCTTTTTACGAATTTGCAGGTGTTGAAGGAAGTGAACGTTTTAATTCCTTTGACAACAGTTCTATGGGATACTGGTGTTATACCTTAGTGAAAAATTCAGAATAGCATAACAACCTTATTCAAGCGTATAACTTTTATTATACTAGCTTTAGTTCTACTTCAACGTTATTGCGAATGGCTTTTGAGTATGGGCAAACCTGATGTGCTTTTTGAATCAAATCTTCAGCTACCTGTCTTTCTACGCCATTGACTTCAATTTCCATTACAACACTGATTGCAAGACCACCGTCAGCCTGTTTATTAATTGATACGTTTGCAGTTGTTTTACTTTCTATTTTATGTTTATTCATTCTTGCTACGAGATTTAATGCACCATCATAACATGCAGAATATGCAGCAGCAAATAATTGCTCTGGATTTGTGTAAGAATCACCATCACCACCTAACCCTTTTGGCATCCTTACATCCATATCTATTACCCCATCATCGCTTGTTACGTGCCCATTTCTACCTCCCTGAACTTTAACACTTGCAGTATATAATTTTTCCATTTTAAATAGTTTTTAGTTTAAAATAAGTATTATTATTTAATAAACCTAAATTATACATAATTGTTCAAAACCTGAATTTTTTTATGATGAAATTTGAGATATCTTTGCAGAAATTTTAAAAATTGAATTTATGGAATTTGATATGTTTGCTTATGTTTGGCTGCCATTAATGATTTTTTGTGCCAGAATTTGTGATGTAACTATTGGAACTTTAAGAATAATACTTGTTGCAAGAGGCCAAAAGGTTATTGCTCCATTATTAGGTTTCGTTGAAGTTTTGATATGGATAATTGCCATAGGTCAAATTATGGAAAATCTTGATAATTGGGTTTGCTATTTATTTTATGCTGCAGGTTTTGCTACTGGTAACTATGTCGGAATGGTAATTGAGGAAAAAATAGCGATGGGGATAGTTGGATTAAGGTTAATTACAGGGAAGCCTGCTGACGAATTAATAAATTATCTTACAGAAAATGGATATGGCCTTACTCATCATGATGCATCTGGAACTGTGGGTCATGTTCATGTTTTATTTATCACAATAAGTCGTAAAAATCTGTCAGAGTTAATAGAAATTCTAAACAGGTTTAATCCAGGGGCGTTTTATACAATAGAAGATATTCGTTTTGTGAATAAAGGCGTATTTCAGCAAAACCAGGCCGGCAAATGGAAGTTGTTTCAAAGGAAAGGTAAATAATAAATGAAAATTGAAGAACTAGAAATAGATCAGAGAATAAAAGATGGAATAAATAGTTTCAATTATGAACACCTTACAAAGGTACAGGAGATTGTAATACCTTTGATTCTTTCCGGAAATGATTTGCTGGCATGTTCACAAACAGGTTCAGGAAAAACAGCAGCTTTTTTAATTCCAATAATGCAAAAGATATTGACATCTGAAAATAAAGGAACTAAAGCACTTATAATAACTCCAACAAGAGAAATTTGTATGCAAATTGAAGAACAAATCTCCGGTTTGGGGTATTATACTGACATATCTTATCTGGCTGTTTATGGAGGTAATGATCAGGATGGCTTTGGCAGACAAAAGAATGCATTATCAAATGGAGCAGATATTATTGTTGCAACTCCCGGTAGATTGATGTCACATCTCAATTTAGGTTATGTTGATTTATCTGCTTTGGATTTCTTGGTACTAGATGAGGCTGACGAAATGTTGGATATGGGTTTTTATCCTGATATTATTAGTATTATTTCAAAATTGTCGGATAAAAGACAAAATCTTTTATTTTCGGCTACTATGCCACATGCAATAAGAAAATTGGCTTCAGAAATTCTTGTTAATCCTAAAATAATAGACTTAAATTTTTCAAAACCGGCTGAAGAAATTGAGCAAAAGGTATATTTAGTTTATGAGTCTGACAAACAGCGTTTGTTAAAAACTTTACTAAAAGACTATAATAATCAAAAAATTTTAATATTCGTTTCCACTAAAATTAATGTTGGTAAAGTTTCTGCCTATTTAAATTCAAATGGGATAAAAAACAGTGCAATTAATTCATCATTTACTCAAAACGAGAGAAATGAAACTGTATTATCCTTTAAGAGTGGTCAGGTTAATATTTTAGTTGCCACAAATCTTTTGTCGCGAGGAATTGATATTGAAGATGTAAATCTAATTGTAAATTATGATATTCCCGAAAAACCTGAAGATTATGTCCATCGAATTGGAAGAACTGCTAGGGCTGGTAAATTGGGGCTTGCCATTAGTTTTATAAGTGAATTTGAAATATTGAAATTCAATCGAATTGAAAAACTTTTGGGCAGAAGTATTGATAAAATATCGCTTCCTGTGGGTTTTGAGAAAGCTCCTAAATACACACTTATGAATAGTGTCGAGAAACGCAGGAAGAAACCTGGGAATTTTAATTCAGGTAAACCAAAACAAGGAAATGCAAAAAAATTGCATAGAAAATCAGCTTCATCAAAAGGCAGGTAAAAATTTTGAATACCACCGATGAAATTAGTCTAGTGAATTTTTGATTACATGGACAAGCAAAATTAAATCCTATTGTTGTTTCTTTCGATACTTTTTAAAGCTGATCGCTTCCCAAAGTTTTGTGAATAATTCCCCGAAAGTATTGAAGTCCTGTGTGTAGAAGAGACCTACTCCATTTGTATATGGCCCAAATTCAGCCTGCATATCATCATTAGCTCTTGTAAATCCTTTTACGCGGAATGAACCACTCTTATTTACTTTTAATTGTACTTCGATATCTCCAATAAGATTACTTGTACTCGACTTGTTTTCACCTACTCCGACATTACCATTTATTAATACTCTGTCATTTAATATTTGTGTCGAAAGGGCAACTTCAAGTTCTTGACCTGAGACATCAGTTCCAGGACGATAATTGAAACCTATGTCAAAGTCTTTACTAATTTGTGATAGCCAGTTGCTAAGCTGATTTGAGAGAAGTTCGGCAGAAGTTACTCCAAACGCATTAGTAGTGTTGCCTAATTGAGGTCCTACAGTTGTTGATTGAGTTGAGGAATAGAATTTATTAAGTATTAATAAATATAATAATTGCTTATTTATTTCATCTTGAGAAAGATTTGCAAGCAGCGTCTTAACTTTATCTGAAGCATTTGGAATGTTTATACTGAATAAAATATCAGGAGCCATAAGACTACCTGACATATGCATCTTACATTCGACACTTACCGGTTTAGTATATGTATCACTTGAATCCGCTATTTCGGCCATCAAGTCAATCAGAGGAGCTTTTGCATAATAAATAGCATCCAAATCAAGCAGTGCTTCATATGGATCTCCCGACCACAGAATTGTACCGCCTGGTTTTATATGAAATTTCTTATTGATAATATTTTCGAGTGTGAACAAATAATCTCCTTCAATAATAACTAATTCTCCATACATATAAAACTCTTCATCAGAAGTGTATTCCATCTTTAGATTTCCTGAACAAAAACCTCTCATTAAATCTCCAACTTTTGGGTCAAAGACTATTTGTACTTCAGCATCAGGAGTTACTTCAACGTCCATTTTAAAATAGTAATCCATTTCAGATTCCGGAGCATGCATGATTTTTAGACCTGTTGAGTCTGATTCTCTTTTTATAAATGTTACATAACTGATTGAGCTCGATTCATAGTATTCGGTCATAGGCAGAACAAAAACAGTATTTGGCTCTGTTTTAGCAACAACATCAATTCCAAATTTGTCAAGATTTCCTGAAATTTTTACTGTTCCTGTTCCATAAGCTGTTCCATAATATAAGCTATTATCCTTTTCAGATGTATTAAGCAATTTCATTTTGTCGGCCATTATAAGTAAGTCGAATCTGAAATCACTGAATTTATTATGATAAACACCTCCTTTAATAATACCAGGATTTTTAAATTCATCATATATTTTGAAGTCTTTAAAAAGTATGGCATCATTTGTAATTAAAATTTTATCGTCAGTGTTGGCTTTTATTTTAAGAAAATCATATACAAATTCCGCTTTCTCGAAATCAATATATCCATCAATATCAGGGTCAGACAAATAGCCAGAAACTTTTAATTCAATGTCAACAAAACCGGTTAATTCGCTCACTTCATATTCTACCAAATATGGCTGAAGAATGTCAAGCTTAAAGTTGTCAACAGTAAAGTTAACGTCTATACTATCAATTTCCGGTAAATAACTACCTCTTATTTTCATGTATTTGTTTACCCCGTCAACTTTTAAACCGTTTGCATTGTCTTCCCAAATTGCAGACAAATCAAATCTACCAAAATCTTCGTCATTTATTTTAAAATCTTTTATACTTAATGTCGATCTGAACACAGGATTTGAATATATATTCGCAACTCTACCATTACCCGACAAAATTCCACTAAGATGATAGCCTGTAGACTCTATATATGGATTGAAATTTGTTATATCAACATTGCTAATTAGAAATCTTAATAGTTTTGAGGGATCTTCTGAGATTTCGCCATCTATGTTTAAAATTTGATTGTCGTGTGAGAGAGAGAAATTACTAATTTTAATATTTGTACTATCAACAATTATTGGAGTTCTTTTAATATTCCAAATTCTGTTTTCAACAATAATCTCTGATTCATGAATTATGTTTTCGATTTTTGGGAAATTTTGCCCTGCAATAGGAATAAATTTTGTACTTATGCCAATTTTCCCTGAATTCCTATTTATATCATAATTGTCCCAGTTAATGTCCATAAAAACAGAGTCATTTTGAACGTCTAGTTTGAACAACATATTTTCGAACCATGGAAAACTTTTAGTACTGATTTCTTGTACAGTTAAATATAAATCCAGCGAATCTTTATACGCAGTAATATTTAATTCAGAACCCCATAGGTAAATGCTATCATATTTAATAACAGGAATACTGAAGATTGCATCTAATTCATGATTTCGCCCTGATATTTTACCCTCGGCAAATATTTCTCCTTCAATGCTTAAATTTGGTATGAAAACGTTAGTTAAATTTTCAAGAGCTTTTAATCTGATGTCAAAATTGGCAATATTATCACTAGTTGATTCTTCTACTTCAATTTTATTTATAAATGTTGGAGTGTACCCTGCAAGCATATTGTAAACAGTATAACCTAGTTCACCATACTCAAAAATACCATATAAATTAATGTCTGCATAATCTGATCTGATAGTCAAAAATTGTTGTTCGAATTCGTCTCTGTAGCTGTTTAAACTGAGCTGGTTTAGTTTTAAAGTTTGACCGTTGGAGGTATAAGCTAGATTACTAATAAATACATTACCTTCAGGTGTATTGAGTAAGTCTCCTTTTAAATCTGCTGCTACCACGAGTTTTATTTCAGATGGAAGTGTGTCGTTAGTAATCTGAAGATTATTAAGATTTGCGTAAATGTCTGTTGAAAAATCAATTTCTTGGTTATCTGTACCGTAATCATATTTCCCTATAAACTCAACTTTCAAATTTGGGTCATTAATATACAATTCTCCATTAAAGAAACTATTAGAAACATCTCCGATAATTCTAATGCCTGAGTAATTATAATTTAAAATTCCTAATTCACTGATATTACAATCTATTTGTGTCTGGAAATTACCAACAGAATCTAGAGTTCCATGCAATGTTGAATTTAAACTAAGCATACCAAATGTGTCAGGATAACCTGTGATTGTTCCAAGATTTATTTTGTTTGCCTGAAGTTTCCCATGATATGAAATATCAAAACTATCAAAATCGGTTATTATAGCCATGTCTGTTCTGATAGATCCCAGACCTGTGTTAAACTCGCCGTATGCAACAAGATCATTAAATAAACCTGTAATGTTTCCTGTAAATGATAAATAGCCCAAATCTTCCACCATAGTAGGTAATATAATCTGATCTTTGGGAGAGAAGATTCTCATCATTTTTCTTACATCTGCACTCGATGTTGTTAGTTTGGAAACATCGCCAAAAATAAAAGTCATATCATAATCGGGCAATCCATCTACCGAAAGATTTGTTATCAGTCTTGTATCGTTGCCATACGCTATATTAAAGTTTTTAAACTTAAATTTTGACAATTTGCCCGAAAAATCACCAGACAGGTATATTTTCTCATGCAAGTAACGGTATTCGGGCATAAAGGGTCCTAAATCTGCCACATCAAATACCAAAGTGTCAATGACAATTTTAACTTTCATTTTGTTCAGCGGGTCAGATAAGTAATCTTCTTCAATACCTTCTATGCTAATTTCAGAACTAATAAATTCAGAATTTTTTGTTTTAATAACAAAATCCTTTAAGAATACTCCACTATTGCAATATAGTATTTCGGTCGAAAATTCTTTAATGTTGAGTCCGGATTTTTCGTCAACTTTAAAATTATTTATTTTCACAGCAATGGAATCGTTAAAATACTGGATGTCTTGTAGTGTGATGCTAAATCCTGATATACTTATATCCGATGGATTAAATCCATCCTGATTTTCGGGGTATCTTAAATCTTTATAATTAAATCTTGCGTTTAGAATTTCAAATTTATTGCAAAATATGTCAAAACTTTGAGTCTTAGAAGTGTCCTTATCTTCTGATATAAATTTGTTTAATATGTATTGATAATTTGAATTACCGGCTGTATCAATAATTATATTTATAAAAGGTTTATTCAATGAAATTTGATCAATATATAATTTTTTGTCAAAAAATTTTACAGCAGAAATTTTTAAATTTATTTCTTCGGAATAGACCAAAGTATCGCCGATAGAATCTTTGACATAAACACCTGATAATGCTATAGTATTAGGAAGTTTTATGTAAACATTTTCAACGGAAAGATTAATATCATAAGCATCAGAAAAGAAGATAATAATTTGTTTTGTCAGATAGCTTTGTAGAAATGATGAGTTTAGAAAAATGACCAAAATAATAAAGTCTCTGATTATCAGACAAGTTAAAATGGCTAATATTCTTTTAAACTTAATTCGGGACACAATTATTCTAAATTAGTCATAAATGCAAATATTAAAAAAAAAAAGCTGATTTGCTGTCAAGAAAATATACTTTTGTAAACTTTGATTTGTTAAGAAATTGATGAGTATTTGTATTTTAGGAATAGAATCTTCATGTGATGACACTTCAGCATCAATTTTGTGCGATGGAATAGTGCTATCCAATGTTATTAATACTCAAATAATTCATTCAAAATATGGAGGAGTCGTTCCTGAACTAGCGAGTAGAGCTCACCAACAAAATATAATTCCTGTTGTTGCAGAAGCTTTGTCTAAAGCAAATAAAAAATTGTCAGATATTTCGGCTATATCGTTTACAAAAGGTCCCGGATTGTTAGGTTCGTTACTTGTTGGATCCTCATTTGCTAAGGCTTTGTCGGTTGCAATTTCAAAACCTTTGATTGGAGTTAATCATTTACATGGTCATATTTTTACACATTTTTTAAGAAATCAGAACGAACTGGAGTTTGAGGCGAAATTCCCTTTCTTATGTCTGCTTGTTTCTGGAGGTCATACGCAAATTATTAGAGTAAATAATTATACAGATTTTGAGGTAATTGGAACAACAATAGATGATGCTGCAGGAGAGGCTTTTGATAAATGTGCCAAAGTCTTGGGTTTAGGTTATCCGGGTGGGGTGGATATTGACAATTTGTCAAAAGATGGAAACAGTGACAGATTTAAATTCGGTAAACCAAAAATTGCCGGATTGGATTATAGTTTTAGCGGAATAAAAACATCATTTCTTTACTTTTTACGCGATCATATAAGGCAAAATAAAGATTTTGTGCAAGACAACCTTTCTGATCTTTGTGCGTCTTTACAATCAGAAATAATCGAAATATTAATTGATAAACTTATTAAAGCTGTAAAAATGACAGGAATTACAGAAATCTCAGTTTCAGGTGGTGTATCAGCAAATTCCTGTTTAAGAAGCAAACTGTCTGAAATCGGAGAAGCAAACGATTGGAATATTTATTTGCCTGAAAAGAGGTTCACGACTGATAACGCAGCGATGGTAGCTTTGATTGGATATTATTACTATTTGGATGGAAAAACAGACAGTTTGGATATTTCTCCACAAGCAAGAATAGTTTTATAAAAATTTTATTTAATTTTGTCTGAATTGAAAATTAATGTGCTACTTTGGTCTGAAATTTGTAAAAAAGGGATGGTTTTAGAAATTATTTAATGTTTTAAATTATATTATTATGAAAAGGTTAATTTTTTTAGTTTTTACAATTGCATTTTCAACAGCAATTTTCGCACAACAATCGGGACCAGCTATTTCTTGGGAAAACACAGTTCACGATTTTGGTACATTTAAGGAAGAAGACGGATTACAGAAAGCAAAATTCGAATTCGTTAATACCGGTAATGAACCATTGTATATTACTAATGTTAAAGCATCTTGTGGTTGTACTGCTACTGAATATTCAAAGGAGCCTGTTCAACCCGGTGGAAAAGGTTATGTTATTGCTGCTTATAATCCTGCAAACAGACCCGGTAAATTTAATAAATCTATAACTGTTACTACCAACGAATTCCAGCCTACGTCTGTTTTAAGGATTACTGGGGATGTTACACCAAAAGCTGTGCAGGAGTAATGTTTAGAAAAATATAAAATTAAAATCGTTAAATTATGAAAAGAACATTTTTACTTAGTGCATTATCATTAGTATTTTCAATAGTAATGGTGGCACAAACTCAACAACCTGCTATATCGTGGGATAAAACAACTCACAATTTTGGATCATTTAAAGAAGAGGCCGGTACTCAAACGGCAACTTTTACTTTTACAAATACTGGTAGTATGCCATTGTACATAACAAATGTAAAGGCATCTTGTGGTTGTACTGCAACTGAATATACAAAAGAACCTGTTCAACCCGGAGGTAAAGGATTTGTAAAAGCTACTTATGACCCGAGAAACAGACCGGGAAAATTTAATAAATCTATAACTGTTACGGCAAATACTGAAAATCCTACAACGATGTTAAGAATTGAAGGCGATGTTACACCACGTGAAAAGGGAATAGAAGATTATTATCCTAAAGCTTTTGGTGATGTAAGATTAAGAACATCACACCTTGCCTTTACAAAAGTTTACAATAATCAAACAGTTACAGATACAATTGGAATCGTAAATATGGGAGCAGACCCTGTGACTATTACTTTCGAGAATGTGCCTTCTCATATAACTATTTCTGTAAAGCCTGAAAAACTTGCAGGTAAAAAACCAAACGAAAAAAATGGTGAAATGGGCATTATTACAGTTACTTATGATGGTAAAAAGAAGAACGATTGGGGCTTCATTATGGATAGGGTTGATTTTGTAATTAACGGAGAGAAAAATACTCAAAATAGATTGTCAATTAGTGCTACAATTGAAGAGGATTTTTCACATCTTACACCTGATGAATTAGCAAATGCTCCAAAGATTGAATTTGAAAGTACCGATTTTGAATTTGGAACAATTAAATCTGGTGAAAAATCTAGTTTTAATTTTGTTTTTAAAAATACAGGTAAGAGTGATTTAGTAATAAGAAAGATTAAAGCTTCTTGCGGTTGTACTGCTACAAATCCTGAAAAAATGATTATTAAACCCGGGGAATCAAGTTACATTACAGCTACATTTAATTCAGCCGGAAAAAGAGGCAGTCAGAATAAAACTATTACTGTAATTACTAACGATCCTTCACAATCAAGTGTGGTTTTAAAAATTATTGGAAATGTTGAAGAAGTAAATAATTAGTTAAATTATAAATTTATAATGATGGTCGGAAATATCCGACCATTTTTTTTATTATATTGCATTATTATTTAGAAACAAATTTTGATAATGATTAATAAATATCTTAATAATAAATTTTGTAACACAAATTACGGACATTTTAGGCTATTCGATTTATATAAAGTAATTGGTCGGATATCGATAATAATTTTCCTAATGATTTGTGTTTCTCCCGTTTTCTCACAAGAAAAAAATGCTAATTCTTATCTTGATGGAGTTATTATTGTGAAATTCAAAAAGGAGATAGAGGATATAGATGCTTATAAAAATAAAATATTCTACATTTTAAAGGAGAAATCTGACATTAAAGGCAGTATTGAATTTAAACAAGAGTTTCCATTCAGTATAAGACCTATGGAAAAGTATAATGAATATGGAGCGGAATTAGTTGATTTATCTGTAATTTATCGTTTAACTTTTGATGAGGTTGAGGATGTTTCATATCTGATTTCTATTCTTGAAAAAACCGGATATTTTGAGTATGTTGAACCATTATATAAAATAGAGCTATTGTATGTACCTGACGATCCAATGAATCAGACTGATCAATATTGGCTAAATTCTATAAGAGCTTTTGATGCTTGGGATATTCATCAGGGAGATACAAATATAGTTATTGGAATATCTGATACGGGTATCGAACTGTCTCATCCCGACTTGATTTATAATATTAAGTATAACTATAATGATATGCCTGATGGTGTTGACAATGATTTGGATGGTTTTATAGATAATTTTCGGGGATGGAATTTTGGGGATGATAATAATATTGTACAAGCTAATGTTAATTATCATGGGGCGTGGGTAGGAGGTATTGCCGGAGCTCATACAGATAATGGTATTGGAGTGTCAGGTGCCGGTTTTAAATGTAAAATTCTTCCGTTAAAAATAATGAATGCTGAAGGAATTCTTGTTAATGGTTATCAGTCAATAGTATATGCTGCTGATCGTGGTTGTGATGTTGTTAATTGCAGTTGGGGAGGATCATATTATCAAAAAATGGGTCAGGATGTTGTAAATTATGCTGTAATTAACAATGATGTATTAGTTGTTTCGGCTGCAGGTAATACCAATTCAGATACAAAATACTATCCTGCATCTTATGAGAATGTTGTTTCTGTAGCAGGAACGCAAATGGATGATCAGAAATGGTCTCCCGATAATTCTATTTCAAGTCAGGGTTCATCCTATTCATATTATGTGGATGTTTGTGCTCCTGCAACAAATTTTAGATCAACTGGAACGGGAGATGGATATACACTTATGTGGGGAGGAACATCATTTGCATCACCAATTGTGGCGGGTTGTGCAGGAATTTTAAGATCCTATTATCCTGATTATAATGCAAATCAAATTGCAGAATTGTTAAAAGCTAGTGCCGATCTTATTGATACAATACCATATAATGTGCCTTATACCGGTAAATTAGGAGGAGGCAGAGTAAACTTATTCAAAGCTCTTACAATAGAGCCGCCACCAGCAATTGTTTTTAGTAATATTGAAGTTTCTCAATCAGAAAATATGATTTACATTAACGGAAACTTTACTAATTATTTGTCTGATGCAGAAAATCTTACTATTTCTGCTGTATTATTATCAAGTTATGCAGTTTTAGATGATGATATTGTCTATACCGGTTCGCTACAAACTTTAGAAACCTACAATTCTGATGGAGATATTGTAATCATTCGTAATTCAAATATGCCTTATGATTATAAATTAGTTTTAAAACTCATTTATAATGCAGATTTGTATCAGGCTCAACAGATTATTGAAGTATATGTAAATCCGGGTTATAAGAATATTAATACAGATAATCTTGAATTGTCTGTGGCCCCTTCCGGACGATTTGGTTACTCTGATTTAAATAGTAGAGTAGGAGATGGTTTTGTATTGGGAGAAGTGTTTTCGTTGTTTTATGATTGTGGCATAATTTCAGGACTATCAGCAACCAAGTTGTATAGCTCTGTTAGACAGGTTTCCGATTTTAAAACAACAGTGTATCCATATTTTGTTGAAGGTTCCGAAATTTCAGATTACCATATTAAGACGGAATTTACTGATTCTAATGATTATCAAGTGTATGGATTGAGAATTATTGAAGATGTATATTCATGGCTCGGTGCTAGTAATAAGGATTTTATAATAGTTGATTATCAGATTATTAATGAGAGCATTTATGATATTGAAGATTTTTATTTTGGCTTGTTTACCGACTGGGATTTGGTCGAATCCGGAATAAATTCTGCTATACTTGATGAAAATAATAAATTTATGTATTGCAAAAGTGACAATGCCCAAACTATGTATGCCGGTATTAAACTTTTGAATAATCATGATGTAAATAATTATGCACTTCCTCAAGTTAGTGGAGGAGATGGAACAATAGATATTACTGATGGATTTCCGGATATTGAGAAATTTTATATGATTAGCAATTCAAATGATGGTTTTACGGAGAATTCAACGGATATTGTTATATTTACAGGAGCAGGGCCTGTTGACATTGCAAGCAAAGATACTGTAACAATTGGGTTTGCCCTTATTGCCTGTGAAAGTATTTATAATATTAATATTGCCTTAAATAATTGTCTTGATATATACAACCAAATTTTGCATCCTCAACTTATTGAAAGTGAAAATCTATCCAATATCAGAATATTCCCGAATCCGGCTACTGAAATGATTATTATTACATCTGAAGTTGAATCAGGCAAGCCGTCTAGTATAGAAATATTAAACGAACTAGGAGAAAAGGTTTATTGTGATAGTTTTCATGGACAAAGTTTAATTAATATTGAAAACTATAAATCGGGGATGTATTTTATTAAACTAATTGGAGAGAACAATATTTATTATAGTAAGTTTATCAAACTTGATTAGTTCTTTTCTTTAATGTTTTAATAATATTTTCTGAGTCTTTTACACTTTTCATTAGCCAGTCTGATAGGATTATTTCCTTTTCAATGTTGCTTAATTGCCAATTTATGTCTGACATATGCAATCTGGAAACAAGTTCATATAGACAAATTGCTGCAGAAACAGATATATTATAACTTTCAGTAAAACCGAACATAGGTATTTTAACAAATTCATCTGAGTTTTGGAGGGCAATGTCTGAAAGACCGGGTAATTCAGATCCGAAAAGCAATGCAATTTTACCTTGTGATAGGTCTAAATCTTGAATTTTAGTCTCATTTGTATGTGGAGTAGTTGCAACAATTCTATACCCATGTTTTTTTAAATTATTTATTGCATTAAGAGTGTTATTTGCTTCCTTGTTATATTTGATAAGATTAACCCATTGAGAAGCCCCTAATGCTACGTCTGGATTTTCTGCAAACTCAAAATTGTTTTCAATCAGGTGAACATCCTGAATTCCTGAGCAGTCACACGAACGAATAACTGCGGATGCATTATGTGATTGAAACAAGTCTTCGAGGACAACTGTAATGTATCTGGTTCGATTTTGTAAAACTCTGTGAAATGTTGAGAGTCTTTGTTCCAAAACCATATCTGATAATACTCTTATAATTTCTGAATGTTTCATATCACAACGATACATTTTTTTGTAAAATAGAAAAAGGGAACTCATGCTCCCTTTTTCAATAATTTCATTGACGAAATTACTTTACAGCTTTTTTCAATTCGCTACCAACAGAGAATTTAACAACTTTCTTAGCAGGGATATTGATTACCTGAGTTGGTTTCTGTGGGTTACGGCCTTTTCTAGCAGCTCTTTTAGTTACACCAAAAGTTCCAAAACCTACTAAAGCGATTTTGTCACCACCTTTTAATGTTTTGGTTGTTGTTTCTACAAAAGCGTCTAATGCTCTTTTAGCGTCAGCTTTAGTTAAATTTGCTTTCTTTGCAATTGCGTCAATTAATTGTGCTTTGTTCATTTCTAAATTTTTTAGGTTAGTAATTAAATTAACTTATCGTTACAAATATAGATATAATAAGGGCTGTAGCAATACTTAAAATAAAAAATCTTCTGAATTGTTGATATCTCATAGGTTTTGTTAATAAACTAAGGCTTAAAAGTGTTGATATTGCTAGTTTTTTAACATTTTCGTTGATAAGATTTAACAGAATTGCGTGTGTTTTTATTAATAATCTTTAAAAAATGTGTAAAATCAATGCCTTCAGAGGTTCTTGTAATTGAAGAAACGTCAAAATTTGGAAAAATATCTTAAAATATCATTATTTTATATTATCAGAATTACGGTTTATTTGCGAGTCTCTATTAATTAATAGGTATAAAAAAAAAAGAAATTGCTCAGTAATTTCAGTCAAAAATCTGTTAAAACTACAAATTGCATTTTTATATAATACTACATGCAATTTCTATTTTAACGGGATAATCGGTGTTGAAGTAATCGGTAATCGGTGCTATACATTTTTTTACTACTTACTACTTACTACTTACTTCTTCACGACCTTCACATTCATTACACAACCTTCAGAACGACTTCTTAAATTATATACAGCCGGAAGTAGATTTGTTAAATCAAGTACGGTATGGAAACTTGTTTCTTCTGTAGTATATTCTTGGCTAAAAATAAGTTTTCCAATGTTGTCGTACAATTCTAGAACAAAATCGCTTTCTTGTATGTTATCGATAACAACATTTAATTCATTAGTAAATGGGTTAGGATAGGCTATTAAACTTGGTAATTCTGAACTTGATTTATCACAATTTATAGAAATAGTGTTGTAGGTTCTTGTACGACCGTCATAGTCAACCTGTTTTAGGCGATAGTAGTTGTTTCCGCTAAAAAGCTCATTATCAACATTTGAGTAGGATAGAAGAGTGTTTGAGTTTCCTGCACCCTCTATTCTTGCAAGCTCGAAGAAACTTATCATATCATTTGATTTCTCAAGGATAAAATAGTCATTATTTGTTTCAGAAGCTGTTTCCCAGGAAATAATAGCTGAATTATTGTCACATTCTGCATAAAATTTAATTAAATCTACAGGTAAAGGTAATTCTGTATCTTTTGCTCCGAAAGTAATTTGTCTTTCACCTTTAGCACCAAATGGAATATATATTGTTGATGTAATGTCACCTGTATTATAAGTTCCGGTTGGACTACCACCGGCGTCTTTCCAGATTCCATTCCAATAAGCTACAGTAAGTTCATCTTGTAAGAAGTCTGTTGGGCCCGGAGCACAAAAATCATGAATACTGCAGGGGTTATTATTATTCCAGAACAATTCTACTTCGAGATTAGATGGTGAATTTACTAACCAGTATTCTCTATCACTTGTATGAGTGAGCGGAGCTTCGTGAGTCCATACATGATACCACCATGGGTTAAGATTTTCATTCGTGAACAAATATTTAACATTAACAGTTGCAGGAGGTGAAAAAACTGTAGCAGTTAAAGGTGCCCAAATTCTATAATATTGTGGTCCAGCACTAATATCTCTGGCAGGATTAACATTTCCAGTTGGGAAAGTAAATTTTACGCAACCTAGTTTTTCGACTAAACCATCAACAAAACTTGTTGTAGTACCAACTGTTGTTGTTGCAGGTGCAGTAAAAATAAATTTGTTAGAGCCTGTATTTACAATTCCATTTACAAATTTTGCATTGTATGTAACAGTTAAATTATCAGTTAGTGTTAAATCATAATTCCCAGCATGTGAGTTGTTAAATTCAATACCATAGAAACTGTCATTATTTGACTTGATTGATTGAATATTGGATCCTGAGAATAAAACATTTCCTGAACCGGCATTAAAATCTCCTGAGTTATTCCAATTTCCCTTGATTTCTATTGGTGCTGTTGAAAATACTGATAAGGTTCCGTTATTTGTAAGATTTCCATATATTTTCAAATTACCGGTTGCACTAATATTAAGACCACATCCCGGGTCTATAGTTAAGTTGTTACATTCTGCCACATTGGTTGTTGTTACTACTGGTATTGTACCAAAGCATGACCCATTGGATCTTATGAAAACATTATCTGTAATATCAGGTACTTGTGCTGGAATTTCAAAAACTGAAGCACTAATAAATTTTAACCAGTTAGTTGTCGTGGCACCATTCCATGTTTGAGAAGTTGCTCCTGTCCAAATATAGTCATTTCCGGAAAGACCTGTGGTAATTGGTGTAATAACTGTAACAGTAATAATATTTGAATTAGCAGAACTTGAACAGACACCATTTGTAACCACAGCTTGGTATGAAGTAGTAACTGGTAGTTGGGGTGTAGTATAAGTATTTGATGTAGCTCCCGGAATATTTGCCCAAGAACCGCTTGCATTAGTTTGCCATTGAATACTCCCGGTATAACCTGAAACCGATAAATCTGCAGTTTCGCCAGCACAAATAGCAGTTGAGGGATTTGCACTTGCAGTTCCGCCAACAGAGGCAGCATCAACAGCCCATGTATATGTAGTTTCAGGACTTATATCACAACCACTTCCATTACAGTTTTTTCTTAACTTAATTCTATTATTAGTTCCTGTAGCAGCAAAAGAAGGAAGGGATGTACTCCATGCAGAGTATGATGATCCGCCATTTGTAGAGTAACAGTATTCAAAATTACATGAG
>JAKQEK010000353.1 GCA_029558535.1 Bacteroidota bacterium | reverse complement strand
TGCTATATCATGAGTTGTAAATTCAAACGTTACGTTTGATAAGTCAATCATATCTCCATTTTTTATGGTTGTTTTTATACTCCAGTTTACCGAGTTGGAAGCAGCTACACTTGTTTTTTCGCCCTCGATTTTCGGTAATGTCCTAAATTAAATTAAAAGGTAGATCTCTGCCAAATAATCGAAAATTTATAATCAAACCAATAACAATACGATGCATTTGATGCGATTTTGAAAAACGAATACCTTTTCTGACTAATCTGCTGCACCAAGTACGTAATGACAGATGTTTACGTTCGATACGCTGGGTATTTCTCTTGCCCGTTATTACCATACTTTCTGTAATATGTTTTTTATAAGCAAAATTATCGTCAGAATAAACAATATTTATATTAAATGGCACAAGTAGTGCACATAGTTCATCAAGATTTTTATGCTCTCGAGTACCAAAATGATATGCGAGAGGAACGCCGGTATTATGGTCGATTGCCCACCAAAGCCAATATTGCTGAGTTTTATCGTGAACAAAAGACCACATCTCATCCATCTCAACTTCGTTGATATTAACTTGCTCAGAAGATACAAATTCAACCTCAATGTCTTGATTATTACATATATAATTATAATTTACCTGCCATGCCCAGTTTTCGTTTTTTTTAAAATAGCGGTAACGGTATCCTTAGAAATGCCGAGAATACGCCCTGTGGCACGAGTTCCTGTGCAATCCACTGCCATTTTCAAAACTTGCTTGCGAACCTCAGGATTATAAGCTTTATATGTATACTCTTCTACAAAATTACGATGGCTACATTTGGAGTTATTACAATTATATACTTGTTTCCCTGTTTTGTTATGGCCGTTTTTCGATACTTTTTCACTTCCGCAAAATGGACACTTTACTGTTGTTATTTTGGTTACCATAATAATTACCCGCTTTCTTTCTTTATAATTATTATATCGGCTGTAAATCAAAATACTTTAGGACATTACCATATTTTTGGGTTGCCTTCTTCATCATAAATGGTCTTTACCTCGCTATTTACTACCTTTTCTTCACCATTTTCAATGTATCTGTCAACTTCCTTTTCAACCTTACTTTCCAAGCCAAGGCTGTTAAATTCTTTTTTTACTTTTCGTTTTCCTATGGTTTCTGCAATTACATTTCCATTTACATTTGTTTGCCATGTTTTTTGCATCAATTCTGGTGTTTCCTGAGTGTATGTAATTGTTCCATTTTCATCCTGAATATA
>JAKQEK010000336.1 GCA_029558535.1 Bacteroidota bacterium | reverse complement strand
GTGTTAGCATCTAATCTTTTCTCCTTTTTACATACAAACTTTTTATTTTTCTTTCACTCCACCAATGAGGTGGATTGTTGTTTGTTGAACAAAACACCTCTCTTTTTTCCCTATCAATCTCTAAAACTTTAACCTCGAACCATCTTTTCTTGGCAACACCATCATACCTGTAAAGAATTTGTCCTTCTTTCAATCTATCAAAACTTGCCATTTTTATCTCCAAAAAATTAAGATTATGTTGTGGACTGTTAGGGAATCAAACCCTACACACAAAGCTTGCAAAGCTTCATCGCCCCCTTGGAACATGACAGCCCTTTATATTTAAATTTAGAGCTACCGGTAGGAATTGAACCTACAACCTGACGGATACAAGCCGCCGACTCTACCAATTGAGCTACGGTAGCCTTACTTACATTCTGTAATAACTTAGAACCTTTAAAGGATATTCTTGTGTTTCTTTTGGCAAAAGTGATCGATTTGTAGCCCACATCTTACCACCATAATGACCACAATTGTAAGCAGCCAAAGCTGCTCTTAAAGAAAACTTTCCTAACTCATGTTTAAGAACAGCAGTGCCTATATCTATATTATCCTGAACTGAAAAAAGATCAAAATTTTCAGAAATCAAATTTTGTTTTTGCATCAAATAAGCAGTAGACTCCATAACTTGCATTAAACCTTTAGCTCCTACCATACTGACAGCCAAAGAATCAAATCTCGATTCTACTGAAATTACAGAACAAATTAATTTTGGATCTATTTGATGTTTGTAATATGCTCTTATTATTGAATTCTGTATGTTATTACTTCCAGTAAAAACTTTAATTTTTTCTCTTTGAATCTGATCTTTCTCTACAAATGATACAAGAGAAAAAATATAATCATAATTATTTTCTTCAATAAATATATTAATACTCATAAAGTTAGTAAAGAAAATTATCAAAAACAAACAAAATAATATTTTCATTTTCAGCTCTCTTATATTAAATGTTTAACAATAAGCAAGCCAAACAGCTATAAGAATCAAAATAACAATTACAATTAAATCACTCCTTTTCATTTTGCACCTCGCTTGTTTTGTCGTATTGTTGTTTCGTTAACACCGGTAATTTATTTAACTTTTTCATTGATAGCAGGTCTGCATATGGACGGTCTGCTCTAAACATTTCTAAAGCATCATAGTAAGAATCCGCGACAATGTACTCTGGGAAACCATCCAAATATTCAGCAAGATATACATTCACCCTACACCTCCCTTTACTTGTTTTTGTCAATTACAACAATATTATGCAAATCATCAGCCAATCGTTTAGCATGGCATTCACGACAAATACGTGCAATTGGACGACCACCAGTATAGCGATCCGGCACTTCTGCTGGCCTGATTTTGCATATATAACACATTCGTTTTATAG
>JAKQEK010000319.1 GCA_029558535.1 Bacteroidota bacterium | reverse complement strand
AAAAGAAATCTGCACCACTTTGTTTTACCAATTGCAATATTTTTTCCCGATTTCCTAATAAAGTAAAAACTGAATCCCGTACAACGAGATTAACTGCCTTTGTTTGCAGTAAGTTAGCACAAAATGAAGCGTTCGTATTTTCGCCCTGTTTCTGTAAAGAAGGTTCTGTTCCCGGAGGATATAAAAAAATAAGAGGTCTACGATTTTTTTCAAAACCGGTAAACCGGTCCCCTGTTAACAATACCTGAATACACTCCAACACATTAAAAGAAAAGGATTCCAATTCTTCCGCTGCTATACTGTTTGCAGAAGTTTCCGGTTCTGAAAAAATAATTCTTTTTTCTTCTCCCGTTCTGCTTTCGGGTATATTAGCACAGGCAAAACTAAACAGAGCTAAAGTGCAAGTAACCGATAGGTTTAATAACTGCATTTTCTTCCTGTTAGTGCAACTGTTTACAGTTAAGCAAATTAACTTCATTTCATAGCGTCTCAAAACTGTTTTGTTCTTTCTGTTAATAATTCCTTATTTTGTCAAGATTTGTTTTCCGGTTTTTTTCCGATTATTGCTTTTTGCATTACCTGTTTAATCGGCAGAAGCTATTATTATAAAGGACTTAGTTAAGAATGAAGAAGGATAAAGTAAGAAGGAGAAATGAGAAGAAAAAAACGATTGAAAAGGTTCAAACAAATTAGAATATTGAGTTTTTTCCAAATTTGAAAGACGATATAATAAATCATTTTTATGGACAAGCCATAAATAATCATTATATCGTCCTGTAACAATAAAAAATCAGAAGGAATAAAATATGATAAAGAAAGTAATGTCTTGTTGCCCAGATATTAGCAAAAATTAAGAGGGCAAAAGATACTTTACCCGATAGTCCCGTAGTTCGTAGACATATAATAGACACTGTCTTTTCCTGAATGAAATTACAAGACAGAAGCTATGAGCCGTTCTTTATCCTGATTTATAAAATTACTTTGTGGACTTTGTCTAACTGCCTGGTGATTAGTCACTTATTTAACGATCCCGTAACGCTGCCGTAACACTTCCGTAACACTTCCTTAACGGCCGTTAGGGAATCGTTAAGGAAGTGTTAAAGCAGCACTAAAGAATCAACTTGGCAGGAAATAATGCGCTGTCTAAAAACAGGTAAAAGTTGCGCCAATTGCAAGCTAAGCTATTGAGACATAAAGTAAATTTTTAATTTGGGACACTATAAATTATGAATATGAAACAGGGAACAAAGGTTAAAGCAAATTCTTTCTTCACCAATTCCTTTTCTCTACTAACATTTTTCCCTTTTATTGGATGGAAATTACATTGTATAAAAATCTCCGGTTTGCTGTTTTCGCAGAAATCCACATCAGACAGGAAAATATTTATGCCTTTTAGAGGTAAAAACTATATTATAAATCCTGTTTACTTAAGCGGAATTCAGTAACCTAATAGTTCAATAACTCTACAAAATAATGCAAATGAATTAGACGGGATTCAGCAAAGATTTTTCTTGACGGGAAATCAGGTTTATCAATATGTGAACATATACTCATAAAGGAACCGAAATGAAAAGACAAAACTGTTTATGCAAAAACATTTCTCCGGAAGAAATGGAAGACATAAAAACACATATACCGGAAGATGAAACCATACAAGTAATGGCTGATTTCTTCAAGCTTTTCGGAGATGAACCCGTCTGAAAATATTGTATTATCTTTCCAGACACGAATTGTGTGTAGCGGATTTAGCTCTTTTGGTTAATATGCAGCAATCAGCAATTTCGCATCAGCTTATGTTATTGCGTTTGCATCGTCTGGTAAAATATCGCAAGGAAGGCACTACAACCTACTATTCTTTGGATGATGAACATATTAACAGTATTTTTAAAGTAGCGCTGGAGCATTTACAGGAGCAGTAAATGGTTATTGAAGAATATGATGTTCACAATCTTGATTGTCCCGACTGCGGGGCTAAAATAGAAGCGGAAATAAACAATCTGGAGGAAGTGGAAAGTGCTAATTTGGATTTTATCAATAAACGCCTTACTATTGAATACATAGAAAAAGTGGATAATCCACTGAAACGCTTAAATGCAATAGCGAGCAAGATTGATCCTGATATCCAATTTACTCTGGCAGGTTTAGAAGAAGGACAGTCAGAAAATAAACCCTGGTTTATTATTTTAGCTATTTTGCTGTTG
>JAKQEK010000299.1 GCA_029558535.1 Bacteroidota bacterium | reverse complement strand
GGATACCGGGAAAAGAAAGTGACCACCACAAAGAGAGAAGGTTTGATTCTGAGTACTTCCACGGCTAGTTAAGTTTTTAAATTGATTTATATTTTTTTCAAAGGAGGTGAATGGATTGATAACAAAGGATATGTCTATAGGGGAAATAGTACAGCAATACCCAGAAACAGTTCCAGTCTTTATGTCACACGGGCTTGGTTGCATCGGGTGTGCAATTGCCCAGTTTGAGACTTTAGAGGAAGGGGCAATGGCTCACGGGATTGATGTTGACGCACTTCTTCAAGACCTAAACAAATCAGTAAAGAACTAATTTTTTATTTTAAATATCTCTTTTTATTAATTAAAGAAATAAAATATAATATTACTCAAGACTTTTATAAACTGAGTACCAATCTTTTAAGGTATAGATGTTATCAAAGTTTTTTTGGGCTAAAAAAACTGCGCCGTTTACAGTTCTGTCAATATTTGGACAGCACATCACGTCACTGTACAATACAACTTTTCGATCTTTGGGTATTTGATTTATTTTAGTCCCAAGATTATCGTAAGGAATGTTAACAGCTCCGGATATATGTCCTTTGGCGAATTCTTCTGGTTTTCTGAGATCAATTATGTAAATTTCTTCTTTGCTATCAATCAACTGCTTTAGCTGTGCCGCAGTTAAATTTTTGGATGTCGTTGTGTAAACTGGCTGATATGTTATTTTTGAAATTATGTTAGAGGTTATTTTTGAAATGATCTGAGAAGCATATTGATCAACTGCCGCCTTGGTAAATTCTCTGTCTGAGCCTGCAAGAACAAACACTTTTTGCTCTGTCTTAAAAAAGTCACTTGTCTCATTAATTAATCTGTACTTACGATTTCTAAGTGTGTTCTGGTCATTTTCAGTGAGTATTCTTTTGCCTAGCTCTCCTGCCTGCCCTTCAGAATCAGGGCCACCAAGTATTATTATGTAATCATATTCAGCATATCCGTTGTCCTTGGTTTCGAAATAATCAACAGTCAGATTATTCTCTCTCAATAATGATATTATGTCGGGATTCATTTCAATATCAATGCTGTTTGCAACGAGGGCAACGTTTCCTTGTGCCATTGCCCCAGGCACAAAACTAAATGATAGCGTCAATAAAATTATTATGGACAGTATTTTTCTCTGCATGTTTGTCACAGAAGGAAATTTATAAAATTGGATATAAGCATTTCTATTATTTGAGAACAATGATATAATAATAT
>JAKQEK010000298.1 GCA_029558535.1 Bacteroidota bacterium | reverse complement strand
AGAATGTTCGTATTATAAACCTTTCTAATGAAGATGATTTGCGTAAGATGAGTTTTCATCAAACTGAAATCTATTTGAAAATTAAAGATATAAGTAACGACGACGAAGGAAAAAAGATGACCCGGGAAGACTGGATCGCATTGGAAAAGGAACTGTATAATATATACGACAACTTTGCAGTACGCTTAAAAAGTTGTTGTGAACAAATTTCCGAAACAGAACTCCACGTCTGTTATCTTCTTAAAGCAGGCTTTTCTGTAACATCCATCTCAAAAATTATAGGTAGAACCAAATCGGCTGTCTCCATGTGTAGAAGAAGATTACTTGAAAAAATAAACGGTTGCGATTGCCCCGCAGCAGATTTAGATGATTTTATATCAACTATTTAGTGTGAAAAGTCATTTGTGAACAAAAAGTGAACAACTATTTCGTTATAGGTTGAGATATATTAGTTAGTTTTGACAATCCTGCTGTTGCTAAATCGATGTGATTTTATTTGTTATTACTATAATCAATAATCAAATCAACGGCATATTTTATTTAAATCAAATGTATATCTATTGTAATTGTTTGATATGAAAAATTTATCAACTTTATTTTTATTACTAATTATCGGATGTAACTATTCCCCTAAACATAGCTCTCTTGAGAAGAGCGGTGGTGTTCCCGTTATTAATGTGGAGGAAAATTTGGATACGAATATTTCTTCCTGCTTCATGTTAAGTGAAGCTGCAACAGATGTTGATTTCATTAAATTAGAGGTTACAACAAATTCAATGATAAGAGATATTCGTAATGTCGTAATTGCAGAAGACTACGTCTTGGTTGATGATTATTCGGAAGGTGTTTTCCGGTTTTCCAAAGACGGTAAATTCCTTAATAAAATAGGTAAAAAAGGAAATGGTCCGGATGAATATCTTTATGTTAATCAAGTAATTTTAAATGAAAAGAATAATGAGGTTTTATTGTTTACGGGGCGGGGAATAAAAATATATACAATTGAAGGATCATATAAAAGATCACTTCCAAATACAAATATGGAGGATTTGTTTTCTGGAATTGAAAATCGAATTCTGTTTTTTGATGATTATTTATTTTTAAATGATAAACTTCCAGTATTGTTTCCCAAAAAAGATCTTTGGACTTTTGCTTTGGTAGACAGTACTTTCACAATACAAGAAAAGTATTTCAATCCTGCTTTTGCGGGGAAAGAATCAGATATTATAGCTAATAAAGCACTCCATATTGGTTGGAAAAATTATTGGAATGAAGGATTTGCTTCAGTTGATTTTTATGATAATACATTTAAAATGTGTTACTATGGAGGAGATACTATTTATGAATTCAATAAGAATACAAAAGAATTTCTACCGGTTTATATTATATCTTTAGGAGAACGTCCTTCTTTCGAAATTTCTCATCAATGGATTAAGGACCCTATTTTCTTTAATTACTTGTGGTTTTCTAATTTTTATGATTCGGAGACGTATTTGTATTTATTTTTAGGGAAATCCGACAATTCATACATTATTCGTTACGACAAAACCAATGGAGAACTTAGGTCCTATAAATCTGAAAGTCTCATAAAAGAGATTAATCTTCCGGGATCCCCCAATTTTATTATTCGAAATAGAACTAATTCATTTGCTTTAATAAATGACATATCTGGAGGGAATCCATTTGAAGTGGAGTATAAATCAAGTAACGGTAAATATTGGGTGGATGTGATAACACCATCAGATTTAAAAGAGAATATAAACATTGCCGATTTAAAAAGACAGTCGGTTAAAAATGAAAACAGCAAAGCCCAATTAGTAAATCTAATAAACGAATCAACAGAAGAAGATAATCCAATATTGTTAATTTCTAAATTAAAATAAATGATTATGAGAAAAAATAGGCTCTTTACTTCAATTATTTGATGGGGATGTAGGGTAAAAATCAGAATATACATATGAAGACGAAACACTTAAATAATGAACTTATGAAAGCTCAATTATATATTTTATGCTTGCTTGTATTTTTTATTTCGATGGGGTGTCATCAAATGAAAAAAACGGATTCAGAGCGCAAATCAGATGCTAACGTTGTTGGAAATGAGCAGTTTGAAATTCCGGAAATTATCATTCCTTTATCAACAGATTTGAATTTAAAAGAAGATACTTTTCTGATAAATAATTTGGAATTATTGGGAAAGATATGGGGATTCTTAAAGTATCATCATCCGGAAATTGCAAGTGGAAAATATGATTGGGATGATGAATTGTTTCAGTTTTTGCCTGAATACCTGAAAGTAAAAGAAATCGGACAGAGAGATGAAACACTTCTTAAATGGATCGAAAAATATGGAAAAATCTCACCCTGTGCTACCTGCAGAGAGACATCTGCTCAAGCTTATCTGAAACCTGACTTTTTATGGGTAGAAAAAGGGCAAATGAGCATTGATCTGAAAAAGAAAATAATGGAAATCTATAGTAACAGATATCAAGGTACAGGAAGCCATTATATTAGGATGGTACGCCAAATTGGAAATCCCGAATTATTAAATGAAAAATCTTATCCATCTACTTTCCTTAATACAAGTTGCCGTTTATTGGCATTGTTTCGATATTGGAACATAGTCCAATACTTTTTTCCATATAAATATTTAACAGAAAAAAACTGGGATGAAGTATTAAAAATATACATTCCTTCATTTATTCTTTCAAAAACTGAATTAGATTATCAATTGTCTGTACTTCAACTTACAAGCGAAATAAATGACACACACGCTGCACATTTACAAGGCGCAATGAAAGTTGACTCGTTAAGAGGAGGTATGCAAGCTCCTTTTAGGGTTCAGTTTATTGAAAATAAATTAGTAGTTACATACTACTACGATCCAGAACTAAAAGGTTCGGCAGGTTTGGAAGTGGGCGACTTCATAACACATGTAAACGGCAAGAAAATAGAATACATTGTCGACAGCATCAAGTCATATTATCCGGCATCGAATGAAGAAGTAAGAAAAATGAACCTTGCAAACGATTTGGTTCGTTCTAATTCTAATACAATTCATATTGACTACAATTCTTCCGGAATAAAAAAGCAAAAAGAATTAACTCTATACAATAGAAATAGTTTAGATATGAGAGATAAACTAGATTTGTCTGTTGGTAAAAAAACATCATATGATAGCATATTGATTGAGAATGATTCTAGTTTTATAGGATATATTACGCTTAAAACCATAAGAGAGCATGAAATAGAGAATATTAAAAAAGCGTTTAATCATTCGAAAGGAATTATCATTGATATTCGGAATTATCCTTCCACTTTTGTGCCTTTTTTATTGGGAACATATTTTGTTTCTAAAGATGTACCTTTTGCGAAATTCACATTAGGCGAGATAAATAATCCTGGAGAATTTAATTTTATCCCTATGGAAAATAAAATACCTAAATCAAAAGAGCCTTACAAAGGGATATTAGTTGTCATTGTTAATGAAAAAACAATAAGTCAAGCCGAATATACAGCGATGGCATTTAGGGCAGGAGATAATACGGTCATTCTAGGCAGCCAAACTGCAGGAGCTGACGGTAATGTATCTTACATCAATCTTCCGGGCGGATTACAAACTATGTTTTCAGGTATTGGGGTTTATTATCCAGATGGAGGAGAAACTCAACGCATAGGTATTGTACCTGATATCAAAGTAAAACCCACCATCAAAGGAATTCGGGAAGGAAGAGATGAGCTTTTAGAAAAAGCGATCGAAATTATTAAAGATGATTCAAAGTGGAACGAAATAAAACGAAGGCAGAGTAAACCCATGTTTTTTTTATAAAAAGAGTTTAATTAAACTTTTTATGTAAACTCTTTATTTTATCATATCAACTTGAATTTGTGAACAAAAAGTGAACAACTATTTCGTTATAGATTGGAGTTTATTGATTAGTTTTGACAAATACAATTTATTAGTAATATAATACCGTATGAAAAGATCTACTATAATTTCAGCAGCTATGCTGTTTATGATGTCAGGATTTATCGGATGCAATAAATCCCAAAAATCAGAATTATTAACTGCTTCTGTTCGAGAGGCGTTAAACTCGCCAACTACCTTGTCAATTGCGGATGAAATTGAGTCTGCTGAATATATCCCTTTAGAAGTAACTAACAATGATGCTTCATTAATAGACGGTGTAGTAGATTTTGCCATCACAAACAAATATATTTATGTGTTGGTAGATAAGCAGCCTCGTATTGTTTTGTTTGACCGTAAAGGACATTTTATGCGTACTTTCTTACACCAGGGTCAAGGTCCCAACGATTTTAGAGGAATGATAGGTTTTATACAAGTCGACGAAGCCAACAATCGTTTCTATGTAATTGGAGATAAGATTGGTGTTTATACATTAGAAGGTAAATTTATTGAAGATTTTCCTATGAATTATCCCATCATCTATGCACGTTATCTCGGCAAGGGGCGCATTGGTGCAGTCTCAATGCCTTTTATGCCTTTCCAGGAAGGTGGTTTTGGAATTGGAATATTTGGAGAAGGTGGCGAAGCAATAATGACTAAGAACGATTTCTATTCACAGTTGGTACCCAAAGTGGATTCTGGTTTTACATTTGGGGTAATGAGTTCTCCTTCGGATTGTGACAAGCAGTCGGTTTTGTTCAAAACAGCTAGTAACGATACTATTTTCCGCTTATTGTCCGACACCATTCAGCCGGCATTGGTTGCCAAGTTAGGTAATTCAAACGAAGAGATAATTAGAGGTCTTAATATAAGGGACATTAAAAAGTTACCTGCTGATGGAGATGTTTTTGTTACTGATATCTTTGAGACACCAAGATATTACTATTTACGAATGATGCTGAACGGAAAGTATTATGTGGCTTCAGTGGAAAAACAAAATGGCATAACTCTGGTTGAGCAGTGCGATATATCCGATACTAAAGCTTCTAACTTAGCCGACTTCAATATACAGTTGGGATTGGTTGGCACCAAGGGGTATAAACAATTTCCCATATGGGGTCGTGTTTTAGGTAATAATCTAGTGCAGGTTGTTACACCTTACGAACTAGAGATGTTTAAAGAACAAACAAAAATTGTCATTCCTCAAGAACTTCAAACGAAGAATGCCGATGCAAATCCAATCTTTATTATTTATAAGTTGGTCAACTGATAAACATTAAAGAGCATGCTATGAAATTTTATTTGACAGCATTTGTTTTGTGCTTGTTTGTTTCATGTACGGATAGCTCCAAGTCTGAAATAAACGAAATAAAAATTGCGGAAGGTATGGACCATATTTCTCCGCTAAAGTTGTCGGCTGTATCGTCAAACCTTGAATATATACCATTAGAAACAACTACTTAAGTAAGTGGCAATGGAATTACAACGACAGACCTAACAAGGGAGCTTCGAAAAATAAAATTGCAATAGACATATGTTTTAGAGAATAAAAAGTTCATTTACTTACATTTTCATACTGATCTTTACCTAAAAGAAAGCAAAACATATTGTGCCTTGTTTAAGATGCTTCACATTTACGTTAGTTCTCTATCACATACCTTATCAAGGGATCTTTGGTTGAAAGATATTCTTTACTATAATAATCATAATTCAGTATTTTGTCTGCAAAAATATTAATGTCCTCTTCAGAAATTTCAACTTCAACTTTATCCATATATGGATTATTTGCTCCTCCTCTTAGATCTGTTGCAAAAGCCAAAGTAAATACGATACCTGAATTTGGAAGTTTAAAAGCAATCGAGGGTAAAGTATAACCTCCTATCAAAGCAGAAGTTGCACCAACTGATATAATATGATCGTTTTCCCAAGCAATTGATGCTAATGCAGTAGCTGCCGAATAACTGGATTCGTCTTGAAGAATATATATTTTTCCATTAAAATGTACACTGTTACTATCCGGCAGAAGTACAACGTCCTGGTATACTTCTGTTTTTCGTCCTTTTCGTATTATTTTCAACTCGCTAAATGAAGATTGAATAGCATTTTCAATGGCTTCGTTATGATTGAACCCTACATGGTATTTGTATTTTAAAGGTTTATCTATTATTTTTTTTAATAAACTTATCCAAGCGCCGTCCGAACCACCCGGATTTGATCGTACATCAATTATTATCTTTTCAATATTAGGTGAGTAAGTTGTTAGAAATTCATTTGTATACCATTTTTCTTCAATCATCTCCGGTATTCGTATATATAGAATGTTATTATTAAGAGGCATTACTTTTCCGAAATTTGATTGAGCATGCATCTTCCCCTGTGTATTTACTTTTTTACTCACATCTAATTCGATTTCTTTACCTCCGATTGAAAGAGTAAATTTATCAAAGCCTATTAGGGGAAGAGCCATTGGGAAAAGACGAGTATAAGGTTTATTATTTATGGGATCCCAACGTAAATAGTACATTTTAGAATAATTGTCTTTAACAAATTGATTCATTGGTATGCCATTAATAGAACCTATCTTTTCTCCGGTATCAATATGAATTTCATTATATGTAAAAGGAAGAATATTATAATAATCTCCTTTCATATATTTTGTTAATAAATTAATTTTTACTCTTGAATTTACATATTCAGTTGTTAGCCGATAAAAATGGTCTGCATTTGTTGTATCTGCTAGAGTAACGTTGCCTATTGTTGATAAAAAATATTCAGAGGAAGCATAATTTTTTAATGAATATCCGGGAATGATTTGTGAATGTCCGTCGTACAACATATTAAGCCCTTGACGAATAATTTGTGTAAATTCTTCAATGGAGGTTGTAGCCGTTATTTCTCCGTATAATTTTTTAAATTCTTTATCTACATTTATACCTGTTCGCTCCTCTAATAAAGGTAAAGGAGAAAAATACTGATGAATATGACCTTGCAGAAATAGCAAATCATCCTGCATTTGCTTCTTCGTTAAAGTTTGACTTTGTATTGGATTACTTACCAGGCAAAGTAGAAATATAATATTTAAATATTTACACATAGAAAGACTTTTAATTTTATAATGAGATAAATTGGTTACGTCAAAAGTAAATACAATATT
>JAKQEK010000280.1 GCA_029558535.1 Bacteroidota bacterium | reverse complement strand
CAATCCCGAACGGTCGCACCTTAACAGGTCAATTCCATAATCTAATAGATACCGATTTAAGCCGTTACGCAATAGGCACCTTTAACAATGCTACTTACATAGGTAATGTAAATTCAAATTTTGAAATCACAATTGATTTAGGTGGCACCAGTTCTTTTTCAGATACCACGATTAATGCACCGGGGGTAGTTATATGTAGTAATGCCGATAATGATATTGTTGATGATGTTGTTTTGGGAAATATTACAACTCCGGTTATATTCCGATATCATGGCATTGGAGACTTTACTATCAATAGCGGCAATCCAGGTCAATTTACGATTGATAAACATATAAAAATTAATACACTTTTAGGATCAGGAATTATTAAAATGAATAATACTAAAGGTACTTATTTTATTGCGCGTTGGAGTCAATCACAATCGTCCTGGGTAATAGAATCATTTTACAGTTTATAAAAACAAATTAAACATGGAACAAATACCACAAACCAAAGAAGAACTACTACCTTGGCTAATATGCACCATTGTAGGCATTGTAATACGTTTTTTTGAAAAACGTAAAATAAAAAAATCATTGGAAAAAAAGGTTGATGAAACAGTTAACGCCAGTGCCGTAAAAGATGCGTTGAAAGAAAAAATCAAAAAAATATAAACTGCAAAGCAGTATTAATGCATCTTGGAGCAAAAAATAAAAAATTGGATTTTAGGCACATTAAGCGGCCTATTGGTTTCAATTGCAGGTTGGTTGGCCATTCAGCTCTACAATATTGCAGCAAAGCAAACTGATATGATAGAGCGCAAACTGTTTAGTGTTCAGGAAGAGCTTACACGCGCCAACGAAAACATAATAAGGTTGCAGGAAGGAATAAAAGCAATGCAAAAAGAAAATGAAAGCGTACACGCAATGCAAAATTTTGATATCGATGATCTGAAAGCTGATAACAAAATTTTCTGGAATGTGCTTATAAGCGATCCGGTGCAAAAAACCAAGAAGAAGAAATAATATAAACAGATTAATGTTAATATCTTTAATCAAAAAAATCAATTATTCAATCATTTAGCCTATCTTTGTCAACGTTACGTGGCGCAGGAGTGCGCGAACAAGTAATGGAAGGAACAAGGCCAGGCTATCAGCTTGGCTTTTTTCATTAAACACAAAACCAGTTCCTATCCCAAAAAAAACTCAAAAAAATGAGCAA
>JAKQEK010000249.1 GCA_029558535.1 Bacteroidota bacterium | reverse complement strand
TATTCATTATTTTCAAAATCATTTATCAAACCCTCTGTTATCCACTTAGCAATTGCCTGACGATTCTCAGGGTCTAAAACACGTTTTCTGTCGTTTTCATTTTGAATATTGCCTAATTCCATAAAAACCTCGGGAGGAAGCACTTTTTTCATCACCATTAAACTTCTCTCTCCAACAGTACCTGTGTATCTTCGATTTGGTTGATATTTTGCATATTTTTCGACAAAGACGCTTTGAATTGATTCGGCTGTTAATTTACCCTTTTTGCTACCTGGAAAATAATAGAAAAACACATCTACAGTTGAAGTACTTGTTCTCGAATCGAGATGTATTTCAACTACTCTTTGATATTTTACTGAATCATTTTTTTCATAAATACTATTCACAGCATCGGCTCTTTGCTTGAGTCTTAGATTTTGATCCCTTGGTATTTCGAGATCCGGCCAGCAATATTCATCATAATCCACTTTTAAATACTTGTCTTCTCTTAAACCGTCATTAGGGTCATTTATTATCATATATGCCTTACCGCCGTGTTCCTCAACACAAATTGCAATCCTAAGACAAATATCATAAGCATACTCATCTTCGCATAAAGTATTGCCTTCGACAATAGCCACCGCACCCGGATCAGGTCCACCATGTCCGCTGATTAAATAAATAATAGCTCCTTTCAGTAGTTCATCATAAACAGTATCTGCATACATCAAATCAGGATTGCGTTTAATACTGTCAATAGAATTTTTATTATCCTCAACTAATGGTATTATTTCCAAAATTGGCAATAAATATGTTTCTCCAAGTATAAGATTGTCGTATTCCTTAATTTTTGCTCTGTTTAATTCCAGAAATTTATTATAATAATCCTTAGCAGGATATCCATTTTCTCTCAGTATTTTGTAAATGCCATCACCTTGTTTTGCAATCACTGTTTTAAAACTGTCAATCCTGACACTATCCTGTTTAACAGAATCAACAATTATCTCTTTGATCTTTATGCTGTCAGCATCCTGTGAATGTAATTCTATTACAAACGGTAAAAAAACTAAAAATATACTTATCCTTCGTAATACTTTCATAGACAACAAAATTAATTATATTAAAATAAGAATTTAAGTTGTACCACAAAATAAACTAACATACAATAGTTAAAAAGTGAATAAATTTTTCTTGATTTTTTAAATGATAAAATAATCTGATTTTTCTCAAATTTCACCTTGCAAATACAATAACAAGCATATTTTAGACATTTTTGATATTTTTCGTCTTATATACATTGTTAATTCATAAAATAATAGTACTTTTGCACAAATTTTTTTGTATGATAAAAATAACATTACCGGATGGCGCTGTAAGAGAATATGCAAGTGGAATTACCGGCATGCAAATAGCCGAAAGTATAAGTCCGAGACTTGCTAAAGAAGTTCTATGCATTTCAGTAAACGGAGAAAGCATTGATCTTAGCCTTCCCATAACAGAAGATTCAAGTATTAAATTACATAAATTTGATGATATCGAAGGAAAGCATGCATTTTGGCACACTTCTGCACATATCCTTGCCGAAGCAATAGAATCATTGTATCCCGGAACAAAATTCGGAATTGGTCCTGCCATCGAAAATGGTTTTTATTACGATATTGAGCTGCCAAATAATCTCGTTTTATCGGAGAATGATTTTGAAGCAATAAATAATAGGATGTCTGAACTTTGCGAAGCGGACAATATTGTAAGTCGCAAAGTAATAAGCAAATCGGAAGCCTTAAAGTATTTCGAAACAAAAGCTGATAATTATAAGTTAGAATTAATTTCCGAACTTGAAGATGGTAGTATTACATTTTATTCACAAGGAAATTTTGTTGATCTATGTCGTGGACCACATTTACCATCAACCGGCTATATTAAAGCTATCAAAGTACTTAGTTTAGCAGGTGCTTACTGGCGTGGAGACGAGAAGCGCAAACAGTTAACCCGCGTTTACGGAATTAGCTTTCCTAAACAAAAAATGCTTGAGGATTACCTTTTAATGCTTGAAGAAGCTAAAAAACGTGATCACCGCAAAATAGGTAAAGAACTTGAATTATTTCATTTCTCTCCAAAAGTTGGGATGGGCATGGCATTATGGCTTCCAAACGGAACAATATTAAGAGAAAGACTTGAAAGTTGGCTTACCGAAGAATTGAAAAAGAGAGATTATGAAATGGTAAGAACACCTCATATAGGCCATATTGATCTCTACAAAACTTCAGGACATTATGAAAAATATGGAAAAGATTCTTTTCAACCTATGCTAACACCCGAAGAAGGCGAGTCTTTTATGTTAAAGCCTATGAATTGTCCACATCATGTTGAAATATTTAAAGCAAAACAATATTCTTATAAAGATTTACCTTATCGCATGGCGGAATTCGGTACTGTTTACCGCTATGAGCAACACGGAGAACTACATGGTTTGACTAGAGTAAGGTCTTTTACACAAGATGATGCACATGTTTTTTGTCGTCCTGATCAGGTTAAGGATGAGTTTAAAAAGATTATTGATCTTGTAATGTTCGTATTCAAGTCGCTTGATTTTAATGAATATACAACTCAAATCTCATTGCGTGACCCAAATAATACGGAAAAATACATTGGTACAGACGAAAACTGGAATAAAGCTGAACAGTCAATTCAGGAAGCGGCTGCAGAAATGGGTCTGACACCTAAAGTTGAAATAGGCGAAGCTGCATTTTACGGGCCAAAACTTGATTTCATGGTTAAAGATGCTTTAGGCAGAACCTGGCAACTTGGAACAATTCAGGTGGATTATAATCTTCCTGAAAGATTTGAACTTGAGTACAAAGAATCTGATAATCAAATGTACAGACCAATTATGCTTCATAGAGCAATTTTTGGCTCTATGGAAAGATTTGTTGCGGTTTTAATAGAGCATACTGCCGGAAAATTCCCATTATGGCTTACTCCTCATCAGGTTGTTTTGCTTCCAATAAGCGAAAAATACAACGATTATGCAAAAAAAGTTTTAAGTTTGTTAAAAAATTACGATATTCGCGGCCTGATTGATGAAAGAAATGAAAAAATCGGTCGAAAAATTCGTGATAACGAATTAAAAAAGATACCGTATTTGTTGATTATTGGTGAGAAGGAAATGGAATCGGGTGATTTATCAATCAGAAAACAAGGACAGGGAGATCTTGGAACAATGAGTATTCAGGATTTTGCTGATTTAATTAATACAGAGGTTAATAAATATTTTAATAATTAAAAAGGAGGAAAAAGTTATAGAACCGCAGAAAAGGGCTTATTACAGCAGTAACAAACAAGATGAACACAAAATAAACAGATATATTCGTGCTCCGTTTGTTCGATTAGTGGGTGACAATATTCAAAATCCCGGAATTTTTAGTCTAAGAGAAGCAATTGAAATTGCCGAAAAACTAGAATTGGATTTAGTAGAAATATCACCAAATGCAGAACCACCTGTATGTAAAGTAATTGATTATCAGAAGTTTCTTTATCAACAAAAAAAGAAACAAAAAGAGCAGCAAAGCAAAGCTCAGAAAATGATAGTTAAAGAAATCAGGTTCGGACCAAATACAGACGAACACGATTATAACTTTAAACTGAAACATGCCGAAAAATTTCTGTCAGAAGGCAACAAAGTAAAAGCTTTTGTATTTTTTAAAGGAAGATCTATACTGTACAAAGAGCAGGGTGAGATTTTACTTTTAAAATTAGCACAAGACCTTGAAGATTTCGGAAAAATTGATCAGTTACCAAAATTGGAAGGTAAAAAAATGCAAATAATAATATCACCAAAACCCGTTAAGAAAAAATAATAACTTAAAAACTTAATGCAATGCCAAAAATGAAAACAAAATCGGGAGCTAAAAAAAGATTTACTCTTACAGGCACCGGTAAAATTAAAAGGAAACACGCTTATAAAAGTCATATTTTGACTAAGAAAACTACAAAACGTAAAAGAGCTTTAACTCATTTTACAACAGTAGCAGAAACAGATGAGAGAAATATTAAGTTGTGTTTGGGAATGAAATAATATTAGTTATTAATCAGAATGATTTAGCCGAAAGATTCGCCGGTGGGCGAACGCTGAACATTCGCAAAACGTAAAATTATGCCAAGAAGTGTAAATGTAGTCGCAGCAAGGAACAAAAGAAGAAAAGTCCTTTCGCAGACAAGAGGTTATTTCGGAGCAAGATCAAAAGTGTGGACAGTTGCAAAAAATGCATACGAAAAAGCACTTTGTTATGCTTACAGAGACAGAAGAGTTAACAAGAGAAATTTCAGAGCTTTGTGGATACAACGTATCAATGCAGGAGCCCGCATTAATGGAATGAGTTATTCTCAGTTTATGGGTAAAATTCACAGCAATAATATTGAACTGAACAGAAAAGTTCTGGCAGATCTGGCTATGAATAATCCTAAAGCTTTCGCAGCTATTTGTGATAAAATTAAATAAACTCCTCTTTTGAGGTTCTTATCGGGTAAACCGTCTGATATTCAGGCGGTTTTTTTGTTTCGGCAACAGCCAAACTGTTAAAATTACTAAATTCAGATAGAATATAAAAAAACACAGCCTGAATTAAATTTCAGCTGTGTTTTTTTTGTAACTTTGGAATATGAAAAAAGTAAAACTAATAATAGTTTTTTCTTTTATCTGGACTACTTCGTTTGCTCAGGTTGTTTTTAACAGAATTATCGAGGATACTGTTGCAAACATAACAAGTAGCGTTATAAATGTTGATACAGGTTATGTATACGTAACAGGTACTAATAATCCTGAACTTAAAAGATGCTTTGCTTTATTTTATGTTGATAATGAAGGAATAAGACAATGGAAGAAGATATTTCCCGATAATAATTTTGAGTTTTGGGAAGGATGGTCCAGTAATTTTAAGGTGCAATCTGGTGATTGCTTCCTGACCGGTTCTGCATTGAACAGTGTGGAAGTTAAAAGAGGGATTCATTTTACAGAATTTGATAATCAATTTAACTTATTAACACAGCAAATATCATTTTATGATACAATATATAAAAAAGCATATTATACTATAAAAGACTTAGATAAATATTATTATTCTACAGGTCAGATATATGATTATGATATACAGAAGTTTAGAATGTTTCTTTTTAAAGCCGATAGTCTTGGAAACTATTTATGGCATAAAGTTTTAGGCAATTATGTTTATGAATACGGTAGCTATTTATTGGAAACTTCTGCCGGAACAATACTGACAGGTGGCGAGACATGGATTACTGATATTTCAAGAGCAAAATGGTATTTGGTAAATACTGATACTGCCGGTAATATTATCTGGGAAAAGTACTACGGAAGAAATTATTACAATAACGGGTATGTAAGTTGCTTTCTGGAAGCAAATGATACTAACATTCTTCTTACCGGTACTTATCCTGTTGCCAGATATGGAGGAGGTTCTGGTGAATATATTTGGGATGCCTGTCTCAGAAAAATTGACACGAATGGCAATTTACTATGGGAAAGATTGTACAGAAATTATTCATGTCATCCTACCGGGACAAATATTAACTTGTCAGGTTCAATTAAAACTTTGTTAGAATTGGGAAATGGTGATTTAATGCTTTGTGGTTCATCACAATGGTATTACACCATTTTAAGAGGGTACCTGATAAAAACTGATTCCGAAGGAAATATAAAATGGAAAAGATATTATTATGCAGATGATTATACTTCAACATGGCAGTATTTTTCATCATTTAAACCAACTTCTGATGGAGGTTTTATAATTGCAGGCTATGGAGACGACTACAGCAACATTGGCTACGATCCACCCCAACAAGCTTGGCTTGTAAAAACCGATAGCCTTGGTATGGATGGTTTATGTAACATAGAACCTGACGCACTAAACTTTGAGTTTGATATACAGGAAGTGCCGGAAACAATCTGCATGAACGATACTGTAGAAGTTTATGTTCATATTGCAGGTAAATCGGCACCTTACACAATAGAATTCAGTACCGGACAGATAATTGACAGCATTTATTATCCGCCGACTTTTGTGCCTGTTGAGATCGGTTTAACGCATGTTAATCTTGAATGGGACAGCGAAACTTATTTCGAGGAAACAATTACCGAAGCTACACTTACTAACCACGAGTGGGGGCAGTGTATTGCAAAACCAATTGAGTTTTACACACCACATACTCCCGGTTCGCAGCAAATTAACATTACTGTTACCGATGCTTATGGCGAGAGTAAAACAATTACAAAAGAGGTTTTTGTAAATGATAATTGTGGGAGTGGGATTGGTGAAGACGTTGTAAATGTTGTGAGTTTGTATCCGAATCCGGCGAGGGATAATTTGTATTTGGATATGTCGGGGACTTCGAGACAATTCTCCCTATGGTCGAATCCCTCAGTCCCCTTGGAACACGAATATAAGGTGGCTGAGGGATTC
>JAKQEK010000204.1 GCA_029558535.1 Bacteroidota bacterium | reverse complement strand
TTCTATAACTGCAAAAGATAATAATAATGCTATAATACAACATTTTTATGGACAAGCCATAAATAATGATTATACTGTCCTGTGACAATAAAAAAAACAGGAGGAATACTATATGGCGACGAAAGTAATGTTTTGTTGCTCCAATATTGGGAAAAAGTGAGCTGGCAATAGATATTTTACCCGATAGTTCCGTTGTCTCGTTACGGGATTGTTACTTGAGCACTAGAGAGTCAAACAGGCGAAACAACTCCGACAGGATTTATCCTCTACACTTACACTATTGTGATGTCTTCTTTGTATTGTATAATAAAGCAGAAATAGTAAAAAAACACAAAGAGAAAAAGAAGTTGACACTTAAAAGGATGTATTAAAAATAACATTAGATTGATTTTATGGAGCATTAGTTAAATTATGAGTCAGGAGACCTTATTATCTCTGAAACAAGCGGCTACGGAATTAAATGTTTCGGAAGCAACGATCCGTAATTGGATTAAACAGGAACTTATTATGCCCTTTGATAAGCGGAAGAACATAATAACCAGAAACGAAGTTATAAGAATAAAAAATCAAATATTTTCCGGCGAAATCAGTAAATTACGAACCCGGGCAAATAAACTTAACTGTTCCAGTTCTTTTCTTCCTAATGAATATATTCCCGGTCAGCTTAGTGATATAGTGCTGGGAATCAATAAAGTTTGCCGAAAAGCAGAACTATCTGTTAGTGATTCAATGTTTTATTCTACCCTGCTAATTCTTCTTCAAAAGAAAGAGGTTACTATCGCAACAGAGAATTCTTCTAACTTAACTATATTTAATTTCAAACGAAAAAATGTAGAACATATTATGTTAGAGTGGGAAAAGGAATTAGCAACTGGATACAATGACAGTATAATCAAACAACTATTTGATAATGTTAATATAAATGAAGTTTATTTTGATTATGACATTCTTGGAGCTTTATATCAGGTTATAATGAGTGAAGGTAATAAATCGTTAAAAGGGTCTTATTTTACTCCTTCCTCTATAATAGACGATATAATTTCCAAATACTATAAAGAAAACGATAAGATTCTTGATCCCTGTTGTGGTTCCGGACAGTTTTTATTGCGGTTTGCAAAACATAACAAATGCTTTTACAATCAGTTATTTGGAATTGATGCTGATAAAATATGTGTAAGATTAGCTTCCATAAATCTTTTGCTTTGTTATGATGCTGCAGATTTCACTCCGCATATATATCATCTTAACACTCTACAAGACATAGACCCGAATTCAATATTTGATGAATATAATTTCTTATATGATGCTTTTGATATTGTTGCTACAAATCCTCCTTGGGGTTCTGTAATAAATAGATATGAATATATGGCTAAATTCCCTCAGATTTCTTCAGGGGAATCCTATTCATACTTTCTGGTTGTGTCTCATCTTTTTGTTAAGCAAGGAGGTATTATTTCCTTTATTTTACCTGAATCAATACTTAATATCCATATCCATAAGGACATTAGAAAGTTCATATTGGAACATTTTAATATTATTCAGATTACGGAATTGGGAAAAGTATTTTCCGGTGTCTTTACAAAAGTATATCGTTTTGACCTGAAGAAAGAAAATCCACATCCTGAGCATTTGATAAAAATTCAAAGAGATACTCTCCGTTTTAAACAAAGACAATCTTTTTATAAGGAAAATTCAGATTATATGTTTAATATCCAAAATCAAGATGATGTTTCAGCTCTCATACACAAGGTCTATGCTAAAAAACACATAACTCTTAAAAACAATGCTGATTGGGCTTTAGGTATTGTAACCGGTAATAACAATAAGTATATAAGCAAAGAAAAAAAAGATAGGTATGAAGAAATTTATCGTGGTAAAGATGTATTTCCTCTCTTTCTGGGGAAAGCAAAAGAATATATTTTATTTCAGCCGGAAGCATTTCAGCAGGTTGCTCCTGAATGGAAATATAGAGCTAAAGAAAAACTTATCTACAGGTTTATATCCAATAAATTAATTTTTGCTTATGATGATCAACAAGTTCTTACCTTAAACAGCGCAAATATTTGTATTCCCAAATTTTCCGGTATTATAATGCAGACAATTGCAGCTTTATTCAACTCCCGAATATATAATTTCTTATTTTCTTTTACTTGTAATACCCATAAGGTGTTAAGGTCAGACCTGGAAAAATTACCCATACCTTTGGATTTTCTGGATATTACAAATGATATTCATAAGATAACGCGAGAAATATTCTCAGGATATTATTCATTAGAAATTATGGATAATTATTTGTTCCGTTATTTTGAAATCACGGAAGAACAAACGAAAATAATACAGAATTACAGGAAAAATTAATGGAAAAACTTGAGCAATATCTGAAGGAACAAATATCATTTCTCAGCGCTAAAGAACATAATGAGCTGGTTAGCCGGCTTGCAAATTTGATATCTGTTTATCCCTTTAATCAATATGAATTTATAATTTCTACTCTTTTAGGTTTAGATAAACTCAGCACTGATGATTACTATACTTTAAGAGATGACTACATAGGAAGAAATATGTTTTTATACCTTTATGAAATCAGTGCTCCAAGAGGATTTGGTGAAAAATGGGCTCAAGGTCATCTTAAAGAATTAGTCCCGCAATTAGAAAAACCATCTAAATTAAAGGACCCTAATTATTCCGGGGAATATGATTTTCTCTTAGACAAGAAAATTAAAATAGAGGTAAAAGCATCTCGTGCTGTGGATCTTGATAGTAACGAACCTTTATATATAAAAGCATTATCATCCAATTCTAAGAAGCGTTTTGATATGAATTTTCAACAGATAAAACCTTACTGTTGTGATGTATTTATCTGGATTGCAGTTTGGCGTGATCTGATTAAATATTGGGTTCTATCTTCTAATGAGGTCCTAAATGATAAAAATTTTTCATCAGGACAACATAGAGGAAATGAAAATGAAGGACAACTGCATATTAATGAAAGAAATATAAATCAATATAACAAGTATTTATCGCCTCCGGATAAATTACTGAGGGCATTGAGAAGGGCTTATAAAAGGCAAATAAACATTATGGAAAACAAGAAAATGTAATGTAAAAGTTGACGATAAAATTATTACATTCGTTATTCCCTCGGCTCTGAATTAAATAAAATAATGCAATTGAGAGTAAAAATTATGCAAGGAGCGAGAAACAGAGATTTTGATTGACAAAAAATGTCCTTTTTATGTTTTGTGCAAGAATGAATAAAAAGCATAAGCGATAATTTACCAAGAAGGATTATTTCCACCTCTGAATATAATTTCCCGCTTGTGTTTTGCCTGATAACAAAAAAACAAAGCCAAGGAGCAATAAAATGGCAGTTCCGAAAAGACGAACCTCTAAAAGCAGGAGAGATAAACGCAGAACTCATAAGGTCTTAACTCCTCCAACGATAAGCACTTGCAAGAAATGTGGAGAACCCAAACTACCGCATCATATTTGTGAAAAATGCGGCACCTATAATGGAAAGCAAATATTAAC
>JAKQEK010000181.1 GCA_029558535.1 Bacteroidota bacterium | reverse complement strand
TCCATTTCTGTTGTTTCATAATTCGGTAATGTTCTTAATTCATTCATGATATTATTTAATATGTTTTTCATTTTTTTATGTGGCGAGGCCAGGACGGCCGAGCTCCTTTAAAAAGTTCGCGCGCTTTTTGCGTATAACGTTCCCGGCGTATGCGACGTTTTCACCGTAGCGCAGCGGAGGTGAAAATGTGGCGAAGCCCAAGCGAACGCAGTGAGCGCAGCGCATTACGCCGTGTTATATGCAGTTAGGGCGCCAACTCTTACAATAAAGTTAATTAACACAGAATCCCCGTGCCCCCCCTCTTTGCCGCCGGAGCCAGGACGGCGGAGGCGGCTATGATAATAATTGTTCACATTTACTATTAATTATTTCATTGATTGATTTTTTCCAATCAGGTGCTTCATAATTATTTCTTAAAGAATTACATTCTCTTAATAGTTCAAAAATATAATTCGGGTTTACAATATTATTTTTAAACATAGAAATAAATATTATTCTAAATTGATCCAGTGTTAAAGGAACAATATCAAGAGCCATTTTTGTATCATCGCCTTTATACCAAACGCCTATTCGAAATGTCTCTGCTGTATTTGAATCAATTTTATTTGCAATGAATAGACCGAAAATAGGCTTGCCATAATGAGAAGTAGTATCAGCAACAATATTAGCGACATGACGTCGAACGGGTTCACCCTCAGCAGCTTCCTGCCTAGAATTGTCAGTCAATGTTACTTCGACAACAAGAGTAAAATCTTGAAATTCAAATATTAAATCAGGACCATTCCCAGGCGCAGTTCCAACTGGATTAAAATCTTGATCAATCTTGAATCTACGAGCATCATATGGTTTATTTTTTAAACTATTAATTGCAAGAAAAGCACGCCATAAAACCCATTCAAAATATGCAGGTGCTTCTGCTTGTGGTATTTCAATTTCTTCTCCATTCGATAATAGTTTTGACCGTTTCCTCTTTATTAGTAATTCCATATAATCAGATATTTCTTCCCATTCATTTGACTGACGAAATGCATATTCCTCCTCTTTCTTTTCTGCTAATAAACCCTCAATTTCATGACGTACAATAGAAATATTAGCAACATCATCCAGGTTCAAATTAGGCATATCATACTGTATATCATTTGCTTTTGCTGTTTTCAATAAATCATTAAGTACTAATATTGCAGTATTTTTATTATCTGTAGGTAGTTTTGCCCCATTGCATAATCCATTAATATATTCAACTGCAGTATTAGGGACATATTTGTCATTAACTAGCTGTTCTATGAAAGTATGTTTTTCTGGAATAATAGTAAGGCCTCGTCCTCGACTTTGAAATAAACCTGTAGCTCTTAAATATCTAAAATTTGTGTCACCATAGTCTTTAAATGTAGTTGCTGCATATTTATGTTCTTCGGCGGCTTTATCTAATCGATTCTGATCAAACTGACGTTTATTTTTAGAATCAAATCTTTCTTTTCGAAAAGATAAGATTTGATCTGCGATTAATGCAATATTTTCATTTGAATTTGATAATTGAACAATGAGACTCATTTCTAGAAAATTTAACCAACTATCACCAGTTTTATCTTCAAGATTAAGCATGATAGATAAGGTGTGACGTAATGGCGAAAAGGATGGGAAATTATATTCTTTTTCAATAGGGGATGGGATATAATAGGCAGCTAGCGAACGTAAAAAGCATTCCTGCATTGCAGGTACGGTGTCAGATTCAATTAAACGTTTGCCATTTAAAGATAATGTAAAGGGTTCACCAATACCATCACTAGCATTATGCTCTTCTGAAATAAATTCGGGAATAATAAAACCAAGTTGACTTAATGCTGAACGCCATTTACGTCCAAGATCCGAAGCATCTGAAGATTCACGAGTAATATTTACGATACCATTTTTATTTAATAATCTTGCAAAAGAATTCTCATTCTCGCGACCTTTTACTTTTCCAAGTAAAGGCGAATTAGCGAGCACATTTAAACCATCTTTTAATCGAAAAGGGCTCCTTACGGTTGTATTGCCTAGATGCCATGGTCTCATGGTGATAAATTATGGCGCAAATTCAGAAAGAATTATTTTTGAATTTTTATCACAATAAAAATCATGATAATTATCAGTCCATTCAAAAGCGATTAAACGATCAATAGACAGATAATGTAAAAGCCACGAATTTGACTTACCTATATTGTGATTTCCGACAATACATAATTTAGCATTAGGTTTTGAATAAATATATCTGTATTCATATAATTGAGAAATACCTTTCCTTATTTGCGGAAGTAAGTTTTTTGAATTCATAGATTTCATTTCGTAAATTATCACTTTATTATTAATTCGTGAAAATAAATCGATATGCTCATTGCCATAAGCAGGGAATCCAATTTCAGATAAAAAGCTAGATTTACTTACAACCAATTTCCAATGTATTTGATTTGCCTGTTCTCTTTTTTGAGCATTAACCTCATATTGAATATTTTTATTCTTTGATGTTATGAACTCATTTTGAATTATTGTACTAATATTTTTACCGGCTAGTGTTTTGAGGGGACTATATTCTTTTCTTGCTAAAGCTCCATCAAACTTAGTGACTTCGAATAAATCATCTTTTAAAGAAACTATTTTAACTTCCTTAAGATAAGAAATAAATGTTGCATAACGGCGTTCTGCTGTACTTGGTGATCCAGGATAAAAATTTTTAAACCACAGTTTTAATCTTCTATCATTTGGTTTGTGTAGATAAATATAATCAAGAGCTTTCCTAAAAACAGGAGTTTCAATTATTCTATAAGCTAAAAATTCATTTTGTGCGGTTTTCGATCTTAATTGAGAAAATTCTTTACCTATGGGTGTTAATTCCGAATGATTTCCTTTATTAATAATCAGTCCGAGGATCTCCGCAGAATGTCTGTAATAACGACCTTGACGACCACCTGAATCAAGTTTTATATACTTTTCAATCCGCTCATCGGTTAAATAACCCTTTGAAACAGCAATAGCTACCATTCCTACTTGTTCAATCTTATCAGCTTGTGGAAAATTATAAGTCTTTATCATTGTTAATATCCAACAAACAAATATTCGTGTACATCATTTTTATTATTACCTACTTTATGAGCTTGATTGCCGAAAGAATATTTATAATCAATAGGTACAACTTCAACATGGTTTTTATAATTTGACATAAGCCCAACGATTTCATCTTGTGTTGGCAGGCTATTTGAAGAGTATGAAACCAATAGTATACTATTTTTAAAGCGTTTAAAAAGCATATTAAATGCATCCAATGCACCTTTTCTTGACGAAAAAGGTGTTGGATAAGATTTGAATTTTTTTGTTGAGGTGTGCTCTTGAATTTCAACACCTTTCCAATCTAAAGCAATGCCTTCTAAGAAATGATAACGCCTAACATACTCGTTGTCTGAATATGGTGAATAATACGGCGGATCAATATAAATTAAACTGTTCTCTACAGGTTTAAAATCTAATGCATCACCAAGATATGATTTATTTTTTTGGGAATTGTTAAAAACTGAATTATTTATCGCTTCAATTGCCATTAAAAAATGATCATGTAAAGAAGTTTGTAAATCTTTGCGACCATCATCATACCGGTGTCCAACATATGTAAAAATTCCCCTTGGCCGCTTCTTAAGGCAAGCTCGTATTAAAGCTGATCTTGCGATAGCTCTTTTATACTTATTATTAATAAGATTAGAATTACATCGAATAATATCAATCAACATATTTTCTTGATCGGTGAAATATAAATCTTTAAAAGTTAATTGAACGAACTGATCTACTAAATCATTAGGCTTTAATAAATTGCTTACTTCGGTTTCAGATAGAGTAATTGAGTTATTTTCAATCATTGCTTGAGCAAACAATGAAGACATAGCCATATAGTCGTTACTAAAAACTTTTTTCCCTTGAGACTTAAACATGTATCCAACTATACCAGAACCAGAGAATAAATCTACTGCAGTGTCAAACTGAAATTGTGATGCAATAGACCATATTTCTGATAATAATTTATTTTTTGATCCCATAAATCGTGTGGGAGGATATTTATTGACTTGGTCTGGTAGTCTGTCTGCCACCAAACGTAGATTAAAATTTGGTTTAGGGGGGATTGAAATAATTAAATCTTCTCCTTTTCTTTTTTTCGGGTTTGATGAAATATAACGATTAGTTTTAATTACTTCGATATTAAAAAATTTATATTGTTCATGAACTAAAGGGTGATTCGAGTTTGTTAAAACAATATGACAACCGATTTCATGTAAACGATATATCTCTTTGGAGAGTTCATGGTGGTCTTCTTCGTAAAACTGCTCTTTTGTGTAACGTTTAAAATCAGCATATTCGGAAATTGGTAAGTATGGTGGATCAAGATAAATAAAATCATTGGGGCTTGCGTATTCACGTAAAACTGTTTTATAATCACTGCATATTATTTTTGTTCTCTTTAACAATTCAGAGGCTAAAAGTATTTCTTTTTCATCAAAAATTTTTGGATTTTTATATTTCCCATAAGGTACGTTAAATTGACCATTTCGATTTACTCTATAAAGGCCATTATAACAAGTTTTATTTAAGAATAAAGTACGAGCAGCCGCATCAATAAACGGTAATTCTTCCCATTTTTGCGATCTTGTATAATAGAAAAATTCTTCTGTGTTTTGATAATTTTTTAATTTTTTAATAAGATCTTGTACATTGTGTGCTATAACATTATACAAATTAATTAGCTCGGGGTTACTATCTGCAATAATTGCATTTTCAGGGTGGAGTGAAAAGAATAATGCACCTCCCCCTATAAATGGCTCAATATATTTACCATATTTATTAGGAATTTTTAAGAATAACTCATCAAGAAGTTGAGTTTTCCCGCCAGCCCATTTTAATATAGGCTTTAAAGGCTTTATACTGATTTCATTTTTTATTGCGTGTGACATAATAACTTTTTATATATTGCTATACATTTGTCAACTATTCTTTTCGCCCGGCACGGACGCCGGGCGAGCAGGGGGGCACGGGGATTTTTCCATTATACTATTCATTTTACTTAACACAAAAAGATTGGCGCCCTAATTGCATATAACGTTCCCGGGGTAAGCGACGTTTTGCCGTAGCGCAGCGGAGGCAAAATGTGGCGAAGCCCGAGGAGCGCAGCGACGAAGCGCTTACCCCGTGTTATATGCCGTAGCCAGCCCCCCACCAAAAAGCCGCCGGAGCCAGGACGGCGGAGGCGGATGCATCACTGAATAATTTCTTTAAAAGCATTTTCAAAATCGCTTTTTGTTAATGTTTCATTATAAAAAGGCATACCCCAAATATTGTATTTTTTTGTTTTATCAAGGATATGTATTTTATTTTTCTTTTTTAGTGACAACAGAAATGACTGTTTCCAGGCATCTTGTTGGAGCAAATGGCTCCCTTTCGGTTCAATAAATATTTGGTAGTGAACGGATAAGCCGGGTTCTTTCTTTTTCAGAAAAAGAACAAAGTCGGGTTCAACGGGTGTCCCATCGTCAAAGTTAAATAATTGAAAATGTTTCTCATTGCGTATAAGATAAACTTCATCATATTTATTCTTCAAGGCATCATACGTCTTGTCTATATATTTTACTAAATACTTCTCCTCTGAAGTGCCATAATTATCATTGAAAACATACCAGTCTTTTTTGCTTAAATCAATTTGTAATTCGGTGTTTGTTGTTTGGCTTTGTGCCACACCGTATTCCTGATCACCGCCATCTTTGACGTAGATATTGAGAGTTTTATCTTTAAATACTTTTGATACTTGATAGGGTTTAAATTCTTCTGTGCCTATATATTCAATTTTTTCTGATTGAAGATTTTCGCTGATTCGATGAAGAACTTCTGTGGCAATATATAATTTATCATCAGGTGACAGGCTGTCAATTTTATCTTTTTTTCCTTCAACTTCAAGAGTTATCTTGCCAAGATAGTTATTGGAAGTAATAAACTCCGTAATTGAATTAACATTAGGAAGATATGATTTTATATTATTAAATTGATAAAATTCAAGACGAGAGAGTGCTTTTCGGATAATAGGAATACCAAAATCAATAAGATTGTAATCATGCTGCTTTTTATCAATAGCCTTTGTATCGGGAGACTCGAATATTGCGGTTGATTGAACAGCTCCTGTTTGTAGATTTACATGAAACCGATGTTCTGTAATTGTATTAGGAAGTGCGAACAAGCCGCTTCTATCATGAGGGATTTGATTATTGATAAATACTAAGCCTTTTTTGTAAAAACTTGATTCCTTAAAATCAAATTTCAACTGTAATTGTATTTCTTTCGATTCCTTTGCCTTTATGCCGATCTCTTGCAATGCAGTATTTAATTCTTTAATATAATCTGGATTATGAGCGCTGTGATAGTATAGTTCTTCACAAATACGAAGTTCATGGGTAATATCATCATCAAATTTTCTCTGGAATTTCGGTTGATTGCTTGAAAGTTGAAAAGGGCAGTACCTTGCTCCACGGCCAATTAATTGTGCCTCAGAAATTGTAGTATTACCAGGCTTGCCTGCTTTTGCATCTCTTGTGTTGTACAGGCGTACAATATCAAAAAGGTTAAGGACATCCCAACCCTCATTCAGTTTATCAACAGCGAATACAGCCCGATATTCATTATGTTCATCTTCTAGGGTGTTCACTGCAATCTGCTTTTCTTCACTATCTTCTTTGCTGTTTACCTCTATACATTTATCCTCTGAAAAATCGTTCTTCAATTCTTCGATGAGATTTTCAATAGTGATATTATTCGCCTTGAAGTATTCAAAGCATCTTTTCAACGCAGGGTCATTGGTTTTTTGTATGGGGGCAATATCCGTTTTTTTTAATGTTTTAATCTTTTCAATAAATTCATTATAGAATTCTTTACTTTCAGCTATTGTTTTAGACTTAAAAAGTAAAACAGGCTTTATTGATTTTTTATATTTTTCAAATACTTTCCGTCTATATTGACTTAATATGAGTGCTTGTAAAGCCCGTTGTATAAGAGGGATATCCGATTGTAAAACTTTGACTTCTTTTGAATAACCGTCTTTTCTGAATTGTTTTAGCGGGTAGTCAAAAATGATTTTATCAGAGTATTTTGTTGTAATATCTGGATTCGCCATATCAATAGTGGCAGTAAATTCAAGAAGTATATTATCCGGGCTGGCACGAAATATCCTGTTTACAGTTCCTTCCCATGATACTATTTCATCCTGTTCTTCCTTTGTCAGTTTCCCTCTCTTGGTATCAACATTAATATGGTGGGCCTCGTCAGATAACAAAACTATTTTTTTATTTTCAAAATCATCATAGGTCAGAGAGTTTTCTCTGGGTGTGTTCAGTCGTGAATGAAGCCCCTGGATTGTTGAAAAAACGATATTGATGCCTTCTTCGTTTACAGCTTGGAAATTATCAACTTCACGAACGGCTACTTTCTTGTCTCCAAATGATATGGTTTCAGAAAACAGATATTTCGATGAAAGAGGATTTAAAAAATTATCACGGGTCTTATTTATAATATTTGTACTGTTTACAAAAAACAGGAAATTACGGTAACCCAGATTGTAGAGATAAATTATTGCTCCTGCCATAATAAGTGTTTTACCGCTTCCAGTGGCCATGTGAAAGAGGAGTTGAGATGGTTTTTGTTTCAGTTTATCATTGCCTAAATAATACAAAAACCTACCAAATGCTTCTATTTGATAAGGGCGTAATTCAAAATTTGCATTAAGATTGTTTTTAAGAAATATCGGAATTTCCGGTAGCGAATTACCAAGTTCAATATATGCAGTGATTTTTTGTTCCAATGTTTGAGGCATGGTCACACCTCACCATAGAACATTTTATTCAGCTTTTTATCAGTTTCAGAAACATTATAATCTTTATCATCAATTTCGCTGTAATTAACATACAGTTGGTTTTTATCCAGAATCTCAATAAGGAAGCGTTTCTGGTCTTTTAAAGATAATTCTTTGAAGTCAGAAATATTTTCATTGATACTCTTTGGGTCAACCTTATAGCTAATGAATGCTTTTTTCTGCATTGCTTCCCAAATTGCAAGGAGTTCTTTGGTTGTAGTAGCCTGCTTGATTTTATTTATGTATGCTTCGTTTAATTCCATAAGTTCGCAGTAGATGAATGAGCCACCACCTTTCCATTTTAATTCTGTTGCAAGATAACCTGTGTCTTTACCTTTTACAACAGTGTTAAGTCTATCCAAAAGAATAATTATTTGATCGTCTAATTGTTCACAAACTAAATATTTTCTATTCAACTTATGTGCCACTGTGGCAGTAGTGCCACTACCAGCAAAGAAATCCAAAACATAATCATTTTCATTAGTTGATGCTTGAATTATTCTTCTTAATAATGCTTCTGGCTTCTGTGTGCTAAATTCGACTCTTTCTTTGGCAGTTGGTATTTGTTGGAAAGACATTATATCATACCATACATCGCCAACCGGTTTACCTTTTGCAATAACATCATCTAAATATAGAATTTCACCGCGACCATCAAAATATTTTTTACCATTTTTGTCAGTTTTATCAAACCTATCTAAGTATTCCTTACGATGAGGCATTCTCTGTTTATTGAATAAAAATTGTGATTGGTTTTTTGTATAAAACAAGATAGTATCATGACCCCTAATCCAATTGTTTGCAATGGTTTTATAACCGGATAAAACTTGAGTATCCCATATTATTTCACGTTGAAAACATTCTCTTCCAAATATTTCATCCATTAATATTTTATAATAATGAACTTCATTATAGTCTAATTGTATATAAATTGAACCATCTTCAGATAGTAATTTTCGTGCAACCTCAAGACGATTTTTCATAAATGACAACCAAGTAGAATGAGTGAATTTGTCATTATATTTAAAACTATCGTTTTCGGTATTATAGGGAGGATCAATGTATATTAATTTAATTTTTCCAGCAAAGCGTTTATGTAAAGTCATTAAAGAAAGGAGATTATTTCCACGAATAACAATGTTCCCAATTTCTAAATCATCTTTTTTATTAATAGTAATATTATGTTTTCCTTTGCTGTCATATAATGCAAAATTGGTTAGAACTTTTGGTTGTAGTAGTCTGTCAATTTCATCTGGCGCAAGAGTTTCATTCCAAAATATTTCATCACGTTTTTGATCTTCTTTAGTCTGACCGCCTTCTAATACACAATCCTTGTACGGCCATGCCAAAACGACTTCACGGCTTTCAGATAAGTAATCTCCATTTTCATTAACAAGGCCTATTTTATTTTTAAACGCTGTGTAGCTGTCTGGAAGAAATTCTTTATTTGAAACAAACTTCTGAAATTTTATTTTGTCAAAAACGATAACGCCATCAACTTCCGTAAAAAAGTGTTTTTTTATCTTTTCGTTTTTCAATAAGAGCTTTATAAGTGAAGCATCCATTGCGAGGGCAAGTTCTATCACTTTATTTTTTAAGAGCTTTCCATCGGCAGATAGTCTTTCGTCTTTAGATAGCAGCTCGGTTAAATCATTTAGTAAATTCTGCATTTAATACCTCTTTATTGATATATACGAATAACATTTATCTATCAGTAAATATATTTTCAAGACATTTCTTCTTCGCGCCCGCCACGGACGCCGGGCGCCCCGTTAAGTTGGGCTGGCTATGGCACATAACTCATTCATAAAAGAAAATACTTTCGCAATTTATACCACAGAGCCGTGATACCCGTAATTCGTTTACGAATTGAATACGGTCATGAAAGCGAATTTCGGATATGCTGTAGTGGGTTAATAGGGTGCCCAAACTATCT
>JAKQEK010000164.1 GCA_029558535.1 Bacteroidota bacterium | reverse complement strand
GCAATAACTATAATGGCTTCAACAAGAAAGATTAACAAGTTTATATCAGATTCTGACATCCTTGAAGTCCAGTATCCAACAGAAAGCCTCATTTTCCCGTTTCTTCAAAAGAATATTAAAAAAATAGTTCATTTTCATGGACCGTGGTTACCGCCCTTGTATACACATAGTAAAAATATAGTCAATAAATACACTGATGCATTTATTACATGTAGTAAATGGAGCAAAAATTTTTTAGAGCAGACACACAACATTGAAAATATCAAAGTAATTTATAATGGTGTGGACGCGAATTTTTTCAAGCCTGGAAATTCAGAGGATTTTACTTTACAGCAGGATTATAATCATGATTTGCCGAGAATAGGTACTGTTGGTAGATTGAGCAATGCCAAAGGGACGGATTTGCTTTTTAAGGTTGCATCAGAACTGGAAGGCATTGCTGAGTTTTTTGCGGTCGGTCCTTACGAAGAAAATTTTATTAAAAATAATTTAAAAAAGGCTACCAGCAATTTTCACTTTCTTGGCCCGTTACCCAATAATGCTTTGCCTCCTTTTTATAAATTTATAGATTGTTTTGTATTGCCATCATTTGAAGAAACTTTTCCTGTAACGGTGCTTGAAGCTATGTCATGCGGTAAACCTGTTATAGCATCAAACGTAGGTGGCATCCCTGAAGCTATTGATGATGGATATAATGGTATTTTATGCGAGACAGGAAATTATGTTTTATTGAAAGAGTTGATACTTAAAGTAATTAATGAGGAAAATCTGAGGATTAATATATCTAAAGCAGCCAGACAGAAGGTACTTGAAAAATTTACTATCCAAAAAACATCTGAAGAATTAGTGCAGTTTTACAAGAACTTGTAATGATTTATTTATCGAATAAATATAAGATGCTACATAATATTAACCTTTTCCTCGATATTAAAGATATACCAATCCATTAAGAGGGAAAGCGTTCGACAGGAACTGATGAATTCAAAAATAGATTGAATATTTCAACATGAAGCCAAATATAACTTTTTTGATGTCTTCTGCGGGTACAGCTTACGGTGGATCAGAAACATACATTTTAAATGTTGCAAAAAACCTTTCTGATGATTTCAATGTAGGG
>JAKQEK010000159.1 GCA_029558535.1 Bacteroidota bacterium | reverse complement strand
ACAATAAGAAATATTAACAATGTTTTTTGTAGTAGAGAATGCAAAAATATTAAATATAAAGAAAATTGCAAAGGGGAGAACAACCCTAATTGGAGAGGAGGTCGTCATCAAAACATTTGCGAATGTGGTCGTATAAAGGACTTTAGGGCGAAAAAATGTGCCATTTGCGCAAACCTGAGTTTCCCAAAAAACGGGGAACAGAGGGACGGGATAGAAAAAGAAACTCTCGCAATTTTTGTTTTAAATAGTAGGTCTGTGGTTGAAATATCGAAATTGACAGGCTTGTCTCGTCATAGCATTTCTAAATTTATAAAAGAATACAATTTGGACATATCCTATTTTTATCCAAGCGGAAAAGCTGGAAGATACTTAAAAGATACAGATATTTTAATTAATGGCTGTAAATGCAGAAGAAATGCTACTGTTAAAAACCATATATTAAGAAATAAATTGCTTGATTATAGATGCGATATTTGTAAAATAGATAATTGGAATAATAATAATCTTTCGCTAGAACTGCATCACAAAAATGGAAATAGTAAGGATAATAGAATTGAAAATTTACAGTTTTTATGTCCCAATTGTCATTCTCAAACGAATAATTATAAAGGTAAAGGCAGAAAGAATGGGCAGTCAGAAGGTGAATCATGAGTAATATATGGTTTACGTCTGACTGCCACTGACCACTTTGGTCATTCTAACATTATCAAACTCTGTAATCGTCCATTTAAGGATGTTAATGAAATGGATGATGCGCTTATTTCTTACTGGAATGAAACGGTAAAGCGAAACGATACGATTTATGTTCTTGGAGACTTTGCGTGGAAAAGAGGACAGGAATATGCCAAAAAGCTGAATGGAAACAAAATATTCCTGATTGGCGATCACGACAGACAAATAACTGGCGAAAGGCTTATGATTGTAAAGTTGCAGGATGTCTGGTTTACGCTTTGTCATTGGCCGTTACATTCATGGAACAAGCAGTATTATGGGGCAATTCATCTGCATGGACATAATCATAACAATCCCATTGAAGAAAAGAAAAATAGAATCAATGTCGGCGTAGATGTCTGGAATTTCAAGCCAGTAAGCATTGATGAGATATTATCAAAAGTGATAACTTTGTGGAATCCATGAATTTGCACGAATCCGTGGATTATAATCACGATTATAATCACATTTGACGATTATAATCACGATTATTATAATTATGATTATATTATCGGCGATTTATCGGATGTTTAACGGCAGTTTATCGGCAATCAACTGAAAAACTTTTAATTTTATAAAGTTTTTAAGTGTTATACTGAAAAAGTTATTGTTGACAAGGTAAAAATATTATGGTAGAATTATTATATGAGAGTAGATGATTTCTTGTCAGAGTATGTTGGAATAGACCTTGAGAGCGAAAGCTATACAAAGGCTATACGGTGCTTATCGTCAATATT
>JAKQEK010000147.1 GCA_029558535.1 Bacteroidota bacterium | reverse complement strand
CAATAATAACATGTTTTTATTCAGAAGACGCAAGCTTGAAAATGCATTAGTCGGTGAGCGCGAGGTAATCGCAAAATTGGAAGATTTTAAAAAACAGGGTATCTGTAAAGCGACAATTCATCACCAAGTTATTCTCGCCGGACAGGAAAAAAAGTTTAAGGATTTTTCCATCACAAAAGCAGAAATCGCCGATTATTTTCGCCGTTGTAGAATCTCCCATTATCAACACAAAACTAGAAGACGATCTTATAAAATTCATTCGTGATAACAACATCGCCCCGCAAGATGTCATTAACTACCTTAAATCAAAAACATCGTAGCGGAAAAATCTTTTTCAATATCAAACAGTATCAAAATACCTCTTGACAAGTGTTATTTATATAGCTATATTAGCTAATATAGATTATTTAGCTAATAAAAGGAAAACAATAATGCATGGTGCATCAGCAACAGAGGTAAAAAATAAATTCGGTCAAATTCTCGAAATGGCGATGACTGAACCTATTGCCATAGAGAAAAACGGAAGGCAGGTTGTAGTTATGATGTCCATGTCTGAGTATCAAAGACTTTTAGAAATTGAAGACAGATATTGGGGCGAGATAGCTTTAAAAGCTATTGAGGACGGTTTCTTGACAGTCAATGACACCAAAGCATGGATCGAAAGAAAACTTGATGTTAAAGCTATCGATTAGTAAACAAGCGCAAAAGTTTTTAGACAACCTCCCTCCAAAACAATTCCGGCAAATATTAAAGAAGGTGTTTGCTCTTTTGGAAAATCCTATGCCACATGACAGCAAGGAGCTTAAAGGATATCCCTTCTTAAGAAATGATATCGGCGAATACAGGATAGTATATGATGTCAAAGAAGATGTCCTCAGGATTATCGTTGTCGGTAAGCGCAACGATAGTGAGGTATACAAAAAGATATGACGGTATACAAGAAAGTGGATTGTCATATTTTTGTAATATTACAAAACAAAACATGACGTAAATTACAATTAAATAGCGTAATTAATGTAATGTTGTTGATGTTTAACTTATTGATGTTATTGATATTGTCAAGTGCTTTCAATATCCTTGAATTTTACAGAATCCCATCGACGCGGTAGAGGTCAGGGGTTCAATACCCCTTGCGCCTACCATATAAATCAACCATCTACTTAAAAAGCAATGGAATACTTGGCATGTTATAACTGTTGCTGAATCCGGATTTTCGATGCTGAATATTTGCTAAATTTCTAAAAGATACGGTATTTAGTCACCCGGTTTATGCTATCGGCGCGCAAGACACCAATAATAACATGTTTTTATTCAGAAGACGCAAGCTTGAAAATGCATTAGT
>JAKQEK010000146.1 GCA_029558535.1 Bacteroidota bacterium | reverse complement strand
ATCTATGCTTCGATTTAAAGGCAAAAAGCGCGCCGTGGCTGCGGCCACCGCTCGCTTACGCGGGCTCAACCAAATTCGGCCGCCCTCAAAAACGCAAGCGTTTTTGGGGCGCCCGAACTTCGCCAACGCGCGGGGCGTTATACGAAAGGGGCGCGACCGACGGGGGTACCTCATTACAATCATTCTTGTTAGCGGCAGCGCCGCCTTCCAGGCGGCACAGCCGCTAAATCAAAATTAAAATAACATAAACAAGACCGGCCAACCAATTTAAAAAATATGTTGACAACAGTTAGCATTTATGCTAACATTGGATTATGAGAAAGATCAAGTTATACGAAACTATAGACGGCCATATACCCATAAAAGTTTTCTTAGATTCGTTACCGCTTAAAGTTTTTCAAAAGATCGCTTGGGTGCTCAAATTATTAGAAGAACTAGAATTTATACCTTCACAATATTTTAAAAAACTAGTAAATACAAAAGACATCTGGGAATGCAGAATTTCGTTTAAAGGCAATATTTATAGAATTTTATGCTTTTTTCATAAAAACAACATCATCGTTTTAACAAATGGATTTCAAAAAAAGACTCCTAAAACACCCTCGGATGAAGTCGAGCTGGCCGAAAAATATAAAAACGATTATTTAATGAGGTGCAAGCATGGAACTTAACGAATACGCGAACAAACGCTTAAAAAACAATAAAGAAAACGTTAAAAAATTCTGGAAAGGTTATAACGACTTTAAAATTGGAGTAATTTTAAAGGAAGAAAGATTAAAATCAGGAAAAACGCAAGAAGAAATAGCTCAAAAAATCCATACCACTAAAAGCGTTATATCAAGAATTGAAAACCACGCTGAAAACATAACTCTCGCAACATTGGATAAATTCGCTAATGCTATAGGCAAAGAACTTATCATAAGCTTAAAATAATTTAAATTGCAATGAAAATGAAAGTATTAATTTCAACTTTAATAGCATTAATTCTTATTATACCTTTTTATCAAATATTAGGTCACGCTAATAATGCTATTCAAACCGTTACAATTATTACTCCTACTGCTGGAATGACCGTAAAACAAATTTGCGATGAGATTAATAAGCAACTTGGTAAAGATTATGCTAAAGTTCACAAAAATTATATTAATCATACTGCCGAAATCGAATTTAAAAACATGCAATATGGTGATGCTCTTATTAAACTTGCTAAAATTCTTAACTCTAAATATGGAGACTGCTCCGTGAGCAAAGAAGGCGATAAATATATAATCCGAAAATCACAGCCACTTGTCGATAAAAATGAAGCATTTTATTCTCACCCCTTAAAGCATGTTTCTTATGAATATCTTAAAAATTTAATAAATATAAAAATACCAGATTCAAATAAAAAAATTCGCACGATATACTATCAAGTAAACAATAGCATTTGGATTAACTGCAATGATGACAGTTTAAAACCTTTAATTTATAAAATTGTTGAAAGTTATGACGTCGAATTGTTTAATACAAACGAAAATATATTAAAATCAATTCAAAAACAATACTAGTCCAACAGCGCGCTCGCTGGGCGCTCGCACCGCCGTTGGAAAAACGTTTAACCGCTCATTAAGAAACCAATTCCATAATTCTACTTGTTTTATTATAATTTTCTTGCATATTAAACAAGAGTCGCGCCCCCTTCGTATAACAAGCGCGTAAGCGCTACGGCGGCCCACTTCGGGGCCGCCTCCGGGTTTCGCCCGCGCGAGCTGCGCCCTGTGGCGCGCTCGGCCATGCGGGCTCGACCAAATTCGGCCGCCCTCAAAAACGCAAGCGTTTTTGGGGCGCCCGAACTTCGCCAACGCGCAGGCGTTGTGCGAAAGCCGCCCGAAGGACCGTTAGGCTGGTTTTGATAAATTCCAACCTTAAAAGTGATTGATTCAAGTTGTATTCATCCCAGGCACTTGCGCGCCTGTAAATCACGTCGCCTCGCCTCGATGTGTATCAAGCAAATAGCTCGCCAGCCGCATATTCAACTACGATATCTATATAAATTGTAGTAAT
>JAKQEK010000132.1 GCA_029558535.1 Bacteroidota bacterium | reverse complement strand
GGAATATTCATCATATCGAACAGTTGTTTGCGTCTGGGCGATTGTGATGCAAGAATAATTTTTCGGTGTTGCAATCCGGGAATCATACAATAAGTAAGCTGTGCAAAGTAAAGAATTTCTGTGGCAAGACAGCCGACTGTTTATAATATAGCTAAACGTGTTTTTTGAATCATAGTGAGGTTTGATTAATGTCTATGCACAATCTGAATTTTAATAGTTGTGCTTTAAAAATATTTGATTATTTTGTCAGGTTGATATAAACTGCCAACACTTCCTTACAACCTCCTTTTAATTCAACTCATTCAGAACAGTGAGGATATTATACTATTGAAGTTGATATTCGTATTTAATCATCAGTGAAAATACAAAACTCACTGCACGGTTTGTGAAACCTTGAAAGGTTAGTGTATTCGCCTGAATTGAGAAATGCTAAAATCTACAATAATGTTTTCAAACAGTGCCCTTTGTTTAAGATGTAATAATAACGTACAATTTATAACGACTATTTTAGAAACTATTTCTTAAAATATAGTTTAATCTATAAAATAATTAAAGTTTGATTTCCATAAAAAACTGATGCAATGATATTCTATGGATATTTAGAATTCTTATCAATGATTTTAACGTTATGTTTGTTCCTGACTCAATACGCCAATATTGTTTTCGATCTAAATCATTTTCAATAGCAAAAGTTTCATAACTCTTCCACCCTTTTCTTATACGCAATTCCTTTAAAGCCTGCCCTATTAGCTTTAAATTTTTTTCTATTCGTACATCATTCTGCTTCATTTCGGAAGCAATGATGTTATTTGTTATCTAAAATAATTACGGCATATATTGCACATTTGATTTCTTTTTAATGCTTTTGAAAATAAAATTATTCTCACCTCAAAAATCTATTCATATGAAACCGTTAACAACTTTTACATTTTCTTTCATTCTTACCTTGTCAGGCCTATCCTTTAACAGTTATTCCGACCCCTGTCCGGTGAATATTTCTGGAACTACTTCATTGTGTAATTATAGAGTTGATATTCCTTGGCAATTAGATATTAAAATCACCAATTTCGATTCTAACAATCCACAGTATTATACTGTTTCCATATTACCCACTTGGGCCGGTACAGCATCAATCAATCCATTAACTATAAACTCTGCAGCAATTTATCTCGATTTAGACCCCTCAATAAATAATTCTACAACTGATATTGAAATCACTGTGACTTATGCTAACCCAAATTATTGCACATCAACTACCAAGTATTATGTTTATAAGTGTTGCGAAATTAGTGGAGTAACTAATTATATTGATGATAATATGAGTAGTTTTCCAAATCAATATAATCCGCTAGGCTATTATGAAATTACTGGAGAAAACGCTACTGTTAATGGTATTCTTACTGTTAATGCATGGTATCTACTAACCAATTGCAATCTATATATGGCACCTGGTTCTCAGATTAAAGTGAGTAATAGCATGTATATAAAGTTTGCATCATCAGTTGTTACTGCCGCTTGTGATGAAATGTGGAAAGGAATTGAGCTTGACGATTATGCCTCAATAACATTAGTAACCGGTTCTGAGATAAGCGATGCTCAATACGCAATAAAATTCCTTAAAGGAGGTTTCCTAACTATTACAGCTGGAGGAGCTACGTTGAAACGAAATTATATTTCATTGTATGCACCGTATATTTCTACTAATACACCTCCGAATAATACAAGAAATATTTCTATTCCTTTCTTTGAACAAGCCATTTTTGATGGGAGCTCAAACACAATAAACGAATATATGGGACAAACTCCTTCAGTGGTTAATAATAAATCATTAGCTGGTATAGTACTTAATGATGTCAATAATTTTAGTATTCCTTTTGTGAGTAATCCTTTACTTGGAAATCAATTTAATGATTTAAATTCAGGTATTGCGTTGTTTCGTTCTAAATCAACTATTCATAGTTGCAATTTTAATGATATCCATAAAATTAATGGTTACTCATTCCCATATTCTGGAAATGCTATATATTGTAATTCAGATAAAAACAACATTTGTTCAATTCAAATTGGTGCTTTACAAAATAATTTAATTGATAATACTTTTACAAAATGTGATAAAGGTGTAGTTTGTTCTAACAACATTAATATGGTTGTTGAAGGTAATCATTTTAATGAGGTTAGCGAAGAGGCGATTTTGTCTGTGGCAAACCCATTGATGAATATTCAAATAACAAACAATAAAATAGAAAAGGTTAATATGGGCACAAAAGTATTATCTAGCCCAAATGCATTATTAAATATTTCTAATAATACCATTAGCTCCATTCATCCATATTACTCTGGCAACTTTGGTAGTACCGGAATAATTGTAATGAATAAATCAACTAATGCAATGAGAGGAAGTATTTCGTCAAACATAATTGGTCTTTCACGTATTGGAATATATCTTTCACTTTTAGATAAAGATGCTACAGCTCCTAAGTTAAATATTACCAATAATAATCTCTATTTCCATCTTCCTCCAACACAAATTGGATCTGATGTTCATTATGCTATTTGGAGCGATGGCTGTAATAATTTAAATATAAGTGACAATTCCCTTGATAGGATGTATCCAATCTCACTAGGTTTAAGCCAGGCTATGTACGGACTATATATTCGTCAAGGAAAAAATATAGATTTAACCAGGAATTCAATCTCACGATTTGGAACAGCAATGCGTTTTCAGGACAATTGCAGTAATACAAAACTACAATGTAACAATATGATTGCGTGTGAACAAGGTGTATTTTTGAATGATGCAACAACAATTTTAACGACTCAGGGAAATCCTTCCACTATGGAAGCCTGGGATAATAAATGGACTGCTTTTGGATTAAATAACAACAGAACTGCTTGTTCAATTGTTAATCCTCCAATCGGAGTTATATGGTATCACTAAGGCACCTCTCAACCAGGTTCCAGCAATTACACCATATTCAGTCCATTTCCAAGTGCCGGTAATTTTATTATTCCATACCAGAACAGTTTTGCCGGCCCTTGTTCAAATAACCAATTCACAAATGATGAGACTGCAATGCAAAATCATGTGACAGAAGTTGTAGATGAAGATGTAAACTATAACCCTGCTTCATTTAATGAGGATAAATATAAGGACCAAGTCGCTGCTTTTGAATATTTATATGATAATCCGGAATTCAGAAATACAGACAGTCTGTTATTAGCTTTTTATAATCAAACACAAGCTGATAATATTGGTGTTTTTAATAGTGTTGACAAATTAAACCAGTCAGGTGAATATATAAATGCTATATCTGTCCTCAACGGAATTTCTGTAGAGAATTTGATGGAGCAATACCAAAAATACACTTTGGGTTTAGCTTTGAATTTTGCATTTAATTCTGATTATCAGTTGACACAAGCTGACTCTGTTGAATTATTGAATATAGCTTATACCCCTTTAAATATAGGAGGAATTGGTGTTTTAAATGCACGAGCCTTATTAGGGCTTGAGGTTGATATCCAATCAACCGGCTACCGTTTAATGAATCCGGAGTCCCAACCTACTTCTGTTGCATCATCAGTAGAATCGGCCCAGGATAATGTGATTAAAACACTCGTGTTTGACAGTAAAGGTTGTTTGGTTTTAGAAGGTATTTCATTTACAAATACAGAGTACAGAAACTTTCTATCTGAGGGTGTATATACAATAAAGATAATTAAAACCAATTCCACCAACATCAGAAAGATTAGTATTATAAAATAACTTAACTTTATCATCCAATTCCTGCATGTTTAAAAAATCCTATACCATGAAGTTGTTTTTTCTGTTGCTGTTTCATGCATCTTTGGCTTTTGCTCAGCATGAAAATAACATCTGGTGTTTTGGCGACAGTGCAGGAATCAATTTTAACACCTCTCCGCCTTCAACTTTTATAAGTGCCGTAAAGGGCAGGGGTTCATGTGTGAGTGTGGCCGACACTGCCGGAAACCTGTTGTTTTATGGGCAAACTTTTTATTATCCACTGTGGATGCAGGGAGGGCATCCTGACCTCACTGCCGTTTTCAATAAAAATCATCAACTGATGGATAATGGCGATAATATTATTGGTGAGGGGTGGTATCAGGAATTAACCTCATTCCGTGATCCCGGAAATGACAATCGCTATTATTTGTTTTCTTTAAATGTTACAGGTGCCGGTGCGCATGAGGGATTATATTATTCTATTATTGACATGACACTTAATAATGGTTTGGGAAAAGTTGTCAGTAAAAACAACATGTTGCTCAATGATTTTATGGCTGATGGTTTGGCGGCTGTAAAACATGGCAATGGTCGCGACTGGTGGATTGTATGCAGAAAATGTTTTGCGCTGTCAACAGGCTTACCTGTGACAGATTACTACCTCTTTCTTATTTCTCCTTCAGGAGTATCAGGTCCCTTTATTCAAGTAGCAGGACAACCTACTGTTTATAATATAGCTAAACTTGTTTTTTCACCTTCAGGAAATAAAATGATTTATTTTAATGCCCGCGGCTTGTTTGAGTACTATTCGTTTGACAGATGTACAGGAGATATTTCTTTATTACAAACTGTTTTTCCTGAAATCACTTCTTATAAGACTTTCTTTGGTGGTGCCTTTTCTCCTGATGAAACAAAATTTTATTTACAAACCATTGCTTATCCCGATACCAATTATCTGGTTCAGTTTAATCTGGCTGCATCTAACATTGCTTTAAGTGCCGATACGCTGTCCATGCAGATTTACCCAACTCAAATTGGTGGTGATGCAAGACTTGCCCCCGATGGTAAAATTTATGTGTCTAAACCCTATTATGATGGGCTTAATTTTATTTTCCCTTATCCCGATACTACCTACAATATTTATAACTCCTACATTGGTGTGGTTAATTATCCTGACAGTTTAGGGGCTGCATGCGATTATCAGCCTTACAGTTTTTTCTTAGGGGGTGCACGTACTTATTCTGGTTTGCCTAATAATCCTGTATTTGGGTTAGGGCCGTTGGTCAACAGTATGTGCGATACCATTACAGGTATGGAAAATCCAACACAGGCAACGCTTCCGTTGCTAAACGTGTTTTTTGAATCATCGTGGGGTCTGCTTTACGTCAATGCGCACAACCTGAAATTTAATAGTTGTACTTTAAATATTTTTGATTCTTATGGCAGGTTGATATACACTGAAAAAACTTCCATACAACCTCCTTTTTACTCCACTCAAATAAACTGTTCAACATGGAGCAGCGGTGTGTATAGTGTTCAGCTCATCAGTGAAAACACAAAACTCACCGCACGATTTGCGAAACCCTGAAAGATTATTGT
>JAKQEK010000116.1 GCA_029558535.1 Bacteroidota bacterium | reverse complement strand
AAATCCTGATTCAACTTCTTTAACAACTGCTAACTTAAAGGACATTGAATAATCCTTTTGACTGCGCTTTAAATAAACTTTTTTTTCTCCTTTTTCCATAACGATAAAAAATTGTGTATCGCTATTTCAGGACTAGACATTGATGAAAATAAAAAAGCTTCGAAAAAATCGAAGCCTTTTTTATCAGAGTGATCCCGCTGGGATTCGCAAATATTTATAAACCACTGTTTTACAATACTTTATATCAAACCATTCAATAAGGTTACTGCATAGGTTACTTAAAATTTGTACTCTTTTGCACTTACTTGAATGAACGTTTTACACTACAAATATACTCTAAACTACTGATAAACACAAACAAAACACGTTAAATTTTATGATTTTTTGAGTGGTTGGAAATAAGCTATTTTAAAGGCTTCAAAACAAAATTTGTTCCACCTCATCGTAATTGAGACCCAAGTATTCGCAGAACTCACGTATGGTTAAGTATTGGTGTTCCTGCTTTCCAATTTCTTCCTTTATTCTTTTGATGAGGTAACGGGAATAACGCTCACTTTTTCCGGTAACAATCATTACATCTTTTGTATGGATAACAAGGCGTTTCATTTTCTACTCAGGGGTTATACTATATGTATGCTTTATCAGTACTTTTTTCATAGTTGGGATACTGTTTCCACTGTTACAAAATTACGTGCTTTAACGGCTGGTTTTTCCTGCAAAAACAAGCTAAAACAGCACAAAGTTTATTGCTCGGAAGTGTTGACTTTGATGGTGTTTGGTTTTATCTGATGTTTGTGCTGTCAATGCGCAAAGACAGGTAAAAAAGCGGACCTAGTAACTCGCTTATTAATTCAAATAAATCTTGAAACATGGCAAGACAAAAAGGGATAATCAAACTGACGGGAAAAGTTGGTGATTTATCATTCTACAAGTCCAAAGATGGTTTCTTAGCTCGTGAGAAAGGCGGTGTTGAGGGTGAACGTATCAAAAACGACCCTGCATTTGTAAGGACTCGTGAAAATGGCGCGGAATTCGGCTCTTCTGCCAGCTCTGGGAAATTGCTTCGTGATTCTGTTCGTACGATGATGCAGAATGCTTCAGATGGTCGTGTAACTTCACGACTAATGAAAGTCATGACACAAATCAAGAACATGGATTCAACCAGTTCCCGTGGTGAACGTAAAGTAAGCGAGGGAATTGCAACTCCTGCTGCAAAATCATTGCTGAAAGGGTTCAATTTCAATAACCGTGCTGTTTTGGGTTCAGTGCTTTTTAAAAGCTATTCTGTGAATACAGGTACTGGAGTAATTGACTTAACCGGGTTTGTTCCAATCAATGATTTGAATGTTCCATCAGGTGCAACGCATGTAACGTTGAGAGGTGCCTGGGCAAAAGTTGATTTTTCGGGTGCTGTGTCTTCCGTTGAAGAAACGAACAGTCAGAATCTTCCGATTGACGGAACGGCAACGACTGTTACACTTACTCCGACAGCTGTACCATCAGGAGCAGGAACAGATTTGTACTTACTGATGTTGGAATTCTTTCAGGAGGTCAACGGAGTACAGTACACACTGAAAAATGGAGCATTTAACGTGCTCAGTATTGTAGAAATCCAGTAATATCTAAAGCAATGGAAAAGGAATCTTTCGACAAGCTCAAGAACAAAAGTAAGGAGCGTAAACAGGACAAATTGAAGTCTTACTTCAAACGATGCGGAAAGGAAACTCCGCCCTTCTTCAAGAAACTGCGTTTGGCAGGTTTAATCATTGCAGCAGTGGGAACAACAATTCTTGCTGCTCCGATTGCCTTGCCTGCGGTTGCGGTAACAATTGCTGGTTATTTGGCCACTGCCGGAGCAATAGCGACGGCAGTAAGTCAATCAGCGATTAACGACACCCCAGAGTGTAAAGAAGAAGAAAAGTAAATTATTATTTAATCAGTCGGAGTGCGACAAAACAAAGAGTACTCCGACATAACACACAAAAAGATGGAAGAAAAAACAAGTCAATGTGGCGATTTAATTATTAAAGCCACAGTCAAGAAAAAACCAAGATTTAAAGCTGGTGCAGAACTATCCAGTAGAGTAAATCTCAAAAGTGTTGAGGTAAATGTGAATGATACTTCAACAGAAGACACAGATGCTTTTGAAATCATGATGCATTTCAAAGGTTGTATTGTCGAAAACCGCGACTATCAAAGTGTAAATTAACCGATAGTTGTTAAAGAAAACGCCCGACTAATCGGGCGTTTTCCATTTTATCTAACCAAGTTGCATAAAAAAGCTGTTTTTAGTTCACGCACCTGTGCGGACATTTTGAGAAATGCTTGTTCTTTTCGCTGAAACTCACGCAATACGGGAATGGATTTCTGAACTGCTGACAGGACGCATTCCTGTATTTTTTGCTTTATTATTTTCTCCAAATCTCTTTTACGAATATACAGAATGACCGAGCCGATTAACTGTCGTTTGATTTCTTTACTTTGCCACAATGCAAACAATAACCAATACAAATTTTCTTTATCTTCTCTGCTATTACAGATACATACAAAGCAATTTGGACAAGACTCATTTATGGGTTTTCCTGTGTTTAATCCACGGCTTAGAATAAAAAGGAATTTTTTTCTACTCTCATTCCGAAACGATACGTTTTTAACTGAAACATAATTATGGGTTTAAAAATTATGTTCCTGTCGCTTCGCTCCGCTAATTTTTCCAAAAGAAAGAGAGAAAAAAAACGACTAAAAAGCCGAAAAAAAAGAAAAAAGAAAGCCCATTTTTCAGGGCTTGGATGAACTGGATGCAAGGTTTTTGCTATAAAAAATACTACCCGACCTCTGAATGGGAATTGAAGTTGATAGTGAAATTTAAAGGGATAAGTTTATTTAAAGTGGAACCAGAAAACTGAGGTGTGGAGATTTTTTTAGCAAAACCCGGAGGGCTTGACCTTGCAGTAAGGAAAGACAAGACCTATCTTTGCGACCATTTTTTATTTTATATCTTGTAGATTTAGATAGTAATCAATTGAAAGTTTCATGAATAACAATTGTTGTTGAGGATATTATTTACTCATATAATTTGCATAAATTGAGGTTTTATATGAAAGTTATAGAACAGCGAAAAAAAACGCTTCGATTCAAGTTTTAAGAAAATGAAATAGAAATATTATAACAAAAAAGCACGCTCATTTGAGCGTACTTTTTGCTTATTATAGACCTTCAAATCCAACAACATGGACTACACCCTACTATATCATTTCTGATTTTCAACAACCAATTTCTTACTCACTTTTAATTGATTGTTGTTGTAAATTCCAATAATATAAATACCTTGTTTCAATTTTCGGGTATCAATGACTTGTTCGCCTTTATTGTCGAAGAGAATACCGCTCAATTGCTCTCTACCGTTTAAATCCACAATGTTATAGTGGAGATTGTTTAACTCATCGTAAATTTCCCATTGAATACTAGTGTACTCTTTTGCAGGATTTGGATAAAGTGTAACCGTATAAAGAACGTTATTTAATGCTTCTTGGCTATTTGCACTCGGTATCATCATTGCTTTATTTTGAGCGTTTCCTGTTGCTAGCTCTTTTTCATAACAAATATCATAAAAGAAACAAAGAATGTTTTGAGCATATCCTGCCACTCTGCTTTTTCCATTTGCCAAGATTTGCAAATAAGCAACTTCCGTGGAATCTAATTGTGCTAAATTTCTATTTCCCAAATTTTCACGGAAATTGATGTAATCACTAAAATTTTCTATTAATGGTAAATCTGTCGTGTATTTTTTATCGTTATTAATAGTGTTTAAAACAGAATCGGCTTTATTAAACGCACCTTGGGTAATGTAGTAATCCATGACACCTACTTTGCTGTAAATATCATCACCTAAATTGACAACGTTAAGTCTATCATTATCCGTATATTCTTCTTTCGACTTTGTTAAGTGCTTTATCCAACTTCGTGTATTCGACAACTCGGAATGAATGGAGGACAATTGCCCTTCCATGTCGGTTCTTAGTGTTCTGCTATCAAAATTTCCTCTTACATAATCCAACATATATTCAGGAAAAGTATTGTTGGTAACAGTTTTTAGTTGACTGATGAATTTTTCACCTTTTGTGGCATCCGGATTGGCGAGCAAGATTTCAAGTAACATCCCGTTTGGAAGTACATTTTGTTTAGCAGCTTTTAGCAATACTTCTGATGAAAGGTAAGGCGAACTTGCCAATAGCTTTCCTCTTAACTTCCAAGCATCATCTGACCAATTCAGTTCAATATTATCTTTGAATTGTTCAGTGTTCCCGTTGTCGATTAAAGAAGTATAAGTGAAATTCAAATTATTATATGAGGCTGTTTGTCCGCCCAATTCTGTATTCAAGCTATCCAACACCAGTAGTATTGGTTTCATGATTATTCCTCCTCCAAAACTAGTCGGGCATGAATTTGTGTTTGTAGTGGATTGAAGCGAAACCATACCTGAATTATTAACAGGTTGCGTATTTCCGCCATTGTGAATATAGACGATGGAATTGGCTGTGTTATTTATACCCGTTGTATTGTTTGTAAATGTATTTCCTGCCGATTTTAAAGGCGAAAAGTTCCCTTGATAGAAGCGTACACCATCATTGGTTGGTGAAGAATTGATGGCTATTGCAGTTGTATTGTTTTGAAAGTTATTGCATAAAAACTGTAATCCTTTTTGATAATTGCTATTGTGGTTCACTCCATTACCTGCCACCCCATTATTTAACGCTTGTAAATTATTCTTATACACACGGTTATCATCTGTTCCGCTATTGCTAACATTGATACCTACCCGAAAACCACCTGCCAAGTTAGTGGAAACCGTGTTTTCCTCAATTTTATAACCTGTTGAATTATTAACCATTATACCTGCACCTATTGGCCAAAACAGAGTGTAGTCGGCATCTCCGACATCCATCGTGTTTCTGTTCAAAGACACATTATCAAACTCATCTATCGTTATACCCCAAACATTGTCTATAAAATTAGCTTGCTGAATGGTAACTGTTTGGGTAGTTGCCGCGCCAGTTGCCTCTATGGCTGAGCTAAACCCTTTAAAACTTGATTTTAACAAATTTGCCGTTGGACACTGTTGCCCTAATGGCGGAGTTGTAGAACAACCGGCTAAAACACTGTAACCTGCATCTATGGAATAAATTCCTCTGTTGGGTGCAGAACTGTTGTTTTTATTGGTAGTTATATCATTTGAAAAATGGCAATTGGTAAATGTTATTCCATCCACTTGCCACATCGTAACATGTGTTTGAATAGCTAAGCCTTTTTCTATGAAGTCATTTGTGGTAATAAAATCGGTATTGGTGAATTTGGAAAGATTTCGGTATTTGTTGGTGTAATTGGTATTGTAATTTTGATAACTCTTAAACTCCACATCTCGTCTGTTGTTTCTAAAAACAGCACCTGTTGCTTGAATGACACCACCTATTTCATTCCAATTATCCTGATGCCAATTGGTTACTGCCTTGTGCGCGTTTTCAATGATTCCGCCATTCTTTATAACCAATAATCCCTGATAGGTTGGGTTGCTTTCTGGGAATTGATTCTTGTTGGAAGTACCGTAAACTTGAATGCCTTGCCAGAAATTGTTGTAGTATTTTTCATTGGTGAGTTTTCCGCCATCAATAATGAGCTTTCCTCCGGGTTCGATGATAACTTTTGCCTCGGGCACAAATTGTACTTCGCACTGTATGGTTAGGGTTGTGCCTGCCTTGACTTTTAAGTTGTTGTATAATTTAGTGCTGAAATCCCAAGTTTGAGTTGAGTCAATCTCAATAAACTTATTTTCATCAAAATTTTGTACAATTGCATAGTTTCGAATGGAGAGTAAAGATAGTGCCCTATGCATTCGTTGAATCTGTTTGGGAGAAAAATACCTTGAAGACTGTGTTCCTCCCATCATATTGTTTGTACACGTATTACTTGTATCATAAGGGTCACAGCTCCAGCCAGCAGATTGTGGGCAGATTTTAGAATTATTTGAAGAAGAACCAAAAACATCATCTAAATAATCAACATTTGCTTCATTGCATTTATCATATCCGTCAACATATTCATAATTATATGTGTGAAATAAATCAAAATTATGTCCAAATTCATGTGCCAAATGCCCTGCAAACCCCCACATTCCTACAGGGTTAATAACTGTTTCATTAGGTTTATTTAATGTTACAATGTAATGTTGATGACTAAAATCATCAGTCGGAAAAGTAGCAAAACCACTATAATAGGCGCTGCTATACCCCGTAATATGAACTTTAAATATACTACTATCTTGAGGATGCAGATTTTTAGCTACATTGTTTAAGAAATATCCATCGCCTGTGATTCCTTCATCTGTATTTCCTCCTTTACCCCAACAAGTAGTATTTTTTTCAAAATAGATATGTTTTAAAACAAACTGTATTTTTGTAGAGTCATAATCTACAACAGTAGATAAAGGTTGAAAAGTTGGGGTTACATTTTCTCTATAAAACCGATTTAAAAACATGAAAATAGAATCAATACGACCTCTGTTTATAGAATTATCAGCATAATTAGCTGTGCCATCATCTTTCTGCCATACGTAAACATCCACAGGTATTAATAATACATTCCGTGTTGGATATAAATCTTTTTGATAAGCATATCTTCTAAAGTAATCTTGAGAATTACTTGATTTTTGAACACAACTTCCTGATTTAGGTGTCATTCCTTCAGTGTTTTCAGGAGTTCCACAATCGAAACCACTTTGGCTAAAAAGAAATATTGGGTATAAAAATACGATTATAAGGGTTTTCTTCATTTCACAATTAGTTTAATTTTTTTATTTTTATTGTTGTTTTTAACATTTAGAATGTAAAAACCAGAATGGTTCATGTTTATTGGTATAGTATTTTCGCTAATCATACCTTCTTGTACAATCGCACCTAATTCATTTAAAATTTGATAGCTACCAACAGTATTTATAGTTAAAATACTTCCATTTAAAATTGGGTTTGGGTATATACTCCTAACAATTGCCATATCATCACTTAATCCAAGAGGATTATCTTGGGCAAATCTAAAATTTAGTATCCCAATTCTCTTCATTGTATCCATGTAACTTTCCAAAGTATATCCCATGACATTGACCAATGTACTGTCAATAATTATACTATCGTGTACTGGATTTCCTAGGAGCATATATCCTCCTGTATCAAAACCATGAAATTCACTATAGATAATCGACATTTTTACACAAGGATCATTATTAAATAAATTTTTATCCCACATTACTCTGATTGGATAATTTGAAGTGTAAAAGTGAATAGTAGCTTCTTCTGAGAAATTATTTATGTAGTTTGTGCTTGGCGGGATACAAAAAGATTTCAAAATTTGTTTTTTAGCTAAAAACGAAGAATTATTTGACATAAAATGAGATTTACCCACCCTCACATCCAATCCATTTCCCCAAGGTTGGTTCAAAATATTTACTTCCCCAAAAGCAGCATCAATCGAATCTGTTGCCAAAGCATCATAGCCAAGTGTTACCGTATCTTTATTTCCTACAGCATCTTCAAAATAGAGCTGAAATTCAAACTCAGGAGTTTGAGCAAAACAATTACCCAAAATGAATGTGAATAGTGTGTAAAAAATCCATTTTTTCATAATTTCCAAGCTTTTTAGTTGAATACAAAGATAAACTAATTTCATCAGATGAAAAAATAATTCTTACTATTCTTGCAATTTTAAATATTTTAGTGTAAAGAAATCGCCGTTCTATAACATCAAATAAGCACCAGCCACAAAAAAGTCTTCGTTCATCATTTTTCGTGAAATTAAAATTTATGACAAATGTGATCGAATGCCTATTTGAGAATTGGTAAAAGAGCCTTCAGCTGTGCGTCGGGAAAACGAAAGGAAGCCATTCGAATAATTAGCATTAGTATTTCAAAATAACCTCATCAGTAGAGATTTTAATAGATATGATAATTGGCTTCCTTGAGTGTGGGTAGCAAGTGGAATGAATGCCAGGCGGAATGCAATGGAGACTGGCTGAATGGAACGCCGCGAGCCGACTGCGAGTAGAGCGAAGGTGGAAGACAGAAATGGGCAGGAACTGAACAGCTGGCGATCTATGCAGTATGCACAAGGGTTTGGCGCATGTTTTTGTTGGCGGTTGGATTGGGCAGGAAAAACTTGCGGTTGGTTGAACGGTGGCTGTGAAAATGCCCTGTGTGGAGTGATACCAACGGCAAGTGTGAGTTGCTGATGCGGTTGAAGTGAGCGAAATGATGAATCCCGATATTCCATTTCATTACAATCGGGACTAGTTCGTTTACGTAATCTTTTCACAAAGATTTCTAGCTCACTGAGACGGCAGAAAGCAAAGGGAAAACAAGTGCCCCTCGACAGGCTCGGGGTACGGACAAAGGGGCTCTTGTCGCGGGAGTGTGAAAGTGGCTGAACTGAATGAAAGCGAAAGGAAAAGCCATTTCGGCGACTGTAGCTGTAATGAAGAAAGCGACTGTAACACGTGAATTACAAAAACTGTGACAAACCCGCAGCCTGAGCGATTTAGCAGGCGAGCAAAACAATAAGTGGCGGTGACACCCCATTTTAACACATCATTTGAGCCATGAGGAACGAGCTAGCGAAAATAACCTTATTGGGGTTTTGGGGTGGCAGAGTAGCCACGACTGACGACGAAGAACGAACAGGCAAGGAAAACAAGTGAACAGCCGATTGACGAATTCTGAGGAAATGGCTAAGGAACGGTAAAAACAAGCCCGGAACGTAGTGGAGCTTTGTATAGGCTTGTTTTTATGTTTTTCTGAAGCTGTGAAGACAAGGAGGAAGACCGAATAATCTATTTAAAATCAATTTATTTCTCTTTTAACCAACATCCAATCTTCGAGTCCAAAAAAATCACTTTTTATAAGGAACAATCCGTTTTCAGTTTTTAATTGAAAATCGTGAAGCGAATTCTCATCACATATTCCTTTACAATAGATGGAATTTTCGCTATGATTCGTAATAAAATACTCTCCTTCACACCAAAAATCCACCAAATTGGCTGCATCGACATTTACATAAATATGATCTTTTATAATATTTACGTAGAAAGTAAATTTTTTTACTTTATTGGTAATGAAGTCAATTTTAGCTGACTTTAAGATATAAAATCCATACCATTTAATGGGGATTGAATGGCTATTCTCTTTATTGAATTTCTTACCATCTGTTTTTAAATGAAAAATTTCACTATAACTGGTTGGAATTAAATTGTTTTCGACAATAAGGCTATCCCTAAATGTCATTTTCCAAACACCAGTTTTCATTCCATTTTTGTAGTTTCCAGAGTAAATTAAAAAATTCTCAGAATTTGGAAGGGGAATAGATACTGAAAAATATCCTTGTTTTAATCCATTTTCATAATTACCCGTAATGAATACTGGAGTTTTATATTCAATTAAATACCGCTTTTCTTTCCAAATTCCATTCTTTAGGTGATTTGTTATTTTACCTGTACTTTGATATTCTGCCTGATTTGGTTTTTTTATTTCTTGTTTGTAGGTATTATCAGTTGCCCATTCTACGTTCCAAAATTTATTTTTAGGTGTTTCATCTATAAAATAGTCTAAAAACAAGCCACTTTCAACAACAAATTGCTGTGATTTGATTTCTTTCCCTTGATAAATATAAGATAGTTCTATTATAGGAAAATTCATTTTTGAATTTCTTGAATATATTACTTCAGAATTTAATTTTTCATATAAGATTAAACTTGTGTAATCTCCTATTTCATCTATATTGGTAATAAATACAAGCTCATATTTGCCGTCTTCATAATCAATTTTTGCATAATATGCATTGAATGCTATATCTCCAAAATGAAACTTAGGGTATTCATAAAATGATAACAATTCTAAATTATCACTCTCAAAAATGTCAGAGTTATATGTTTGTTCAATTTCTCTTTCAAAAGCATTTTGGAGTAAATGAATTAAGGCAGACTTTTGTAGATTACTTTCAACTTTGTTTCCTATTAATTTAGGATTAAACTCCCAATTGTTGTTTTTTGAATTACTACTTATTTCAGTTACTTTATTTTCTTGTGATGTAATAGTTTCGCTACTGTTTAATTCATGGCAACTTGTTTGAATAAAAATTAAAAACACTAATAGCATAATTTGTTTCATTTTTTAACTCCTTTTATTGTCGGTTTATGGTTCTACAATGCTATATTTAAAATATTCTTCTATTCCAACATTTTCTTCTGACAGCAATTCAGTAGGTAAGGGACACTTAATGATATTTACATTATTAGATAATTTCTTTAATCTAAAATTATTATTCATCTCATAGACTTCTTTAATTTCAAAATGTGTGTCATTTTTATGAAATATTCCAATTGCTATTCCTTTGATTCTATTTTCAAACTCAACATTTAAAGAGTAAATTTCACCCCAAGGTATTTTTATTGTATCACATAATACATGATTATTATCAAAAAAAAGGAGATAATGTATTTTATGATTTAACTCATTTTGCGCAACAATATCTATTACATAATAAGTCTCAAATGAAGTACCAACATAATCAGGCTCAAAGTAACTATAATCTTTTAAGGTAAAGAGGGCATCTAAATTTTTTGATTTATACAATCCTTCTATTTCCGATTTATCAATGAAAAAAAATTTCCCAACAAAATTAGTAGGATTGTTTTTGCAACTAATTAAAATTAATAATAAAAGAGAAGTAATCAATCTTCTTATTAATTTATTTTGTATGTTTAATCTTTGCAGCCTCATCTTGATTTCTTGTATTATAGGAAGTAAGTTTTACAAAAAAACTTGATAAAACAAAATTTCATCATAAGGATTATTTGCTTTAATTAGTAAAATTGAATCATTCAACCAATTCATCTCACTAATAGAAAATTCATTAGACACAAAATATCCATATTTCATAAGCCTATTTCTGTTTTTTTTATTCACTTTTAAAACTGTAATGTGACAAGGAGGTTCATCTAAAATGGATTTTTCATTTTCATAATATGCTAAAAATATTCCGTTAGGTGATTCGACCAATCCCATAACTGTTGAATCAGAATACTTTGAAATGATTCGATGAAAAATTGTATCAAATTTATTAACCAAAATTAGGTTAGCAAAATTTAGATGCTCTACTAAACTATTCTCAGTAAAAATATAAAATTCACTTTTTGGTAAATATCCCTCATAATAAAATCCATTTTTTTTATCTGATTTATACGAAAGATACCCGTCTTTCATCCATAAATTATTTATCTGTTGAGTACGATTGTTTAAATAATGTTCTTTTATAAAAAAAATATTTAATGCCTCGATACTAATTGAATCTACTTTTTTAATGGACATTACTGAATTATTTAAAATTGTTTCTTCATTTAGATAGCTAATACTCATCATTTTTTCCAAAACAATTTTTTTGATAGTGTCTTTGATTTTATTGGTTTCATATTTATTCTCATAACTTGAATTGCGAGTATCTTTGATTTTATTAATCTCATGTTTATTCTTATAGGTTGAATCACATGAGATAAAAGATGATATTATAAAAATCAAAACTATCTTATCAACACAATTAATCATTTTTCATTCTTTATTACAATAACACTTGAATCAAATTCACCAGCATGAAGATGATCCTCATGCCCAGAAGCATATAAAGTACCTTTTAATTTTGAGTACCACCCAGTATTGCCACGATAAATTTTTGTGAAATGAAATTTAATAAAAGCATCTACTTTTTGTTGCTCAATGTCTTGTGTTTTATAGTATGTTGTATCAACCGAATCACCATTAGGATGAGATACACTCGGGTAACTCGTTGCATCAGCAAAGCACATACCAGTTGATTGAACATCTTTTCTATTTAGAGTTGCCAAAGCTCCAATAAATCCAGCATAAGCTTCTGGGTTACAATATCTCCTTTGAGTACTAGCAAAAGCATAAAAAACATTAACAACTGATTTACTATAATTTAACAAGTCTTTCATTCTAACTAATTGAACTTGACCTTCACCTTTTGGGTATTTCCGATAACCATAAACTGTTCCACTTACGCAAATATCTTGATTTTTATATACATAGGCTTTTTGTGCGTTTCCACCTTTTGGATATTCATATGTACTTATGAAATTTGGCGGAATACTTGATATTTTAATACCATTTTTCCTTCTGTCAGTAAAAATAGATTCAACTGTACAAATTTCATGTGAATCCTCATCCGTATCATGAAAAACATAACTAAATTTATTCTTATTTTCATCTAAAATAATTTTTGGTATGTGTTTTTCAATCTTACCATCATGATAAATATGAAAAGTAATAACTCCTTTTGCCATAAATTCAGATTCTTCCTCTACATCATCATTATCAACTATTGAATCCCCTCGTTCCTTATAATTTTGTCCTTCATTGTAAAAATCGTAGTATCTAGATAACAGCTCTTTCCTTTCAATTACGCCATTCTTATTTCCTTGGTCATCTAAACTCTTATTTTGCAGATACTCAGGTGTTCCTTTTTTATATAGAACAAATGAATCACTTTTACCAACTCCTATTGGCGCAAAGACCTGTAAATAAATATCCTCTGGAGATTTTATTTTGTTTTTTGCAGGGGCAAGGTACTGTTTAACTTTATCGAGTTGTTTGATTTCTCCCATTCGGGCATACATCAATTTTACTTCGTGTAATTTATCAAATCCACTACCTTTTTTAAAATCCCCCAACTGTTCCAATGCTAATTGAGTAAACTGTATAAGCCCCACAGCTCGTGAAGATTTTTTATCATTAGTATAAAAATCATCTTTTGTGAGCGAATTTGGGTCTTTTAATGGTTTGCCAGCAATTCTATGAGCTTTAAAGGTTCTGCCAGTTTCAACAGCCATTACAGCCATTAATCCATTTGCCATCTCCATTTTTTTGTCATCCCCCCAAAGTTCTTTACAAATTTGTATTACTTTATTCTCAAATTCGGTAGAAACTTTCGAACCCCAAATCAGTTTACTTTCCGTTAAAGTTTCTTTATAAGTGGTTGGGTTTTTTAGAGAAACTTTAGGGCTTTTGGTCTTATAAAATGCAAACAATGTAATATCTAAAATATCTTCCTTGTTATGAAATTTACATTCCAATTTACATTTTTTTACTCCATTTTCTATTACTACAGAGCGTTTGCTGTTTTTGAAAGAAACTGATTCTTCACTATTATACTGATACTCCCATTTAATAGACAGCACTTGTGAATCATGTGCATTGTTATCACTTGGCGTTGCTAAATAATAAACAGGTTGAGTTAAATCAATAACATCAACTAATTTGTTGTCTTGATAAGGTCCTGAAATTTCTTTTACAAGAAGATTTTCCGTCCAAACTTTCGAATCGGTTTCAGAAGATAAACCAGTTCCCAATAGTTCATAATTAAGGGTGGAAGATATTGATTCTAAAACAATATGTCCTATTCTTACATCTTCAAAATTTTGTTTTTCGAAATTGTATAAAATGGCTTTTATTGGTATGCTAACAGAACTATTAAATATATCTCTTGAACTTAACAACTGTACATAATAGTTTTTATCGGCTTTATCATAGGTAGCAAAATAATACTTATAATCTATCTGTAAAACTACAATTAAATCGGGGCGGTCTTCGCCAATGTGAACCAATACGGTATAACCTTGAGGCTCTGGAATAAAATTTCTTCGTACTATAACTACAACTTCCATTGTTGGAATCTATTTTTCTTATTGTTTCTGTTAAATTTTCCTGTCAATCTAACTATTTGTTAAATTCTATTTCTCCTATTTTCACTACCTCTTTTTTATCTATGGCAGCATTTAATTGGTTTGTTTGGGCTATATAAGCAGGTTTCCCAAGAGAAATTACTTTTATTCTTACCCAATAGGTGTTATTTGATTTTACATGATTTATTTTTGTGATTATGCCAGTTTGTCCTGCATATCGTTTATCTAAAGGCTCTGTTCCACCTAGCAAATACATAAAGCTACCATAAGGATTACTGCCGTAACCTATTTGCACAGTGTCTCCTTCGCTTACGGTATAGCTATTACCATTATAGCTTAGTGGATAGGTAACAGGCTCTTTGGTTTCTTTTTGTGCCAAAGCACTATTGGTGAATACCACCCCTAATGCTATCCATATCAAGAATAATTTTATTTTTTTTATTTGTTTCATCACTACTCTTTTTTAAGATTATTAAAACTGGTTAAAAGCTATCAAATCTCTACATTTCGTGATTTGAATCATGAAATGTAGAGATAAGCTATTGTTTTTTAAATTAATTAGAATTTAACGCCCAACTTTTAGGATTCTATTCAGAATCGTCCAATTCTTCGTCTTCTTCGTCTGGATCTACTTCATCATCTTCAAACTTCAGAATATTAGTATCAGGTTTTATAGTCGGTTCATCTGAATCTTCTTCATTATGACAACAAGGTAATCCTTCTTCATCCAATAATGCAGATCGGGCTTGTATAATTGTTAAATCAGACGGAACAATTGTTTCCCATTCTTCTCCTTCAACTGCGCCTTTTATTTCTGTCATTTCATCAACTATCGATACATATAGTTCATCATCTGTATTCAAAGCAATACCTAATCCGTTCCATACTTCACCTGTTTCCATAAAATAAACGACTGCATCTTCAAATCCAGGTCTAACAGGTAGGACTACTCTACCCAAACCTGATTGTAAAAATGCTTGAAATATATAATCATCACTAGATTGTTCTTGGAAAAGGCTAACCCAATCACATTTTTTTGCCCAATAATAAGGGTAGAATACCTGAGACATTATCTCCCAATCAAATGCGTTTTCAAAGAAAACGACATTTGATGCATACTTATCAAGTTCGGGACCTAAAATTAATTCAGGAACATCACAATTTCCGTTTTGATAAAAATCTTTACCTTGTTGAATTCCAAAAGGCTTTGTTAGCATTTCAATACACAATCTTTTCAACTCTGTTTGAACAATTTTTGAGTTGTACTTTGGATTTTGTGGCAATGTTTCTTTCTCCTGTACTGTCACTTGTTGTTCCGCAAGCTCTTGATCCGCAACAGCTTTTGCATCATTATAACGTTGTAACTGACGGTTATACTCTGCCATAATATCATCATAAACCTCTTGTTGCCAAACTTTAAACGAACTATCAACTAAACGACATTTTAAAGTAAGGTTACCATTATATCCAGTTATTTTCTTTGTGCCTGCACTAAAAGTTACACTTGTCTTTATTCCTACGTTATAACTCTTATCCACATTTATAGGTAAAGTATATTCTCCTTTTAAATCATTAAGTGAGATAGTATAACTAGGAATATTGAATTTAAAGTATGCCCAACTTTTTACTTTTGCTTTTACTGTACAAGATAAAGTTCCAGTAATAGAAATACATTCATAGTCTGGGTCAATAGTTACTGCTGGAAATGTTCTACTTTGGTCTTTATCCCCATTACCTATGGCTGCGCTAATCGTAGAGGGAATAGAAATAAATTCTTCTTTTGGCGGTGATACACTGATACCATAATGAGAGGCAAGAGTTGCATAGTCTTTTCTTGAGACTTTGTCAAATTGGGTTAAACCATATTCTGAAGGATGAGTTGGTTTTATAGCAATATCCTGTTCCCCAGTAGCTCCATTCGTTGTAGAAGAATTCAGTTCTTCATTTGCTTTTATTATTATAGCTTCTTTATAAAATCGAGCTGGTTCAGGAATCATAAATTCATACATCAAACGTTTATTGTAGTTTACGATACGATTTTTATACACCTTATCAACCCAACGATATATCCCTGTTACATGTTTCGTTCCTTTCCTATTATCAAATCCGTGTTTGTTGTTTTCTTCGTATTCTTTTAAGATGGTTGAAGTTCGTCTCATACTAACTTTTTGAACAATTCGTTCAATAGCTCTTTTAGTGATATCCTCGGCATACTTTCTAGCCAATGAATCAGAATTTGAAGAAGATGTTGAATTGCTAAAATCAGCATTTGCACCTACACTAAACCCATACGTTCCAAAATCGCCATTTGCCGAAGCATTAAGACCGACATTGGAAGCTCTATCTTTTTGAATAATATCTGATATTTCGCTTGAAAGTTCATTTCTAGATGTTGAAACAGTATCATTTGTTGTTTCTGCTTCTCGTTCCGTTAAAGAGTCAATCGTGGTAGATGTACTTATAAAGCTTCTAGTGGATTTATCTTTATATTCTCGAGCCATTATATTTTCAATATGTGACACTTCTCCGGGAATATAACAACATAGTTCTTGCTCTACTCTACGATAATCAGCTACACCAATTTTGTTAACTCCATAGAGTTCTACCTCTGTTCCGCCATTATATAATGGGATTGCTATACCAGACAACAAATTGTTTGATGTGATACCTTTTTTGTAAATTTTGTAACGATTCCCATTATTAAGTTTAAAAGTAGCTTCAAAAATAAAAACAATATCTTTTGGAATCTCTGTTGGAGCAGCCTCTGCCTCTGTTAAATCTTCTTTATCTTCTCCAATAGCTAATTTTGCGAATAATTGATTTCCCTTGTTGGGAATGAGCTGAAATTTTGAAGATTCATACTCAAATTCATTAGCTGTAAACTTATAGTTTAATTCTTCAAAAAAAGCACCTTTTGCACCAACGTTCAAAGAAAGATAAATTGCGTTTGGATCACCTGATTTCACATTACCATTTACATCTATTGAATAGTAACTCAGAGCAAAGTCTAATGCCGTAAAATCTTTCTTTTTGACTATTACACCATTTATTAATATCTCCTTTACTGATTTTCTAATAAATTGAGATTGTAAGTTTTTCTTATTATCAATTTCTTTTTCAATTAATCCACGAACTTCTTCAATTGGTTTTTCAAATAACTTATTTTGGTTTAAAAAATCTACTAATTCAGGAACAGGAACAGTCAGACTTCTTAAAAATGAATCACTTAATGGAATTTCAGGGGTAAAATTGAATACAGGAACGATTGATTCAGGTATTAAATGCTCAATTGACGATAATGAATCACTTTGAAAAATTTCAGTATCTTGATCTAAATCAACCGTTTCTTTTTTTTCGATAAAAGAGGTCTTATCTTTCACAACTATTTTTTGCACAACACTTGGGTTTGCCCTTAGATAATCTGAAACCGTAGTAATTGAATTTAACTCAAATGTTTCTAATTCAGCTTCAAATGTTGTTTTTGTTATTGTAGTATGTTCGCTTTTAACATAGTCTAATTGTCCTAAGATATATTGTAAATCTGAAATAGGTAATTGTGCAACAAAATTTTCATGCACTTGTTGTTGAATATCAGCATTATGAGCAGAACTAACGTTGGTTAAAAAATCAAGATTTTTAGAAGTTGCAAACTCTTCATTAATCATAATTTTGGCATTAGCCAATCTTTTCAAATCCTTTGCTTGTTGTTCAAGCTTTTTTGCGTTATCTTCATCTTCTTCAAGAACAGCTAAATAATTTTCATAATTTGTGATGAAATTATGAGCAACAATCATTTGAATACACGCTTGTCTTACATAATGATTCTTTTTAACTAAAACGTCATGAAAAAAGTTATCCCACAATGAGTACAGTTGTAGGTTAGTTATTTCTGTATCGACAATTTTTTCAACAATTAACTCAACACTTAATCTGTTTTTTTCCATAAGAAGCCATTGTGAAAACTCCCATAATTCTATCTTTATTGCCTTAATTTCTGAAACTTTCGTGAATGGATTAAAAGAACTAATAGAACCAATAACAGCAGATCTTCTTGTTTCTAAATCATCCTCTGGATCAACAACACTTAAAAAATGGCTGTCAGTTGGAGAAGGATGTTCAATAAATCCTAATTTCTTCTTAGTGGGGGTGATTAATTCTGGCGATCGCAAAGAAGCAAAACGAAATAAATCAGTTGTCCTCTTTTTCATAATGGATAAAATTTAAGTGTTAATAATATCGTCATAAGCTTATGATGATATTATACTATTGTTATTGAATATTAACGGAGTAATTGCTATTATATTGTATTCGTTAAAAATAATTTTGGTTATTTTTCTAAACTCACCTCCTCAAATCTTGTGCATTTTCGGGAAACGTGATGAGGTTGAACATTTCACGTAATCTTGACCTTATTCTGTTGCCGTAGAGTTTCTCTAATTCATTTGCATTGAGATTGGTTGTGGCGTGGGTGATGATTCTTCTATTTCTAAGCAGGTCGTAACGGCTTAAAAGTATTTCTGCCATAACGTTAGATTCGTTACCAAAATGTTTCATGTTCTGTTCTATCCCCAAATCATCAAAGCAATAGATTTTTTCTGTGTTTCCGTATTTGAGGATTGTTTCATAGCCGTTTTGTAAATATTCCCCTGCAATTGCTCGGGTCGGCTTTACAATGTATTTTCTGTGGTCATACGTAAGCAGATTGAATAACTGCATGAGCGAGGTTTTTCCACAACCGATTGTACCGACCAGTAAAATTCCCTTGTCGGGGTCGATGTCGTACTTTTTACAATTTTCTTCATCACGAATGGCGTAGCTCATCAACTTTACTAAAATAAGTTTGCTTATTCGCATAATACGAAAGTGGTCGCCAAATTTCTGCCGTCCGCAATCAGATAGGCATTTCATCGTTAGCATGAAATCATAGATGATTTGGTTGTCTTTGATGATGTAATGTTTTTGTTGTTTCATAATCTTTTTGTTTTAATCGTGTAAGTGCTGATGTTTAGGAATGTCCCCCTCCTCAATCCTCCCCCAAGGGAGGAAGCAGGATTACAGTGGTATATCATAGCGTTTGTTTTCAATGACGTGGAGGTTTGAGGTGGTTTCGGGTTTTGCGAAACGCTTAGCGTTGAGCATCCAGTTTCGGGCAGCTGCTTTCCAATCTTTCATTTTTGTTTTTCCACCGACCAACCAACCGTTTGACTGGAAGTAATTGTAAAATTTTTCAGCCTCGGTAATGGTGTTTTCTTTCTCGAGAAAGTAATTTTTAATTTCCTGTAAATTCGGAATTGAAAATTTTTGATGATTTAGCTTTTTATTTTTTTGTGTGGGTGAAAATTCGTTTGGCGAATTTTCCACCTCACTATTGTTTGTATGTTTATTGTTTCTATTGTTTAAGTAATGTCCCACTTGCGTTCCCGAATATGGGACACGGGGTGTCCCAAAAGTGGGAATAGTAGTGGGACACGGTAATGTCCCATTTTTGGGAAATGATAGCTTATCAAACCCACACGATGTATCAAATCTGTACATCATCACTTTTGAACCTACAAAATGATTTTTTGTCGGGCGATACTCAATATACCCCCAAAGCGTTAATTCCTTTAAACACTTGATGTAGGTATTCTTTGAGCCAATCTTACTGAGTTTCATTACTTCATCTCGGGCAATCGAAATGGGATTTTTGAACTTGCTACTGTTCCATGTAATAAAAAGTGCCAAATACAATACTTGATGATAAGCAGTTAAACGTTCATCTTCAGCTGATTTTTCAAAAAAGCCTGTCAAGTGCTGAATGTAGTTGACAGGAATTTCGTGGGTTCTCATACTACAACGAATTACGTTTGTTGCTTTCCATAACTTGCATAATTTCCCTGCGGTCGTAGAAAATCACACCTCCAATTTTGGAATACGGCAGTGTTCCGTTAATTCGGAGATTTTGTAATGTGCCGGGAGAAATTCCAAGCATACGCTGTACTTGATGTGATTTGAGCCAAGTTGTTTCTTCCTTTTTTTCGGAAGGAACAGTTTGGTTTGCCGATAAAACTTCTTTGATGTCTGCCAGTAAAGAAGATTTGAATTGTTCCAAATCATCTAGGGTAATAATTTCTGTTGCCATAACTATACATTTAATTGTTTCTGCGACAAAATTCCGATGTTTGAATGAGTTTATTTGTCAAGGTGTTATCAAGATGATAGTTTTTTTATGCTAAAATTTTTTAACTATCAGATTATCAATGTTTAAAAATTGAAATTCATTAAATTTGATGCAAAAACTATAAAGGTGGCTCAAAAATGAGCCACCTTTGCTGTTGTTTTCTAAAGACAGGTATTTATTCCTAAAAAATTTCACTTTTGCTAAGGAATAGAATCTTGTTCGTTCATGTGTTGAATCAAGCTATTTTGCAGAGATTCAAGGAAAGTAGTAGTTGTTTTTTTACGCTGTTTAATGTTAGTGAAATGGCGGTAAGGGTCGCCTAATTCTACATTGAAAAACAACTCAAATCCGTGTACTAATTGTTTGATTTCTGCACTCCCATTGTTAATCACACCTTTATAATGAAGTGCATAAATTACCTCTATTAATGCGGATTTCGGAGCTGTCCATAAAAAGTCCGACTTTATAGTTTTGCCGTTTTTGCTCACTGGTTCTCCGTTTAATTTATTTTGTATGAATTTGTATAGCTTTGTGTTCAGCAATAATTTTACCACCAAATGCCCACCGTTGGTAATTTGGTCAGCATCTTCTCGTAATAGCAAATACGAGGGAACAGCAGACACATTTGCATTTTTTCTTAAAAACAACGTTTCATCGGAAAAGATTTGCTCACTGTTCATGTAGCTGATAAAATCAATATGACTTTCATAAAAGTCCGTTATTTTTTTCAGTTCATAATTTAGATGCTTTTCGCTAATTTCAAGGCATTGTATTTGTGAAAAATGTATGATTTTCCTTACCTTGTTACAATATAGAATTTCCGACAAAATTTGTGGTTTAAAGTGCTTGAAATAGCGTATTTCTTCCTGTTCGTTTTTGAAACGGTACGTTTCTTCAAAGCTTTGAAGTTCTCTGTAATGTTCGAGCAGTATCATTTTACATTG
>JAKQEK010000100.1 GCA_029558535.1 Bacteroidota bacterium | reverse complement strand
TCTTCTGAAATTGCATTAAAAAAACGGGATGCAATTTTATAAGCGGCTTTGCTTAACTTCTTAGTCTTGCCGTTGATGATTGCTTTTACAAGTTCTTCTTTTGCCATAGAATTTGTTTTGTCAAAGGTAAAAATTTATTTCGTTATAAACAATACAATTATTTTACAATGATTTTGGTCATATTGTGATATGATTTTTGTCATGTTCATGAATTGAGGCAAAAGAAAAGCCCCGGCAACGTATCACCGGGGAGGTTCCGCAACTTGTACGGAAGGGGGACTAAAAGAGGTAGAATCTATTCTTCAAAATTCTTTGATTCAACCTCTCTTAACTTTAATCCGTCTTTAAATACGGCATTGTGCTGTGCGAGCCTCATTTGTATGTCAGCTCTTTTGATTTCATACATCAGGATATTATTAGCCTGCTTTGCTAAGTTTGCCTGACCTTGTGCTTCTTGGACTGTGATTTCCTTCGCGTCCAATTTCTCCATCTGACCAAAGATGAAGTGCAATAACGACTTACTGTTTACTGGTGTCATAATAACTGGTTTTTAATGTGTTAATAGATACTCATTATATTTCATAAATGATTCAAATTTGATGCGATTGCTAAAACGTTTATTCATAAGGCTTACCATGTTTATGTCATCATGAATATTGAGATAATCCCATTGTACTAAAAATTCATTTGCAATACTTGCACGCGAAAAAACTCTTTGCATTGCCGTTGCTTTATCTTTATAGTTAAAAAATATACTATCTGGAATATAGTTAATATGGCATGACTGATTATTCCCACTCATAAAACATCTCTCCTCAAATGGGGCATATCCAGCCGTTTTCATTGCGTCAGTTATTCGGTAATTAAACTCTCTAATATAGGCTGGTGCTGGATTATACAACCCTCTCAATAACCCCCCTATAAATTGATATGTAGATGAGTATTCTTTAGCACATATTAATAAATATCTCCGTAAATTAAACTGAAATGTAATATACTCAATGTTGATAGGGATTTTATTAGTAATACTGTATATAGTGTCACCTCTCACCTCAAAACATTCATCAGAAAACCTGAATTTTGCATCTTCATATCCTACCTGCACTAAATGTTCTCTTCCCATAGAATCAGTAAGGCTCTCGTGAATTGTATGAATATATTTTATTTCGTTGTTCTCTATGAATATTCCTCCATCATATTCAGGTAATGTATGCTTAGATTTAAAATAATCACCTTGTATTTTTTCTGAATTGCCTTGGGGCTTATAATCAAATATGAAATATGATGTTTTGTCAATAGCCGTTTGAGGTCTCTTATTATTATTTCGCACTCCAAAATAATCCTCTGCCATTTGTTTATATGAGACAGTCAAATAATCTGACAAGTCTAACACATTTATATGATTTATTATTTTCTTCATAGCCGTAAAATTTAAAGCCCCCGAACTGTGCGAGAGCCGGGGGCTTATGGTTACATAACCGTTAATTTCCTTCTGTGTCTCTCGCACAAACACAATTCAAAGATAAACCTTTTTTTTAATATGCAATACTTTTTACTGATTATTTTGTGCTTTTATCATTCTTTCAGCAATAGAATCTACTAACCACGAAATCCAATGACGGCAATTATAACCGCCCCGGTCAGTCAGAGGATCATAACCCGGATAGTTCAGATAACTCGGCACTTCATCCTGATTTTTCTGCTTAACCTTATAACCTTCAGGGTAAACGCCCTGCGACGGTGTCCATGTGCGCCACTTTTCAGCATCCTCACG
>JAKQEK010000089.1 GCA_029558535.1 Bacteroidota bacterium | reverse complement strand
CATACCTTTTTCAAGTCTTGGAAACTTTAAAATATCTTTTGGCTCACATTGTTGCAACCATTTCCAAACATCAATAACATTCTTAAATTTATCTACTATTGTAACATCATTCTGCCAGTATTTCAAACTATACCTTGCACTTCCAGCAAAAGGTTCTATTATCCTTTTGTGTTTTGGTCGTGGGTAATAGTCCACTATTTTTGATTTGCTTCCGTAATAACTAAACATATTTTTTTGCCTTCCCTTCGGTTTTTATTAAAATTTTCATTTCGTTTCCAATTGAACTTTCTGCTAAATAATCCCTACTGCTGCTAACAAGGTATTTACGCAATGGGCAGAAACATTTGTGCATAATTTAGACATTCTACTATGCCCACTGCGTAAATACCCGACCGTTAGCGGTTATTCTGAAAGAATGCCTCTGCAAAACCAGCAGAACACATTGAACGAATATCAGCATCACATTTTATTTTATCTTTTGCCCATTGCATTTCTGGTATTAAATCAACTGCTGATTTATGCAAAAATGCAAGTGCAGGTTTTGGTCTCCCCGGTCTTATATAAAGTTCGCTTATTTTAGGTACTTTGTTCCAATCAGTGTATTTTTTAGGTGGTATATTAAATTCGCCCCACAAAGCTGTTTTCTTTGTCCAAGGGCTTCCATATTCCCAAGGTTGGTAAACATACTTTGGTTTGCCTAAAAAATCCTTCAATCTACCATTTGCAGGGTTTTCAATTACCCACCATTTCGGATTTGCTTCTTCAATAATTCGCAAACAATGATTAACCATTTCCATACCTTTTTCATAATCTCTTGTTTTATGAAATCCGTTTGCAGTTGAAAATTCAGTACATACAGGGTTTGCGATTATTCCGTAAACATTTGGTGGTGGTGTGTAATTTTCAACACCAATATCTTCGCCTATCATAATTACTTCATATTCATCTGATAATTGATAAAATAAACTATCACTACCTAAATCAGCGCATAAATGAAGTATAATCTTCGGAGAAGAACAACCGCTAACAGCACCTATACAAAAGGCGGGGTTTAGTGGTTTATCAAAGTTTTCGGTTTCAAATAAATTTTTCTGCATAATTTAATATTTTGTGTTTCAAATCCCGCCCTTCGCATAGTTGCGTTACGTTATGGGCAACAATAGGGCAGTATTAAACACCACCCTATGAAACCCACTAATTTTAGTCAAGTACGCACCAATCTTCTGAAAGCATATCTGTTTGAGAT
>JAKQEK010000087.1 GCA_029558535.1 Bacteroidota bacterium | reverse complement strand
CTGAAGATATCCTGGCCTTGCATCAAGCGGTGACCGACTCGATCCAGGCAGCAGGACAAGACGCCGATTTGCTCATGGCTTTTGTCCGCCATACCCACCTGGACTTACTATGAGTTCGTTTTGCTGCACAAAGATCAATAGGCTGTATTCACCCGGCAAAACTGCCGGTTCCATCACCATAATTGGCGAAGGTATTGGGTTGAAAGAAAAATAATTCCAGCATATAATTGAGTATAAAGTGGAAAAATTTATGAATTTAATCTCTAAATCAGAAATCGCAAAATTTTATAAGGGAAAGATGTTATCAAAACTATATTGGATTTATTATTTAAAATACCCAAATTACTGGCCTGAAATTTATCGAATAATTAAACGACAAATACACAACTCGAATCATAAGAATTATCAGAAAAATGTAAGCGATACAGAAGTAATGCGAAAAAGTGCATTATCTTGGTGTAAAGAAAATGCGATCAGTAATATACAAGCTATATCATTATTATTCGGATCTGATTCAAGAATTCTGGATCCGCGTGCTGTTTATCCAGAGATTTTTAATGCAGCAGAACAAAGAGTGAATGAATGTCCAATAAAAATGGGTGGACAAGCAAATTTGGAGTTGATTTTTACAGTTTGCAAATTAGGTGGAATAAAAAACGCACTTGAAACAGGTGTTGCTTATGGTTGGTCAACCCTTGTAATATTATTAGCTTTAAACAATGTTGAGGGGTCATGTTTACATAGCGTAGATCTGCCTTACATGAAAAGGCGAAGTGAAAATTATGTTGGTATTGTGATTCCGGATGGTTTATTAGGTAAATGGACTCTGCATAAAGGCGCCGATAAAGACATTATTCCAAAAATTTATAAAAGGTATGGTCCCTTTAGTTTTATCCACTATGATTCAGATAAAACCTATGCTGGACGTCTATGGGCATATAAGAAATTGTGGCCTTTATTGGAAAGGGGAGGTTTTTTTGTGTCTGATGATATAAGTGACAACACAGCCTTTTTCGAGTTTAGTCAAGACATTCAAAAATTTCCAATAGTAGTTTTTAACAATAACAAATACCAAGGGATAATAATAAAATAGATGCTTTTTGTTTCTTTCCTGGAGGAATTCATTTATGCATATTCTTTTTGTTTCGGAAAGTTATCCTCCCACATCTGGTGGAGTGGCAACATCTACTCGAAGAATTGCTTCATCGCTTACGAAATTAGGCGTTCAAGTTGATGTTGTGTGTTTTGATAATTGTAGAAAATTTGATGACAACATAATGAGTGTGCAAGATTATTGTGATATTCAGATTGATGAATCAATTCGCATCTTTAATTTAGGACCATTTTTTATAAAAAGGTCTGATATTAATGCAGACGAGATTGCCGAAAAGAAAAAGGCTGTTCTGCGAAGAAGACTTTATAACCAATTATTGCAATTGAATAATGAGTATGGACCTTATGATTTGATCCTAGCTTTTTATCTATACAATCCAGGTTTTTTGAGTTTGTTTTTATCAAGAGAATTAGGGATTCCTTTGATTACAGGTGTTCGAGGAAATGATATAGGGACTAACATATTTGACCTAAACCGATTTGCAGTAACTCAATGGGTAGTTGATGGATCATCAAGAATAATTTGCGTAAATGATCATTTAAAGAAGATGCTAAATTTGTTTGCCCCACATGCTTCAAAAAAAGTATCTGTTATTCATAATAGCGTTGACATAAGTGTTTATGAGCGGCCTAAGCAGAAGGATCGAGTTTCATTAATACATAAGTTCGGATGGAATGAAAGCGATACTATTTTAGTATTTAATGGAAACTTACGAGAAAAAAAGGGAGCCCAGATATTAATTGAAGCAGTCAATAACTGTGGTGAAAATAATATTAGATTGCTGCTTATTGGTAAACAGCCCAATAAAGAAGAAATTGGTGCTCTTTTCAATACCTGGAACAGTCTATGCTCTAATAACATTGCGGCTTGCACAAATCATCTAGAAAGGAATGAAATTCCCCAATTGCTTAATGCATGCGACATAGTTTTGATGCCAAGCATTGAGGACGGGCTACCTAATGGCTTACTAGAAGGGATGGCTGCAAAAAACTCCCCAATTGTTACAGATATATTCTCTGACATAATTATTGATAATATGAACGGATTGGTTGTGCCTAAAAATGATGTTCAGTCTTTAAAAAATGCGATTATTCATTTATCAAAAAACAAGAACTTAGCTAAGCAGCTTGGACTAGAAGCAAGAAAAACAGTAGAGCATTGGACACCAGAACAAGAGGCAAAAAAATATCTTGAAGTATTTAATGAGGTGATTGGTTGAATTATAAAACTCCATCTCTGCCAAGAATAAATATCGTGACTGAGTTGATTGAAATTTACAAGGACCACTATATCCGTTACCAAATTGAAAACTTGGTAAAGACAAGCCGGATTTTGTATGAATTATGCAAAAAAAACGACATTCAGAACAGCATAATTATTGATCACCTAAAAGTGATTTCATTTTTCTACATAAAGAATTATTTATTTTTTGAAAACTCTTTAAACTCAGAGTTCTTATTGTTTGATTCACTTTTAAGTAAGTGCAATACATATTTTTCATCTGAAGAATTTTCATTCGTCACCAACAAATTAACAAGAATACTTGAATTTTCTAGAGATGAGTTTAACAATGGGAGAACCTATTATTCAAAGAAGTATTCATTACTCAGTATTAAAAAAGAACGATTAATTGAGTTACTGGAATTGGAAAAAAATCCTCTAGATAAACTCGGCAAAGTTCAAGTTGTTGCGATTATGGGAAGAGGTCTTATTGATGCAACTTTGTTTGCTTGCATAATGAATACCACTTTTCATTTATGCCGATATTCAACTAATCAAGCAAGTGACCTTGTCCCGCATAGTTTTAGTTTTGAATATAACATGCTCCAAAGTGAACAAAAAATTCTACTTGTTGATGGTCATTTAGAATCCGGGCATACGCTTATTACTGTAAGTGAATGGTATAAAAGTAGGGGGTTTGCAAAGGTCTATGCGGCAATAGGAATTGCCACTTCTACTAAACAGATAGATGGGCTTGAACCGATACCAATTAATACATCATCTAATCACTCGGAAATCAATTCCCTGGGAAAGCTTTTCAAATGTACAAATAATAACGAGAGCTCAATTTTTGAAAAACGGTATATTTTATATTTGGTGGGAAAACCTGGAGTTGGCAAAACTTTGGTTTATAAACACTTAAGAGAGAAATATGGGATAAGTGGATATAAATGGGGAAAGTATGCTAGATCAGTATTATCAAATTACTATGATGGGTTGACTTTCTCAAGTTTTACAAAGCTAACGCTAGACGAAGAAGAAGGAGATAAATTATTAGTAGCTCGTTATTTTACTTGTAATTCAGGAATCTTGGCTAATTCGTCAAGAATAGTTCAAATAGATGGTATCAAGTCCGTTGAACAAATTAACTATCTTACTTCCATCACAGGAAGAGAACCAATAATTTTCTTTGTAAAAAGAGACGAACAAGATAGATTGAATGCCATTGTAGCTCGGAATGATTTTGATGATGTATTTGACTATGAACGAATGTGTTTGCTGGATAAAATTGCTACCGATTGGAGTTACATAAAGAATAATTTTGAGATTAATACCTCTAATTTTTCAGATGCAACCATAGATAACCATATGAATATTCTATTTGGCAATTTGGAGAAATTGATCAATTGAAGGAGGTAATTTGAATGATTTAGTAGGAAATGGAAATGAAATTTATAGTAATTCTTCATTAATTCATTATTTTAGTAATAATGGATTAGATTTATCTTACCTTAATAAGTTCTCTGCTGGTGGAGGTGGAGTACTATATCTTTATCAAGATTCCGACAACTCATTTATTGTTAAAACCCCTAATTATTCTAAATATGAAAAATCTAGGTATTACGTTGCAGAAAAGGTTATATTAAAGGAAAAATCAATGCTAGAAAAATTTAAATCAAAGCATCTACCATCATTGATTGATTGGGATGATGACGGAAAATTTCTTATCAGAGAGTATCTTTCTGGAACAAGCTTAGAAGCAAAAATTAATTATGGATTAGAACTATCCAAGAGAATTGAAATTATTGCTAAAATAATAGGCATGGCTAAATCCTTATTTACACTATTTCATAAAAATAATGAAGGCTGCTATGTCGTTAGAGATATAAAACCCGCAAATATTATAATTGATAAAGAGTTGAACTTATTTTTTGTAGATTTAGGAAGTGTGAGAAAAGAAACTGAAATGTTCACCAAAACATCAAGGAGAGTTCTTGGTACAAGAAAGTGGCTTTACTGGCCTCCAGAACAACTCTTAGAAAACAAAGAGAAAACAAATCGAAAATTTGATTTTTTCTCTTTGGGATCAACGTTGTTTTATGTATTAACCGGGGCTGCTCCGTATTCAAATTCAGAACAGAACAAAGAAAAATTAATGGAATTGTATTTTTCAGAATTTGGAATTTGTCAGTTATTAATTGAAGAATACGTTAATAAGTATTCATTTCCCCAAGATATTGCAAATTTCATATCAGAATGCATTGCACCATGTGTAAATGATAGATTATGTGAGATCCCTCAGTACTTAATTCGTTATTAACCTTAATATTAAACTTTGATCTAGAGTAAAAAAATCGTACATTTCATAATGTGCAAAAAATCGAAAATATGAATGACGAAATTAACTTAACACAATTGAACTATCCTATTAATTATCGCGATATTGGTCGAAGTGTAAATAATTTAATGAAGAGGAAAATTTTAAAAGAAAATAAATTATTTCGTTCTGGATCAGTGGAAAATGTGAAATTTCCGTACCAAATTGGTTATGCGAGAACTATCATTAATTTTCGAAGTCATGAGGATGATCTTCAATTTGATTGTGTTCAAATACATTTACCCTTATCAAACACTTTAAAATATGATGTTCAGGTATTATCCGTTCAGCAATGGTTAAATAATTTTTTTTTGATCCTGCAAAATGAAAAAACCAAATTTCCCCTACTAATACATTGTTTACAAGGTTGTGATCGTACAGGTGTTGCTACTGCAATGCTATTAAAGATTTTAGATATACCCATAAATGTAATTATTTTGGAGTATGGCTTAAGTGAATTCTCTTGTGAAGATAAAAACAAAATTTCTGAAACGCTAAAATATTCAAACGACTTTATTCATCTCATGGATAAAGCAGTTATCGACAGTATAAGTCGAAAATTAAAATATTAGATGAAATAAGAATCGAATATATGTAATAATTTAAATCTCGAATTTTTTATTGTAGGTTCGCGAATTGTCTTCTTAATTTATAGGTTTAATTGGAAGCCTTTACATACAACAGCACACTCTTCCCCCTTAAGACTCTAGAGGAACGATGCAGATAGAACGGTGTGCACACCGTTCTATTTGATTATGCAAGCAATTTTCTGTAAAATGGATCAGGTTATACCGAGGTTTTGTTAAGGTACGGAGAAGAAGGCTGTGGATATGTGGACGGGAAGAGCACCGCCCACATATCCACAGCCACGGCTGCTACGTCGATCCTGGAGCAGGCATAGACAGGTAGATACGGCCCGC
>JAKQEK010000085.1 GCA_029558535.1 Bacteroidota bacterium | reverse complement strand
TTAAAATCTTTAATGTTATATCTTCTAATTTTATTTTCAAAATCAATTTTAGTACTTTTTGACTCCATTTTTTTAAAATCAAAAGTAACATTAACCGTTCTTCCATTTTCCATATAATTAAAGGAATACTCCTTTCTATTTTTTACTTTTCTATAATTTCCTAATGCTTTATATGTTAAAATTGACGAGTCTGAATTTAAGTTGATTTCAATGTCTTTCACATTAGAATAACCTGTTTTCATTTTAGGAAATTCGTTTTTTTGACACGCAACTATGGTTAATAGTAAAAAAACAAAAAATAATTGAAATTCTTTTCTCATAGTTTTTTATTTTTAGTATTTATTTGGAGTTAAAGTCCATGTTCCAAGTAAAGTGTTTGTTTGGACACTATCTTTCCAAGAAATAGTAAATGTACCATCATTCACAATAATAGACCTACCTTTTCTTTTATATTTACCATACATTTCAATATTTCCCATTACCATTTTGGTATAATAAGAACCACAACATGCTAAAAAGTCAGTGTCCGTTTTTAAGAAAACAAATCTACGAGATCCCATTCCTGTGTCAACAAGTAAACCATTTGTATATGACTTATTATTAACTATGTTTCCATATCGATCAATATGATTTCTTCTTTGTTCATAAATTAAAGTATTCTCATATTTTTCAATAATTCCATTATCATAATAAAAAATCAAGCTATACTCATTCTTTCCATTTTCTTTTTGACACGTGTAACAAACGAATATTAACAAAAAAAACAAACTAATTCTTACTAATTTCAACCACATAACGCTCGTTTTTTATTGTTACTACTTCTATTAAATAAATGCCTCTGCTTAATTCACCAAGAGAGTAATTATCTGAAATGTCGTCAATTGTTTTTATAGGCTGTCCTAAAGTAGTTAAAATGGTAATTTTAACCAATTCATCTTCACAATAAATGCTAAATAAGTCATCTATAGGATTAGGATAAACAACAATATTTTTTTGATTAAAATTTTCAACCCTTTCGTCGTCTAGAGTATTGTTGAACATCAAATTGTAATCCGTTTCCAATTCTAGCGTTTTTCTAAGGCTTTTTATCATTTTTTTATAGGTAGGAACAAAATCTTCTCCAACCATGTTGTCCATATCACACGTTTCACATTTAGCTGATTTATACGGTGTATTCCAATCTGTTAAATTATCTGGGGTGCATTTTATGGTGTCTGTATAAATCAACACAGAGCCGTTACCTGAAGGCTCAATAATAGCTCCAGATTCTATCAACACATAATCTAAAGCTTTAAATTCCAATTTTTTTGAGCCAGTAACACTACTTCTAAGTTTCATGTTTTCAAATGCTCCTATTAAATAACCTTGACCAGAATATTTATTTAGGTTTGTAACATTATCTGAGTTAATCGGATAATCAACCACTCTATTTATTAAATCATGATACATTGGGCGGGTTTCTGTTGAATTTGCATAAACTAGATTATAAAGCATCATGTAGTCAATACCATTAAAAAAACCAATAGATTCATTAGATGTAGCGTATAAATCCCATTCACTAGCCTTGTGATCCCACATCATGGGAGTGTTCCATAAATAAGGAAAACCAGATGGAACAAACTGACTATTGACACTGGTGCCTAGATCATTAAAATTTCCAGGATTGGAAAAATTATAAGGTCCAATACAAGGGGCAAGCGCCAATCTAAATCTTGCTTCACTATAACATTGTTCTTTCCTATCCTTATTTCCTTGTAATGTTGGATTCCACCCCCATATATAATCATACAAAGGAACATAGAAAGGATGCCAACTAAATTCTCCATTCTTTTTGCTTCTTTCATAAATGTGTCTTCCCATAGTATATATAGAAGGATTGCCAGATTTTGATAATACACTTAACAACAAAGACATTTTAGCATTGCCTGAACCATTGTAACCAAAAATACCAGAAAACCACGCAGATTCCCATAGTTGGGAATGATAAGAAAATGGACTTGCCCTTGCATAAAGTGGGTCAATGATACCCAAATCATTGGAAGGCGTAAACAAAAATTGTGAAATAATCTGCATAGGAGGCATATATCCTGTTACAGCAGAACCTAATGAAGTAGGGCGATGACGTGGTTCTGTAATAACCCAAAATGAATTTGGTCCCAATGTTTGACTTGGAAAAGGTACATACTGAACAGTATTTGGTCCAATTAAACAAGTGCCTTTTAAATAGCCAGACACTCTTCCAATTAAATTTGTAGCATGTCTTCTTGCTTCTGACGAAAAATTCATTGACACATCGTTTACCCCATCATTATCTGTATCTATAAAATAGACCTGAGAGGGAACACTCCATACAATCATTTGAAAGCCTAATAACAAACGAATAACTTGATCTTGACTCATTTCAGAAATACCATAACATTTCTCTTCTGAAGGTGAGTCTTCTTTACCTCTTCCTTTCTTATGGTGAACTATTGGCAAGTGAGGATCTGATAAATTAGGGGGCACCATATAATTTGAGGAAGGATTGTCATTCACTTGACACGGTTTCCACAAATCTTCATAATCACCTACATTGTAAAACATGTTTCCATACTTTACTCCTGTTTTTTTATTGTTTAGTTTGTAGTAATTGGAAGTTGGAGCGTTTATAAAACCAGACTTAGGGTCGTTACTGATAAATGTCGGAGGCACATCGTCTCTATAGACATATCCATTAACACTTCCAGATTGAGGAGCATCGGAAGTATCCCAACCAACATTTTTTGTAATATCTGGGTTATTGGAATAGAATGTTTCAGAATTAAAATCCAATCGTTCATAAGCTTTTATTGCAAAATACAACTCTCGTTCATTGTTTTTTAAATCTTCTGTTCTATTCATTGCCTGCAGAATGGCATGTTCCGAAGCCAACATTGATAAATAATAACCATGTAAAATTGTACCGTCACTCCATTTTGCTATCGGAAAGCCGTCTGAATTTCTAGAGTCAATAATTAAACTTTGCCCCTGTTCGCTCCCCATTACCATAAAGTCGTTTCGCAACCGCCATCTATAAAACCAATATTTAGATAATTCTCCACTCATGGAAAAATCGTTTTGAGAAAAACTCAATTGATAATCAACTGATAAATACCCCATATCACCAAGCATCGTGCAGTTTGCATAGCTCCACTTTACATCCTTTAGCATATGAATATCGTGAACTGAAGCAGGTGTAATATCAAAGCTCTGGAAAACTCCATCCAAAGAGCATATTCCATGCAATTTATATCCATAATAATACATTTTTTGAGAAGCACAATAACCTTTATTAGGACTTGAATAGCTATTTTCTTTACAAATCTTACTACGAGAAACTCTCGCATTTTTGCAAACTTCAAGCGGCATAGAATCTATTATAAAAACATCCTCAAACTCATTAAATTTAATCGCTATTTTCTCCCGTAATTTTTCAATATAAGAGAATAGCCTTCGTTTCCTCTTATTGTAACTCTCTATTTTAGACGCAAGGTAAGTTGACTCTATATCTCTAAATAGCTGGCACTCAGAATTAATACCCATGTATTCTGCTGTGATATTCATTGCAATAAGCTCTAGATTACTTAGTTTCTGATTTGAATAAAATCAAAGGAAATTTTAAAATCTGTAATGTTTTCTAAGATTATTTCGTAATTTTGAATAAAGTTGTTCATGATACTTAATTAATTGATAATCAGTTAAATATACGGGTTTTTCGTCAAATTGAACAACTTTTTTTAATTATTTTTCAAATGCACAACGGGTTAGTAATATATTTTTAGTGTATCTACATAGTTTGGATTAATATAAAATGTATCTATATACGTATTTAATACACCATTACGTTCCACCTCGTATTGATAGATTAAATAATCTTCATAAGAACCGTTATATTTGTATGTTAACTCATAACATCCAAAATGGTTTTGTGTCCAATTTGACCAACCAAATGATGTTGTACTGTACATTTTATAAAAACGAAACCTAAAACGATCATTCCCATCCAAACAGTTTACATTTTTATAATGACCAATGAACTTTGCTGGAACGGTATAAGTATATTCTATTGTGTTGATCTTTTCATTTTGTAAAGGACCATACTCAGCTCGTGTTAATATTTTATTTCCCCCTACTTGGATTGCATCTTCATCTACCGAATGCCAATAAGTATATTTATCACTTTTCAAAGTCTTAAATGAATGAGATGCCTTTCCATTAGCGTCTGTTTTACCCTCCCAAATTATTTTCCTTTCATATTTGCTTTGCAACTTTAAAGGTGGGGTAACATCTTTTTGTTCTATAATCCTTACTGTAACATTGCTATAACCTTCATTTGTTACAGGATTGTACAAATGAAAATAAACAGTTGTTTCTTCTTTGTTCTGTTTCTTACAAGAAAACAACATGCTAGCCATAAACAAACTAACGAACAATAACTTTATGTGTTTCTGTGGTTTCATTAGTAAAAATATTTCAAAGTATCTACACTATTATTACCAATAATGTAGAAAGTGTCTTTAAATGTTGTTGAGAC
>JAKQEK010000082.1 GCA_029558535.1 Bacteroidota bacterium | reverse complement strand
AAGTAACATTGGATCATTAGCTAAAATTATAGTTTTTTCTGGTGGAAATGAGTAAATATAGCTTTGTAACTTTTTTGGAACAATAATAATTGCTGCCTTTGAATTATCCAAATATTTTTTAGGTTCCCGATTGCTGGAATGAATCCAGTCAATTGTATCCTCCTTAACATTATCTTTATCGGCTACATTAGTAAAGGATCTGTCCAAATCACCATAGATTAGTTCATCGGGCTGTAAATATTTTTGTATGTCACGGACCTTATATTGCATTATATTATCTCTAACAAGGATTGAAATGCCTCTGCATATTGAACACCAATTCTGGAACCTCTATAAGCAGCCAATGCTCTAATTGCATATTTACTACGGGGTAAGGGATCAGGCATAATTTCCGTGTCATAGAGTTCCATTATCTTTAATTTATCTTCCAAATAATCAGCAATATCTACAAAAACATTCGGAATAAATGCATTTTCTGCTAAGGCAGGGGCAAATTCAGATTCAGAAAGGGTTTCATACATTAGAACTCTTTTGATAAAAGGATAGCGAAATTGCTTGGTGCAGGAATATATTGCTTGAAAAGTTATCTTATGATCAGAATGAACATCACTTCTATTAGGAATATACAAGGTATCTGGTTGTATTTCATTTATTGCTTTACTTATCTGTTTTATTAAAGAAGATAAACCTACCGTATCCAATAGCATTGTATAGAATTTCAAGTTTAGGCACTTGTTAAAGCTATAAGATTCTTTTACTTTTTCTATGGTAACTTGTCTTTTCACAACTATTTCTGGAGCAAAATTAAAAGGATGGTCATTAGCTATATCAGTAACATTCAACCAGTTGATTGCATCACCTAATGCTTTATGTTTTAAAATTGTTCCTCCACATCCCAATGTTTCATCATCAGGGTGTACAGAAACAAACAATACATTTCTTTTCATATCTTTTTCCATTAAATTTATTTATGCCTCAGATAGATTAATGAGATTCAAATAATGTTCACTAATTTATTATAGTCGCGTACTTTTTCCAGATATCCTGCATTTATTGACTCATAAATTGATCTGCAGGGTAAATTCATTGCTATTATTTCTTCTCTGGCTAGGGTTTTAAGATCAAGATCAGGGTAGGACTTCATTGTAGCACACATAACTTTCATAAAAACATTGGGCCAGGTATTCATTGCCCTATTTTGCCGACGATTTTTACGATTAAACTGAAAGATATATTCACGGCAGTCATCCAAATAGCCCTCACTTAGTTCTATGCGTTTGGCAAAGGCAAAGATTTCTTTAATAATTTCGTTGGAAGGTGTGTATTTGGGTATCACTTTCCGGCGGGCAATATACTTATTCAAATGAGAATTATAGTATATCACTACATCATCCATATTTCCCGTGAAACCGGGGAGCATTAGTTTTACATACGCTTTCATTTTTAACTCCATATATATTTTTTTGAGGCACCAATAATTATATTCCCCTCTACTTCTATATAAGGTGACAAAAATGAAATAGTGGTGACAAATCTAAAAATATCTTTGCCCACGAATTTTGTCCACGAATTAACACGAATTTGGTCCACAAATTAACACGAATTTACACTAATTGTAATAATGCATTATTTATCAAGTGATTACCTATATACAAAATCGTAAAACATTTTAACATTCTCAACCCTCTCAACCTTCTAAACCCTCTCAACTTTTTTTTCGTGCTAATTCGTGTAAATTTGTGGACTTAATTGGTGGACTTGGATAATATTTTGCGGTTGAGAT
>JAKQEK010000070.1 GCA_029558535.1 Bacteroidota bacterium | reverse complement strand
TGATATTAAGCATTTCGGCAATTTCTTTATGTGAATACTCTTCAATCACATATAAGTTAAAAACAGTTTTATAAGCAGGAGAGAGTTCCTGAATTAATTCTATGATTTTTCCTGCACTAATATTAATCATATTCATTTTTTCATTATCCTCTTCCGAATCGTCTGTTAAATTAACAAGGTTGTTATCTGCATCACTAAATCCGACTTTATTTTTCTTTCTTATGCAATCAATAATATTATTAACTATTATCCTTCGAATCCAGCCTTCTATTGATCCGGTATGCTTAAAATTTACAATTTTTTCAAAGACCTTAATAAATCCGTCATGTAAGTAATCTTTCGCCTCATCCTTGTCTTTAGCATACCTCAAGCACAAACTCATCATTTTACCATAAGTAGCCTTGTAAAGTATCTGTTGACTATTCCTATCTCCCTTGGCACATCCATCAACAATCAACTTCACGTGGTCCGGGTTGCTAAAGTCCATATCTACTTTTTTCAATTTGATGACGATTAATAGTTTATTTAGTTGTCTTGAATTACTAAAAAATTTACCGAAAATATAAAAAAATATGGTTTATATAAAAAAATACAAAAATTATATATTTATTCCTTTTTTAATAAAAGCTTTTTATATATTTGCGACACTTGAAATAAAAATACAGACAATGGAATTATCTCACATCGAACACATTGGAATTGCCGTAAAATCAATTGATGAAGCAAGAAAATACTATGAGGATGTTTTAGGTTTAAAGTGTTATGCTATTGAAGAAGTCAAAGAACAAAAAGTAAAAACAGCTTTTTTTAAAATAGGTCAAACAAAAATTGAGCTTTTAGAATCTACAGACCCTGAAGGACCAGTCGGAAAATTTATTGAAAAGAAAGGAGAGGGGATTCATCATATAGCATTTGCAACGAAAAACATAGAAAAAGTATTACAAACTCTAGACGCAGATGGGGTAAATCTGATTGATAAAGCTCCTCGCAAAGGTGCGGAAGGTTTGGATATAGCATTTATACACCCTAAATCCACTTTTGGTGTTTTAACTGAAATTTGTGAAGATAAAAATCAAAAATAGTATTTGCAAACATTATTTATAAAGCGATGGCAATAGAAGAAAAAATTAAAAAGTTGGTTGATTTGCGTACTGAAGCCAGATTAGGCGGAGGTGTGAAGAGAATTGAATCACAACATGCTAAAGGAAAACTTACTGCTAGGGAAAGAATTGATTTACTGTTGGACGAAGGTAGCTTTGAAGAATTTGACATGTTCGTAACTCACCGATTGGTAGATTTTGGTCTTGAAAAAGAACAATATTTAGGAGATGGCGTTGTGACCGGTTATGGTACAATAGACGGCAGGTTGGTTTATGTGTATTCTCAAGATTTTACTGTATTAGGAGGCTCACTTTCCGAAACAAATTCAAAAAAGATTTGTAAAGTAATGGATATGGCAATGAAAGTCGGAGCTCCTGTAATCGGACTAAACGATAGTGGTGGTGCTCGTATTCAGGAAGGTGTTTTAAGCTTATCGGGTTATGCAGAAATTTTTCAGAGAAATATTGAGGCTTCAGGAGTTATTCCACAGTTTTCAGCTATATTAGGCCCTTGTGCAGGCGGAGCAGTTTATTCACCTGCATTGACTGACTTTGTCTTGATGACAGAAGCTATAAGTTATATGTTTGTTACCGGACCAAAAGTTACTAAAACTGTTACAGGAGAAGATATAACTGTTGAAAACCTCGGAGGTCCTATGATACATGCTTCAAAATCAGGCGTTGCTCATTTTGTTGCTGAAAACGAAGAAGATGCTATGCAAACATTAAGAAGGCTTATTTCTTATGTTCCTCAGAACTTCATGGAAAATACACCGATTGCAGAATGTAATGATCCTATTGATAGAATTGACGATGTCTTAAATAATATTATCCCTGACAATCCAAACAAACCATATAATGTTATTGATATAATTAATACAATTGTTGATAATGGCGAATTTGAAGAAGTACATAAATATTATGCTAAGAATATTGTTGTTGGATTTGCAAGGTTTAACGGACAATCAGTTGGTATAGTTGCTAATCAGCCAAGTTTTCTGGCTGGTGTATTGGATATAGAAGCATCAAGAAAAGGAGCCAGATTTGTAAGATTTTGTGACTGCTTTAATATTCCATTGGTAACATTAGTTGATGTCCCGGGATTTCTTCCGGGTAGTTCTCAGGAATACGGAGGAATTATTTCTAATGGGGCTAAGTTAATGTATGCTTATGGCGAAGCAACTGTACCTAAAGTTACGGTAACACTTCGTAAGTCTTATGGTGGAGCTCATGATGTAATGAGTTGCAAACAACTTAAGGGAGATTTAAATTATGCTTGGCCGAGTGCCGAAATTGCTGTGATGGGAGCGTCCGGAGCTATCGAAGTACTTAATTTTAAAGAACTCAGTGCAATTGAAGATGCTGAGAAAAAAGCAGAATTCATCGCTCAAAAAGAAATTGAATATCGTGATAAATTTGCAAATCCTTATCAGGCTGCAAAGTATGGTTATATAGATGATATAATTGAGCCTCGCAATACTAGATTTAGAATTATAAAAGCTTTAGCTTCATTGGCTACTAAAAAAGCTAAAATGCCTGCAAAAAAACATACAAATATTCCATTATAACTTAATATTATCAATATGCATATAATAAACGCAATAACTTTTGATTTTACTCGTGTTGATTCTAATGCAATTACTATCTTTATTATTGGTTTCGGAGTTGTTTTTAGTGCATTAACAATTATTTATTTGTTCTTCGCATTTTTTCCTAAATTATTAAAAGTTAATTTGAAGAAAAAAGACAAAGAAACTGTTAAGTCAGAAAATAAAAGTTTAAATATCATTGATAACGCAGAATCCGAGGTTTTTGCGGCAATTGCCATGGCTTTGAGTTTGCATTTTGAAGATGTCCATGATGAAGAATCAATGATTCTTACAATAAATCTAAACGAAAGATTGAATTCCCAATGGAATTCTAAAATTCAAAATATTGATATCTATAAAAATTAAAGTAATTGATAAATGAAAAACTTTAAATTTAAAATTAATAGTAACGAATATGAAGTAGCAATTAATGAAGTAATTGAAAATATTGCTCATATTCAGGTTAATGGCAAGGATTATACCGTAGAACTTGAGAAAAAGGCTGATAAACCTGAACCAATTGTACGAAAACCAAAAGTTCAGGCAGTGAAGAATGAACCTGTACAGCCTAAGTCTCAGACTTCGAGTGCCAGTATCAAATCTGTGTTATCTCCTTTGCCGGGTCTTATTCTTGATGTAAAAGTTAAAGAAGGTGACAAATTAGCTAAAGGAGCTATAGTATTAGTTATGGAAGCTATGAAGATGGAGAATAATATTGCCACTGAATTTGAAGGTGTTGTCTCTTCCATTAAAGTAAAAAACGGACAGTCTGTTTTGCAAAATGAAGTTTTGATTGAAATCCAATAAGTAATAAAATGAAAAATAAATTATATCTGATTTTTACCTTTATATTAATTAGTATAATATCATTTGGAGCAAATGATGATATTGTAAATAAATTAGTTGAAGGGAAATGGATGAATAAATCAGATGGTTATTATCCGACTCCTATTAAACCATCTGACGATTCTAAAGTTAAAACTGTCAGTCGTTATAAAACCTTGATTTTTAAATCTGACGGTACTTTTTCAATGGATTCTGCCAAACATGAATATGTAGGTATATATACTATTGAAAATAAGCAAATTACATTAATATTTGATGAGTCGCAAGTTATTCATTACAGTAAAAGAATTGGACAGAGTACAGGTGGTTATAATCAAACTCCTGAGATTATTCAGTTATCTCCAAGAACAGCAAAAATTATTGATGATAAACTTGTATTTGAAGATGGTTCTGAATTTACCAGCAGAAGTGGAGCTATTCATGGACTGTTGAAGTTCTGGGAGTTTACGGGATTTTGCAATGCTACTCCCGGTCATTTAATAATGCTATTGGTTGGTTTGATATTTATTTTTCTTGCAATTAGATTCAATTATGAACCATTACTTTTGATTCCAATTGGAGTAGGTAT
>JAKQEK010000052.1 GCA_029558535.1 Bacteroidota bacterium | reverse complement strand
ACAAACACGTTAATCAAAACAAGTAAAATGAAAGTTATTTTAATCTTAATTTCTTTCGTATTCAAAAAACCAATGTAAATCAAAGGTAAAATTAAACCATAATTCATAAAACCGAGCCAAGGCGTGTGTTCAATTATGCTTGATTCAATAGAAAACACAAACCACCAAAAACGTTGAAAATAAATTAAAGAAAATATTACAAACCAAATAGGGAATAAAATTAACCAATAACCTACTCCTTCCCAAAACAAGAAACCTAAACCTAGAAAAAATAACGAATAAAGTTTACGCCAATCACTAAACTTAAAAAATAAGTAAACCCCTAAAAAACCAAGTAAATAACCAAAAACATCATTCTCGAATTTCATGAACTCAAAAACAAGAAAAGTTGCTGAAACAAGAAAAGGAGTATACTCACTATTTTTTGAAAACAATTCAACTATTTTAGTTAAAATAATCATTGAAACAAAATAGAGTAAACAATACAAACCTTTAATTATAAACAAGTTACATGGTAACAAATTAATTATAAAAACGAATAAATGACTAGAAGCAGTGCCTTGAGTATTATTACACACAGCGTTAAGATAATAAAAAGAGTCTCCATCAATTAAACCACTTGAAGTAAAATAAAATAAGAAGGGGATTAAACTAAGCAAAATTATTATTATAAAAGTTTTTCTATTCATGATTCAACTTCTCCTTTGTTCAAGGATAATCTTATAGTTTAATACAACTTTTTTTTACTTCTAATAACAGAAATTACTCTACCCCTAGAAGGATAATCTCCAAGCATTCCTTGTCTAGGCTTACCAGGAACATTATTAGAATACCTTGCAGAATCTTGTTTTATGCTTCTACCAATGTTTTGAACATCAGTTATTTGTCCAAGCTTGTTTCTGCAAACATAAACATATCCTCCACCATGAACTTTATGTCTTGTCCTAATCATTTTTTCACCCCCCTAATCTTTTTACTAACCTTCTTTTTTTTTGGTTTCTTTTTACTATTCATTCTTTCACCATCCATTAAAGCGTTTTCATCAAATCCTTTAAAATACTAGCCCTCTTAACAGCAGTAGGAGAATTCTTATTCAAACAACCAGTCGCATACCCATTCAAACGAATCATTGCTCTAGACTTATCCTCTTCAAGAAAAATCTTTCGAATCTCAAAATAAGGATTTCTTCTTTCAAGTACTCCATTCTTTCGCATAATCCAAAACCCCCTTAATAATCATTACAGCTAAACCAATGCTTAACAATAATAAAATAGCTTGAAGAACAACACTCTGGCCCCCACCAAGTAAATCAAACATGTATACTAGTACCCACCCAATTACTAAAGATAAGTGGTATGGTAATCTGAACAAGTATGCTAAACCAATTATTATGATTAAACCAATTATGGCAAATAAAGTAAAGTCTGCTCCGAACCAACTAAAAACGTATTGGTTAGTCATGTCTGCAAAGTTTGTAATCGTTGCTTCTAGTAAAACCATTTTAATCACTTCCTGAATCCTGAAAAAATGTAAATGAATAAATAAACTAATCCAACTAATTGAATTACTAAAAATATTCCTTTTAGAATAAAACTAATCCAAATAAATCCAGCAAATCCTGCTATTAGTGGAGCGAAGAAGTAATCTATCCAAAACAAAAAACCGAATAAAACCATTAAAATGAATGTTACTAGGTTAAGAATTAGACTTGGAGCGTTAACTGCTAGACCGAGTCCGCCAAGAATACTTCCAAGCAAGTCAATATCGTTTCTTGCTTCGTTACTACCAGTAACTCCTGTGGATTGAGAACTAAGAGCATTCATGTCAGATTCTAAATCAGTGTAAAAACCTTCAATCTCTTCCTGTTTTCCAATAGGTATTCCAAAATCATAAGTAGTTGAACCATCAACATTACTAGGGAGTGTAGTCATGAACATCATTATAGCATTAATGCTAATAATCATTAATACAAAAGGAATTAATGCTTTTTCAATAGTAGCCATTTTAGTCCCCCCTTAAATAAAATATTGAAGCAATCACAATTAAAACTAATGCTACCCACCAAAACCAACCAAGATAAGTGAATACTGCAAGAATACCCACACCTGCGACTAATAATCCTTTAGGATTAACAAAATTAAAAGTGAAAACCATTGAACCTAATAACAAAATCATTATTACAATAGAAACGATTGATGTTAGAGGACATGGTAGCATTGTGTCTGTTGAGCATCCAAAATCTGTTCTTGCTTTAACAAATAAGTCATGAGTATCAATATTGCTTGTTGTCCCATAACTCCAAGCTTTTTTGTAACTAAAAACATAATTGTTTGAATCAATATAAACGTTTAAATCTAAGTATACTTTGTCGCCTATACTAATGTTTAAATCTGTAATTGGTATGGTTACGGTGCAGGGTGTAGTGCATGAAGCGTCTCTAGTGTAAGTAATTACTTTGTTCCCGTCTTCTAACACGTAAAATTCTGCTCTTGTCCTGTTTAATCCACTAGCAGTTATTTTATAAGATATGCTTGTAGCGTCTTTTAGAATATAGTCTTGAATAGGATTAAATATTACATTTATGAATGTTCCATCAATGGTTTTGATTTCTCTTGTTGATAAATTAATTGTCCAATATACTGTTGAACTTGTAACTGTATAATTTTGTGTTTCAAAAATAATTATTCCATTATAAGTAAATTCTAACCAATATTTATCTCCTGCGATTAAAAAGAATAAAGCATTTCCTGTTACATCACTTGCTCCACTAGATATTAATGTTTTTACTCCACCAACATTTTTATAAATATTTATTATAATGTTTTCTATTGAGTCTCTTTTTGGGTCTTGGAATACGAATTTTACTGCTATTCCATCATCAGCATTTACTAGATATGGTTGTAGAGTGTCTGTTAGTGGGTTTCCTTGATAGATTTTACTCCATTTTCTTTTAAAGTATGTTCCTGCTGTGTCTTGAACTGCTATCGTGAAAGGGTATTTAGTGTTTGGTAATAGATATATTATTTTGTTTGTTCCTTCTGGAATGTTTAAGTCTTGATAACTAATGTTGTCTGTTATTTCTATTCTCCAATTACCTGTAATGTTGTTTAAAGTTTGTTCGTCTTTTGGATAAAGTATTGTTAGTTGTACTGCTTGATAAATGTAAGTTCCTTCGCTAATCCATACTAAATAGTTTTGGTCATCTGAACGTAGATTTGCAGTTAGTTCTCCTTCTGAATTTGATTTTAGTCTTGTTATTGTGTAATTCGTGTCTTTGTCTTTAAATTCTATGTATGTATTTGCTAGCACACTTGATCCTGTTGGTGGAAACATTTTGAATTGAATGTCTGTATCTAGAGTATCTGGTATTAAAGCAAAGGTTATATTAAAGTCGCTGAAGTAGTTTAAGTCTGTTTGGTAATATCTTGTTGAATAACCTGCTTTACTTAAAGTGAATAAATAAGTTGTGTTGGTACTTGGAAAAGTTTGGAAGTTAAAATCTAAGTAATTATTAGCACCTGAATCGTAATCTGTTCCGTTGAAATTAACTTGAACTCCTGTTAAATCGCTTCCTGAGTTTTCGTCTTTAAAATAAAATCTTCCGTTACCGTATGTTTTGAAGTTGCTGGTTTTTGTGGTTTCGTTGTTGTCGCTGTTGTCTGTTGAAAAGTATTGAATATTATGGTCGCCACTCCCAGAATATAAAAAAGAATAAAAATTAGAGTTTGTTGTATTAACCCATTCATTATTATCTATATTATAGTTTATTGCTTTGCATCCGTTCACTGCATTACAGGTTAGTGTTATGTTTGTGTCGGTTGTTCCGCTAACTTGTTCGCTTTCAAAGCTTGTTTGTGCGTGAGGACTTGACTCATACAAGTATTGAATCTCGTCTTCGCTCAAAGCTCTAGACCATATACCAACCTCGTCAAGAGAACCATTAAATCCAAATGAACTAATACTGTTTAAAAATAAATTTCCATCATCCGTTTGAATTGTACCTAAAGAATGTGTTTGACTTAAACAATTTATTCCATTTTGATAAATATTAATATCAGTATTATTAAAAATAACTGTTGTATTATACCATTCATTAATAGTTTTTGTAGTAGAACAATCAAACCAAGCATTTCCTTCTGAACCAATTAAATATACTCCTGTTTTTCTTGCAGTAGTTTCTCTTAATCTATAATTTTGTTTCGTTAAAATATAATTATTCCCACTATGAATTGAGTGAGTTTTTGACCATAAACTTATTGTTCCATCAGTAATTCTTAAATTATTAGAACCAGGAATAATTATTCCTGTTGTTGTTCCAACAAATCTTTTTCCTTGCAAAGTGTTTTCGGTTGCTCCTTCTACAACAGGATTAGAATCAAGAATATGTGTTGCATTATAATCTCGCCCACTATACTGAGCAACCAAACCATCTCCACTCAAAGCATACGAACCACGACCAGCTTCATATTGTGCTGAAATTTCATTTTCGGTTAAAGCTTTGTTATAAATTTGAACAGAATCTATTTTGCCCTCATAAACTCCAGTAGTTGAAACTGAATTTCCAATATATAACGGAGTAGTAGAATTAAATATTTTATTTAAAGCAGAATTAGTATTTGTGCCAACCAAATTTCCATTTTTATAATTATAAATTTTGTTTTCATCACCATTAAAAACTATTGCAAAATTAGTCCAGACATTAGCATCAAAACTTGTTCCATTTAGTACTTGATTTGAATAATTTGCTGATGTTCCTTCATTAGATAAATAAATTCTCAAATCAATATTTGTTGCACTTCCTTTAATAATATATTCTCTTTGTGATGCTGTTGTTGAATATTTTCCAAGAATTGTTCCGTCTTCAATGTCTTGATATTTATACACCCAAAAATTCCAAGTAATTTGATTATTATTAGTTGAAAAAGCATTAGAATCTCCCGCATCAACATACCCTGTTGTTCCGTTAAATTTCATTGCTTCGTCTTCAATAGTAACACCACCATTTATTTCTCCATGATTAAAAGTGTATCCTTCCATTGTCCCATCATTACCGTTTCCACTAAAATCAGTTGCTATCAAACCAGTGGTTTCGTCTAACTTATAATACGCTTCAAGACCATCTGTAATACTAGTAGCACTAACAAAAACCATGGACAACATAAACACAGCAAATAAAGCTCCTAAGAATAACACTATTCTGTTGTCTGTTCTAACCATGTCTTCATAAGAATCATTCATTCTAATCCCTCGCATCTATTTAAATTGTTTTTCTTGAAAGTGTTCGCACAAGCTTCACTCAAATCAGGATAACAAACCTTATGACCCAACTCATGCAAAAAAGTTAAACAAACCTGCTCATCACTTCGATTTCTAGTATTCAAATAAATATAATAATTATTCCTATGCAATCCCACAATAGATTTACCATCAACTTTAGAATACAAAACACCATCTCTAAAAACATTATTATCCTTACTAATTTGATAATATAAATAACTTGAATCAGTTGATAATTCTTCTAAACTATTATCAATACTATCCAAAGAATAATCAATACTATTCAACGAATAATAAATACTATTCAACGAATAAAAACCACACACTCCAACAAAACCAATAATTATAATTGTAGCAAAAAAATATATTAATAAATCAGAATTCATAAAAAGCACTCCACACTTGTTCCTGTTTCTGCATCTTGCTGAGTTTCTTGGATAGTTTGCACAGCAAGGTTAATAGCATTTTGTAATTGTCCAGAATCTCTTAAACCCATAACTTAAAAACCTCTTCATGTAAACTTCCACAAAAAATTATTAACAATTCCTTTACACAAGGAAAAAACTTTAATCACTCAACATACCTCTGCCTAACCTGGAAATCACTAATAACCCCCATGATGAACAAAATAACCATGATTAAACCACTAATACCAACCAGCAAATTAATCATATTACCCATCAACAAATTACTCAAATTCATTCCAGTTAACGTACCCACAAGAGAATCAATAACCGGTAATAACGCAACAAGCATTATCAAACCCATTACCATGACAAAAAAAGTCATTAACGTACCCTGACCCTTAGCATTCATTTATACTCACCTCCTTGTCCTTGAAAAGAATAAAAATTGTTTCTTACATAAACAAAAATTATACTCAAAATCAAAACAAGAACAAGCGTAGAAACAAAAGTTAAAACAGTAGAATTAAAAGGCATTAAACCAATTACATGATTAAACATGGGTAAACAAATTATGAAAGTAATTAAACCAGATACAAACACTAGTGAAGACAAAACATAATTATTCATAAAACTAAACCTCTGCCAGAACCTAAACCTATTTTATTAATATACCCTCTAGTTAATAATTCTTTCGTTGGAATAAAAGCCCTAGCCGAACCTAGTCTAGACCAAAGTTTTTTTCTCAACAAAACGTTTTCTTTAGTAAAAGGAATATCT
>JAKQEK010000050.1 GCA_029558535.1 Bacteroidota bacterium | reverse complement strand
GTCTCACCGAAATAATATAATCAAGAGGGAAGATCTGTTAAAAGATCTTTGGGGTGAGAACGACTACTTCCATGGAAGGAGTTTAGATGTTTTCATTACCAAGATAAGGAAATACCTGAAAGAAGATCCAGATATTAACATTGAAAATGTTTTTAACGTAGGCTTTATCTTTAATGTGCCGGTGAAATAGGCCCAACATAGATACAACTATTGATCTCGCCAATACACTCAATATACTATAGTTTATCTTGAGGTAAACTATCTTTTTCACCTTTCGGGAACGTTAATTTTACCTAAATGTTCTATTGCTTATTTACAAAAAGAACTAAATAGAAATTATTTTTTCAACGTACAAAATGTATAATTGTATTGTCGCTTAAGGACTTTACTGAAACAATGTTTGCTTCATTTATTATTTCACCGACAAGAAAACCAAAGGGATCAATTCCTACTGTCCATCTTTGACTTTCTTTAACTAAATGCCAACCTAAGTACCCGGTCTTAACCGTATTAAAGTTGTCCGGAATAAACGAAACAAACACTCCGGATAATTTTCGACCGTCATTTAATGTGACTTCAACTAGTCTATCAGAATCTTTAAAATATTCTTCCCAAATTTTTCTTGATGTCCCTTCGTTCATTTTCTAAACACTAACTTGTGTTTCTTCTTCCCTTTTCAAAACAACATGATTTATGGCATTGTACAACAATGGAACTTGCTCTATTAATACATCACTTTTATCCAATCCAAAGGCCTTTGTATCACTCAATCCTAATCGTTTGAGATAGAAATAAGAATTTAGCAACACACCTTCTTTGAGATCGAATTCATTTTCGACAGACAAGTACTTCTCAATTACCACAAATTTGAAATCAGGTTCATCATTGTACTTTGTAGAACCGTCCGGATGTGTATGCAAATTAAGTTCTTTGTTGAATACCAAATCCGAAATTATTTTTTTAAAGTAGAGCTCTGTCCGTGGTTGAATTCGGAAGCCAACACTTATATTAATTTTAAACAATTTGTCATCTATTAATTCAGTAACATTATAAGTTAGAGTATAAGGCTCTTCAGTACGATGCAGATGAACAAACCAATATACATCAGCTCGTTTTGGCTTACGTGAAAAAATTGATTTGATAATTTTTTCCTCCACCTCATGCCGGTTATTAGCTTTCGTCAGGTAAATGAGATGTGTTGACAATTTTGGAATATTTTGATCTTCACTTAACTCTTTGATGTCTGTTACATATTTACCCAAGTCTATAAATTTGGTAAAACGATTATTTATCTTCCTTGCATAAAACCAAACATATATCGTTAGAAAAATAAACAATTCAAAGAACAGAAACATCCATCGCTCCTTGATTTTAGCAATATTTGCTACAAAGAAAGAGAATTCAATTGTCCCAAAAAAAAGAACCAATGCCAACACGAACCAGGCATTCCAACGAAGTTTGTACATTAAATAATATGCCAATAAAATTGTTGTCATTAACATCGTAATGGTTATACTAAAACCATAAGCAGCTTCCATGTGTGTCGAATTTTTGAAGTATAATATCATGAGAATACAACCGGCCCAAAGAATATTATTTACACTTGGAATATAAATTTGACCTTTAAGTTCAGTTGGTTGTCTCACAGCAACTCTTGGCCAGAAATTGAGATTCATTGCTTCATTAATCAAAGTATAACTTCCACTGATCATTGCCTGAGATGCTATGATAGTTGCAATCGTTGCAATAACAATTCCCGGTATTAAAAACCATTTTGGCATAATTTCAAAAAATGGGTTTTGACCTTCAAGAAAATTGTTCTCTCCCAAATTCATAATCCAGGCAGCTTGCCCCATATAGTTTAACATCAAGCAAACTTTTACACCTACCCAGGTAATTCGAATATTTTTTCTTCCACAATGTCCAAGATCAGAATATAATGCTTCCGCTCCTGTTGTTGCTAAAAACACTGCACCTAACAACCAAAAACCATGAGGGTATTCAGTTAAAAATTGGATGGCATACACGGGGTTAAGTGATTTAATAATTGCAGGATGGTAAAATATCTGAACCAGACCAAGTGTTGAAAGCATTGTAAACCAAACTAACATCGCGGGTCCAAAAGCACTACCTACTTTATTTGTACCGAAGCGCTGAAAAAAAAATAAAGCTGATAGTATAATTATTACTATTGGAACCGTAGGTATGTTTTCAAATCCATTAAGGTTGGTGATACCTTCAACTGCTGAGGCCACCGATATAGGTGGTGTTAAAATTCCATCAGCTAAAAGCGTAGTTGCTCCAATTATAGTCGGAATGGCTAACCATTTACCATATCTGCGAACCAATGCATAAAGAGAAAATATACCTCCTTCCCCATGATTGTCAGCTTTAAGAGTCAGGAAAATGTATTTAAAAGTAGTTTGAATTGTTAGAGTCCAAAAAACACAGGAGATGCTTCCGTACACAAGAACTTGAGAAATTGGCTTCTCTCCAATAATTGCCTTTAAAACGTAGAGCGGACTAGTACCAATGTCTCCATAAATTATTCCGAGAGCAACTAATAGCGAAGCTGCTGTAACTTTGTTGTAATTACTATTATCCCATTTTTCCATCCTTCATCATTTGGTAATGTAAAATTACCATCAAGGGTAGAAGTAAAATGTAAAATTGCTTTGTAAAGTGTAAAGATTTTATAAATTTTAATTTACAAATAATCAATTGAATCGGTATCCTACACCACTTTCTGTGATTATATGTTTCGGCTGATTAGCATTTTCTTCAATTTTTTTTCGAAGGGATCCAATAAACACACGTAAATATTGTGTTTCTGATTGATATGCAACTCCCCAAATTTCTTTGAGGATAAATTGGTGTGTTAGTACTCTTCCTTCGTTTCTGGCAAAAAGTGAAAGTAAGTTATATTCAGTGGATGTGAGCTTCAGAAGAATATTGTTTTTAAAAACCGATCGTGCCACAAAATCAATTTTTAAATTCGCAAAAGTCACAATTGCACTACATTCTTCATTTTGGTTTTTTCGAATAGCTGCACGAATACGTGCAAGTAATTCTCCTGTGCGAAATGGCTTGGTCAAGTAATCTGTTGCACCATTATCTAAAGCGTTTATAATATCAGCTTCAGTATTCTGAACCGATAGAATAATAATTGCTTTATCATACCAAGTCCTCAATTCTTTTAATACCTCATGGCCACTTTTATCGGGCAAGCCAAGATCGAGCAAAATTAAATCAGGCGATTGTGTAGCAGCCATAATTATTCCTTCTTTTCCGCAGACGGACTGATAAGTCCTATATCCGTTGCTTTCCAAATTAATCTCCAGCAACTTTCGTATTTGCGGTTCATCATCTATAATGAGAATTACTTCTTTATTCATTCTTCAAATTGTTAATAAATGAAGCTTCAACAGGTAAAACAATTTTAAACTTTGCACCACCTTCTTGAGAATCTTCAAGAGAGAGACTACCCTTATGTGCTTCCGTAAACCCTTTTGCAATGGAAAGACCTAAACCGGTACCTCCAGTTTTTGTATTAGGCAAACGATAAAACTTAGTAAAAACAAATTCTCTTTCACTTTCAAGAATTCCATTGCCATTATCAGATACGGTAATAACACAGTTATCATGCTGATTCTTTGCCTCTATTATAATGATTGAACTCTCTGGAGTATACTGAATAGCGTTGTGAATGAGGTTGTAAATCACTTGTTCGATCAAGCCACTATCTAATTTAAATAAAGGTAGATTTTCATCCGGTTCAAAAATTATCTTATCGTTACTCTCAACTTTAAATTTCTGTATTACCTGAAAAATTAACTCATTCACATCACACCAATCCATTTTAACCTGCAGCATTCCCGATTCCAATCGATTCATATTTAGTAAATTTTCAACTTGCCTGTTCAAACGGCAGCCGGCAATATCAATTTGATTTAATAATTCATCACGGTTCTCGTGGGAGAGATTTCTGTTGTTTTCCCTAAGTGTATCTACGCTACCAATAATTGTCGAAAGTGGCGTACGCATTTCATGAGAGAGTGAATTAAGTAAAGTATTGTATAGCTTTATACTATTCTCCTTTTCCTCTTTATCTCGAGAATTGGTTTCGGCCTGCCTTATTTTGAAAGATAAAACTGCATTTACCAAAGCAACCAAAAAATACATAGAGAACATTAGCAGATCTTCTGCGTTTTCTATATGTAACGTAAAAAGCGGTGGTATAAAAAAAACATTCCAAATGATTGCACTTAATACTGCTGCTATCATAACAGGTAAAATATCGAAGAGCATTGCCAGCAGAGATACTGTTACCAAAAGAATGAGAGCTACAACCCTGTACCCTATTATTCCGGAAAAAAGAAAACAAGCAATTGAGACAAATAAAACTAAAGCAATACTGATAAAGTGTTGCTTAGATCTTTTAATTTTTCGGGAGAAAACAAATTCCAACGGAATAGCAATAGAATGTATGTAAAGATAGGCTGTATAATATAAAGATTTTATAAAAATATTTCCGGAATTTACATTTAGTCCGGAATTCCATCTGACATAGAATCACTGTGCACCAATAATCTGATAGTATTCCTTATTCACTATTTTTAAGATCATCTCTATAAATCCATAGTCTCTCAAAAAACATACAAATTATTTCCCGGGGATATAAAAAAGAATTCCTTCTGACCCCAGGGCTTTTTAATTAGCGGGCCGGAAGGATATATTCTTAGCTTATTTTTCGGAAAGGATTGATAAAATTATCCATTATTCAGGCATCCAATTTGATAAAGCGCCTCACGATTTAATAAAATCTATCACCTGAGAAAGTTCTGAATGAACTTTTCTGCCTTCACGGACAATAATATTTATAATTTCCTCAATATCTCTTTTTGAAGTCCTGAAATTAACAATACATGCTCGCAGGCAATACTTTTCATGTACAACAGCGTTGGATAAAAATACTTCTCCCCCGGCTTGTAATTTATTTAAAAGTACCTCATTTAATTTGTTCAGATAATTTTCGTTTTTGTTGTATTTGGATTCACGAGGGACATATCTAAACGTCGAGATACTCAGATTTTGTGTAATGGCTTCCAGCTCTTCATTTGCTTTCGCAAGATCAGATAACAATTCCGACAATTCAATATCTTCTGCGATCAATTTCTGATAACCTTTTTTTCCTATTTGTTGCAATGCCAGCCAAACTTTGAGTGCTCTAAAACCTCTGGAGTTTTGAAGTCCGTACTCATAAAAATTATGTGCCATTTCCCCTTCTGCTCCATCGAAATTATAATAATCAGGATGGGAACTGAAAGTATCAAGCAAATGTTTAGGGTCTTTAACAAGGGTGCAACCCGCCTCCAAAGGGCTGTAAAGCCATTTATGCGGATCGAGGGCTATCGAATCGGCATCTTCAATTCCTTCAAATATTTTTTTCATGGAAGGAATGATTGCTGCCGGAATGCCATAAGCTCCATCAATATGAAACCATAGATCGTATTTCTTGCAAATTATTGAGATCTCTTTGAGCTTATCAACCACACCGGTGCTTACATCTCCCGCCGTTCCGATGACCATGATCGGTTTATATCCCTGTTTTATATCTGCCTGAATTGTTTCCTGTAAAATAGTATTGTTCATTTTATGATCTGCATCCGTGACTATCCAACGAATGGCATTTGTTCCATGACCGAATATCACAGCCGCTTTTTCTATCCAGGTATGAGTAGTTTTTGAACAATAGAAGGTGAGTTTGTCCAGGACGTTTACGCCTTCCGTTTTAATACTCTTTGGAGCCTTTGCAGTTCTGCCTGCAAGAAATCCGGTAAAATTTGCCATGTTACCTCCGCTTACAAGGATGCCTCCCCGGTTTGAAGGGACTCCGATAAATTCTGCTAACCAGGAGATCGTCTGTTTTTCTATCTCTGTCGCTATCGGGCTAAGTATCTGTGCTCCTACATTCGGGTTAACAGTCGCTGCCAACAGATCTGCCAAAGAACCTATGGGTGCAGCAGATGAAGTGATGTAGGCCATGAATTTAGGATGACCATTAAACAAAGAATGCTTAAACAAAAGTTCAGTAGTCTCTGCAAGCAATAGCTCCGCACTTCTCCCATTTTCCGGGAGTGGCATGTCACCCAACAATGCAGCCAATGTAGATGGTGACTCCCCGCAGGTAACAGGTTTTTGTCTGATCGTGTCAAGGAAATCAGAAACTCTATCAATCAATTGATACCCGATCTTTTGGAATTCATTTTTATTGATCTCAATCTCTGGGTTGTGCCGGTTCTGTATCATCACCATTATTTATGTATAAAATTTATTCCTTCGTTAGAAAATAATATAAAAGCTGAAGGTACAAATTATATTTAGCGG
>JAKQEK010000039.1 GCA_029558535.1 Bacteroidota bacterium | reverse complement strand
AAAGAGAACTTCCCATGCACTATTAAAATTACAAGAGAATCCATATTCATTTTTAGCACTCTTTTTATTTGAAAAGACTCACTAAAAACAAAATTAAAAGCACCACTTGAAATTTAGCCGAGACAATGTGTGCTAACGGTTGAGGCTAAAAGCTGGCGGGCGTTTCGGAGCACATCACTGTCAAACTAAGAGGAAGTTTATTAGTTGCAATACCCTTCATATTAGCACTTTCTGCCCGCTTGATTTTAGCCTTTGTTAGCGTTTCGTTGTTCATTTCCCTGGTTATTTTTCTTTCATTTTTGCTGCATCTTTTCTGTCTGCCGTGCGTTGGGGTAGGCAAGCTCTTTTGCAGGTTTTGGTCTTAGCGTTGGCTGGTGCGACCTGCAAATGTGCTTGACTATGAAGCGTTGGCAATTTGACTCGTTCAAAAGAAATTTATTTTATGAATAGCTTTCTTAAGTTTTACTTCCAATCTACAATAATGAGCCTTATGTTCTCGATAAAATCCAGCATCAATAACATTATAAGTTTCACACATTAAATCATCATTTGTCACAAATCTGTCATATGTAAAATATTCTTCCTTAATTTCAGTGATCATATTTTTCGATTGTGTTTTAAACGAAATGTCTAATTGCTCATTTAAAGAGTTAATTTGAATTTCTAAGTTATTAAACAAACGAATTATATCATCTTTGTCTTCTCTTTTTATTGTGCCATTAATATTGCATTTAACAATTAACTCTTTAATTAAGGAAAGATTATTGATAACAGATTTAACTTCTTCAGATAAAAATGCTTTAATGGCTCTTTTATCATCAATTGATTTTTTTACTATAAATGGTATAGATAAAGCAATTGATAAGGTAAGGAATAGATTAAAGACTTCATAAACTTTTAATTTATTGTCAAATACAATTAGAGGGAAGTCTGATAATAAAAATCCTATAATTAAACCCAGCAAGAGGGTCATTACACCTACAACAGTGTATTTGCTCCAAAATATTTTTCTAATCATTTTTTTTGTGGGTTTTTAATTTCAAAAATTATTTTCTCTTTTCTCAATGGGTTATCATCTGATTCGAATATTATATGCTTTAAAACCAAAGCAGATGATTTTTCGAGTGATAGTTTCCCAAATGAGCCCGAAACAAAAGATGAAGGATAACCCATCACACCATCTAAAACTATTTTTAAAATATAATTGCCAGCGACTGCTTTTTCAAAACGTGGTTTTAAGAAATCCTTTAGAAAAGTTTCTCCAGAATACTTGCTACCATCCTTTAAATATCTTGCACCAGGAGTTTTAGTAAATTCCTTTGCAATAATTAGAGTGTCTTTAATTTCCATTGTTTATTATGTTTTGAAGTTCCCAATATAAGAAAGTACCGTTAATATTTGTGTTAAGTTGCCACTTTTCACCTGTTTTCACATTAATTTTCACATCATTTGCAATAATAAAAAATCTTTTAAAGTAATCAGTTCGAGCGTATTCAACAATTTGAGGTATTCCTTTGCCTCGTATTTGATTATCTTCGTCAATACGTGATTGGATTTTTCCATTTAACAAATCGTCAACTAATTGAATATTAGGCAGCATGTTTATACTTTTAAAAAATTTTCTAACAAGACCATTGGCAACTAAACTGCTAAAAATACCCACTCCTAAATCAACAAATGAATATTTTGTGATTTTTTCTTCAGGGTCATTATATACATAAAGCCACCAATTACAGTTACCATATTTATTAAGACTTGCATGGTTATTTGTATTTTGCATACACTCAATTAAAGTGTCGTAAACAGGATCAGTGTCTTTCATTGACAAACCAGTATGATGTATGCCTCTGTAAACTGCTTCTCCAGCAATTTCTGGTTCAACAATGTTATTTGTTTCACGATGAAGCAAATTAAACTCATTATTACCCTTACCTTTATTTACGGATTTTGTTGCTACAAAGTCATAAAAGCCTGATTCTTCAAAAAGTTTTTTCAAATTCTCTTTTCGTGGTGCATTTCCTCTAAACTTATGTTTACCACTTATGAATGCAATGAATAAAGCAATAGCGTCAGAAGTCATTACTTCAACATTAGTTTTGTCAAAATTAACTCCTCTCTTTTGCTTAAAATATTTTTCAGAGTCTTTTAGATATTTAAGGACTTCTTCTGTATTGTCAATAAAAGAAAAATTTGTTGGAGCAGGCAATAGCTTAAATGTTTTTTTCTGTTTTTTATCTTCATAATCAAACAATTTCTCATGAAGCTTTAATTTCTTTTTAGGTTTATTCCCTTTCTTCGCTTTGGAGAGTTTTCTGATTGCTTTATCTGAACGTCTTTTTAAATGATTTTTCCATTTATTTTGTGTATAAACTTTTTTCATATGCTTATAAGATACTCTCCGTATTACTTAGGCTATCTCATCATTAATAATTCTCTATCAATTCCTCTTATATATTCCCATTTGTCTGTGTGATATTTATTTGCAATCTCTGTCAAGTCCGAAATATTGTAATAAGAAAAAATTGTTTTATCTAAGTTCTTAATATTAATCTGTTTTGTATGATTCACAACAGCATATAATTCTAAAATGTCAGCGATTTGCTCTGATGTCAAATTAATTTTATTTATCTGTTCGTAATTATTTAGTGATTTTGCTTCTAGTATACCAAAATCTGACAATGTTTTTAAAAAAGCTCTTGTTGAACGTTTTACAATTTCAGTGTCTCCATAAGATTCGGTCATTTTTTTTGTCAATGCAACCGAACTTACAATTTGAGAAGCATCAAAGATTCTGTAAAACATTTGTGTAAAGTATTTCAAAATCTCATAATCGAGAATAAACATCGCCATATAGATTGGTTTCATGTATTCAAAATCATGTTTTTTACTTAATTCAATTATTAAATTGCTTTCAATTTTTGTTTTACTCTCTTGAAAACTATAAATAAAAGTGCGGAATAAAACCGTTCTTGTTTTTCTTCTTCCGTCTTTTCCTGTTAGCTCAACTGCGATTTCGTTATAAGCATCATAGAAGTCTTCTGGTTTAGTTCCAACTTCAATATTTTTTAGCGTTTTATATATCCACTCTGGTTTCAGTGGTCTATCATATCCCATCATACTTTTGTCAATTTTATATACGGTACAACCATTTCTTCAACTGTTATTCCACCGTGATTTACTTCTATTTGATTTTTGTTGGCAAACATAGTTCTGCCTTCCGGTAATACTAATAATTTGTCATCAACAAAAGGAATTTTTATCTTCCGTTCATTAATTAAGTCTTTGGTTTCTTTATTTACAATTACTGCTCTTTTTGCAAAATCATCTGATAAATATTTTTCAACACGTTTGCCATTCCCTTTTGCCACAACTGAACCGTGGTCTGAGCAGATATAAATTTGAAAATCGCTTTCAATTAAAGTTTGAAAATCTTTAACTACAGTCGATTTTTCAAGATATGCCAATACCGATTGAAAATAGATTTCCTTGCTTTCGGTATTTGGTGGAAACTGTGCCGAGTGGCTTAAGTCATCAAAGAAACCATACAAAATACTGATGTATTCGTACCCTAGAAGCGTATTAGAAGAAATCCCATCTCCTTCAACGTAATACTTGGTTTGTTTGCTACTGAAAAAATTGGCAAACTCTTTTTCTTCTGTTTTTCTGCCTGGATATTTCAAATTATACACATCTGTATTTCCCTGAAATATTGCCGAACGAGAAATTGATGTCAAAGATGGTAGCAGCGAAAATATTGGAGTTTCTTCAAAGTTAAAACCATGTTTTGACAAATACTCTTTTAGCAAATTCCATTCTGCATAACCCATGCAATCGAAACAAATTAGTGCAACTTTGTTTTGGCTGGCAACTTTAATATTAGCAAAAATTTTATCAACGGTTTTGGGCTGTTTATCGGTTGAAGCATAGAATGCTTGCTCCATACCATTTGAGTTGATAAACGCATCTGAAAACGCATCTATTTGCGGAATTAATCTTTGATAATCGGCATTGTTGGTTTTAAAGGATTGATAAATTAATTCTCCCCAAAGTTCTGCTAATTCTAAAATATTATTTGTGTTTGGCTCTTTCTCGATTAATGTCTTGATTTTAGCTGAAAGAATAGATAAATATTTTACCGATGTATATTGCTGTGCCTTTTTTAGAATTGCTTCAAAATCATTTGAAGACAAAACCTGATGTTGATTGGTGGAAAAAACATAATCCAGTATCTCAATAATCTGAATTGGCTCCGTATTTCTCAATGCCTTATGAATATTGCCGTTTAATGGCAAATCTTTATGTGTAAAAACAATGTGCTCTACTTTATTTTGAATAAAAGCAGGAATATCTTGTTTTGTGGTGATTATAAGTACTTGTTTATTGTAATCAACCAATGGACGAATTTTTGCAAAATCATCTGTAAAATTAACTTCAACACTTTTAGCAGCAAGCCATGACAAGAAAACATCGGAATACAAAATCCCGGTTTGGTCGGTAACCAAACGAGGTAAATTGTTTTGGTAGTTCAGTTTTATGTCTATAAAATCTTGCCAGTCCATAGTTTATTGTATTCCTTCAATCATTATTTCGGCAGCTTCAACAAAGTCGTTTAATTCTCCACTATTTTCGAGTATAGAACTATCTAACTTTTTGGCAATGCTTAAAATATCTGCAAAGCGTTTTTCTTTATAGCACAACTCAAAACCATAGGCGATGGCTTCTTTACGTACTAATTTTATTTTTCCTTTTTGAGTTTGAACTTCTACCAAAAGTGTTTCAAATTCACGTTTCAATTTTTTTTGTCGTTTCTCGGTTATGAAATTATGCTCTGTTTCACTTTGTGGTCTGCGGAATTTACCATCTTCTGAAATAAAACTTTGTTCTAACATTTCTTTTAATTCCGGCACTTCATCCCCTTCAATATTTGTTGCTAATGGATTAAAGGTTATTGATATATCCGAAAATGATTTAGGTTCTGACATGAAATTGTACAACCAAACTAATGCTGATTTTTCATCGTTTACAAAAAGCAACGAACTACCTGATTTTATTTCGTCCAGACCTTCTAATTTTATTTGCTTTTTATATTCTAAAAAAGCTTCTATCTGGTGTGTTGTAAACCAAAAGCCATCTTCAATAACAAAGTTTTCTTTTAATAATCTATAAAAAGATTTTGCATCATATCTGATTTCATAACCTCTTTGAATATAATACGCCAACATCTTTGAATAAAGCATTTTATCTGTCCGTTCAATAGTAGGTTTTTTGGGCAAATTACTTAAAAACTCTTTGATGAAAGTTATTTCTAAACCTTCCCCTGCTTGTTTTATAAAATTTTCAGAAAAATTGTTGCTTGGCTTAAAAGCAGAAATTACCAAATCATTTTTTACAGCGCCTGCTGATGTGACCTGCTTAAAACTACCCTGTTGTTTATCCAAAACTGTAACTTGAGAAATTATAAAACCAGCTTTAGCCATTGCTTCTTGAATCGCATTCCAAACCGATGATTTTGAGTTATGAAATTCTACGGTTATCCATCTATTTGGCTTTAAAACTCGATAATATTCTCTGAACGACTTTAACATTAAGTTATGATAGTCAATTAATTTTTTATCTAACACTCTTGATATTATTGCCTCTGATTGATTATTTGTAAAAATCTTCAACCAACTTTCCCAAATAAAATTCAAATTTGAATACATTAAATTATCACCAAAAGGCGGGTCCGTGAAGATATAATCTATTGTGTCAGATTCAATAGAAAGATTATCACATGAAGTAACTTGAACAAATGCAGGTGACGACAATTGTTTAAATGCAGCTAACAATTTCTTTAATTTATTTTCATAAGCGACAAAAACATTTGCCTCATTTGTTAAAGATGATATGTATAAAGTTCCACTTAATGGGTTATATGGGAAAGAAACATCAGGTCTGTAACGATTTAATTTACTAAGATTTACCAATTGAGATGTAAACAAAAGTATTTCACTATTATTTGTGCATTTTGCAAATAATTCTGACAATACAATCAAGGTGCGTTTTGTAAATAAATGATGAACATGTGTTAACCCAGTTCTATCATTTCTTCTGCCCTCATCACCTTCTGGCATTCTATAAGTAGGAAACCATTCAGAAATATTAAATTCATTAATTCTTTTAAATACCTTTTCATCTGTTTTATCAGGTTTCTTTATAAATTTTTTCCTTCCAACTTTATAAGAAATCAAAACAGGAACTTGTTTCTTTTGACTTACCTCAGTATTAAGATATTCATCATTAGAAGTTTCAAACACAATTTCGCTTTGTGATTTGGTTATATCTGCTTTACAAGTTGGACATTGATATATTTTATTTACCTTATTTTTATTGTTTACTGCACAATTATAGAAAACGTATTCATTTTTACAAAATGGACACAAATAAACATCACTATATGCAACATAATCAATTTCACCTTTGATATTTTCAGTATGATTTGTCTTATATATCCAATCAAATTTATTTTTTACTTGATTTAATATGTTAGTAGAATTTTGCCTGAAATCCAAAATATTAATAGGATTATTATAATTATAAGCTATAAATGTAGCCACTGGAGATAGGTCAGATAAAATTGCTTTCCTATTAAGTAATTGAGCTGCAACACCAGTCATTCCAGTCCCACAAAATCCATCAAGTACAATATCACCTTCATTCGTATAATGTTCAATATATTTCATAATTGCTTTATGCGGCACTTTTGTATGGTAACTATGGGCGTTATAAATTGGGTCGTTTTTCCCTTCACTCACATCTCCGACAAATGGTTCCCGTTGGTAATTATCCTTTCCTTCGTTATATGGTTTTCCAGCCACTTTAATAAAATCGTTGATATATGGATTGGGGCAGACTGTGTAATATGGTGGCTGTGATAGTGCCAAAATATCTTCATCTGTACCAATAGGAAAACCTTCGATTTTTTTTAGTTCTTCAAGCTTTTCGGCAAGGTCTTTTTTGTAATCAATATTTTTATCCATAAAGTAATAGTGGTTTTTTAGTCAATTTTAAATCTGGTTTCGTCTGATTTTTGTTTTTCCAAATCGTTAAGCACATCAAAAAATGCTTTTCGGATTTGCTCAAAAGTCAATAATTCGTTTTGCTTAAACAGTTCGTTTGTAAGTTTCTCTTTGCTAAGCTTGACAATTTTAATATCAACAAACAGTTTATTTATTGCTTCAATTAGTTGAGATGTAATAGTATCGGGTAATTGAGATTTTTCAATAATCTTTTTAATAGCGGTTTTATGTTCATCAGCAATTTTCACTAACTCCAATTGCTCTGATTTTTTCTTTACTTCAGCAATAGTAGTTTCCGCATATTCATTAAAAATATTCTCGATGGTTTTATCTATCTTTTTACTCTCAGTTGCTATTTCTTTGTAATTCCGTTCCACTTTCATGAAGTTGCTATTTGTATCAAAAGGAACATCGTAAAGTCTTTCAACGTCAACTTTTACAGCCCGCAAATCCAACAAAGAATTCCATAAGTTTATTTTGGATTGCAATTTCTGTTTGATATTGCAATTTGCATTAGAAAGTAACTCCGTTTTTACAAATAAAGGATGCTGTTTGTAATTTTCAAAAACTTTCCAATTTACTTTATTTCCAATCGTATTTTGTAGTGCAGGATAATAAAATTCTGTAACATACAATTTTTTGAAGGCATCAATCTTCCCCGAAATAGGAAAACGTTCACTTAACTGAATAAACTTGTTGAAGTCTTTAACAATAGCAAGAGTATCAGCATAAAAATGTTCTAATTTGTTTTCAATTTGTTCGTCTGTAACAAATTCTTTGTTTGCTCTTAAAATTTCCAGTGCATCATTCATATATTCAAGTCCCTTATGAATATTAGAATTATACTCCAGTAAAGTAGTTTTAAGGTTATCTAATGAAGCAAGCAGTTTAGTGATTTTTGGCAAATCATTTTTTAGATATTCCAAACTATTAAATTTAGCATGATTTGAAATATCGAGTACATGCCAATCAATTGATTTTACTTCATTTAAAATTAATTTTGCACTGTCGATATTAAGATATAATGAAGATTTGCTTTCAAGTTTAGAGATAAGGAAATCAACCGAAGTAATATTATCGGTAATTTCTTTCACTTTGGTTTTATATTCTACAAAAGCTTCGTTGCGGTATTTTTCCTGTAACATCTTAGCGCCATTCAAACCCAAAGCATTTAAAAGATTTTGAGCAAAGTCATAGGATAAATCATCTTTTTTTACAACATAAACAATGTTCTCGAATTGCCCGATACTTTTGAATTTTTCTTTGATGTTCGAAATGTCAATTTCATCTCCACCACGTCCCTTTAGTGTTACTTTCCCTAAAGTTGTAAGCACAATCAATAAAAAATAAACAATTTCAGGTTCAAGACCGTAAGGTGTTTTATTTAACTCAGCAACAATCTCTTTATTAATGTCAACCACTTTTCCGTTTTTAGCATTAACGGTAGTTAAAATGAGTTGTGTAATTTTATTTGAACTTACATCAGGGTCGCCATTTTCATTTAATAAATTAAGAGTATTCAAAAAGTTTTTACTTCGAAGTGATAAAGCTCTAAAATTACCGTTTGATACTTCCTGACTAATGTGCGTTAATGTTGAAACAATATTGTTAGATGATAATGTTTCAGCATATTTTGGATGCTCTGGAAACTCTGCATTAAAAAGTTTGTCAAATAATTTTTCTTTTAATTCTGAAATTATTTCGGAAAGGTTATTAAAATCTTTGCCAAGTGTTGATTTTATTGATATTTTTTCGCCATTTAAATCTGCTTCTGCAATATTTTGCACCCACATTGCAATGCGATACTTAATTCCTGGAACAACAACACCTGCTGGATTTCTAAACCCGTTAACCGTATCGCTTAGTCTTTTGCTCATAGCAGAAACCAACATGTTTTTACCAATGAGCGATTTTATTGCAACAATTTTTTTTATGACTTCAACATTCTCTTGCTTACCAATATTTAATTTAATGTTGAGTTGATTATCAGCATATTTTAAAGGCTTTTTGCTACTAAATGGCGAAATGAAGTTGATAACATAATCAGCTTTTTCAATAGATAATATTTCTTGACCTTTTCGTTGAAAAACAATTAAACCTTTACGGTAAGATTTAACAGACATCCAAGTGGCTTCATCAATAAAAATATTTGGACTGTTCTTATAATGCTCGCTATCAAGAATCTCCTTTATCTGTTCAAACAAAACAGTTTCCTGTTTGTCTTCATCGCCTCCAACTGCAACAATTTCATTTTCAATACGCTCATCGGGGTCTTGTCCATCAATTGCAGGGTCAAATTTAAAATAGTCATTACCTGTGGCTTCGTCTTTTACAACTTTTATGTAAAAACCATCGGTAATATTTTTTATCTTTTTAATAATCATTGCAACTTGCATGAATGCCTCAAAAGCATTGTTTTCAGGTATTATCAATAATTGTTCTGCAAGTTCTTTTGCTGTAGCACCGTTTTGTCCTTTGCTCCAAAGTGAATAAACAGCAAGTCCTTTAATTAATTTAATAGCATCAATATGTAGTTTTTCTTCAAGATTTGCTGATATTTTTTGAACAACAATATTTACAGTTTTAACTAAATCGTAAATGCCTTCAAGGTTTCTGTTATTGGGATTATTTGCGAGAATATCATAAATTCTGTCGAAAGTGAAAAAGTAAGGGAATGGTCTGTCTATCACATATTTTAATTCAGTTTGTGCAAACTGAATAATACCCCTTTTTTCAAAATATGGTAGTTCATGAAATAGGTTTAATAAACCCGGAGTAAAAGGAAATAATTCAATGTATTCGTCTTGTTTATTGGCAACATCTTCTATTTTGTCAATAAAAGGTTTTAATTTACTACCAATTTCAATTTCCTGTTCTTTAGTTTTTGGTACAATTCTTTGAGAAATAACTTTCTTAACCGCTTCTCTTCGGATAATAATATTTTGGAATCTTTCGCTTATTCGAGCTTCATCTCCTGCAATTTCCTTTAGTTTTGGACTTGAATAAATATCCTCCTGCATAGAAATAGCCAATAGTAAATCCTGGTCCTGACATACTTGTGCTACAACTCTTAAAAACTGAAAATCTCTTTTAATCTGAAAACTTTGTTTTGCTTGTAAAAAGTCCGAAACTTCATCAACTACAACTAATAATCCTTTTGATGGGTCTTTTTCTTTTAAATATGAAATTATATCAGCAAGATGGTCTTTAAAATTTAAAGTTTCATCCTTAGTGTATTTTGGAATTTCTAAACCATAGTTTTTCTTGATTTGTTTTTCAACTTCCCGAAAAAAGAAATAAGATAAATCAACATCTACAGGCTGTAATTCAAACTGAACCGTGAAGAATTTTCGAGCTATTTTATCTGTCGCTTTTTGAACAGTTTGATTTTTAATTAATGGGCGTAATTCAGGATTATTTATTACACTTACTAAAAAGGCAATTAAGTGAGATTTACCACTTCCATAATTACCAATGATTTTCACTGCTTTATGGTTTGGCTTTTTTAGATTATCAAAAAAATCAATTATTTGTTGTTCAAGTCCTTCAGAAATGATATAACTTGAAACCAATTCTTTTTGCAGTTCTCCTTGCTGTAAATCAGTATCAATATCAACTACATCCTTTATTTCAGTATAATTAAAAAGTTTACCAATTGCATTGTCGGGCAAATCTTCAGGCTTAAGATATTTCCCAAATGAATCATTTACAACACTTTTATAGTTTTCTTCAATATCCTTTATGTTGGTAAGAAGAATATCGTTAATGTCTTTATCGTAATGCTCTTCCGTTCCTGCTTGTCCGTAAGAAACACGATTGCTTATTACTTGCTCATCTTCGAGAAATAATACACTGCTTTTATTCCTTGAATTGTATTTGAAAGCACCAACAGGCGAAATTCTTGTAAATGATTTATGATATAAAATACTCGCATTTGTCAATATAATTTTATCAGGCTTAGTAAGAAACCACTCTTTAATTTTCTGACCAATGTCATGGCTTGGTTCATTTTCATCATCCAATTCCTTGTATAAGAAATCTAATTCTTTTGCAACGTCAATTAATTGATATTCCTTTTCTTGTAAATATTTAATAATATTCTCTTTCTTATCATTGTTTTTTCCAACAATAGCCCATAGTTTAAATCTTAGGCTATTTGCCAAAGAAAGATAAGTATCAATGTGTTTGCTGTGATATTCCATAATTATTTATTTTCTTTTCGTTCAATTAATAGGTCTTTAACTTCCACGTTGAGTATTTCAGCAATTTCATACAAAACTTCAAGTCTTGGCTGTTGTCTATTTTGCACATATCCGTTTACAACATTGTAGCTTTTACCCAGTCTTTCTGCCAACCAAGTTTGTTTTATTCCCTTTTCTTCAAGTACTTCTTTAATTCTATTCATTTTTTAAAAAGTCAGTCTGCAAAAATAGAGTTTTTATATCAAATTTCATTATAAAAAATGTTTGAATTTTCAACGGTCTGTCTGTGCGTTGGGAAAATGAAGGCTCTTTTGGCTTTGCGAAGCGTTGGCTTTTGTGTCGGGCAAAGACAAATGTGCCTGAATGTGCGGTGGGTTTTCCTTTTCTTTGTCCTTATGCAGCAAAAATTCCTTTGTCATTCTGTCGTCTGGTTTGTCTTTTTACAATGAACGCTAACGGCTGGCGGTATGAAATCGTTGGGGTTTGCGGGCTACTTTCCTGTCGAGTTACACCGAACTTGATGCGGGGCAGAACGCTCGAATAAACACATAAACCCCAATGTTTTATACCGCTTGTTAGCGTTTCGTTGTTCATTTTCTCTTTATTTTTCTTTCATTTTTGCTACATATTTTTAGTCTACCGTGCGTAGGGGTAGGCAAGCTCTTTTGCAGATTTTGGTCATAGCGGAGGCTGGTGCGACCTGCAAATGTGCTTGACTACGAAGCGTTGGCTTATATGGCTTTAAACAATTGTCCACTAGTAAATATTTTTGTTAAATCAATTGCTTTAATGTTTGTCAAGTCTGATTTGAATTTAACTTCTGAAACTCTTTCAGGAATATTAATTCTTTCAACTTTTGAAATGTCTTGATGTCTGAAAAACCTTAATGAGTTTTTTGCTAAATCATAATCATATTTAATTTTCGTTGTTTGTTCAAAAGTGTTACCAAGTGTTTTTGCAACAATTCTATAAATCTTTTCTTTCAATTCAATTTCTACAATTCGCTTGTCGATTATGTCTAACAAGTCTAGTATATTCAGGCCATTTGAAACTTGTTTAGTAAATATTGAAGCAATGATAACTTGGCTTTCATTTGAAGGATTTAATTGTTCTGCGGTAAAAATGTGAATCCTTTCTAAATTACTACTGCTTTTAACTTCTATCTTTTCTCTGTCTGCATTAAAGTCAAATTTTTCTTCTGGTATATTATGCCAATAATTAATTAATGTTTCAGGGCTTTTACTTTGTTCTATTAAGATAAGTTCAGCCCAAAGCCCTTGAATTGTTTTAGTTGGAGTTTCTGTTAATGACCTAAAAATTTCAACGAAATTTTTAAATGTTTCAAATACTTCCTTCTGAGTTGGATTTTTTGAAAGAGCGTTTAATAGTGATTGTGTAATACCAAGAAAATAGTTTTGTAATGTTTTTTCATTGCTTTTAAATATAATAACAGAATAATTGCCAATTTCGGACTTACCATTTCCAAAAACCTTACATTCAAGATTATGTGTAAGCTCAATATATTTTAACTTTATGTTTTTTTGCGATAAATAGGTTTGGTCTAATTTTGATGAAATTAATACTACTGGAAATCCAAGATAATTTACACCAAGTTTGGCAAATGTGAAATCAGACAATGCCGTAGCATTGAATAATTTTGAATTTTCCGTTTGCGGTATTTCTATTTCTAAAAAAACATCTATCAAATTCATATATTGTCGGGTTGTCTAATGATGTCTTTACCAATTGTTTCAGGTATCCAAATAGCAAGACTTACCAAATCATTGTAAACCTCATTTCCATTTTCATCTAAAATTGGATTACCGCTTACATCAGTAAGATTTAACCTGTGAATTTGTATTGTAACCTTATCTTGACATTTTATATTTCTATCTCCAATATAAACTTCGCCTTTTCTTAATCTCCCGTTTGTGGTAGGTTGTTCCCCTTGAAAAAGTTGCTGAATATTGTCGTTTTGGTTTAATCTACGTTGTCTAATTGTTTGGGCGATTGTATTATTCTCAAGTTTTGAACTCATCAAATAAATTAAGCAAGTTTCACTTGGGTTTTCTTGTAAGTAAGAATTTAATAATCCTCTTAAACTTGAATATGTTTGGCTGTCAGTTTCTCTTGTAAACTTTAATCTGTTCAAGAGATGTTTTAAACTTTCCTCAAGTGGTAATTCTGCCTCTAAATGTTTTTGCAAATCGGTTCTTTCTGCATGACCTTGATTGGTTGCAAAACTAATAATATGATTGTTAGTAAATTCAGCAACAACGCTCTTGTTATGAGGGATTAAAGTTTCTGTATCGTGCGGTGCTCCAACAATAAACCATTCTTGTCCAAAATAATCTCTATCAATATCATTGTATAAAATATTTGGTCGTGTAAGTCTTAATATTTGGTCTAAAACAGTTTCTCTGTCCCATTCGTTTAAATGTTTATTGTTTACATCAAATTCCTCTAAACGTTGTCTAACATCTTCTTCGTGTTCTATGATTGCTCTAAAGGCCTCAATATTTGGATTGTCTAACCAAACTCTGCAAAAACCTAAATAAGAACCTTTATACCCAAAAAATCTTGCTCTTTGTAAAGTTGTATCAACTTGTCCTGTAGCCAAAGGTCTTGGCATATACGAAACTGTTAATCCTTCAACGGTAAAACCTCTGTCCATTGCTTGACCGCCAACTAAAATATGAGAATAAAAATCACTCCAACGAATTTCAGGCGTTCTTCCTCGACTAGCATTTATTTCCATAATTCTTGTATTCTTAATGGAATGAAGTAGTCTTGTGTTTGTAAGTTCTTCAAAAGCGGGCAAGTCGTTTACTGTTAAGTTTAAGTCGTTATAAGCTTCCTTAAATTCTCTCAATAATTCGTTTTTTTCTTCTATATCAGCAAGTGAAGAGCTTTGTAAAAGTGTTTTCCAACTTTCGCAAACATTTCTAATCCAAGTGAAGAAAATATTTTGAGAGTTTGTTAATCTTGATGGGTGAACCATCATAGAACGATTACGTTGGTCTCGCTTCATTTCACCTGCAACAACACCCAAAAAGAATATTTTCAAAGCAAAAAGTAAACTTTCAGGTGGCTCGTGAACAGGATTATGATTAGAAGGAATTTCATTATCTGGTATTCTTCTAACTAGATGTGGATTTTGAACAAAAAAGGCGTTACCACCAGTATATCCATTACCTGGTGTTAACAACTTTATAAAATTAGGAGAAAGCCTATCCATAATGTTTATGAATAGATTTGCCTGTGGTGTTGCTGTATATTGTAAAAAAGTGTGATGAGGAAAAATATTTCTTAATTCATTAATTCTTCTGTAAATTGTTGAAACCTCTCCTTCATTTACAGCTTCTCCAGCATTTGCATTGGCTCTTGCTCTTGTATTTAAACTTGCTTGGTCGCTTTCATCATCTATAATTAAAGTTGGTACACCATTAAGATTTAAGTCTGCTAAAAGATTTGTAAGGTTTCTTAAACGACTGCCATTTTTCATAACGGTAATCAACAAGGTTGAGCAATTTTCTCTCGGAAAAGTCTGGTCTGCCCATTGTTCCAATTTCATTTCAATTGTATCTCTATCTTCTTGCGTTCCTGCATTTTTGATAATTGTCCATTTACGGTCAAATCTTGTTTCCACACGCAAGTCCTTTTTCATTCTTTCAAAGGACTGTTCGGAAAGTGGAATTGAAGTACCTGCAATGATTATTACAATTTGATATTGGTTGTCGTTAGCTAAAGCTGCAACAGAAGTAAAAGAAAGGGTTTTGCCACTTTGAACATATCCGATAACCAAACCCGTTTCAATATTTTGATGTTCGTTTGGATTACCACACATTTCCAAAATCTTAAAGGTTTCATCAATTACACGTTCGCCTGTAGTATTTATGTTTCCAGAACTATCTGTAAAACCTTTATGTTTAAGTAACCCTTCTATTTCCTCTCCTTGATAGGGCTGCCATTTTGAGTTGTTTGGATTTGTGTTTCCTGTGATTTCTATTATTTCTGCCATAACTAACTTTGTGAGATTTTTGTAATTAGTTGATTGAAATTTCTACGTATTTCTCCTTGGGTTTTTGCTCCGCTTTCTTTTGCTATAATTTCCGCCAAACCCATTGCTGCTGCCATTTTTAAAATTGGCTCAATTTTTCCATTTTCAGTTCCTGCATACTCAATCATAAAAGGGTGGGTAAGGGAAAGGCGAATTCCAATTTGTTTAACATTTGGTTCTGTTGATTGTTCTTTTATTAAATGTGGACCTACTTCGAGCAAGTCATTTAAAGAAGTGTCATAAGAAAGTTCAATTGAAATAAGCCAATTAATTTTATTAAAGTTTACTTTAAAGGATTTGTAAATTCTTTTTTCGGTTTTAGGCAATTCAATTTCAATATCACTTTCAATTGAGGGATTTTCAAATGTTTCTTTTATTGCTTCTGGAGCTTTTTGTTCAAAATCAGATACTGTTTGACTTAAAGCTTTGATACCGGAATTTCTATAATCAGTATCGTTTGCTCTAGCTCTAAATTTCTCCGCTTGTGTTAATAATGGGAAATTTTCATGTGATAGCTCGTCTTTTAAACATTGCAAAAAAACATCAAGATTTTCATCCCATTGTATTCCTTTTTTTGTGAAAGAAACATCAAATCCTTCCAAATGAAGTTCACCAAAAACCCTCTGAAAACGATAACTATTAGGTGCACCAAAAATGAATTCTGGTCTAAAACCATTATCAAAACTTCCTTCTATTACTCTCCCTCTTCTAAACAGAGCAAAACCAGCTTCGGATGTTGAACCTGTTTCTCTAATTCCTACAAAACCATTAACTGATAACCCATCTTCTAATCCAAAATTAATTTCTCTTTTCCATTTTATTTTTTCTCCGTTTGGGTCGTCATATTTGGGTGCAATGAGAATGTTTGGTTCAGCAAACTGTAGTTCTGTATTATCAACAATTAATTTCAAAATTCCTTTGCGAATAAATTCTCTGTAAATACTTGCTAAATGTGATTTTACTTTCCCAAGTCCTTTTCGTCTTGGCATTTTGTTAACATTCAGTAATTCGATAATTGTGTAATGATAATTTTTATCTGTTGTTTTTGATGTAAATTCCAACTCTTCAAGTTTGTCTTCAAAGATTTTATTCATGTCAAATTTCACAGTTTTTTCTATCGTTTCATTTAATGCTTTTGTTCTTACTATCCAGTAATCAGAAAACCAACAAGATGCAGACTTCATTCCCATTCCAAATTCAGACAAACCAGAAGTGTCGGCTGGAATTTCGGCAGCTCTGAAAGCTCGGCTATAGTTTTCTTGTTCTATTCCTCCTGCATTATCTCGAATTGTTATTTTATTTTCAGGGTCGTTAATTTCTATAATTACTTCTAACTGAAAATTATCTCCGTGAAGTTGTTTTAATTCTTTTTCCTTATTCAAATAGCTTGCAATTGCATTATCTACAAACTCAGCCAAAGCAAACCAAGTTTCATATTCCAAGAATTTAAGAACAGAAAGCATAGAAACATTTGGTCGAATATTTATTTTGTTCTCACTCATACTGTTAAAGATTGTATTACTTTCGTACCATTAATTTTAATTGCCTTTTCTGTCGGTAGATTGTTAGCTGGAACTATTATTAATTGCTTTGCAATTAATTCAACTATATGAGAATTTACTGCGTTTCCAAGTGCTTTGAATGCTGCATTATCATTTTGAGGTAATTTTATACCTTCTAACGATTGTAATTTCATTCCTTCCTCTTTTGTTAAATATCGTTCTTGCCAAGCAATAATCGGAATTTGTGTATTAGTACAAACAAGTGAAGGAAAAAAATCAACTTTTTTAACTCTAATACCAGACGCTCGGAATTGAAGTATATAGTCGGTAATTACTCGATTACTCTCTCCAACATTCCATTCTAGTTTTTGCCAACTTTGAGAAGGAAGTCTTCCAATCCGCTTTACTACATCATTAATATACCGTTTATTATCCTTATAAAATTGTCTGTTATATCTTATATACCTTTGTTTCCAATCTGGAAACTTTTCTTCAACTCTTGCATAACTTGGAAGATTTGCAAATTGCTCTTCTTTTGTCATCCCTTTTAAACTCTTCCCAAAATTTCCTTTAAATTCAGAAAGTTCAACATCAGAAAGAACAAAAGGATATACATCTTCAAATGGATAAGTAGCCCCAAATTCCATACCCCAAACAGGGAAACCAGGAAGTTTAACATCTAATGGAATATTATTGATAAATTCCTGCCAAAGATTTAAACAATCTTTATTTGCCTGTGGAAGCGATTTTGCGTTTACAGGATTTGATTCTATGAAATTCCTAATATTCAAAAAATCAGTTTTTTGTTTGTCAATTTCAGAAAAACTAAAATGCTGTAAGCCGTCTAAAGAGCCTACGATAAAAATTCTGAGTCTATGCTGGGGTATTCCAAAATCTTGCGGTGAATACAATTCTTGGTCAACGGTATAACCAAGAAGTTCTAAGTCATTTTTCATTGCACGCCATGTTTCTTCATTGTCATGTTTTGCTATGAAAGGAACATTTTCAAGTATAAAATATTTAGGTCTTCGGAATCTTAATATTTTTACAATTTCATCAAATAAAGTCCCTCTATCATCTTCACGTCCAAGCTGTTTTCCAGCTTTTGAAAATGGTTGACAAGGAAATCCTGCACATAAAATGTCGTGTTCTGGTATAGATTCAATATCTTTTTCTACAATTTTTCTAATATCTCCTTTAGCCTCAGTTCCCCAGTTTTCTTGATAAATCTGTCTTAATGTTGGGTCTAGCTCACTAGCAAAGACACATTCATGACCAAGTGCATGTAAAGCCTTATGAAATCCTCCTAACCCTGCAAATAAATCTATAAATCTCATATATTTTATGTCCTAATTCTTAATCCTTTTAATTTGTAAATATCGTTATTTTCTCTGAGGGTTGGCAAAATGAAGGCTCTTTTGGTTGCGAAGCAGTCGCCCGTGCGTTTGGGCAGCCAAATGTGCCTGAATGTGCGTTGGAATTCCGTTTTCTTTTTCGTCTTTATGTAGCAAAAAATTCTTTGTCATTATGTCGTCTGTTTTGTCTTTTTACAATGAACGCTAACGGTTTGCGGTATGTTTTTGTTGCCGATTTCGTAGCACTGTCCTGTCAAGTTACACGAAAGTTTATTAGATGCAGAAACGCTGAAATACACACTATCTCGGCAATAAAATATACCGCCTGTTACCAGCTGGCGTTCTGTCTTCTGTCCTTGTAAACCATTGTCATTATTGATTTTTCGTGTCATTGTCAAGTTGCTTATATGTCTTGTGTCGGCTTGTGCGTTTGGGTATTTTTTATTTTCTAAAGGGGAGGAAATTTTTAATTTTTCTACTTGGGTAGGGCAGGCACACTCTTTGGCAAAGCTTTGGTTTAAGCGCTGGCTTGTGGGGCTTTGACAATGTGTGTGACTGCTGCGTTGGCTCATATTATTTTTTATCCAAGTTTTCTTTTAATATTTCGTCAATTCAGATTCTAAAATAATTTCGTATATTCTCGTATGCTGGTTCATACGCTTTAAATTGTTTATTCAGAGGAAAACATTTTGCGTGAAGAATTGGGATTACATCTTGTGTTCCTCCGGTAACCCGATACCTATTTCCACAAATCAACAGAAAAGGACTTTTTCCATTTGGTTCGTAATAAGGCGGTTTATTTTGAACTCCTATTGTTTTTGGTGTCGATTTTTCAATAAATTCATCGTTTGAATAATATAAACCTAACTTCTGCAACCAGTAATTCACCTGAAGCGACATCGGAAAAATGTATTCAATACTTTGGTTCTCCTCAATTATCCTTTTTATATTCTCAACTCCTGCAATTGCCTTGTCTTCGGGGATGTAAACAGTTTTGCTTTGGGGAGCATGGGGTAAAGCAAAATTGCAAAGATTTGTAATGTATATTTCTTCCGGTTTGATTTTTCCGTTTGTGATATGGGTTATCTGACTATAAGCCGATGCAGCCAAACCATATTTACTTTTAAATGCCCTGTCCTTGATTGTATTGTCGAAAAAATAATTTGCAAACAAAACATATTCTGCCTGTGTGTCTGAAATTTGCAAACGAGGGTCGTGGCCGATTAGTAAAGCCCTTGGTGTATGTTCTTTTGGTTTCCAGTCGAGTGTTTGCATTGTACAATTAATTACTTTGCTTTCAGTTTTGCTCCTAATTCTCCAATCAATTTATCTTTTCCTGCAATTTCTGTATTCAGTCTTGCTATTTCTTTTTCAAGTTTATCAATTGTTTTGTTCTTCTTCACATTTTTCATTTCATCTTTCAGTTTTTCAACAGCGGTTATAGTTGCTTTTAATTCCGCTTCAAACTCCGGTTTTTCAAGGTCGTAATGGCTGAATGGATTCATTATAACGCCACGATGAATTGTAATTTCATGAATTAATGTAGGGTCAAGGTCTGTTTGGGATTCTATGGCTGTCCAAAAGTCTTCGCTTGTTGTCTCTTTTTGGTTTTTGTGATAGCATACAGGGATTTTCTGCTTATCACAAATGGTCTTTACAATTCTTTCAAATTCTGTTCTCAGATAAACGGCTGATGCTTTATAGTCCTTTTCAGTCAGATAATGTTTAGCTCTTTCCAGATAGCCGTTTTCATTAAAGATTACCGGAATTTCAAAATCGTCATCTTTTAATGATTTCGTATAAATCTCAGTATATTTCCACTTCTCAACTCCGAAATAATTTCGCACCAATTCATACCAAACTTTATCGTAAGTGGTCATTATTACCTGAAACTGCTTGTCATTGTCAACTTCAATGAAATGTTTTTTCAAAATATCAAGTAAGGGTAAACGGTTGCTCATATCCAAACCAATGAGTAAATCATCAAGAACAAGGATTTTTAATGCTCCTGTAAGCGGATTTACTTTTATGGATGCCAAATACAAACTTATTGCAAGTGCCGACAACCGGGCTTCATTCAGAAAAAGCTGATGTTTTGGTATTGATTTTTCGAAGAAATCAATTTTTAAATTGATGCTGTTTCCTGATAGTTTTCTTCTGCCTTGGTATTCCACTTTGTCAAATTCCAGCGAAATCTTAACATTTGCACCAAAATATTTCATAAAAGTATTGGTGTCCTGTTCTATATCTTTAAGTAGCTTTTTCAGCCCAGGATTGAATTTTGTTGACAAGTAATTTTTGGTCGCTTCTTGTTGTTTCTTGTCTTGCCGTTTTGTAAAAGTGTCTTTGTAAATATTGAACCACTCACGCCCTAATTCCTTAGTTGAAAATTCATTAATTGAGTTTTGAAGAATGCCGGAGTCATTTGAAATCAAACTGCCCCCAAAGGAATACTCAACTTTTCCAATTAACAAATCGAATAAATCCACTTTATCCTTATGCCCCATGTGAGTACGCAATAAGCTCCGGTAGTCAAAGAAACCTTTTATTTTATTGGCATCGGCAATAAGCGTTTTATCTGCACTGATTATTTCCTTATCGGTTAATTTAAGTTCAAAAGTGGTGGTCTTTGAAGTTTCGGGTGATTCTTTAATATCAACCTTTATGCTGGCTGTATTTTTTTGTGAAGCAGGAACAAAGATGTTTTCTTCAACATCAATTTTACCAACCGAAGATTTCAGAAAATCCTCAAGGGCAGTGAATAATGAACTTTTACCACTGCCGTTTTCGCCATACACCATCAAGTTTTTGCCATCTTTATCAAGGCAAATATGGTGCTCACCGTAAAAAGCACGGTAATTTTTTATGTTAATATCAGTTATTCTCATTTTTCCCTTCTATTATGGCAATCTCCGGTATGGAATTCATATAAAACAGGTTAACTCTAACTGGATGCTCTTTGTCATTCAAGCGGTCAAATACCTTTTTGCAAATCTTCATTTTTTGCTCATCACTCATACTGTCTGTAAACTCTGGCAACTCGCCCAAATGCTTGATGATTTCACGGTTGTGTTTTTTGAGCAATTCAGGAAAATATAACTCGTACACCATGCCGTCTATGATTTGCTCGAAATAGTGATATATGAGTTGTGATTCATTTTCATTAAATATCTCCTGTTTAAGATACAAAACATATTGAACAAGATATTCTATATAGTTTAAAGCATTTGATTTATGCTGAATATCTGGTATTCTTAGATTATTAACCTCATAGCAGTTAACATTGCTATTGGTACTTGATTTCCTGAAAATCCAATTTGTAAGGGTTGAATTGAAAATACCCAAAAGGCTTAATATTGAGATTGCGTTATTTCCCTCTACAGGAATTATATAATTACAAGAATTAGCACAGTAGATGTTTTGAGGAATTAATGTACTAATTATTCTTATCTTATCATTTGCTCCAGAAATGCCTTGCAAAGCAATTCTATTAATATTATGATGATGCGATTTTTTGCTTTTTGAATAATCTTTTAAATATTTGGGCTCATCAACATATTCAATATCCCCTTGGCTTGGAGTTGATGTGGTGAAGTATCTCTGGATTTGAGCACCTTTAACAATTAATGGGTTAGAAGGATTATTTATCATGTATTTTTTATGAAAGGTCATATTTAGTTCACCTTCAAGACAATCAAAATAATCAGAATATTTTGTCACGTTTTGATAATAATAATGATAAATTTTTTTCTCTTCTATTCTCAGGTTAAGAATTATTAATTGTTTTGGGTCGAAAAGTATGATTTCTTCAATTGAAAACTTTGTCAAATATCCTTTTAACATAGTTTTATCATCCCAAAATCTGACAACAAATTCATAATCATTTCCATTAATTGCATGTCTTTTCGATAGTAAAATGCAAACGCTCATTTTAACACTTTCGAATACTCTTTTTTTGGGATTATCTCTTTCTGGGAAAGAGTCTATTGATATAATTCTTTCATTCCTGAAATAGAACTCTCTTAGGTTTCGAGATGAATTATCAGCAAGGAATGAATTTTGAAAAATCTGGCAATTAATCCCATTTTCTTGAAGAAGTTCATGTGTTTTAGCCAAGAATAACTCAAAAGAGTTTATTTTTCCTCCCTTACATTTTTGATATATTTCAAAATTTAGGATGTCTTCAATTTCTTCCTTTTTACTTCCTTGATATACATCATAAGGTGGATTACCAATCACAATATCAAATCCTCCCTTCCCATTCACCAAATATGGATTAAGTACTTCCGGGAAGTCCAGTTTCCAGTCGAAATGATTAAACGGTTCATCGGAATGTTGAAGCAGGTGTTTCAGTTTGCTGATTAAATTGTTAAAACCAGCTATTTGCAACTCCCGTTCGGTATTGTGCTTTATATCGGCAGCCGTAGGCATAAAGCCACCTTTTTGCTCGGTTTTGCTTATGTACAATTCTTTGTTAAACGAGAGTTGGTTTATGAGCAATTCAATTTTCAGGTTGCGAATTTCTACCTGTAGTTTTTTCTTGTTTTTGTTGTTGGGGTTAAAGTAGTGCTTTTGCTTGTCAGCCAATTCAACCAGCAAACGCTGTACATTCTTTACATACTCGTCAGCTTTCCCTATGCTTTGCTTGCGTTCCCAGTCAATCTCCACTATCTCACCATCAAATTTGCTAATCAGGCTATTACCCACCACAATTTTGTAATCGAGGTTGGGCAGGGCTTTGGGCTTTTCTTCGTCCACCACCAAACTCAGCCAGAAACGCAAACGGGCAATATCCACCGCACCTTTTTCAATGTCCACCCCGTAAATAGAGTTTTGAATAATGTTCAGCTTGGTTTCGGCAGGCTTCCACGGCTTGCCTGTTTCGTAAGCAATAAGTTCTTTAACACTGAAAATTTCCTGTAACAATCCCATAGGAAACGCACCGGAACCGATTGCCGGGTCGCATATTTTTACATTGTCGAGGGCTTTTTCAAGTTCTGCCAGTTCGGGTTTCAGAACTTCGTCAACCACCTTGTGTTTCAACAAGTGATTTACAGCTTCTCTTTCGGCAACTTCATCTTTAATCTGCAAAGTGGTACACAAGTATTCAGTTAAACTTTCCTGGCACATATAATGGACAATTTCCTTGGGCGTATAAAAAGCGCCTTTGTCTTTGTTGTCTTCGAGCAGGTTTTCGAATATATGTCCCAGCATTTCGGGGTCAACAGCTATGGTATGATCATCGGGACTGTCTTCGTAAATGGTGAAGTTAAAGGCATCCAGAAAGTCGAGAAAACCACGGGCATTCCCTTTGTTGTTTTTAGTGAGTATGGTATCTTCAAAATAGGGGTTATGGAAAAGTTTTGATTTAAAAGTAAGCAAATGTTCGTCAAACTCTTCTTTGTCGAACAAGCCACCATTTAGGAAAGGAACTTTCATGGTTTTTCCATCGGGCATTTTAAAATCATCGTTTGCCCTTTCCTTGTTTAAAGTATCAAAGAAAAGCACCGTTAACCAGTTGCTGTAAAAAATATCGTTTCCTCCCGATTTGTTAAAGAGTTGTTTGATAAAATCGCCCAGACCATCGGAGTAATTGATATCGCTTGCACCCAACCATCCTTTTTTCTGAACGAAGTATAAAAACACAATACGCCCGAGCAATTTCTTTACAAAATCGCGGATGGGTTTACTGGCTTTATCCTTTTCCTGCTGTGTGGCATTGGTAGGGAAGGAAATATTGAAAACGGATTTACGGTAGTTTGATTCCTGCAGATAATTACAAAAATTTTGATAATGCAGGGTGTATTCATCAAAGAATGCTTTGCTAAGTTTTTCAACAGAGAAGGCATTGACAAGGGTTTGAAACGAAATTTCCTTTTCGATGCTCAGTACTTCAAAACGTTCGGCAGCTGTTTTGCAGGTTTCCGAAGGGCCTAATAAAAAAGTGTATCGTTTAGCGTTGGTGGTTTTTTCTTTCACCCCTTTTTCGGTCAGCACACTGTCTTTAGCAACTAATGTAAGTCGCCAGACATTTTTATTAGTATGTGCAACAAAATTGATTAAAGCCGCTTGTCCGGATGTAAGCAATTTTCGAACATATTGCTGAATAGCGACCTTGCTTTGGTCGATGCGTACTTTGGGTTGTAACAGTACTTCGTAGCAGGTAATTTCGGTGCTATCGTCTAATTGAATTTTTCCGTATATCCAAACGTTGGCAATAGCAGCCGATTCTGATTTATTGGGAGTAACCGATGCCGGAACCAATGAGGAATTAAGCGTAAATCCTGAACCAAAAACCGGACTTAAAACTTCACGGGAAAACAAAACCCTGTCGTAAGGCTTATGTAATTCGTTTTGTAACTGAATTCTGTTGGCTGCCATATTTAACTATAACTTTGAGTGATTACAATCTGAGGATTTACAATACCCCTATGCGCTTTGTCTGATTGAGGCATTTCCTCCGAACTGGGAGAAAGGTCGTAGCGGTCAAGAACGGTGATAAAAAGTTGTTCAATAAACTTATCCGGCTCTTTGAGCAATCCTGCATTTGAAGTAAAAAAATCGTTGATGGATTTTGGCAATCCTTTAGATGCAAAAGTTCCTTTTTTTATAATATCCAAAGCCCGAAGTAATGCCATTCGTTTTTGTTCTGTTGGTGCAATTTTTACTACTGCGTTAATGTTCGAAATGGCTTTATTTTCTGCCGGACTAAGATTTCTACGAGAAACTGTCTGAACATTTTCCTGATTTTTTTCCGACTTAAAATATTCAAGACCAGCAAGTGTTTGTTTATGGTGCAGTTCATGTAAAGCAATTGCCTTTTCTGAATCTGGTGCCATAAATAATTTGACTGCTTGTAAGAAATTCATTTCTATAATATTCATTTCCGGTGTAATCAGACAGAAAATACCGGGATGATTTTCACTTTTCAGATATGTCAGTGATGTAATCTGCAAGGGGTAATTTATTTCACCGCTTTCAGTATCCAATAATGTCAGTTGCCTACCTTCGGGAACTTTTCTTCCGCACCGTGCTTTATTTGGTATTTTAGCTATTTCATTAAAAATCTTCGGATGTTTTTTTCTGAAATCTCTCAATTCATTCAAATACTTTAGAATCTCGCTTTCCTCTTTTTGAATTTTATTTCCGAATAATGCACCTTCTCCTTTTTCCTCGAGAATTGAAAACACCTTGTTATCCTCACCAAAAGCAGTATGAAATGCCTGAAGTTTACGCAGGGCGTTGTTTACCAAATGAATTTGAGCATCTCCATGTGCGGAAGGATAATAGTTGTAAACATAAATTCTGTCGGCTCTTGAACCGATACGGTTAACACGACCGATGCGTTGCATTAAACGGGTAGAGTTCCAGGGAACATCATAGTTTACTATAACGTTGCTTCTGTGCAGGTTTATGCCTTCTGCCAGTACTTCCGTTGTAATGATAATATCATACTCTGTTTGCCATTTATCCTCCTCAAGGTTCGCATCGAAATTGTCACGAATAGTATTCTCAACATATTTTCTATTTTCTGCACTTACAGTAAGTACCTTTTTCTTTGTAATCTTTGAAAGTTTTACCGTTAATTCTTCTGCTGTTTCTTTTGACTCAGAAAAGATTATCAGTTTGCCACTAATATTCTGGTTTGGTTTAAAAAATTCCTCCAGAATTTGTTTTGCAAATTCAACCAGTTTTGGGTCTTTCTTTACTTTGCTCCAGCGTTCAATTAAATCATCCACTTTTTCTTTATCCTGCTTAAGCAAGTCAACAAATTTATTGTCGAAAGCATCATTGTTGTACTCCTTATTATTTCCGCCCCTTTCGTTGATTTTTGCTTCAATCTCATCATAAGTTAAACCTTCTTCAAGCAATTTGTTGATG
>JAKQEK010000038.1 GCA_029558535.1 Bacteroidota bacterium | reverse complement strand
TTATTCTTCCCTTTGAACCAAATGAACTTGTTGATGTTCCTGTTTTCTTGTTCATAATTTGCCTTTAAGAAGTTCAATGAATTTTTCTGCCTTAGCGGTATTGGTTTTTTCTTTTGCTGCTATACTTATGCATTTGCCAATTTGTGGCTTGCTTAACATAGTAGAGATAAAATAATTTTCGTTTGTTACCAGCTTTTCACAATCTTTAATGATGTCAGCTATATTGTTATATGTTTTAAATCCCAGCAGGGGTGAGTTCTTTATATAATCATCAGTATCTGAGGGGTAAGGATTTAGAGACCAAAAACCTTGAGCCACACCAGCAGATTTAAGATCATCTACTTTATCGAGATATGTAGAAGTAATCGGACTATTACCAATTATAATTATGGGGATTTTATTAGCACTAAAGCTGGCAACGCGTATGTTAATTGCTTTCCCAATAGCTTTCAACATAGAATCCGATCTCAATAGAGAAGGATTTCCTTTATGAGTTCTAAAATCTCCCAAAACTTTTATTTCCTTTTTTTCGTCATATATATAATTCCAAATAATGCTCATCTTAATCTCAAATATCAGCTTTATAGCTTCAGCTTTTTGATATTTCTTCTCATTTGTGCAAAAAGCCAAATCGGCAGATGAATTTTTAGTTAATCCTAATTCCTCACAAATAACACCATTTACAGCATACAAATTCATTTTTCGGGCTATGGGTGCAAATAAATCTCTACACCATTTCTCAGTATAAAATCCAATTAGTGCATTTCTGCTTTGTAATGTTTGATTTCTTGAATTAATTACTTTCGGTATATAAGCATAGTAGACATTATCCAATTTATAAAAGAGTTTATCTGGCAATACAGTTTTCAGGTAACTTGTAAAAAACAATTTCTCAGCATCAGTTGACCATAGTTCTACAATCTTTTCCATTAAACTTACTCCTGCTAATTTTTCAATTATTTCTTGATATTTAATCTCTCCCTTTTTGTCAAGAAAAGTTAGCTACTTGCTATATTTTATACTGAATTTGGGTTTCAGCACTTTAAGTCAGGAGTTGTCACTGCCTAAATAACTTAAAATCTTTTTCAAATTCGTTTGACAATGGGGACTCGTGATGGCAGAATAAACAATAAAAAATGGAGAATGGAAAATTGAGAATTGAGAATTATAAAAGATAAATTAAAAATCTGTGTTATCTGTGTTATCTGTGTAATCTGAAAGAGATATAAATTACCACTTAATAATCTATGGTTTAGCTATGATGGCATCTCTCGGTAATTTCCGCAGCAGCACCAGGGCATCTGCACCACAGATCAATAAGCAAGAAATAATCCTGCTCCTTAAAATGACCAAGTTATCCGCTTTCTCTTCAACTGCATTTTTTAAGTTCAATCCTTATTTCTAAAAAACTCTTTCAGCTTGCAAAATCTTGTTCATCTCTCCGACATAATCAATGAGGATAAATCTATATAATTGGGGAGAAATAAATATTTTTTATTGACACAATCTCCTCATTATTTATACTAACAAAAAGATAAAATGGGAAAAAAAATGCGTAAATATCAAACTGTCATAATCCTTATAACTGCTCTCTTATTTTCAGCTTGTTACAATCAAAAAACCAAAGCCTTAAATGCAGAAAACGAAAACCTCAATTATGCAGGTAGCAAATTTCATAACAACTATATTTGGGGGGGAGCAATGAATCTTGCTTGGAATGAATTAATTCAAAACTATACCGATGAACCCATAGAACTAATTACTAAAGATGAAGCTGCCCTAAAGACCTTGTACTGTTTAAATAATCCTGTTTTTACTAAAAAAGATATAGATGAAGCAAGTTATTATGTGAAAAGCGGATACGGCTCAAAAACAGTTGACCTTATCAATCAAGAATGCAGAGCAAAATTTCCTGATAAAAGCATAGCGGACTTACAATTAAAGTTGGCTGACAGAGATATTATTTCTTATGCCTATTTTCTTAAACAAATTGAATACGAAACATCGTTCCAAAAGCAGGATATTGTTTTTCTTAATCAAAAGGTGAAGGGCTTTACTTCCGATCCCGAAAGCTATTCCAATGTTTATATTTTGAATTATGAAAATGACGATAAGTTCCTACTTGCGTTGAAATTAAAAGATAATCAAGACCAGATATTTTTGGCAAAGGGCTATCCTATGGATAAACCCGATGAGGTTTTAAAAATGCTAAAAGCCAAAGCTCCTGCTAATGAAAAAGCGGATTTTATACCAGGAATGGTTATGAACCGCAAAGATTTATTTCAGGCACCAGTTTTACACTTGAATTATGAACGCCAATATCAAGAAATGCTGAATAAAAAAATCAAAAACCAAAAGCTTGCCGGTTACCAAATTGCTCTGATGCAAGAAATCATCAAATTCGATATGGATGAAAAAGGTGCCCGCGTGGAAAATGAAGCGATTATTGGTATGATAACTTCTGCAAATCCAAATGCTTATAAACCTAAACACCTGATTTTAGATAAGCCCTATTGGGTTATTATGAAACGAGCTAATTCCAATAATCCTTATTTTATTCTGGGAGTTGGTGATACAAAATTGATGCAAACATCAGATTGAGTAAATTAGAAGCTAACTGCTATTTTACCAAGAGAAGGAAAATTTCTTTCCAAACAACAGAAAAACAATGTCAGCTTTAAGCATATTCTTATGTTGTTCGGTATAACTAAAGTTGAATTAGACAACCCAATTAGCATACTAAAACACAATAGAGCGACGCGGAATAAAATATGAAAGACCCGATTATCAACGCATTGGAAAATGCCTTAACACAACTCAGTGAACTACCTGAACTAAAAAAGGACTTGGACAAAAGACCTCTTTCCAATCCGGTAAAAATTTTAGCCATTGGAAAAAGCGCTTTACCAATGACTAAGGTCTGTGTAAATATATTAACTAAAAGGAACATAAATTATTCCGGTTATCTGCTTACAAAATATGGAAATGTATCTGAAATAATGCCCAATTTAATAGTTAGAAAAGCGGGTCATCCTATTCCCGATAAAAATACTATCAAACATAGCCAGGAGATTCTATCCTGGCTGGAAGGACTTCAGGAAAATGATGAGCTGATAATCCTAATTAGCGGTGGTGGCAGTTCTCTTTTTGAAGTGCCGGTACGGTTTTACTTTGGAGGACTTGATTCATTTTAATAAGAACCTTCTGAAAAGCGGACTAAGTATTAAAGAAATAAATTATGAACGCGCTAAAAAGTCAAAAGTAAAAGCCGGAAAAGCACTTTACCACATAACAGCTAAAATAATATACTGTTACGCTCTTTCTGATGTCCAAAATAATGAACCGGATGTTATTGCCTCCGGCTGTTTTTCTCCTGCTAATTCCCAAAAAATTAATGATAATCATTATCAGGCAAAACTGAAAAAAGGCAGGCAAGAACTATACTATTCTATTATAGGCGATAACTTCTCTCTCCGCTATCAGTTAGCTAATGCACTAAATTCTGCGGTTTATGTTCAGACCCGTTATTTTATTGAAAATGCAGAAAATGTAGCAAGCTCATTGACAAGTTTTGCTTATTCTGCAAACAAAAAAGGTATCTATATCTTTGGTGGAGAAGCATCTGTCCAAGTTACCGGAAAAGGAAAAGGAGGACGGTGCACACATCTTGCTCTTTTGATGGCAAAAAAAATCGCCGGCAAAAAGCATATTACATTTTATGCTCTTGCCGGCGATGGAAATGATAATCTGGAAAATGTATCCGGTGCCTGCGTTAATCAAAACACAGCCAGCCAACTGCAGGAAAAGGGAATAGACATATCTTCCGCCCTTAAAAACTGCGATTCCTATACAGCTCTAAAAGCAATTGACGCGATTATTCCTTCCTGGTCTTATCCCCTTAATTTAAACGATATCTACATCCTGCAAATATACTAATCCCGAATATCTCTAAAATCCTGTTCATCCCCTACCTATTTTATTTGTGAAATCTGTGTAATCTGTGAGAGACCTACTTAATAATCGCCACCTTTCTTAAATAATTTCTTCCCCTACACTTCATACTGATATTATAAATACCTGAACTACATACCTTTCCTTTTTCATCACAACCATCCCAGAGAAATTTGTAATTCCCTTTTTCGCTATGTTCAAATGTCTTTCCTAAAATCTTCTGCCCCTTTATGTTATAAATAGTTAATTCCATTGAACCGGCACTTTCCATTTCATAATTAATAGTGGTGCAGGGATTGAAAGGATTGGGAAAAATGGTTCTTATTCCTTCCCGTAAGGGTATTTCTGAACCTGAATTTGTTCCCGGAAATTCATACCGGCAAATAGATGGACCAAAAAACTTTTCGTTCCCTTTATAATCTATACATTGCAACCAGTAATAATAACTGCCTGCCTCATTTACACTTGTATCTGTAAAAACATATAATTGTGTGGAAGTAGTATTTGATGCTGTAATTATTGGAGAAATAAGTTCCGCAGATGTAACATCATCTTCATTGTTTCTATAAATATAATACCCTAAAAGATTTACTTCCGATTGCGTTACCCACATCAGTTTTATCCTGTTCGGATAGTCCAATTCTGCCCTGAAATTGGAAAGCTCCACCGGTAAAGTATCTTCTAAAGTTATAAACTGGATAGAATTTTCGGATGTGTTAGTTGTGTTATACATAGTCGCAATTCCTGAACCATTAACTTCAAATACTTTTGCATAATATGTCGTGGAAGATGATAAACCGGAAACAGTTACAGAATTTCCGGTTCCATTATAAACAACCTGCTGACCTTTATTGCAATAAACAGAATTCGGCTCTGGATCAGTTCCATCTTCAGGAGCTATAATATTGCTATTTGTACTCAGAATTACAATTCTTTTATTCCCGTTACCGACAGTCCAAGTTAAATCACAAGTATTTGAAGTTACTGTTTGATTGCTAAAAAATGATGCCTGAGTAGAAGGACTTGAATAAAGCTCATTAGAATAAACAATATTATCAATAAAGCAGTTAGCCACATTATTGGTACTGCTTACACCATAAAACATAAAAGAATTTATATTTGTATTAACAGTAATATTTGCCTTTGGTTTACTATATTTTACCCCATTAATCCATAAATGCATATAGTTTTGGTTAAGAGTGTAAGAAGTTCCATTTTTATAATAAGTTTTATTACGATCTGTATTATTCCCCCAGATCTCTATTAAATAGTTAGACCCTTGACTTATTGGATTGCTACTTAATGTTTCGGTACTGGTAGAACCCCAAAGATTTTGTGTTACAATAGAACCTGATTCCCCAAAAGCAAATGACAATATTGTGAAAGAATAATCTCTATTATAGCCTGAGTCATTTGAAAAATTACCATTGCTATTATTACCCACAACAAAATTAAAAGTTCCGGAATTAGCAGTAATTCCTCCGTCAGAATCACCAAGAAGAAGATTAAATTTTATATAAAATAGATTAGCATCTTCATAATTATATATTGATGCCTTATTACAACTACCGGTGCTTGATGCCACAATTCTCAATTCTGAATCGTAACCAAAATCTATTAAACCAGGATTATCCAGGTTGATGCTTCCACCTCTATTACTTATTCTAATAAAATCTTCGCCTGATGGAGGTTGAGGTAAAAAATTTAAAGAACTATGGTAAGTAGAATCGGATTTTATATCAGTCCCAAAATCATAAATCCATGGCTGAGCAAAAAGAATACCAGCTACCAATAAAAGCCCAAACACAATTACTAATATCTTTTTCATACTTCCCTTCAATATTTATTGCTATCCTGCAATCTCTATCAATATTATTTGCATTCACTATTTATAATCCATAACGACTCTGTCAAGCAAAATTTTCTGCCATTCGTGTAAATGTTACTATTTTGACAATAGGTTGGAACTTACTACTGAATCAATAAAGTTAAGAACAAGGATTATAGGGTTAGGATTTATCTATAGAAACAGTTCCGTAGTAACGACACATACTAACAACGGATTTTAATCCGGTGATTAAGAGATGAACAAACAAAAACTCTTCGTCTTTATAGAAAAAGTTCCGTAGGAACGACACATATTAACAACGGATTTTAATCCGGTGATCAGAAAATACTACACAAAAACTCTTCTCCTTTATAGAAAAAGTTCCGTAGGAACGACACATATTAACAACGGATTTCAATCCGGTGATCAAGAGATGAACAAAAAAAATACTAATGCGTCTGAAATGAGTTCCGTAGGAACGACACATACTAACAACGGATTTCAAACCGGTGATCAAAAAATACTAAACAAAAACTTTTCGCCTTTACAGAAAAAGTTCCGTAGGAACGACACATATTAACAACGGATTTTAATCCGGTGATCAGAAAATACCAAACAAAAACTCTTCGCCTTTATAGAAAAAGTTCCGTAGGAACGACACATATTAACAACGGATTTTAATCCGGTGATCAAGAGATGAACAAAAAAAACTCTTCGCCTTTACAGAAAAAGTTACGTAGGAACGACACATATTAACAACGGATTTTAATCCGGTGATCAGAAAATACCACACAAAAATCCTTCTCCTTTGTGTTTTCCATCCATTCTTATTTAGGAAGATATTTGGGATTATATTCTATCCTATGTTTTTTGAGGAACATCTCGTATTCCTCTTGAACTGTTTGATGTT
>JAKQEK010000035.1 GCA_029558535.1 Bacteroidota bacterium | reverse complement strand
AACTCAACTTATTTTGAGGAAACTATAACCGAAGCCACACTAAGCAATCATGAATGGGGTCAATGTATTGCAAAACCTGTTGAGTTTTATACACCGCATACGTCAGGCAGCCAACAAATTAGCATTACCGTTACCGATGCTTACGGTGAGAGTAAAACCATAACAAAAGAGATTTTTGTTAATGATAATTGTGGGAGTGGGATTGCTGATGAAGTTGTAAATGTTGTGAGTTTGTATCCGAATCCGGCGAGGGATGTTTTGTATTTGGAATTGGCTGAATTGGTGTCTTCGACTCCGCTCAGTCACCAATATCTTAATTGTGAGATTTACAATTCCGTTGGGCAACTAGTAAAATCTTTGCAAATTTCTAATAATTTGACTGTGATAAATGTTAAGGATTTTGTAAGTGGCATTTATCAAATTAAGATAACTGATGGAGATGGAAATGTAATTGTAAGGAGTTTTGAAAAAGAATAAGAGAATATTCGTACAGAGGTTTTTGAGACTATACTTGATAATCGTTCAACAAATCGTCCGAGAATAGCTTCTATATTGATAGAAAATTCGCCATTGCCCGAAAATATAATGGAATTGGTCGAAAGTTCCGATTATTTGCAAAACGGACACAAAAAGCAAATTAGACGGGTGCAATCAGGTACAAGTCCACGACTTGAATTTGAATACGAAATTGCCGATATAAAACAGGAAATTTCAAAAATCGAATCAAATTTGATTAATCATGCTATAGACAATGATTCTGTTCCGGAATTAAGAGAAACTGTGATAAATTATTTGATAAACGATGCAGAAGAAAACAGCATTAATTATGTTAACAGATACAATTTGCAACTGGCACAAACAGAGCTTACTGAGGCACAAAACACTTTGAATTATCTTAGAATATATGCTTCGGGTTTACCAAACGAAGATATGGCATCAGAAATTCAGAGATTCTGCGATGTACAGGATATTTATATTTCGATATTGCAGGATACTGTTTTCGAGAATGCTTTACTTGTACAAAACCAGGAATTCTTAAAAGAAGCAGCCCTTGATTTTTCTCCATTGTATTCGGGCAAAGCACAAACACTTTACGAATTGGCAACAGACTCTGTGTTTATAGAATATACTCCATTACCTTATGAGGAAATGTTGCCAAGAAATGCAATTATTGAGCAGGAAGAAGACATTTTTATGGCTGATTTAAATATTTATCCTAATCCCACAAGAGACAAGCTATATATTGAGTATAACTTCATGTCATATTCCGAAGAAGGCAACGAGGATTTATTGAAAAGTCTTGGATATGAAATGAAAAATGATTGTGCGAGCGGTGAGATAAGTATTTATACAATAGACGGAAAACTTATCATCAGCAAAACCCTTGAACAACAAAGCGGGATAGAAAGCGTTGATATGAAAGATTATCCTCCGGCAAGTTATTTAATAAAAATTACTGACTGCTACGGATTTACTAAAGAGCAAAAATTTGTAAAACAATGATAAAAAATCCGGAGCAATCCGGATTTTTGTTAAATTTGTGATATTAACACTGAATGATGACAAGAGTTTTTATATACGCAGTACTTATTTTTACAAATATTGTGGCTTTTTCGCAAAATGTCTTTAATAAAATTGTTGAAGATACAATCAAAGCCCATATAATGAATTCTGTTGTTTTTATAGATACTGGATATGTCTTTCTCTCCGGAACTGATAATGAATATGGAGTAAGATGTTTTGCATTAACATACTGTAGCGAGGATGGATATAAAATATGGAAACATATTTATGGTGAGGAAATATTTGAGTATTGGGAAGGTTGGAATGGTAATTTTAAAAAAGGTAATGATACTTACTATACTGCAGGAACGCTAGAGGACCCAAATACTGGTAAAAAAGGCATTCATATCAACGTTTTTGATAACACATTTGATTTAGCTTTACAAAAAATAATCATGTTCGATACTATAAATAAAAAAGCATTTTTTTCTAGGCAAACACTATACAAGGATTATTTTATTACCGGGCAAATTTATGACAACAATGATGAAGCATACAAATTGCTAATAACAAAAACAGATAGTATGGGTAATTATTTGTGGCATAAGGTATTTGGGAACAATGATTATGAGTATGGTAGCTACATTATTGAAACATCAAATGGTAATATACTTACGGGTGGGGATACATGGATTACCCATAGTAATAATACTAGATGGTACCTACTTAAAACCGACACTGCCGGTAATATAATATGGGAACGAACTTTTGGGAGGAGTAATTATAATAATGGTCATGTACAGGGATTAATCGAAACAGCCGATTCCAATTACCTTGCCTGTGGGTCATATCCTGTTGCACGCTATGGCGGTGGTGGTGGAGTATATCTTTGGGATGGTTGCCTGCGTAAAATTGATACAAATGGGAATCTTATCTGGGAGAAATTATATAGGAATTATTCGTGTCATTCTAGTGATCCTGATGATATTAATATAAGTTCTTCAATAAGTTCTTTAATTCAAGAAAATAACGGTGATGTAGTACTTATAGGTTCTTCGTTAGGCTACTATCCGTTGCATAGGGGATTCTTAATGAAAGTAAACTCTGACGGACAAATCAAATGGCATAGATATTATTATGCTATTGCTACTAATTCACGATGGCAGTATTTTTCATCATCTCAACCGACTTCGGACAAGGGTTTTATAATAGCAGGTTATGGCAACGAATATGATTTGTTTGGATATGATCCGCCTCAGCAAGCTTGGCTTGTAAAAACAGATAGTTTAGGTTTGGATGGATTAAGTAACATAGAGTTACCAGAACTAAATATTGATATTGTTTTACCCGCAACAGTAAACTGTAGCGATACAATTACTGTATATGCTTATATTGCAGGAAAGTCGGCACCCTATACAATTGAGACAAGTGTAGGGCAACTTATAGACAGTATTTATTACCCGCCGACCTTTGTGCCCGTCGAGATTGGACTTACACATATTAATCTTGAATGGGACAACTCAACTTATTTCGAGGAAACTATTACCGAAGCAACACTCAGCAACCACGAATGGGGTCAGTGCATTGCAAAACCAATTGAGTTTTACACACCGCATACTTCTGGCAGCCAACAAATTAGCATTACAGTTACCGATGCCTACGGCGAAAGTAAAACAATTACAAAAGAGGTTTTTGTAAATGATAATTGTGGAAGTGGAATTGCGGATGAAGCTACAAATCCAATAAGTTTATACCCAAATCCGACGAAAGATGTTTTGTATTTGGATGTGGCTTACACTGTTTTCCCAGTTAACTGTGAAATTTTCAATTCTGTTGGACAACTTGTAAAAACATTGCAATTATCAAATAATTTGACTGTAATAAATGTTAAGGATTTTGCAAGTGGGGTTTACCAGATTAAGATAACTGATGGAAATGGAAATGTATTGGTGAGGAGTTTTGAAAAGCAATAACTTAAAAGAATTTACTTGCAGCTTTGGGCTGCAAAACCACGAGACACAGTCCCCGCTAAATAGGGATAGACCTTGCTGGAGCGGCGTATCCGAATCTTGCGAGGGGTGTTTTGTATTTGGATTTGTCGGGGACTTCGAGACAATTCTCCCTATGGTCGAATTCCTCAGTCCCCTTGAATCACGAATGTAAGGTGGCTGAGGGATTCGAGGCACGAGAATCGTCTCGAAGCCACCTGTTCAATATTGAGTTTTTTAATTTATTTTACCCTCCGGTAGTCCTTAAACCATGAGTAAAGAACAAGCCTTTTGGTGTAACACTAAGAACCGGTATAGGAGAAGTGTTGAGCATTTGATATGCAAATGATCCAAGTAAGAAATTTGTAATAGTTGTAGTTTGTTCAGTCATAATTGCTATTAAATCGGCATCAATTGTTTTTGCATATTCAATGGTTGAGTCTGTAATATTATCTCCAACCAATAGCGTAGATTGGTATTTAATTCCTTGTTCATCAAAAAATTTCTTTATTTGGGTCGCGTACATTCTCAATTTATTATGTATTCCTTCATTTGTAGAGCCAGTTACTTTAATAATATGTATTTCTGAATCGAAAGCTTTGGCAATACGAGCCACCAGAGGAACTTTTTCTCTAGTTTCTTTGGTTATATCTATAGGTAAAACTATTTTTTTTACCTCACCAATATATTTGTCAGAAGTAACAGTTATTACAGGTCTGTCTGTTTCCTGAACAATTCTATAAGCATTGCTTCCAATAATATAATCAGATAATCCCGATTCTCCGTTGGTAGAACATATAATCATAGAATCATCAAATGCTTCTGCCTGATGTGCAACCTCCTCATGTACTTTTCCTGATTTAATTATATATGAAAAATCGCATTCAGCATGTAGTTTTTTCTTGTATTTACGTATAATTGTTTCAAATTCATCCATTGCAGCATCGTATTGATTTTTTAATTTAATGCTGAATTTTCCTGCTTTGTCGCTTTGAACGAATACCATTTGTAAATCTGAATTAAACTTATTGGCATACAAAATAGCCAATTCAAGACCTTTGATAGATTCTTTGGAGAAATCTAATGGAACTATTATTCTTTTCATAATAAAATTTATTTTACTGCTAAAATATAGAATAAGTTTAAAAAATCCTAATTTTGACTAATAATTTGTTACAAATGAAGCAATATTATAATGTTATAGGATTGATGTCCGGAACTTCTGTGGATGGTTTGGATATTGCTATGTGTAGTTTTATTAAAATCAAAAATGGATGGAAATGTGAAATCCTAAAATCTAAATCAGTTGTTTATCCGGAAGAATTGCGACAATATTTACTTAAATCATATCTTTTATCAGGTATTAATTTAAAAAAACTTGAAATAGAATTTTCTGAGTTTTGTGCAAAACATATAAATGATTTTAAATCGGATTTTAATGATAAAATTGACCTGATTTCTTCTCACGGACATACTGTTTTTCACCAACCCGAAAATAAATTAACCATGCAAATAGGTAGTGGTGAAATAATAGCAAAGTTATGTGGTATATCTGTCATTAGTGATTTTAGGTCTGGTGATGTAGCACTTGGTGGACAAGGCGCTCCCCTTGTGCCGATAGGTGATGCATTGTTATTCGGGCAATATGATTCTTGTCTGAATTTGGGTGGGTTTTCAAATATATCTTATGCTGATACCTCCGGTAAAAGAATAGCTTTTGATATTTCTCCTGTAAATATTGTTTTAAACGAACTTGCAGATAAAATAGGCTATTTGTTTGACGATAAAGGCAAAATAGCCGCCTCAGGAAATGTAATAGATGATTTGTTCGAAAAACTCGAAAATATTGATTATTATAAACAAATGCCTCCAAAATCTCTATCAAGAGAGTGGGTGGAGAAATCTATTCACCCCTTGCTGGATGAATATTCTGAGAGTAAAATCGAAGATTTGCTGGCAACATTTACTCTACACACTGCAAGAAGAATTACTGATATATTGATGGGTAAAAAGAATGTTCTTATAACCGGTGGAGGAGCTTATAATGATTACCTGATTTCAAAAATCAAAGAAAATACAAATACGGAAATAATTATTCCAGAAAAAGAGCTGGTTGATTTTAAAGAAGCCGTTGTATTTGCTTTTCTGGGACTGTTACGTTATAGAAGCGAAATTAATTGTTTGTCTTCTGTAACCGGTGCGAAAACAGATTCGTGTTGTGGGATAATTTCTTATCCATCAGATTTATTTATAATTAATCATACCAACAATTAAAGGTTAAAAAAAAAACTGTATTATCAAAAATACAAATCAATTATCCGATAACTTTGAACTATTAATAAATAGTCCGGAAAAATGAATGAAAAATATCAAATTCTTTCCGATTTGTATTTAGAATGTTACGGTACAAAACCTGAAAATTATTCAATTATTAAGCAGGCGGGATCAAATCGTAACTATTTCAGGCTTATAAAAGGAGAAAAAACGGTTATCGGAGTTTATAGCAATAATATAGTTGAGACCGAGACCTTCTTATACTTCACTCAGGTATTTAAAAGTTGCAAACTAAATGTGCCTGAAGTTTTTTATGTGTCGGAAGATAAGACTTGTTACCTGTTGGAAGATCTTGGTGATGACTTGTTACTGGATATCGTAGTAAAAGAGTATAAAAATGGAGGATTTAACAACTATCTGACCGATCTGTATAAGAAATCACTAAGTGCTTTAGTTGAAATGCAGATTGCTGCGGCTTCTTATATTGATTTCTCTAAAGCTTACTCAATAAGTGAGTTTAATTCGCAATCTATACTTTTTGATTTGAATTATTTTAAATATTACTTTTTAAATCGTTGCGGTGTTACTTATGACGAGAAAAAACTACAAGATGATTTTGAAAGATTTGCTGATATTCTCTCTATGAGTGGCTGGAAGTTTTTTATGTTCAGGGATTTTCAGGCAAGGAATATTATTATTAAAAACTCGAAACCGTATTTTATTGATTATCAAGGGGGTAGGAAAGGAGCACCTGAATATGATGTAGCGTCTTTGTTATATCAGGCAAAAGCGGCTATTCCAGAGGATAAAAAACTGGAATTGTTGGATTATTATTACGAACAATTTAATTCTTATGTCAGTGTTGACAAGCAAAGTTTTTATAATAGATATTATTTTTATGTGTATTTAAGAATTTTACAAACATTAGGTGCTTACGGTTTAAGGGGAATTATTGAAATGAAACAACATTTTGTTGAAAGTATTCCTTTTGCGCTTGAAAATTTAAGAACATTACTAAAAACTAACCCTGTGTTATCTGTTTTTGAAGAATTAAATAGAGTAATCAATGAAATAGCAGTTAAAAATGCTTTTGAGAATCAGATATATCCGGAATTTACGGTTACAGTTAGTAGTTTTAGTTATAAAAAAGGATTACCTGGAGATAAAACCGGCAATGGTGGAGGTTTTGTATTTGATTGTCGTGGATTGGATAATCCGGGCAGATATGCTGAATATAAAACTAAAACAGGAAAAGATAAAGAAGTTAAAGATTTCTTTAAAAAACATCCCGGAATAGATGTTTTTGTTGATAATGCAATAACAATGATTAGCCCGACAATTGAAAATTATATCGGGAGAGGATTTAATTCATTGATGGTGAGCTTCGGTTGTACAGGTGGACAACATCGAAGTGTTTATTGTGCCGAAAAGGTATCAAAATATATCCGAAATAAATATAAGGTTTCTGTTAAACTGGTTCACAGAGAATTAGATACCGAAGAATAATGAAGAACTAGTCAAGAAGCTTTTGGAATTGTATTTGTCAAATTATAGCCTTATAGGGTGGGTACAAATACTATTACAAAAGCGATATTAGATGCTGGCTAAATAATTATATGTAATTTTACCAATTATAGTTTAGCCGATAGTCGGAAATGTTTTCGCAAAGCTTATGGAATTAAAAAATTAAAGCATCTTTGACCAATATATTTAATCTTATAATTATGAATACATTTTTTACAATTTTATTTGGAATAACGATGATTATAAAATGTGGACAGCCGGGCAATAGCTTTGAAATCGAGCAAACTCCTGTAACAGTAATTCAAACTGATACAACATATCAACATTTAATCTACAAAGGAAGACTTGTTGAATTATATGTAGAAAAAGCAATATTTTATTCAACTACAGAAAACAATTTTTTGATGAAATTTACTGTAAAAAATATAAGTTCTAAAAACATTGGAATTGATTTAACTGATTATTGGAAAGTTGTATATCCTAATCAATGGGGCATTTATAATAAACCATATAGAGAGGTTATTGATGAAGAGCAAATCATTCCGGACACCATAATCAACAAAACTGAAATACTAAAGAAATATAAGGACAATTCATTAACTATTATAAAGCCGGATGAAACTATAGAATATTATAGAGATTGGAATGGAAGTGGAGAAAAAGTTGAATTGAAAAACGAAGATGAATTTTTAATTATTAGTGTTGACGGACAATTATTATTTACTGATGGTGAGCAATTGGAGCATTTGATGCTGAATGAAGCGGAAGAGACAAAGAGAGTTGTTGTTTTAAGTTATCCAATTAATCATAAGTCAATTTCTGAAGAATCTGTAATTATTAAACATAAATGACATTTTCATAGATTGATTTTTATACAATAAGTAATACTAAATCTTTTGAAAATTAAATTTTTTCTTTCTTTTTGGTCAAGCCGGGTATAAAAAACAAAAACCACAAAGCCCATAAGAAGAATAATAAATACATCCATTCGTGGGTTTGGAAATAGCGAAAGCCCATAAAACTAAAGAAACCCAGGAATCCTAAATACTTCATATTCTTTTCAATTTTTCTCATTTGTTCAAACTGTTTATAGTTGATAGATTTTTATAGTGCTAAAATACTACAATGACAGGTTTATAATAAGCTAAATTGTTAAAACTTACTTAATAAAAGATTAAATTGAAATTTTGATCGGAATATGGTTAAAACTATTCTTTAATTATTTTACAGGCTTAAAAGTTTTAGTTACTTTTTTAAATAGTGCCAGGTTTTCTTCAAACTTACCATAAGTTATGCCGGTAATAACATAATAGTCAAGATTATCAAACAAGACCGTCTGATATATTAACTCCATTTTATAGAGTTCTTTGTTCTTACCCATGGAATATATCTCATAACCTGATAAATTGCCAATGGTAATAGTTTTAGGATCTTGTTTCATATCAGCAACCCATTCCAATGGATACATTTCAAAAAGTTGTTTACAAAGTACTTTTTTTTCATCGTCAGACACTGATTTGGTCATTGTTGATTTTCTAATAGTCATTGATGTCTTTTCTGATGTCTTTGATGGCACATTACCGTCGTCTGTATAAGTAAGAGAACTCAACATTAAATTAGCTTTTTTAAGAATAGTACCACTTACATCAACAGTAAAATCAAATCTATCTGTGATGTCAGATTTCTTTTCAGGATCATAAATTACCCCCAATAATGATGTTTTAACTTCATTTATATGTTTGTCCGAAGAAGTTGACAGCATTGATGCACTTAACAGATATGTTCTGTAAATATCCCCGATAACTAGCATTAATCTGATGTAGGTTTTTCCGTAAGCCGCCTGCTGTCCTTTGATAAGTAATGCATCGTATCCATTTATCTGGTAAAATGTTTCTTCTTCAACAATAACTCCTGACTTAAACAAGAATTTTTTATCAAATCCAATAAAATTTCTGTTTACATCACCCGGTATTTCGGTTATAACTATGCTGCTTCCTGCAATTTGATGACTGAAACCCATATATGATGTGCTTTTAATAAAGCCTTTTGGTGGTATGATTTTTATTTTAGTACCCGTAACATCAACATAATTGGCATCAAGATTGTTAGTTATTTGGATCGCTTTTGAATTAATACTTTGCGAAAATGACAGTATTGGCAATAGAAAAATTATACACAGCACGATATGTTTTTTCATAAAGAAATTTTTCATAAAGTTAAATAATATGTTTTACTTAGTAAAATTAAATTTTTGTATGTTAACAATACTTATGCCATATAGAAAACAGCTTTTTTTATTATCGGTTGCTTTAATATTTATAAATAATCTAATTTTTTCCATAAATCCTGATAGCATTGCATGTATTGATAAAGTATATGAAAAAAATCTAAAAACAGTTCGATTACATCCGCCTGATTGGGAGTCGGGGTATCCTGTTTTAGATTTGAATTCGGATAATTATCTTTTGTTTAATTTTGATCAAATTGAATCGCCGGTAGATAATTTTTATTACACATTTATTCATTGTACATATAATTGGCAGCCCTCAAATTTGATGTTTTTTGAATATGCTGATGGGTTTGAAGAAAACGAAATACTTGATTACGAAGAGTCTCAGAGTACTTTTGTTCAATATACGCATTTTACTCTTGAAATACCAAACACAGATGTATCATTGACTAAATCAGGGAATTATCTGTTAGTTGTTTATTCCAAAAATGATGACAATATTCAAATCCTTATTACAAAAAGATTTATGATTTATGAAAATATTGTAGAAGTAACTGGGAGAATAAATCCATGTATTGAAGGAGAATATCGAAAAGCATATCAAAAACTTGACTTTACAGTATTGAGAAAAGGAATAAATATCTATGATGCACAATCTGAGCTTAAACCGGTTGTTTTACAGAATTATCAATGGAATAATGCTCTGTTTAACCTTCCTTACAACTTTATTGACAATGAAAGAATTTCTTATGAGTGGGATGACAAATCTTGTTTTGATGCTTCCAATGAATATAGGTATTTCAATTTTAACAATCTGGAATTAAACTCTGAAAGAGTAGAAAATATTGAGTTTAAGAAGCCATATTATTATATCAGCCTAGTTAATGACAAATCAGAAATGTTTTCTCCGTACAGAAGTTCTCAGGATATTAATGGTAGTTATGTTATTAGAACCAATAGATTTGCTAATAAAAATTTCCCTGAAATTCAATCAGAGTATGCGATTGTAAAATTCAGCCTTGAATACAACACTCCGATAAACAATGCAGACATTTATTTATATGGTGACTTAACAGGATATGAAATAAATGAAAACAGCAAATTGCTTTATAATCTTGAATCAAGGTCATACGAGAAGTTATTGTTTTTAAAACAAGGATACTATAATTACAAGTATTTACTAGTTGATAAAGATGTAACAAAGAGCCCTGACCATAGCTTTTTTGAAGGTAGTCATCAGCAGACTGAAAATAATTATTTGTTATTGTTGTATTATAGGGAAATAGGTAGTTCTTACGATCGTTTAATATATTTCTCGGTATTTAACTCGGTGAATAAATAGTTGTTTTTAAAAACACAATGCCTCAAAACCAAAATTATTTCCGTTAAGAAATTCTTTAACTGACATTCGCTTCTTTCCTGGTAATTGTAGTTCATCTATTATTATAAACCCGTCTGAAACTGCTATTTTAATAAAATTTTTATTGTCTGTCAGTAATTTGCCATTCGCATAAGAATGTTTCTCAAATAAATATGTGCTTTTGAATATTTTAACTAAATCTGCAATTTCGTTGATATTACACCACGCAGCAGGGTACGGGGAGAGTCCTCTTATGAAGTTGTGTACTTTAATGCAAGACAAATTAAAATCAATTTTGCAAAATTCTTTATTTATTTTTGGCGCTAATTTTATTTCAGATTTAATTAAACTATTTTGAGAAATAGGATTAATTGTACCTTTATTTATAATATCAATAGTTTTAATAATCAAATTACCGCCTTTCATCATAAGTTTGTCGTGCAGACTACCAGCATCATCAGATTCTTCAATTGCACATTTTTCTTGTAATATAATATTGCCGGTGTCAATTTCTTTATCAATAAAGAATGTTGTCAATCCTGTTTTTGTTTCTCCGTTTATTATTGCATGATTTATAGGAGCAGCACCACGATAATCTGGCAGGAGTGAGGCATGTAGGTTGAAAGTCCCAAATTTCGGTATTTTCCAGACTTCTTCGGGTAACATCCTAAAAGCTACCACAATAAATAAATCAGGTTTTATATTTTTCAATTGATTTACAAAATCGGGATCTTTCAAATTTAATGGTTGTAATACTTGAATATTTTTATCAAGTGCAAAATTTTTCACATCCGAGAATTTTAATTTACAACCTCTGCCAGCTGGCTTATCAGTTGATGTAACAACAGCACTTACTTTGTATCCATTGTTTATTATAGATTTAAGTGGTTCTACTGCAAATGCAGGCGTACCCATGTAGATAATATTGAGTTCTTTTGGGTTCATTATTCGTTAAAATCCAATTCGTGCCCCATTTTTTTCTTTTTTGTTTCGAGATAAAACTTGTTGAATTTATTAGGTTTTATTTCGATATGCTGTGTGCCGCATATTTCTAATCCATAACCTTTTAATCCGGCTTTTTTCTGTGGATTATTCGTCAGTAAGATCATTTTCTTTATACCTAGACTACGTAATATTTGTGCACCAACACCGTAGTCACGCTCATCCGGTTGAAATCCCAGATGAATATTTGCCTCAACAGTATCAAGTCCGTCTTCTTGTAATTTGTATGCTGCAATTTTATTCATAAGACCAATTCCACGACCTTCTTGATTTAGATAAAGAACGACACCTCTACCAGCTTTATCAATAATTCTCATTGCTTCATGCAACTGTGGTCCGCAATCACATTTGTAAGAACCGAAAATATCTCCGGTTACGCAACTTGAATGAACTCTGACGAGAACAGTATCCTTATCTGTCCAAGTACCTTTGATTAATGCAGAATGTTCAAGTCCTGATGTTTTATGTTTAAAAGGAATCATTTCAAAATTACCGTATTCAGTTGGCAAATGAACTTTGGTGCCTTTTTCGATAAGGCTGTCAAATTCCAGACGATATTTTATCAGGTCTGCAATGCTTATAATTTTTAAGTTAAATTTATTGGCGATTTCAATTAGTTGAGGTAATCTGGCCATAGTCCCGTCATCATTCATTATTTCAACAAGAGCACCTCCTGGTTTTAGACCGGCTAATCTGGTAAGGTCAACAACAGCTTCTGTATGTCCGGCACGTCGTAAAACTCCATTTTCTCTGGCCATAAGCGGAAAAATATGCCCGGGACGAGCCAAATCTTCCGGCTTGGTCTTGTCATCTACCAAAGCGTAAATGGTTTTTGCTCTATCTGATGCTGAGATTCCGGTTGTGCATCCCTGACCGATTAAGTCAACTGATACTGTAAAGGGAGTTTCGTGTAAAGCTGTGTTTTTGCCAACCATTAGCTCCAAATCTAATTGATGACAACGGCTTTCGGGTATTGAAGCGCAAATGAGACCTCTGCCATTTTTTGCCATAAAATTTACAATTTCAGGACTAATTTTCTCGGCGGCAATAATAAAATCGCCTTCATTTTCCCTGTCATAATCATCAACTACAATAATTATTTTACCATTTCTGATGTCTTCAATAGCCTCGGTAATGCTATTAAGTGGTTTATTGATTTCTTTTTGTTGGTTTCCAGACATTTGATTTAACTCCTTTCATCGCTTTAAACATTCCTGCCAATAATGCTAGATTCATTGTAAAAAAATGTGTAACAAATCGCAAAAATATATTATTTATTTTTATTTTTTTTAGTATATAATCAATCAATGGTAATAACAATACTAAACTGTAGCATATTGTAATAATTAAATAAAACAAATTGTTAAAGCTTAGTATTAATGCTAGAATGTAAGATGTGACAATAAAAATGGGCGTTATCCACCTTAGAACTTTATGTGACATAAAACTAAAACCAAGTCCTTTAAATGGAGGCCATAACATTCTTTTAAACTCATAAAGGTTTTGAAAATCTCCTGTTGCAATTCTTACTTTTCGGAAGAACTCATCAGACAGATTATTTGATACATCTTCGTAAACAACTGCATCTAATACATTTATTGCTTTATATCCTGACTTAATAATTTTCATGCAAATATAGAAATCATCCACTAAGAAATTTTTTGGTACAGGAGTATATAGTTCTTTTCGGATTGCAAAACAACCTCCAAAAGGCCCCATCATTGTACCCCACAAAATACCTTCACGATTTTTTATTAAAACTTCTCTCGAAATATATGACTTTTCCTGAATAGAGATACCTTCTTTTCTTAAACCGGTGTTTTTCATATTTGTATCAACCAAACCAACTTTTGGGTCTGAAAATGCTTTTATCAATTCGGATATCGTATTTTTTTCGAATAAAACATTCGCATCGGTCAAAATAAGAATTTCACCTTCAGATTGATCAATCAGACCGTTAACTACATTTGATTTACCTTGTCTTTCAGTATATGGTGTGAAAGTAATATTGCTAAATTTTTCAGCATATTCTATAACAATTTTATTTGTATCATCTGTGCTATTGTCTGACCCAATTAAGATTTTTATTTTGTTTAATGGATAGTGCGAATTTAAAACACTGTCGAGCTTATGAGCAATAACGCTCTCTTCGTTAAACAGAGACATAATGATAGTAACCACAGGTAATTCTTTAGGTTCTGGGAAGCTTTGTTTTTTATTCCTTGCAAGAATGTACAATAAAAATGGATAAACTACATAGGTGTGGAATATTAGAAATATGTTCAACCAGAATAATATTTGAAGAAAGATTATCAAGAAATATTGTTTTTATAAAAATTTGTCAATCCTAATGCAATTTTATCATTATCATAGTTTTTTAAAACGAAGTTGCGAGCCTGCTGCGAAATGAAATTGTGCAGTTCTATACTTTTTGAAATCCTTATTAGCTGGCTATAAAAGCCTTCTGCTGTATCAGCAATAAGAATGTTCTCATCATTTGTAGTATTAATTCCCTCTGTACCCATTGAAGTTGTAATAATCGTTTTTCCAGCAGCCATACCCTCAATAATTTTTATTCTCATCCCGCTACCCGATAGAAGCGGTACTATCATAACCGATCCTTTCGAAATAAATTCCGCAGCACTTTCAACTTCTCCTAAATAATCAATATTGTTTTGGATTAAATATTTTTCAAAATCTGCCGAAGCGTTTCTTCCTGCGATAGAAAATTTGTATTCAGGATATTTTTTCGAAAACTCTTTCCAAACATTCTCAATAAACCATGTAAGACCTTCTATATTTGGAATCCAATCGAGGGCTCCTATGTGAAAAAACCCGGGAAATTCACTTGAGTTTAAAGGATTTTGTAATAACACATTATCATTATCTATTCCGGTTGGAGTAACGTGTATTGGCATATTATTGCCAAAAAATGTGTAAAGATTCGCATCTCTTGAAGTAATAGGAATTAGAAAATCAAATTTATTAATATAATTTAACTTGAATTTTCTAATTCTTGCTGCCAGATTTCTTTTATATATTTTTTTAAGTTTTTGTGCTTCATTAACAGCAGCTCTTGTCCATATTTCATGTTCAATATTGTGAGCTCTTAATGAAATTTTTGCTTTTGAAAACTTTCTTATAGTATCAATATAAGGGCAGAGATACAAACCTTCAAGCTGTATAATGTCGTAAGTGGTTGTCTGCAAAAGTTCTGATAGTTTTTTGTCAAAATCTTGGGATATAAATCTTTCAGCATTATAGGGTATTGAAGAAAATAAAAAATTACTTACAGCTTTTATTAGTTTAGTATCAGTATTAATATCAACACAGTGAAATTTAATTTTAGAATTGATGTCGCTAGGAATATTGTTGGCAATAAAATAATGTTTAGAAGTATTCATAGAGAGAATTTCTATATCATTACCACTTCTTTGGAGCGATAAAGCCAAAGTAAGAGTTGCTATTGATCCACCGTCACGTGGAGGGTAGGGCATTTTGTTTGTTAAAATCAGAATCTTCATATCAACCACTTTCTATCTTGAAAAATAACTAATCATTATTATATAATTTTCTCTTTGCTTTTTCTCCTGAATAACCTTGTAATTTTAACATAAAAGTATGGACTTATTCTCATAGAATCATTAGCAGCCTTGTATGTTAGAAAAATACTAATAGGGATAAGAATATATGTACTAACCCACATCCCGAACTCAGGAGCAAAAACCATTTCTCTTACAGTTTTTTCGAACGTGATGGAAATTATATAATAAAAAAGAAATATTAAAACTGAAATAATAACCGGAAATCCAAAACCTCCTTTACGAATTATTGCACCTAGTGGAGCTCCAATAATGTAAAAAAGAAGACAAGCAATTGAAAGTACATATTTTCGGTGCCATTCAATTTCATGTCTTGCAATCCATCTATTATACCCGGTAATTTCATCACCTGTGATTTCGACGTATTGTTTTGCCGAGCGTGAAAAGTTTAATGCAAAGTCAATGACTTTGTTTTTTTGACTGTTATTGAGGTTGTTGTATATTGAATCTATGTTTAGTTTAAAGTTATCCGATTCAACTAATAACTGATCAATTTTTGTTTGTGCAATAAGTTTTTCTTCTTCGGTCATGTTCAACCATGAATGTTCACCTTTAAACATAGAATATTCAACTATGTTGAACCAAATATCATGTTCTCTTTTATGGAGGTTGTTATTTAATGAATCTACAGCTTGTTTTAACTGATTATTATTTAGCATCTCAAAACCATTTTTAAATAAGTCCTCGTTGTTTCTATCAAGACCAAGACCATCAAGTTCAATATAAACGATTTGATTCTTAAATTTGGAAGTTTGGTGTGGGTATTTTTTATTTATTGCTTTTTTTTCTTTTTCAAGTTTTAGTTCTTCATATCTGTAACCATCGCTTAAATCAAGAATAAGATAAGATTTATCTTCTGTAATTTTAATATTTCCGGCTTTAGCAGTTGTAACATTTGTATTTCCTGAATTATCTCGATGGTCATATATAAGAATTCCCTCCAGTGTATTATTATTTCTATATTTACGTTCAACTTTGATGCTTAAATTGTCAACGGGTTCGGTAAAAATACCATTTCGTATGTTGACTTCAGGTCTTTGTTGCTGAATACTAAACAGAAGTGAACGCATTTTTAAATTAGTATATGGCAATAGATTGTTAGAGAAGTAAAAAGCTCCAATGCTTAAAACTATATTCAGAATAAATAGGGGATACATAATTCGATAAAGAGAAACCCCTCCTGATTTCATGGCAAAAAGTTCGTTTTTTTCACCTAATGCACCATATGTCATAATGGTTGCCAACAGTACTGATAAAGGTAAAGCTAAAGGTATTAAAGTAAGAGATGCGTAAAAAAGAAGTTCGGAAATCACATTCCATTCAAGTCCTTTTCCAACCAGATCATCTATATACTTCCATAAAAATTGCATTAGTAGAAGAAATACGCATATTAGAAAAGTTGCAAGCCAGGGACCAAGGAATGCTTTAATTATATAGATATGCAATTTTTTTAACATGTCAAAAATTTAGACATGCAAAAATACAAAAACAAAAAGACATAATTATACAGCTCCTAAAATATATTTGAGTTTATTTATTTGAGTCTCCCATAATTCCGTTGATTCATCAATTTCATCATCTTCAGCGAAATCTGTAACTATAAGGGCAATTTCGTTCGTTATTTCATGAATTTGAAGTTTAAATTCAAAATAATACTCTTCAGATTCACTGTCCAACCATCTGAATTTAACAAAAGACAAATCCTTTTTGCCTAATAGTTCTGCTTTTTCTTCAACTCCATCCCAAACGAAAGTAAATATTTTATCTTTTACGAACACATCGTCAGCAAACCATTCGGATAAACCGGATGCTGTACTTAATCTGTTATACAGTACTTTTGGTGATGAGTTAAAAATGTATTCTATTTCGAGTTTTGTCATTATTTCAGTATTTATACATTAAATATACACATATCTGTAATATTGTTTCCGTTGCAATATAGAAAAAATAATTTACTTAACAAAGTTTATTTGTTTATAAATAAAATTAATTATTTTTGCACTCGCTTTTAAGAAAGGAATAACTTTTTAAAAGTAAAGAAAATTGACAGTATGACGAGGTAGTTCAGCTCGGATTTTTAGAAAAAATCAATAGAGCTAAGCTAGGATTAAGAAAGTTTTTTGAATTATTTAAATCAATTAAGGACGAATGATTTTTTTGTAAAAAATCGAGAGTCCACGAAAAATTAAGAAAATTTCAGATAAAATTTTCTATTTTTCGGGATTGGTTAGGATTACATTTAATTATGGCGAGGTAGCTCAGTTGGTTAGAGCGCATGATTCATAATCATGAGGTCGGCGGTTCAACCCCGCCTCTCGCTACTGCTCCAAAAATCAAAACCGCGTAAGCGGTTTTTTTTATTTAAATAGATATTTTACAGAGCTTGCTCGAGTAAAATATCTATTTAAATAAAATGACTGTTAACGACAGTCAGATTTATGGAGCAGTAAAGCTATCCCCCCTCCGGGCTCGCGATAGCAACCCCGCCTAAATTCTACGAGAAACTCTTAAAAAAAATGGAGCTTGTTTCATTTTTTTTAAGCAATGCAAACGAAAAAATAAAAGCAGTTTTATATTTTTAAGGACATTTCTATGAAATTTTAGAGAGTAGGAGTGATAGTTTAAATTTTTTATATTTTCTCTCTGGCTCTTATTTTGACTTTGTAAATATCCCCACAAATTAATAAAATTTTTAATCTCACAAAACTTGTTAAAATATTTTTGCAAGTTTAAATATAAACAAATAATGTTATACCTTGTAATTTCCTATTCAATTACAAGTTTTTCAATTAGAATGTCGTTAGCAGAACTTACTTTAATCAAATATAATCCAGAACTTAGCATTGAGATGTCAATTGTTGAGTATAAATTATTCAGATAATCATTATAAACTATTTGCCCGTTCATATTGATTATCTCGATTTCTGATTCGGTTAAAACAGATATTTCAATAAAAGTATTTGCAGGATTAGGATGGAAGCTGAATTGGTTGGTAATTCCAAAACAACTGTAAATTCCAACTATATCGGTATATTGATATTTGCCGTCAAAATCTGTCTGCTTTAGTCTGTAATAAGTAATTTCTTTGCATGGCTCAATGTCAGTAAAATTATAATTTTTTAATGCAGAAGAGTTTCCGCTGCCTTTAACGATACCGGCACTTACCCATGAAATAGCATCAGAGCTACGTTCAACTGTGAAATAATCGTTATTTGTTTCGCTTTCTGTAGTCCAAGAAATATCAAATCCTTTCTTTTCAGCATTACATTTTACATCAAAATCAACTAATTCAACCGGCAATGGTATGTCTTTGTTCCTTCCGGCGAATGTGATTGGTTTTTGTCCTTTGGCTGTAAAAGGTATTGTTATATCAGAACTTATATCACCGTCAATTGTTGATTCTAAAGATGCATCTCCGCCTGCATCTTTCCAGATATTATCCCAGTAAGCTACAGCTAAATATTCAAGCTGAGATCCTCCGTTGCAAAAATCATGAATAGAACAAGGATCATTGTTTTTCCAAAATAAAGTAACATCAATATCAACGGAAGAACTCACTAACCAATATTCCCTATCAGTTGTATGAGTAAGAGGAGCTTCGTGTGTGTAATCGTGATACCACCATGTGGGCAAATTTTCATTCGAAAAGAGATATCTTATTCTTACATCTGTTGATGCAACAGGGGCGGCAGTAAAAGGAGCCCATATTTTATAAGTCTGAAGTCCATCACCAATGTCTCTGTTAGTAATATGACCAATAGGGAAAGTAAACGCCGTGGCACCTGTTTTTTGAGCATTACCGTCAATAAAACTAATAGCATTTCCGACTTGAGAACTTGATCCCGCTAAGAACTTTACAATATTGTTATCAGTATTAACAATCCCATTTGTAAATTCGGCATAACCAGCAATAGAAATGTCGTTATCTTTAATCATGATGTCAGCATTATTACCAACAGAATTGTTAAATTTAACATCGAAGAATGAGGTAGGAGTGTTGCCACGTATTGACTGAACAATACTTCCATCAAATGTAACTTTCCCTTCTCGTGGAGTAAATAATCCATCATTTGTCCAGTTTCCGCGAATAAACATGTCGTAATCAAAAATGCTGGCATCACATGTTGCACCAGTTAAAATAGAAAAGTTGCCGTTAACGATAACATTGCCATCCAAAGTTTTTGTACCTGAGCCACCGCTGGTAATCAAGTGATAATATGTAGTAGTCCTTACAAATTGATTGCCGCTTAAATTGTAATTAACAGTGTTTACATTTGTTCCTGCGTCAAATGTCGAAACAGTCGTATTGGCAGCACCAATATATAAATATGAGTTTAGACCCTGTGTCCATTTTCCGGATCCCTGCATTCCCACAAGAGCAGTTACAGTTGTTAAATTTGTATAAAACCCTGTTGTGTTTATTGTATTAAACGATAAAGCATTAGTGCCGCTAACAGTATTTGAAAACCCGGCAAGTGTATAGATGTTTGAACCTGAAGTAAATGTTCCGTCATTTTGGATGTCTCCATTTATCAATACTGCCTCATTTGCGCTGTTATTCCATGTGCCTCCGGAATTAATATATACATGCTTAAATATTTTTGTTCCTGTACCATCAATGTTGAGAGTGCCTGTTATACTTGTATTATTTTTTACTTCAATATTGTTTACTCCGGTTGCAGCTGTTCCACGATAAATGATAAAATCATTGTTCACAGTTGTGGCAGCATTCATATTGCCAACTGTTCCTACACCTTTTGAAACGTATAAATTATAATATGTTGTTCCTCTTATTACTTGTGGATTAACAGAGCCTGTATAATGAACGGTATTTCCTGTTGCAGAAGCATAGAGCATTCCTGCAACAGGAGTAATGTCAGCACCGATTTCAAGATATGAATATACTTCGTTTTCCCACATAGCGCCGGCATTAAAAATCAGACTTCCGGTTTCAATAATTACATTGCCATAGTTGGTAACAGTAAGTCCTGCAGCAATTTCAATATTATGATTTTTTCGTGTTAATACAGAGTTTGATAAAATGGTTTTACTGCCTCCTGTTATATACAAAGCTTTTGTGTTTTCAATTTTTCCAATTCCACCAATAGTTGTATTATTGCCACTGAAAGTGATTATGTTAGTTCCAGTGATAGTTCCGTCAACAATAACATGACCGGTAGCTGTAAATTCTCTGTTAGACTGTGCAAGAGTTCCGGCAGCGGTTATAGAAAAGTTCTTAACAGTTGCACTGGAAACATTTACAGTTACAGTATGACCATCATTTATCCTAACATTATCAGTGGCAAGAGGCACACAACTGCAGTCCCAGGTTGACGTACTGCTCCAGTTTCCGGTAGTAATACTATTTATCACAATATACTTCCAAACGGCTAAATCAGTGTCAGGAGAATTTCCACATCCATTTGTAGCGTATACGCTTACATTTCCCCAACCTTCATTTGCATCCCAATTAACAGTTATATTTTTGGTTCCATCACCTGAAACAATTGAACCTCCATCAACATCCCAATAATATGAATATCCCAAAGTGTCAATTACCGAATATGCTACACCTGTTTGCCCAACAGGAACAAAGCTTAATCCTGAAATGAAGCTTGGTTGAAGTGTATTTATTGTTACATATAATACTTCTGTCAAACCACAAGTACATGAATTCCTTTCTACAACTTCTACTTTACCAAGCATCCCTGTTGAACCCCAGTCCACATAGATTGAATTTGTTCCCTGTCCTGAACTTATAGTTCCTCCGGTAACTGTCCAAGTATATGTAGAACCTGAATGATTATCTACTGTATATATTACATCTTCTTCGTCTGTACAAACATCTGTATCCCCAACAATAGAAGAGGTTATAGGCCCTGTACAATCAGTATCGTCACCAAAGCAAAACTCTGCAGGTAGAGAGCTTAATCCTGTTCTATAAGCAGTACTTCCTGATGCACTTACATGTGTTCCTTCGTTTGTCCAGTCACTCACATAATTTGCTCTTGTCAGCAAACGTGTTTCGGCAGTTATTGTGAAAGCACTGAAACCATTTCCTGTCAAGTTGAGATTATACCCGCTTATAGTAATACCATTTGCCTTAGAAAGAGCCCAGTAACCATCAACAAAGGTGTTAAAAACAGAATCAGGATCTGTTTGAGGAGGATCTTGTAAAGCCAGTCCATTATTGCCGGGATTTGATTCAATAAATTCTGCTATTATTGTTCCTCCGCTGCTAACGCCTCCTGTCATGGTAAAAAGTACCAACAGCAGGACGATAATATGAGGCTGTACCAACAGGAAATGTCTGTGCAACTCCATTATGTACTGACTTAACAAACCACTTCTCATATTTACCAATAACTTGCCCGGAAGTATATGATAATGTGCCATAATTTGTAGTTGAAACACCCACAGTAATTTTATTTGCACCTGTAGAAATGTTTCCTTGAGTCATTGTAAGAGTATTATATACGTTAACGTTTGAACTTAAATTAACAGTACCTGATGATTTATTTATTGTAAGATTATAAAATGTTTGTGAAGATACACTAGAAATTGATTGATTAGATGTCCCATCAAAAGTAACCGTTCTAGTACCATAAGTAAATGTTCCATTACAACTCCAATTGCCCTTTAAATTTATGTCCTTACTGTTACAATTGTATGTTCCTGAACTAATAGAAAGGTTACCATTGATTGTTAAGTGATCTTGCTGTGTTTTTGTAGTTGAACCTGAAATTATTAAATTATGATAAGTTGAACTTACCGGTGTTTTGATGTTTTGTCCCGAAACAATTCCACTATATTCTACAGTGTTTCCTGTTGCCGATGCATATAGAGTACCTGTAGCTAGGAAATTTCCACTTATTGCAACTTTAGAATTTGTTGCATTTACCCATGAAGAAGCGGAATTTGAACCGACAATATGACCTTTAACTGTAACATTACCGTTATTAGTAACAGTTTTATCACTTTGAATTTCTATTATATTAGAATTAATATCGCTATATATTGATAAATCAGTTGCAGAAATTGTAATATCAGCATTAACTGTAAAACATGCATTATTGTTGCTTTTTATTGTGCCAATACCACTAATATCGCTAGCACCATTGAAGATAAAAGTTCCATTTTGTCCTAATACGTTGCCATTTATTATTAGATTTCCATTTTGAGTAAGATTTCTGTTTCCAATATTTAGAATAGCTCCACTACTAACAGTAATATCGTTAATTGTACTGTTTGCATCAAGTGTTACAGTATTACCATCACATATCACAACATTATCACTCGATCCCGGTGATGTTGTAGATTCTGCTCCACCACAACCTGCTGTGCTCCATGTAGAACTAGTTGTCCAATTTCCGTTTTGACGCGAATAATAGGTTGTTTGAGATTTTGCATATCCAAATAGACTAATAAAAACTATAAAAAACACTATGCTTTTTAAACTTGAAAAATAAAATGTTTTATTTTTTTGTTCTATTATCGGATAGGATATAAACATCACAAGCATTAAAAAGAGCCGTTTAAAACACAGATTGGTTTTACTATTTAATGATATTACTTTACTATTTCCCAATGCCTGAATCGTTCTGATAAATATTTTACGATTTGATATACAAATAGTTACATATTATATTAATAAAAATTAGTTTTCTGATTAAAACGCTCAATTCATTACTACAACTTGATTTTAGTGTGTTCCTGAGAATTCTTTTATTTGAGTTATTCGTATTCATTTTTAAAATTGTTAGTGATTTTCATCACTTTTTTGGATACTTTTAAACTCTACTTATCAAAATACATGCTAAATGACAGATAAGTACATTATATTTTTTATAAATATAGTAAAAAATTCAAAAATTCCAAGTGTTTTGAGGGAAAAGTTAAACATAATAGATATGGTTATTGGTATTATTATACAAACGTATAATATATTTATATAAAAATTTGAGGGAAAATTTAGAATAGCCGATAATTATTTAGTCTCTCACCATTTCCAGGTTAGTTCTTTGTTCCTAACTATGTTTAGATCTTTTTCTATTATGTTTAATTTGGTTTCAAATTCGTAATAGTCAGGACTATTTTTTGGAAATATTAAACTTATTCCACTTGTTATTTTTATAAAAAGACTATCAGCTATTTCATTAATTTCTTCAATTTCGGATAACTTAATTTTCACTTCCCCAGTCCTGTCAGTAATACAGAGATACTCATCCGTAAAAGAAATTTCGGATTCCACTTCAATTTTTTTCTTGTAATATTCATCAACAAACTTTGAATAATGCCTTTTGTACACCCATTTAATGTAAGTTGGATAAAGTATTAATGTTACAACAGCAACAATTAAGAAATAATAAGTAAGGAAATTATCTTTATAATTTAAGAATAAAATTGACAATATGATAAAAAAGCTTGTAATAATAATCCAACCGGCAATTTTCCTCTTTCTCACTGATTTTGATTTTGAGGCTGTAAAGAGTTGAAACCTTAAAAAGTCGCTTTTATTTAAAATGAATTTCATAATACATTGTTTTTAGGTTTTCAAAGCGTGATAATCATTTTTCTCTTAAAGCAAAAATAAGAAAACTCAGCAAAATTACAATTTTACAATTTTTTTTAAATAACTGTTGTTTTTACAATTTGTTTTGAGTAAATATATCCCTTGATCCAGTTCGTCCAAATTTTGAATGATTTCATCCGAAAATAGTTCACTCTGAATTAAAAGTTTTTTACCATTGAGGTCGTAAATTTGAATATCTGTTATTCCTGTTCCTTGAATAATAATATAATCCTTTGCCGGTTGCGGATATATCTGAATTTTTGTATTTAGATTTTCGAATTCATTAACATATATAGAATTTAATGTGTTAACAACTTCGCAACAATTTCCGGTTTGGTAGAAATCCACAGTGATAAAATTTGGTAATTTTTCTTTTTCAGCAATGCAATTATAAATTCTGTCAATAAAAAAAGGATAAGAATTCGCAATTGTAGCTTGATCAATGTTTCCTGTCCCAACTGAAGACGTAATAAAGTGATTAAAAATAAAAAGATCGTTTTCGGGATCACCTCTATTATAATCACAATTAAATTCGTCAGGATTGTGAATAGTAAAGTGAGTTTCAACTGCAAAATCCCAAACGTAATGATACCATTTCTGCTGCTCTGAAGCATCGTCCTGATCAGTAAATACTACAAGACGTTTATTCTCATTTATCATTTCTTCCAGCGTAGGCCAGGGTAGAAGTTCATTTTTTTCGAATAGATAATTGTATAGCTCTGCATTAATAAAAGCTTGTTCTATCATATCGGCAGAAACATTACACTCGAAAATTATCGTAACTATTTCTGTAGGATTGTTTTCAAGAAAATTCTTTATCTCTGCAAGATTTGAAGATAAAGGAACTGAACCTAAAAATGAGAATCCATGATAAACTGTAGGGACTCCGTTCTTCTCATATACGTCTATCATTAAAGCTCTTACCCCATCATTTAACTGTGTGCTTATACTATATGTTTGATTTGGCATCTGAAAATCGCCTTCTTCACAATTAAATGCATTATGAGTTGTTAGAAATGCAGTCTCATTATATCTGTTTTCTTTTAATTCATAGCAGGAATAACATTGTGAATATGTACTTATAACTGCAAGAAAGAATAAAACAAATGTTGAAAAATACTGTATCAATTTTTATTTCTTAATAAGTCAATAAACAAAAATAAAAAAAATATTTAAAAAAATGCATTGAAGTTGAAATTCGTATATAAAAAAAATGTGTATTTTTGGTAAACAATTTGTAAAGAAACAAAACAAAAACTACTACTATGGGAAAGAAATTATTTTTACTTGTCATTGTTGGAATTTTCTCAATATTATATATTCCGGCACAAAACACAAGACTTTTAAAAGCTGCTGACGACAGTTTTGAAAACGGAGAAAAAGAATACAACAGAGGACATTACTCCGAAGCTGCTCCGGATTTGGAAATCGCTGTGGAAAATATTTCAATTACCACTGATTCAAGGAAATATGTAACAATGAGATTTGAGGCAAACATTATGTTAATTGATATTTATTTTAATCATTTAAATAATTTGCCGGCAGCATGCAGATGTCTGAATTGTTTTTTGGATGATCTTTCACGAATGAAAAATTCAGGAATCCTAAAAGTAAAGGACTTGCTGACATATCTTGATCTTGAAAAAGATTATTCTGATCGTATCAGGCAATGCAATAATTTTGAAACAATAGACGATAAGAAATCCGAATTTGAAAAAATCTTTGATGAAGAATTTGAAGAAGATGACGATGAATAAAATATTAAATTCAAAAATATACAAAAAAAGACGCTTAAGCACGTCTTCTTTTTTGAAATAAATCTTAGTTTTGTTTTATTATATTTTTTGTAAATTTGATAATAATTTAACCATGAAAAAATCAATTATAATTATATCATTGTTCATTATTGCATTTCAATATAATGCTCTCTCTCAGTCAAGCGAACCTCAAAATATAGAAAGAAAAATCTTGTTTACTTTAGACTCAACAGAGATTATTCACTACAATGAGTATACTATTATGACTGATTTGCAGGGACATTATTTTGCAGCGTTAGTTTATAATAAATCAACTAAAAAGTATTCATTAGTATTTAATGGATCTAGAGTGGTTGAAGATATGGATGAGTATCTGTATTGGCCTGACAACGTGTATATTAATCCAAAAGTGCAAAATTCATTTTCAATATCATATTTGAAAGACAATTTATATTACGCAAATATTAATGGAGAAGAGTATGGCCCTTATGATTATGTCAATATCGTTGGAGAGAAAAAGTTTTTTTATATGCTAGATAATAAAACATATTTTAATGACAAAGGTATAGTGAGAGGTCCTTTTGAAGGCTGGTTTCCATATAATATAAAAGAATCAGGCAAATATGCCTTTTCTTTTAAAAAAGAAGGTCAATATTTCGTTAATGCAAATAGTAAAATATTTGGTCCTTACTCAAATGTTAGAAGCACATATATTGCTGAGAATGGAAAGTTTGCTTTTCACTATTATAATGAAAATAGAGAGCAATTTATTAATTATAATGGTGATTCAATATATGGCCCATTTAAAAGATGCTCAGACCTTGTGTTTACAGATGATGGACAATACGCTTTTGTATTTAATGAAAATGACAACTCTTTTGGGTGCTATGTTAATCATAATGGTAATATTATTGGACCATTTTCAAGAAATAGTATTTATGATTATGGACTTTCAATAAATGAAGATGGCAAATTACTATATTCATATGAAGAGGGAGAATATAGAGATACCTACTTGAATATTGATGGGGTAATTAAGGGGCCATATAGCAATTGTAAATTCTCTCATATTACAGATGATGGAAATATAATATATGCATATACTGATATAGGAAAGTCCTCTAATATTAATAATATTATATATGATGGCGAAATTATAGGCTCGTACTATCAATCATATTATTTTGTTGTATCTAAAAGTGGCAAGCTAGCTTTCATATATATTGAATGGATACAAAATCGTAGTTATGAATTTGTGTATTATGATGGAGACACTCTTGGACCTTATTCAAATATTAAAGATTTACAATTTATAGCAGAGGGATTTCTAGATTTTACTTATAATGATCTTGGTAATGCGGCAAGATATAATTATAACGGTGGAGAACCAGAACAAAAGCATCATTTTCAAAGATTCCAAAATAAATTTAAATTATTTTCTAATGATAAAAAACATTATTTTATTAGTGAACGTGAAAATCAATATGTGATAATAGATGGTGTGAATTTTGGTGATAATAGTGCTCTTAGCGCCTTCTATAATGAAGAAAGGAATAGCTTTGTATGGAATATATTAGAGGGCAATGAACTTGTAGTTTACGAATATAAACTTGATTAAAGAATTGTATTGATGAAATATTGTTTTACTATTATTCTTTTATTGCTGTGTAATAATCTTATTATTTCAGATAATGCATATTGGCACAGATACGAGAAAGAATGCAATGAAGCTATTTTGTTCTATATGAAAAATAAAAACAGTTTTGAAAATGCTGCCAATAATATAAATGTTGATGGCAAATTTCTTTTTTCTATCGTAGCTCCCGAAATCTCACAATATAGATTTTTACAAGACAAAGTGGAATCTTATGCATTGAAAGTTCTATACATTAGTAATGGACAAAATTATTCTGATTTTTCTATTGGATACTTCCAAATGAAACCCTCATTTGTTGAAGAAATTGAAAGACATATTGCTTTTGACTCTAGTTTAGATTCATTATTTTCTGATTGTTTGTTTAGCAAACCTGACAGTAAAGAGTCTCGATTAGAAAGAATTTCCAGGCTTGAAGACATAAACTGGCAATTAAAATATTTAGAGATATTCTGCATAATAGTAGAAACTAAATCAGCTAATCAAAAATTTTCTAGTATTAAGTCAAAACTAAAGTTTTATTCCTCAGCTTATAATATTGGTTTTAACAAAACGATAGCGCAAATTGAGAAAATTAGCGAAATTGATAGTTTTCCACATTTTTCAGAAGAAAAATACAAATATTACAAAATCTCTTGGTTCTTTTATCTATACATTAACAAATTAGACCTATAAGTGACCATGTAAATTATTGTTCAATAACCTAATGTCCTTCTGTAAATTCGCCACCATATCCTTCAATAATACCAAAAACCTGTTCTTTAATCTCTTCGAGAAGTTGTGGTGAATTAGCTTCGGCTAAAAATCTTAGATATGGCTCTGTGTTTGAAGGTCTGATATTAAGCCACCAGTCTTTATATTCTATTCGGTAACCATCAAAGTCAAAATATGCTTCAGGTTTTTCGAGTGATTTAAAATAGCTTATAACGGCATCCATAGCCCCTGATTTATCTTCTATTTTAAAGTTAATTTCGCCTGAATTTTGATATTTTTTGATTTTAGAAATTAGTTGCGAAATACTTATTCCTTTTTGTTTCATTTTTGCAACGATTCTTAATATTATCAAGCTTGCCAATATCCCTGAATCGGAATAATAAAAATCCTTAAAATAATAATGTCCTGCCAGTTCTCCGCCAAAAATACCGTCAATTTCTTTAAGTTTCGTTGCAGCATAAGCTCTTCCGACACGCCACATTTCCATTGTGCTTCCCCATTGCGAGATATATTCACCAACGGCTTTTGACGTGCGTATATCCTGAATGACTTTCCCTTTTAATCCTTTTTCTTCAAGAAAATAATGAGCAAGGACAGCAATCATTAAATCCGGAGAAATAAATTCGGAGTTTTCATCTACAAACATTACTCTGTCAGCATCACCGTCATAAATTACTCCGATATCTGACATGTTCTTTTTTACATGATTTTGCAAATCAACAATGTTTTTTGGAACAAGCGGATTAGCTTCATGATTAGGAAATCTTCCGTCAAGTTCATCGAAAAAGTACATTACTTCCGGTCCAAGTAATTCTTTGATAAATAATCCTGCCATACCATTGCTGCAGTCCATACTAATTTTAAGATTTTTTATGTCCGGAACATATTGCTTCAAAAAATCGAAATAAGAATCTCTGACATTTATTTCATAAAACTTTCCCTTATTCGAAACAGGTACAATTTTATCAGTCTGTATCAATTTTTCAATTTCATTAAGTCCTGTATCGTATCCCACAGGTCTGGCATTTTTACCGGATACTTTAAGTCCATTGTATTCTGCAGGGTTGTGAGAGGCTGTAATCATCACAGATGCTTCGAAACCAAATTTAGCTGTAGCCCAATAAATCATTGGCGTAGTTGCTAATCCGGCAAAATGAAGATCTGCGCCCGCATCAGTAATGCCTTTGGTTAAATATTCCAGTATTTCAGGTGAAGATTCTCTGACATCCCTACCGACAAGAATTTTGGTCGTATTAAGTACCCTGGGTAAAAAATATCCAATTTTATAAACATCTTCTTTATTAAAATCTTTGTTGTAAATTCCTCTGATGTCGTATGCTTTAAATGCTTTCATGTTTTTTTCTTCAAAAATACAATATTTTTTATTTGATAAGTGTTTTTAGATTATATTTGAATGTTATTAATCAGTTATTTATTAAATTATGAAAAGAGAAAAATTTGTTGTATTATTTTGTGTGACAGTATTGTTTTTGTCAATCAATTTAATTTCGCAAAATGTTGTTAAAGTTGATAATACTCTTGATTTTCTTAATGCGATAAAATCGAATACAACTATCGAATTAGCGCCGGGGACATATAATTTAACTTCTGTGATCGAAGAAATAAACAATGTTAATGTTGGAACTTATAACAACTATGATGGTTATGAGCCAGTTTTAACCGAAGTACACAATCTTACAATAAAAGGGAAAGGTGATGTCAAAATACTAATTGAACCTCGTTATGCATGGGTTATGACGTTTATTAGTTGTAATAATCTGAGAATAGAAGGTATTACATTCGGACATACCGAAAAGGGATATTGTGCGGGAGGAGTTCTTTCATTTACCGAATGTTCAAATATCGTAATAAAATCATGTTCACTTTATGGCTGTGGCACTGTTGGGATAAATGCAAATCTGTGTAGTGACGTTAGCGTAATAAATTCAGAAATACATGATTGTTCTTATGGTTTGCTATATTTATATGACAGTAATGATATTAGTTTTAAGAAAACCATGTTTAGAAATACCGGTGAATTTAATTTGATAGAAATTATGAATTGTTACAATATTAGTTTTGAGAAATGTACTTTTAAAGATAATTACACTAATGAATTTATGCCTCATTTATTTAGTATTGACGAAAATATATGGTTTGGCTATACTGAAGATGAAACTAAACTAAGTTCAGATATTTGGGTGAAAAAGTGTGAATTTAAGAACAATAAGATTCAATCATTTGTAAATAATGACTCTAATTTTATTGTTGTTGGATGTAAATTTAGTAATAATGGTTTTGATTTTTAGGATTCTAAAGAAAGTTTTGGAGCTTTTTACACATATAATTTCTCTTTTATAATTTGATTCATCTTGTCCTTATATCTTTCGTCTGTAATACTTGACATAACGGTATCTAAATATTGATTTCGTATTATAAATTCAGTAGTGTAACTAAAATTTATATCAAAAATCCATGCTAATTGCATAGTTTTAAAATCATTAAGAGTTTTTAGGTTTTCTTTTGAAATCATTTGGCGGTCGCAAAATTGTCTGAAGACTTCAGGAGAAATTACCGGAATATCCTCAAGTCCGTATTCCAAAGCAATATTTCTAGGTCCTGTGCTATGATAATAATGAGCAACTATCCTGAAAATATCTGCTTTATCGGCATCTCTGACTAATTTTGAAAAATATAACTTATCGGCTTTAGTATTTTTTGGAATTTCTATTAAACCATGATTGTAAACAGCAGTTAAAATTATTTCCTGAATATCTTCTGAAAGTTTTTCGAGAAATTTTTCTTTTTTTAGAACTTCGACTCCTAATGCTCCATGATAAACGGAATAGTCATCTCTGAAAGTATTATATACAGTAAATTGCTCAAAACGTCCAATGTCGTGAAATAACCCGCAAATTTCGGCGACATATTGCTGCTCTTTACTTAATTTTTCAGATTTAGCAATTTCGCTACAATGATAAAAGACATTTTTACTATGAGTGATTTTTAATTGAATATTCTCATGTGTATTTGCTGATGTTGTTTTCTTTAGAAATCCGTCGCAGTAATTATCAAAAATTTTAATAAAATCGTTTATATCAGGCATTTTCTTTAAGTAATGAGTAAACTTTATTTTTTTGTGATTTGATAGCTTTTGCGAAAATGATGTAAAGAATACCCAAAATTATAAAAACTCCGATTACACCACTTAAAATTCCTAAAATTACGAGAATTAATATTACAGGGTCTTTAGTGTAAAGATCGCCATGTACTGTTAATTTATTCTGTCGAATGCGTACTACTGTCATTATTTTTCCTTTTACAAAAAGAAGAGTAGTCTTGTTCTGTATTTTGATTTTATATTCAGGAAAAGAATTTGCAAGAAAATCACTAAGTGATTGTGCATCATATTTAGTTGTGTTTACTGTCAGTGCCATAATATAAATCTAGTTGTGATTTAACTTAAACATTTTTAATCTCTCATCAAGAACAGGCATTTTATCGCTTGTAATTTGAGACACACAAGCACGTAATCCTTCGGTACGTAAACTACCTGACGTTCCGAGCGAAATGGCACTGATTCCGTAATACAAAAGCTCTTTAACTAATTCTCCGCCACTCAATCCTGGATATGAGATTGTAAAATAAAATCCATCTGCAATATCTTCATCAAGATCTTTATCATAAACAATTTGAAAACCCGCGTCCGTAAACATTTTTTTCATAATATGAGCTCGATTCCCATATTCTTTTACTTCTTCGATGAAGTTGAATTCTCCGCTATTTGCAGCTTTCATCATAGCTGCGAGAGCGTACTGTGCCGAATGAGATGCTCCTGAACTAAGGGAATAAATTATTCTTAGAACGAATGTATAACCAAATTTATCACAACCGAATCTGTCAGTAAGATAAGGATATTCTCTATTAAATATTTTATCCGAAATTGCAGCGACTGCAATACGTTGACCGGCATAGCTGAAAGCTTTGGATCCCGAAATCAATAAAACGTAATTGTCTGTATAATTTGCTACAGAAACTTGATAAGGCGGTTTACCCGGATGATATAAATCTTTGCGAAAATCCATGCCAAAATAGGCAAGGTCTTCAATTACTATTACATCATATTTATTTGCAAGTTCTCCAATAATTTTAAGTTCGTCATCCGTAAAACAAATCCAACTTGGATTATTTGGATTTGAATAAATAATTGAGTTGATATTACCTTTTGATAAAAATGATTCCAGTTTTTCTCTAAGTGCTTCGCCGCGATAATTATAGACATCAAAACTTTCAAATTTATGGCCCATAACTCTGAATTGCTGTTTTTGAACAGGAAAGCCCGGATCAATAAATAAAGCAGTATCTTTTTGTGGGTTAAGATTCGCACAGAGTAGGAAAATCGCATAAGATCCTTGCATAGATCCAACAGTAGGAATACAAGAGTCGGGACTTATATCAATACCCATAAAATTTTTAACAAATTTCGAGGCTTCATCCTTTAAAACTTTAACCCCGTCAACCATCGGGTAATCAGAGGCAACGCCTGACTCTAAAGCTTCAATCTCGGCTTCAATACCTATTTTCGGTGGTTTTAATCCAGGTACACCCATTTCCATTCTCATATATTTTACACCGGAAATATTCTGAATTTTGTTTACCAATCCAACAATCTCGCGAATTGTGGCTTTACCAAGATCTTTTAAACCAGATTTTGCAATCTCCTCGTTTACGATATTTATATTTACAGGAGTATTCATATTTTTATATGTTTAAAGTCAGCTACAAGTTTATTAAAGAAATTTTAATTTAGCAAGTACTTTTATGTATTTTAAAACATAAAAATGTCTTGCGTAAGATTTGTCAAGCTATCTATTTTGTGAAGTTTGTTGCTTATCTTTAATAAACTGTAATTATTTAGCTGGTATCTAATATTCGCTTTTGTCATAACTTGTCCCGACTTTTCGGGAGTATTTGCATTTTAGAAGTAATTTTTCCATTTGTACAAAACAAAAATTAAGGATTGGAAGTACAAATAACAATAAAAATTAAAGTTTTACTGTAAGTTTGTTAAAAAATGCAATTCGTCCTATAATAAGAGCATTAACTATAATCATTAATAATAATGAGTATAATTTAACATTAATATAAAATAATATATTAATAAGTGTAAAAAATATATATTATTTTTATCGCGATTTGTAAAAAACTTAAACTAATAAATGAAGTTTTTTTACTCAATTTCTCGGTTTTTACTTGTTGCAGTTGTATTGCTTACTTCTGTTAATATTTTATTGTCTGCTGATTATTATGCAGTAACAAACGGGAATTGGAATGCTGCAGCAACCTGGGCATCCTCTTGTGGTGGTGCAGGCGGCTTCGGGGTGCCGGGAGCCGGAGATGATGCGTATATTTGTGCGGGAATTACTGTTGTTGTGAATGCGTCTTCGTCAGTAAATGACCTTTTTTTGCAGGGTGGTACAATAAATTTTAGTACAAATGGTCGTACATTAACAGTTAATAATGATTTTGTTGTTAGCAATACAAACGCAATAATCGGTAATGGTGCAACAAGGGTGCTGAACATTAGTGGCAGCTTAATTGTATCATCAGGTGCAAGTCTGAGTATTGC
>JAKQEK010000027.1 GCA_029558535.1 Bacteroidota bacterium | reverse complement strand
TACTGGATAGAATTGTCGTATCTTAGCAAGATTCATTTCAAATGAATGTATTGCCTTTTCAAAATCTCCGTTACAATTAGCTAAATCTTCATAATGGTAACCAATTTCATGCCCTAAATCTACTATTTGTTTAATTATTTTTGGACTATAACTTTGCTGAACAATTCTAAAATAATAAGTTGACTTAATACCTATACTAGCTTCGTATTTTGCCAATCTAATAGCTGCCCAGTTTCTTAAATCAACATCATGCCTTAAAACTACAACTCTATCTACTGGTTTTTGAATGAAATCTTCAACTCTTTGAAAACTATAATCCGCTTTTCTCAGTGTAGAGAGCAAATGTCTATATATCTCTAATGTAAAATCCCTATTCAAAAAAGCCACCGAAATTACCGAAAAATAGTTTAATGAACAATTCTCTTGAATTCTAATTTTGCCACATTACCAAAGTTTAAGATATAGACAACTTTTAGCCCTGTTGCACTTAGATAATTTATTATTTGTGCTGAGTGCATTGAATGAATTATATTACAAGCTTTGAGCTCCAGTATAATTTTACCTTCTACAATAATATCAGCAACATAATCCCCAACAATTTGATCTCTATAAAAAACTTGTATAGGAACCTGAGAAACATAACTATTACCTTGATATTTAAATTCTACACATAAAGCTCTTTCATATACTTTTTCCAAATATCCAGCACCAAGCTCTTTGTGAACAGCAATTGCACAACCAATAATTCTATCACTCAGCTCCTTCTCATATATCATAACTTTTGGGCTTTCCTCTTTCTTGTTTTGAAAATTATATAACTTTTTTCGGTGTTTTCGGTGCTATCGGTGGCTAATATTTTTGTATTGTAAATTTCTTTTTGGTGTTTTCGGTGTTCTCGGTGGCTTGATTTCTTGTATTGTTAATCATTTTTCGGTGATCTCGGTGCTCTCGGTGGATGATTTCTTGTATTGTTAATCATTTTTCGGTGATCTCGGTGCTCTCGGTGGCTAATAAAAATAAACAGTATTGT
>JAKQEK010000022.1 GCA_029558535.1 Bacteroidota bacterium | reverse complement strand
ATTATCGTCATTTAGCTGAGAGTATATGTCGTTCAAAGACACTTTATTTCTACCAATTAAATGAACTTTTGCTCCTTCTTCATAACACCGATAGGCACATTCTTTTCCTATTCCTGAAGATGCACCAGTAATTAAAATATTTTTGTTTTGTAATCTATTCATAATTCCTATCATATTTCATAGATATTTAGTAAAAGTGTATTTTTTAAATTAAGCATTACAGAGCCCCAAGAATAACCGACTCCAAAACCACTTAATAAAGTTTTATTAACATCATCCGTTTTTTTTAATTCCGAACAAAGTGTAAGTGGAATAGAAGCGGAGCTTGTTTTACCATATTTTTCCAGCGAATATAGAAATCTATCCTTGGGAATCTCTAAACTCTTTCTTATAAATTCTACATATAACGGTTTGCTTGATGAAATACAACAGTATTTGTGTATCATTAACTACAGGACGACTAATAACTCCAGTACTTTGAATAATCTTTTGTTTTCTTTCCTCATCAAACCAAGGCAAGTCCTTATTGAATTCATATCTATCAGGAACTCAACATGAGATGCAAGATAATTGTATACCTTTAATCTTAAACACAAATTATTATATAGTTATAATCGTTGATCCCCAGGAATAACCAACTCCGAAGCCAGCTAAAAGAACTTTATCTCCTTCTTGTATTTTTTGTTGCTTATAAGCATCCTTCAAGGCAATAGGAATGGTATTGGAAATTGTATTTCCGTAATTTATCATATCAATATGGCATTTACTTATATCAAGACCAATTTCACTAATTAAAAATTCTATAATATATTTATTGGCTTGATGCAAAATGAAATAATCTATGCCCGATAATTGAAGTTTATTTTTGTTAATTACCTGCTGTATCAAAGGTGGGATAGTTTCTATAGTAAAATTAAAAATTTCAGGACCGTTCATATATAATGTTGGTCTTTCCACATCTTTGAGTATGTAAGAATTACGTGCAGAAAGTCCATTAACAATTAAATTTTCGGCTCCAATACCATCCGTACCAAAAATAAATTCTCCCAGCTGATCTTCATCTGAATAAGTCACTATAGTAGCAGTTCCAGCATCTCCAAAAATACTCCGGTTAGAAATATCA
>JAKQEK010000406.1 GCA_029558535.1 Bacteroidota bacterium | reverse complement strand
AATGGTATGGTCACCGGCCAAAGCAATAGTAGGATCGAAAGTATTACCAACCACACCAGTTCCTGACCAAACTCCACCCGGACTAACAGCAGTCAGAACAACAGCAGCTTCAGTTTCGCAGAAAGGACCAATAGGAGTAATAGTAGCGTCAACGACAGCATCAACTGTAATATTAATTGCTGTGTCAACCTGGCAATAACCATCATTATATGAATAGGTTATCACATGGACACCAGCACCTGCAGTAGCAGGATCAAATGTGCCATTATTTATGTCTATAATACCAGTACCTCCCCAAACACCTCCTGCAGGATCAGCTACTATATCTGTTGCAGATTCTGTTTCGCAGAATGAACCAGTATTTGAAAAGGTTATAACTGGTGGAATATGTACAGTTACTAGAACTGTATCTGTTGAAGAGCAAAGAGGAGCAAAATAGATATCATCTAGAGCAAAATCGTTACCAGTAGCAATAGTATTTTGGTTGACAATACAAATCTGAATACTTGTGTTCGAGCCGGAATTCCAGACCTCGTAAAACTCTTGCCAGTCGCATGTTGTTGCAGTAGCATTAAAAGGACTTCCAAGAAGTGTTCCATTGATTGAGAATTGCAAAACTGCAGGATTTGCTGGATGAACACTAGTAATCCATGTCGAAAACAGATAGTCTGTGTTTGGATTTACATGAATATCCTGACACCACACTTCTGCATTTGCAACCGTGTTTCCATTTATTATCATCATATTTCCTGAGCCGGAAGTGTGATCAGTGCAAGCAGCAAAATTTGTATGATAATCATGAGGATTTGTACCGATATAAAAATTCCCTTCTGGGAATAAATTTGGATTATAATTATAATTAGTTGTAAATTCCGTAAAACCATCAGAAAATCCTCCATTTTCTATAACAGCACAGCTTACGTCATACCCTGTAACGATGTACTCGGTAGTAACGATAGGTGTAGCTAAAGGATTTGAAATATTTGGATTATCCAAACCTGTTGCAGGATCCCATGAATAAAACAATGCTCCATTTGCTTCTAATTGATAAGACTCCCCTAAACAAATCTCTCCATCTGTTGAAGATGTTAAAACCGGTGAAACACAAACTTCTACAGTAATATCAACAGATGCGGTGCATCCATTTAGATCGGTTCCAGTAACAGTATAAATTGTTGTATTATCAGGTGAGGCAGTAACTGATGGTCCTGTTGTAGTAGATAAACCATCAGGAGGAGACCAGACATAATCATTTGCACCGGTTGCGGTGATGTCGACAAAACCGCCATCACAAAAATATGGACTGTTAGGGGTAAATCCTATTACAGGGCTAAGAAACTCTGTAACAGATGCGTTTAAAATAACCGGAGGACATACCGGGAAAAGGGAATCATAAACAATGACAGAATAATTACCTCCGGCAGTAGCAAAATAATTGGCTGATGTTGCAAGTAAATTACCGGTTCCGTTAGCTTGGTCATACCATTCGTAAGAATATGGTGGAACACCTTGAATAATATTCGAATATAACCATACCCCACCATCATCAGAACAAAAACTTGCAGGATTAGGGTTTATTTCAGCAACTATAGTATCAAAAAAGTTAACTCTTATTGTGTCGCAATATGTTACTCCTGACAAACAAACAGAACCATTTGGGGTTCCACAAATTTCATAATCCGCATAGGGTGGAAAAGCTCCGGTTGGTGTTACTGTAATGTTTTCACAGTCCGGGCAACTGAGATAGGGCATATATGCGCCACCTCCTGTTAGATCAGTAATTACAATTGTTCCAGCAATCATTCCGGTTATTTGTATTTGAGCAGTACAATTTTCAGTAGAAAAGTCAGGATCTGTAATTTCGGGATTAGTTATTGAAGTTACTGCGTAAGTATTGGCATTTGCTCCCGGTTTACAAAAAGTCAATGTGTGCGGCCCCGGAGTGTTAATACAAACCGGTGTTCCTACAACAACTGGCGGTCCGCAATTAAGTTGATAATACATTGACCCGGGCGGAACAGCACCTGAAGCAATCTCAAAATTTATCGCAATAGCATCCTCATGTAATGTTATTTCAAATTCCAAACATCTGTCAGGACTAGAATTACCACAACATAAATCCAGACGAACAAAAGATGGAGATTCCCAAGTTGCATCAGGTGATGAAGATAAATCAACTGTAAAAAAAGGAACAGTAGGATCACAGACTCCGGATTGAGCAAAAAGCTTATGAAACGGAAGAAAAAATAATATTGTCAAAAAACCCACAATTATTGTTTTAATAAAAGCAGCAGACCAACTCTTGGCATAATGTTGGTCTGCTGCTTTGAACAATATGTGGATGGCGGTTTCCATATCTTTTTAACTTATTGCTGAATGTTATTCATTTAATAAAACAATCGCTTTTATATATTTGACGAAATATAATAATAAAAGTTTTACTTTTCAAATTATTTTATAAACTATTATATAACATAAATTCTTTCTAATTAAATGTGTGTAAATTGCATTACTAAACGAAAAAACACTATTTTTACATCGTTTTAAATTAACAATGCGATGTCAATAAAAATTCAAAATATTACAAAGAATTACGGAACTCAAAAAGCTCTTGATAATGTGAGTTTTGAAGTGAAAAGTGGAGAAATAGTTGGATTTTTAGGTCCTAATGGTGCCGGGAAGTCAACTTTGATGAAAATTATTACCGGATTTATTCCGCCAACAGCAGGTGATGTGTTTGTAAAAGAAATGAATGTTTTGGAGAATCACATGGAGATACGGAGAACAATTGGGTATCTTCCTGAACAAAATCCTCTTTACACGGATATGTATATTATTGAGTTCTTGAACTTCGTTGCAGGAATTTATAAAATAAAAAATAGAGTGAAACGTATTGAGGAGATTGTTGAAATGACAGGGCTTGAACCTGAAATAAATAAAAAGATAGGGGCTCTGTCAAAAGGATATCGTCAAAGAGTTGGACTTGCTCAAGCGATTATTCACAATCCTGATGTGTTAATTCTTGATGAACCAACATCAGGCTTGGATCCTAACCAAATAATCGAAATTAGAAACCTGATTCAAAATCTGGGAAAAGAAAAAACTGTTTTGCTTTCAACTCATATTATGCAAGAAGTGGATGCTATTTGTGACAGAATAGTTATTATTAATAATGGAATTTTAATAGCTGATGATTATACCGTGGACATGCATATCAAAGGCAAATCAGAAACCGGAACTCTTTTGGTAGAATTAATGAAACCAATTGATGAAAAAGAAATCAAAGCTATTAACGGGGTTAAAAAAGTTATGTCGCTTGAGAAAAACAAGTTCATTATAGAATTTAATGCTGCTAATGACATAAGACATGATATATTTAAACTTGCCGTAAAACTAGACAATGTAGTGCTTAGTTTACAAATAAAAGAAAAATCATTGGAGCAAGTTTTCAACGAGTTAACTTCCGGTAAGTAATTTCCCAAATAAGCTTAGGTTTAAATATAGATTTCTAAAATTTCGGAATATTGTTGAGGAATAATTTTGATGTTTCTTAATGATGAAGGTATTAAGACAGTTTCGCCCTTAGTAATAGAAGTATGATTGTCGCCATCAGTAATAACTGTAATTTTTCCGTTTATAAGATGATAAATTATAAAAGAATCATATTCATAATAGTCTTTTATAATAGTATTCATTACCGGTAGAAAATTTACTGTAAATAATTCATTTTTAATAATATTGTTTGAAATGTCAGGGGTGTGCTTGTATGAAGTTTTGATTTCTTTTGATTGTTTGTAATCAATTACGTCTTCAGCCAAATCGAGATGTAGTTCTCGGTCTTTTCTTCCATAATCATAAACTCTGTAGGTTATATCAGAAGTTTGTTGTATTTCAACCAGAGTCACACCTTTTCCCAAACTGTGTAATCTTCCTGCCGGAATATAATATACTTCACCTGTTTTGATTTCAGGCTTATTCAGATAATTGTCAAAATTTCCGTTTTCAATAGAATCGAAAAAGATTTTACTGTTAACATTTTGATTAAACCCGGAAATGAGTTTTGACCCCGGATCGGCATTCAGAATATACCAGAGCTCTGATTTTCCCCAGGCATTATGCCTTTTAGCAGCAATTATGTTGTCAGGATGAACTTGCAATGAAAGATTTTCTTTTGATTCAATTATTTTAACGAGTATGGGAAATTCAATACCAAATTTGTCAAAAACTTTGTCCCCTACAACTTCTCCCATGTAGATTTCAATTATTTCTTCAATTGTATTTCCTTTTAAAAAACCGTTTGATACAACCGACAAATCGCCTTGGACTGCTGATATTTCCCAGCTTTCGCCGCAATTATTTGGCACATTTTGGTCAGATTTAATATCTTTGATTTTATCTCCTCCCCAAACTTTTTGTTTGTATATAGGTTCGAATTTTAGTGGATATAGCATTTTTAAATAAAAATTTATTATTTTTAGATTTCAAAAATAGTAAAATTTATTATAAGTTTATTTTTATGTTAATTGTTGGAATTGCAGGCGGAACAGGATCCGGAAAAACCACGGTAGTCCGTAAAATAATTGATAAACTTCCTGAGGACTGTGTAACTGTTGTGCCACAGGATTCTTATTACAAGGACAATAGCCATTTACCTTTGGAGGAACGTCAAAAAATTAATTTTGACCATCCAGATGCAATTGAATGGAATTTATTAGTTCATCATTTAAAAGAACTTAAAAACAACAAGCCAGTAAATCAACCGATTTATTCGTATTTAACCTGTACCCGAAACGAAGAAACGATAGAAGTTATTCCGAGAAAAATTGTAATTGTTGAAGGAATATTAATTCTGGGACAAAAGGATTTAAGAAACCTTATGGATTTGAAAGTATTTGTTAGTGCCGATGCGGACGACAGACTTTCTAGGGTTATTCAGAGAGATATAGTTGAAAGAGGGAGATCTGTTGTCGCTGTTTTGGATAGATACGAAAAAACGGTAAAGCCTTCTCATCTGCAATTTATTGAACCTACTATGCGATATGCTGACGTAATTGTACCGCAAGGAGGTGAAAATGATGTTGCGATAGATTTATTGACGAAATATATTTTACAAAATTTAATCAAATAAGTATGACTGAGAATCTTAAGCTAAACGAAATCTTGTTTCTTGATATAGAAACCGTTCCAATGTGTTCTTCTATGGATGAAATGTCGGAATCATTTCAAAAACATTGGGAAAAGAAATCTGCGTATTTTAGATCTGAAAATGAAACCGCTTCTGACGTTTATCAAAGAGCTGGAATTTATTCGGAGTTTGGAAAGATTATATGCATCTCTGTTGGTTATATTCATAATGAGGTATTTCGAGTTAAATCTTTTGCTGATGATAATGAGAAAAAACTATTGACGGAGTTTTCGTCAATGATTAGCGTTTGGGATAAGACCGGCAATAAATTATTGTGTGGGCATAATCTTAAAGAATTTGATGTTCCGTACATTTCGAGACGAATGCTAATCAATGGATTATCATTACCTCCGGCATTTAACATTGCGGGTAAAAAGCCTTGGGAAATAAAGCACTTGGATACATTGGAGTTATGGAAATTCGGTGATTATAAACACTTCACTTCATTGGCTTTATTAGCTGATTTGTTTAACATTCCAACGCCAAAGGATGATATTGACGGGAGTCAGGTATATGAAGTATATTATAAAGAGAAAGATCTTCCGAGAATCTCAAAATATTGTGAAAAAGATGTATTATGTGTTGCAAATTTATTGCTCAGATTTTTAGGTAAACCAATTCTTAGTATTGATAAATTGGAAAGCGTTTAAATTATCAACATTGCATCTCCGTATGTTCCAAAATGGTACTTTTCTTTTATTGCTACATCATAAGCATGCATTAATTCATTATAACCCATAAAAGCTGCTACGGTCATCATTAAAGTTGATTTTGGCATGTGAAAATTTGAAATAAGTGCATTTGGTACCATTACATCATATGGAGGGAAAATAAATTTATTAGTCCATCCGTCAAAGGGTTTAAGGTATCCGCTAGTCGTAACTGCACTTTCCAAAGTCCTTAATACAGTAGTTCCTACGGCACAAACTTTTCGTTTTTCTTCTTTGGCTTTATTTACAACACTCGCAACTTCTTCACTGATTATTATTTGTTCCGAATCCATTTTGTGTTTTGTGAGGTCTTCAACATCTACTGTTCTGAAGTTTCCAAGACCAACATGTAGTGTGATATATCCGAATTCAACACCTAATATTTCTAATCGCTTCAATAATTCTCTGCTAAAGTGCATGCCTGCTGTAGGGGCAGCTACTGCACCTTCGTTCTTTGCATAAATAGTCTGGTACCTTTCTTTATCTTCTTCTTCTACTTGACGTTTAATAATGTGTGTAGGTAATGGAGTTTCTCCGAGCGAATATAAAGTGTTTTTAAAAGTATCATAATCACTGTCAATTAAAAATCTTAATGTTCTTCCTCTAGAAGTAGTATTGTCTATTACCTCAGCTACAAGGTCATCATTTTCGCCAAAATATAGCTTGTTGCCAATTCTTATTTTTCTTGCAGGATCTACTAAGACATCCCATAGACGTTGTTCACGGTTCAATTCTCTTAAAAGGAATACTTCTATTCTTGCTCCTGTCTTTTCTTTATTCCCGTATAATCTTGCCGGAAAAACTTTAGTATCATTAAAGATCATTAAATCCTTGTCGGAAAAATAATCTTTTATATCTTTAAACACCTTATGTTCAATTTCTCCAGTTTTTTTGTGAAAAACCAATAAACGTGATTCGTCCCTGTTTTGAGTAGGATGTAAAGCAATTAGCTCATCGGGAAGATTAAATCCAAACTGTGATAGTTTCATATGTAGAATTAAATTTTAAACCTTAAATTGTTATTTTGATAATCGTTCTAAATTGTTAATATAATTTTCAAAATCTGTAATTTCGACAGCGTCTTTTATGGAGTAATTTCCGCTACGAATTCGCCTAAGATAATATAAAAAGGCCCCGTTGTCAAGTCTTTTTCCAAAATCATTAGCTAAAGTTCTGATGTAAGTCCCCTTGCTGCAAGTAATAGTAAGCATTACATCAGGCATATCTATTTTATTAATTTTTATCTCTGATATGGTTATTTCTCTTTCATCTAAGTTTAAATTTTTTCCTTTTCTTGCAAATTCGTAAGCTCTTTTTCCATTAATTTGTATTGCCGAATAAATCGGTGGAGTTTGAAAACTTGTCCCTAAAAAAGATTGTGCAACATTTACAATTTGTTCTTCTGTAATGTTATTTGTATCAAATCTTTCGTTAATTTCTGTTTCAAGATCAAATGAGGGAGTTGTCGCCCCTATTTTAAAGCCTGCTTCGTAAGTTTTTTCTCCACTTTGTATTTCATCAATAAGTTTGGTGGCTTTGCCGGTGCAAATTATTAACACTCCAGTAGCCAAAGGATCTAGCGTTCCGGCATGACCAACTTTTATCTTTCTGTTATGCGTATAATTTCTTAATAGAAATCGTATTTTATTAACTGCATCAAAAGAAGTCCACCTAAAAGGTTTATCAATAACCAGTATTTGGCCTGATTCAAAATCAGGAGTATTATTATAATCAAAACTCTTGAGCATTAACTTAAGAATATTATTGAAATTAAGCCGGCTATTACGCAATAGATTGCAAACCATATCAGTTTTCCCTTGCTAACAAGTTTAACCATAATTTTGCATGCTAATAACCCTGATAAAAAGGCTGAAAGAAAACCTATTATCATGCTGGTAGATGATATACTTGTATTTGCAAAACTTCCACTAAATACATCAAGCATATTTTCGCCCAAAATAGGAATTAATACCATTAAAAATGAAAATTTAGCAATTTCTGTTTTTTTGTTTCCAATTAACAAGCCGGTGGCTATTGTCGCGCCTGAGCGTGAGATACCCGGGAAAACAGCAAAAGCCTGAGCAAGACCTATGACAAAAGCATCCAAATAACCTATTTCTCTTTGATTATTACGCTTGAAAAAGAATGTAAATGAAAGTAAAAGTGCCGTAACCAAAAGAAAAGACCCTGTAATTACTAGGTTTTCAGCGGCAAAAAATGATTTTACAAAATCTTTGAATAAAAGCCCAACAATTAGAACAGGAATCATAGAAACCCCAATTTTAAATATATATTTGGTTTCTTCGTTATATTTGAATTTGAATAAGCCTGAAAAAAGTTTTAAAATTTCTTTGTGAAATACAACGATAGTGCTTAGAACAGTTGCTCCGTGAACTAAAATTGAAAAATATATATTTTCTTCACCTTTAATTCCAAACAAAACCTTTCCTATTTCAAGATGAGCACTGCTACTTACAGGTAAAAACTCAGTGAGTCCCTGGATAAGCCCAAGGATTAAAGCTTCGAACCATTCCATATTTTAGAACATTATTTGTTTTTAGGTCTCCACATTATTGCAAAAATTTCAGCAATAAAGCCTATTAGAATAAATATTGGGGCAAGAGTAATTCTTCTAAAACTAAAGATTTCAGGATTAAAAACATTTGGATCTTCACTTTTACCCCCGGACATAAGTATAAAGCCAATTATAATTAACGCAAATCCTGTAGCAATAATAATATAATTTTTTTTGCCAAGAACGAAACCCGTTTCCGGTTCCTGAATATTTTTTACTTCTTTCACTATTTTATTCATTGGTTTTAATAATATAAATTTGATGATTTAAGTTTTAAGTATTTATTGATAGAAAAATAAGTTGATACAGTAGTAAGTAGAATACCGCATAATACTATAATCAGATACAGTAATATTATTATATTTATATCCATTAGACTGACAATTTCACCAAGTTGTTGGTTCATCAAATAGAATATAACCGACAAAATAGCAATTGCAATTAATGAGCTGTAAAATCCTTGCAATGCTCCTGATGTTAAAAACGGCTTTCTGATAAAGTTGTTTTTTGCACCAACAAGTTTCATAGTATTTATTGTAAATCTTTTTGAATATATCATTAACCTTACTGTATTATTTAATAGTGCAAAAGAAATAAGAAATAGTGCTGCAGAAAAGAACAATAAAATAGCACTGATTTTTTTTACATTATCATTAATCAGGTGCACAAGATTTTGTTGATAAGCAACTTCATCTACAATTTCGGTTGATGATAAGAAAAATTTCTCAAGATTTGCAATACTATCAGGATTTGAATACTCCGAATTTAAAAATACATTTATTGTGGGAGAAAGTGGATTATATCCAAGAGTTTCAATAAAATCTTCTCCCAGTTCTTCCTGTAATGATTTTGCGGCACGTTCTTTAGTAATATATTCGGTTGATTTAATAAAAGGATAAGTATCGAGAGTTTTTTGGTAAAGCTTAATGTCGGGTTCTTTTACATTGTCCTTGATTATTAGCGAAAAACACATGTTTTCTTTTACATATTTTGATAATACCTGTGCATTTAATATTAATAAACCAACAATGCCCAATAAAAGCAGTACCATTGAAATACTTATAAGAGAAATCAGATATGCACCTCTGATTTTACTTTTTATATTGTTTTCTTTCATTAGGGCTATTGTATAAGTAATTTCAGTACTCTAATTTCATTATCATCACATTCGCATTTTATTAAATACAAACCTTTTGCAAAATTACTAACATTTAACGAAATTTCCATATTATTTATTATTTCTTTAAAAATTAGCTCACCATATATATTATATATTTCTATACCATTAATATAATTTGTTTCAGATGATATTTTTAAGAAATCCGTAGTTGGATTAGGATATGCTTGTATATCATCAAATATATTATCAATCTCAATTAGTGATCCATTATAAAAAGTTACATTAATAGTATCAGTATAACTACAACCATTAAGAGCAATTGCGGTAAGCCTGAATTCAAATGTGCCTATGCCGTATGAGGTGCCGTAAACCGTCAGCATTGGCACATTATGTCCTGTATTCCATAAATACTCAGAATAAATATGTTCTATCCCAATATTAACAAAAGAGTCAACCGGAGCGGAGACATCTCCACCTAAACTAAAACTGATAGGCTCTCGTACATCAACAAATATAGATTGTGTAGTTTCACATCCAAAGCTATCACCTGTTGCAATAACAGAGTAAGTTCCGGGGGCATTAACAATAATTGATGATGTGGTTTGTGGAGGAGTGGTATTCCATAAATATGAATACGCTCCCTCTCCGGCATCGAGTACATATGAGCCGCAAACTATTATGTCGTCATCTCCGAATAAAATATTATGATAAGGATGAAAGGTTACAACTATCGTGTCTCTGTTATGACAAGAGTTTTCGCCTGTAACATCAAGTATAAAAGTGCCACCAAGAACAACTTCCAATTCGGGTTGATGACTAAGTCCATTATTCCAATTGTAATGAACGTAAGTGTTTCCGGCATTGAGAGTTGTTGTCTCTCCTTCACATAAATTAATGTCAGGGCCAAGGTTTACTTCCGGAGATTCGTTAATAACTACGGTAACAGTATCCGTATTAACCACAGCGCAGGCATTGTATGCAGAACAATAGTAATCGCCTGATTGAGAAATGCTTATGTTTGTTAAATTCAAAACAGTATCATTTTGACCACTTAGGGGAACATTATTGAAATACCACTGTAATGTATAATTTTCTCCTTGAGCATCCATTATAAGATTTAGCGTGTCATGCTCGCACAAGTTTTGATCAATAGGATTCCATGTTATCGCGGCAGGTGAGCCTATGATTAATTCTGCATTAAATGAATCTTCATAACCGCATTCATTCATAACTCGGCAAAAATATGTCCCGCTTTGGTTTACTTGAGCATGTTCATATATAAGTACATCGTTTGTTTGACCAGAAACGGCAGAACTGTTTCTATACCATAAATACTGTAAAGGTTCTGCTCCTGTGGCTGAAATTGACATTTCGACATAATCATCTACGCAAACTTCATCGCCGACTGGATGTAAAGTTATTTCGGGCAGGGCTTTAATAAGAATATCAATAGTATCAGTCGAAACTACTCCGCAGGTATTAGACAGAACACAATAATATTCACCCGAATTTTCAGGATTAGAATTTTCTCCGAAGTAATCTTGACCCGTTCCTATGACCGCTACATTTCCAAGTATATGCCATTCAAATTCTACGGGCTCTGTTCCTGATGACGAAATATTTATTTCGAGTTCTTCGCCCTCGCAAATATCTATATCTTCTGGTTGCTCTGTAACCAAAGGTGGTGCGTTTACAGTAACGAATGCTTCATTTGTAACAGCAAAGCCACATTCGTTATGCACATGACATGAATATAGCCCTTGTTGCCCCTCTGTTATTCCAGTAATTATTATTGTTGACGATTCAGCTCCTGTAATATTTGCTCCGTTAACGTCTGCCCCATTAAATAGCCACTGATAATGTAATACTTCTGTTCCATTTGCTTTAATTTGAATACTTATATCGTCTCCGACACATAATATAGCATCAGTTGGCTGTTGAGTAATTTCAGGAGCCTCTTTTATTACGACTTCTGCTGTGTCTGAATATACAGTACCACAAATATTTGACATTTCACAATAATAATATGAGGTGTCGCTCGGTACAATATCAGGAACGAAAGAGTCAGATGTTTCGCCGGGGATTATTCCTCCATCATATTCATACCATTGATAATTGACTTCGGTTGTTCCACCAGCATATGCATATAGCGTAATTTCTTCTGTAGAACAAATATTGTGATCTAGCGGTTGTCCTGTAATTTGAGGGATATTATTTACATTGATATATACAGTATTGCTTGTGTCGTGTTTACATACATTGTAGGCAATAAGATTATAATAGTTCAGATGCGGATAGGTTGCTCCACTTATTGTTAAACTTATATTCTGTTCAGCAGGCATTAATACTCCGTCTTTCATCCAGATGAAATAAAGGAAGTCTCCTTCAGCTACAGGTGAAAAAACAACATCTTCGCCTTCACAAATACTTTGAGTTTGCGGCTCTGTAGTGATATTGGCAGGAATAACGATATCAATTTCTAATGTGCCTGAATTTACACTACCACAAACATTTGTTGCTGTAAAATAATACTCGCCTTCATCATCAACATCTGCAGAGATTATGTTGTAGTTTGTTCCGTATCCTACACTATTCGAGTTTAGGAACCAGGTTATGTAAAAGTTTTCTCCATCCACATCTGAACTAAAAAGATTATTTGTCCCTACACAAAGCAGGTCATTTTCAGTAGAAATAGAATTGATTGTCGGTGTACCATTTACAACGCCTATTGAACAAATATTACTGTTTATGTTTCCTTCTCCGTTACTTACATTGCAATAATAGTCCCCTTCATCAGTCTCGTCAAGTGCAAGAAATTCAAGCATTGGAGAATCAACGCCGTATGGTACACTATTTTTATACCATTGATAATGAAGTGTTTCAGAACCTGTTGCGGCAACGCTTATAGACCCGTAGTTTCCTATGCATTTTATTAAGTTGTCAGGCTGCTGTGTAATTTGAGGTGCTTGAGCATAATTAAGAGAACTTATGCATAAAAGTATTCCGCAAAAGATTAAAAAAGATGTGAGAGAATTAATTATTTTCATGTTTATTTATTTAGAAACTACAAAATACCTAAAAAAAGTTTAGATTAAAAAGCTTTGAATATCATTTTTTTAAACAATTTATTGTGTGTTTTATTGCATGAGTTTATTATTAATTTGTCATTAAATATGTTTAAAATAGTTGTTTTTAAATCAAATTATTAGCTTTAATTTTTGTCAATCTCATTTTCAAAATACTCATCGATTATCAGATTATTTGATTTAACAGATTCAACAGCCAAACGATCACAAGTATTATTTTCTTTATTGTCTGCATGCCCTTTTACCCAAACGAACTTAACATCGTGTCTCGGATATATTTTTAGAAACCGAATCCACAAATCCGGATTTTTTACTTTTTTAAAATCTTTATTTTGCCATTTTTCTATCCAATTCTGATTTATGGCTTCGGACACATATTTTGAATCAGTATAAACCGTAACATCCGAACCTTCAATTTTTAATAATTCAAGACCTATGATAACCGCTAATAATTCCATGCGATTATTTGTTGTTTTGCGAAAACCTTGTGAGACTTCCTTTCGGTAATTTCCCGAAATTAAAACAATTCCATACCCACCGGGACCTGGATTCCCACTGCATGCCCCGTCTGTATAGATTTGTATTTTTGGTTTAGTCACAAGATTATTGATGTAAGAATTACTTAGAAATCATAATTCTTTGAGTAATTCTGTTATTGTCTGTTCTTAGTGTGACTAGATATAAACCCTGAGGCAGATTATTTACATTAATTCTGATATCATTATAACCAACCTGATATTCTTCACTGATAATTTCCCTGCCAGTTATGTCTATAAGCTTAACTTCTATATCTTTCCCTGTTTCCAATTTGCCTGTTTGAATATATATATAATCTGATGCAGGGTTTGGATAAATGTCTATGTCGTTAGTAATTTTAAACTCATCAATGTCAACAATACATGTTACCGGTTTGATTGCTGAAGATGTCTTTATCCCAAACTTTGCTGTTGCAGTTGACCAAACGGAATTAGCCTCAACATACATTGTGTTTACAGCACTTGGATAACTTCGGTTTTCAACAATACTTACTGTAAATTTATCTTCACTAATTCCATCACTATTATTATCAACATAATTGATTTTATATCCGGCGAAAAAAGGTCCTTCTACTTCAACCGGAGTGTCAAATACGACAACATTATTAAAATTTTCAGGAATATTTCTTAGTAATAATTTTTTTTGTGCAAGGATTGTTTCAGGATATGTTGTATTTCCATCCCAAATGTAAAACGTTACATAAGAATTGTATTCTCCGTATTCGCAATGAACAACCGGAACTACAAGCGCTTCAATTTGTGTAAAAGAATACTGATTAAAATAATCAGCATAAGTTTTAATTTTTTGTCCGTTATGTCCACCAATATATCCCCAACTTCCTGTAAGATATGGGCTGTAAATGTTTTCGTTTGAACCTACATTTGTAATAGTATCGCAATATTTATTTACCGGTCCCGAAAAAACTAAAATATAATCTTCTCTATACATATAATCTGTTCCACAGGCATTATTTACAGCAAGAGATACATCCCAGAACCCGGCTGCATTATATTCTATTCCATTAATTACATTTGATACAGCCGAATATGTGGGATAGCCACCCTGAAAATACCAGTTCCAAGTTGTCGGGTTATTTAATGATTTATCTTCGAAATAAATTCTTGTACCTGACCGAATAAGCCTTTGCGATGCTTTAAAATCAGCAATTGGCATAGCTGTACATGGGTCGGTTGCAGAAACAATTATGTAGTCTTCCTTCGTTATTGTATCAATTCCCATATTGCTTTCGACAATAAGTTGAACATTGTATGTACCCGGCATAGCATATAAAATACTTGTCGGATTCTGTTGATTTGAAGTGTTTGGAGATGCTCCTTCGAAATACCATCGCCATATATACGGACTGCCTGAAGTCATGTCGTGAAAATTAATGTAATCTCCGGGGGCAATAAAAACTCTGTCTGCCATAAAATCTGCGACAGGCGGTACAGTTGCAGCAGGTATAACAGTAATATAGTTTATTTTGAGTTCATTGTCCTGAACAGAATTTTCATCTTCCACTCTTAATTCTACACTATATGTTCCAACTTCAGTATATGCTACAGGAACAGGCTCTTCTTCATTGGACACATTTGGGATACCACCATTAAATGTCCATGCATATGAAACAAATGGCCCGTTTTGAGATAAATCAGTGAAAGTAACAGTTCCTCCTTGGGGAATAGTTGTATAATCTGCATCAAAATCTGCTATAGGTGTGGTTGTATTTGGTTCCACAGTTATACACCCGGCAATTACCTCTGTATTAACTGCTGTGCTGTTTTGTACTTCTAATATTACATCATAGGTGCCGGCATAATAATAGCAAATATTCTGAGGATGCTGTATGGTCGAGTTTGGAGTCTGTGAACCCGGAAAACTCCACTGCCACCCTGTTGGATTACCTGTACTCATATCTGTGAAGTTTACACATTCTCCTGCAGTAATGGTATAGGTTGAAGCAATAAATGCTGCGTCTAATTGTGTTTTCTCTGATTTTGATTTCTGAGCTAAAACAATATTGTTTGACAGTACTATTATAATCACTATAGCAACTAGTCTTAAGAAATTTATTTTCATGATTTGTTTAATTTCATTTTTAAATTCACTGTAATGTACAAAGATATAATATATTAAAAAGCAAATTTAAAAAATATGTTAAATTATTAACATTGAGTTTTTAATTTTTTAATTGTCATTGTTGACCTTCTGAACGAATAAAAATTTCATAACTATTTAGATAGCAAAACAGTACAGTTAAGTTTTATTTCGAATAATACAAAAGGAATAATTTTAGGCTAAAAAAATCAGAAATATAATGAATATGAGAAATATTATCTGTATATTTGACCGAATTATTATGATAAAAGATCCAATTAGTATATAAATTATGAAAGTAAAAAAAATAGGGATATTTATAGAATCTGATTTTTACGAAAACGAAATATTTTATTATAAATATCGTTTTGCAGAGGAAGGTATAGAATTACATTTTTTAAGCAGACTTTGGGGCCAGGATAATATCACTTTTCATGGTCATGAGTATAAAGTGCCGATGGTTTGTTGGGAAAGCTTTGAGAATATGAGTGATGCAGAGTTAAATTCATATTCTGCTTTTATTATTCCTTCGGGAATGGTTTCTGACAGACTTCGTTATACCGAAGATGTTTCGAAATTACCACCGGCAGTTGATTTTTTAAAAAGAGTTTTTGCGAAAGAAAACATTATTAAAGGAATTATATGTCATGGTTTGTGGTTAGTGGCTCCTGCTACAGAATTGATCAAAGGTCGTAAACTGGTCTGTCATAATAATTTGATTGGTGATGCAAAAGCTTACGGGGCAATATATGTTAATGAAGATTTGGTTGTTGACAGAGATCTTGTTACTGCACGTTCGGGTGATCATGCGCATTTGTTGGCAAAAGAGATAATAAAACAAATAAACGAACACAATTAAATATAAAAGATATGTTTATATTTCATAAAAATATTCCAAAAGTTGATATGGGAAAAGGCGTTGTACGTCAGGATTTTGCAAATGGAGAAAAATTGAATGTGTTACACTGGAACATGGCAGATGGAAGCGAGGTAGGTAGGCATGTCCATAGCCAGGAGCAGTTCGGATTGGTTATTAGAGGAGGTTTCGAAATGATAATTGGAGACGAAAAACAAATACTTTCTGCCGGAGATGCTTACGTTGTTCCTGCAAATGTGCCACATTCATTTATTGCTATTGGTGATACCGAAGCAATAGACGTTTTTAGTCCTGTTAAAGAGGATTTTCCATGGAAAAAGTAAACAAGTTTTAAGATAAGTATAAATATCAAAATTAAATTTAAAATTATGAGTAAAAAAGTATTAATGATCGCCACTAATTATGGAACTTGGGGCGAAGAATTGCAAGCTCCTTGGGATGCTTGTAAAAAAGCAGGTTTTGAAGTTACATTGGCTACCCCAAAAGGGCTTAAGCCACTACCACTTGCAATAAGCGTTGATCCTGAATTTTTTGATCCAATTATAAAGACCTATGTAAATCCTAAACCTGTATGTGAACGCATCAAACAATTAGTAGATTCGGAAGAGTGGGCACATCCTATTAAGTTCGAAGATGCTACAATGAAGGGTTATGATGCGATAGTTTTAACAGGCGGATTAGGAGCAATGATTGATATGTGCAACAAGTGGGAATTGCATCGTTTGATTATGGAAGCGTATAAAGGAGGAAAAATAGTTGCTGCATTATGTTATGCCGTAACAACTCTTGTTTTTCTGCGTGACCCTGAAAATGACTATAAATCAATAATTTACGGGAAAAAGATTACAGCTCATCCACGTGCATGGGACTTTTATGGTCCTGGCATGGATGCTGGTTATGAATTATATGGTGCGACTCCGGATAATAAAGGAACTGACGTCCACACCCCAGGATTCCTATGGCCTATTGAAGACCTTGTGCGAGATGCAGTAGGTCCAAATGGTGCATGTATTGCCCGTATAAATGCAAATCGTGAAGACCCCCAGGTTTATTATGATCATCCTTTTATTACAGGTACTTCAGTTGAGTCTTCAATAGCATATGGAGATAAAATTGTAGAAGTCTTAAATAAATTGTAAACAGTTAATGAAATATAGTTATTAGGATTTTGTAGGAGGTTTTATTTACCTATGGAGAAAAGAACTGTTTTTATTTAAATTTGGTATGGATATACATTTTTAGTAAAAATTAATTAAATAGTATTTAAATTATGACAAAAAAAATTTTAATGGCAGCAACAAACTTTGGTGTTTGGGCTGAAGAATTACAAGCACCATGGGATGTGTGTGTAAAAGCCGGTTTTGATGTAACATTAGCCACACCACAAGGTAAGAAACCTTTACCTTTAAAGATTAGCGTTGATCCGGATTTTATTGATCCAATGCTAGCTGCTATTCCTGGAGCTAATCCTAAGGTTAATCCTAAGTTTGTTTGCGACAGAACAAAAGAACTTGTTATGAGTGATGCATGGGCACATCCAATCAAGCTTTCTGACGCCAAAATGTCTGACTATGATGCAATTGTAGGTACAGGTGGATTAGGCGCAATGATGGATTTGGCACCAAATAAGTATTTCAAAAGGCTTATAATGGAAGCGTATAAGACAAATAAACTAATTGCAACCTTATGTTATGCCACTGCCGCTTTAATCTGGACTAGAAATCCTCAAGATGCATACAATAGTATTATTAAAGGTAAAAAGGTTGCTTGTCATCCGAGAGCTTGGGATTTTGAAGATGATGTAACACTTGAGTTGTGGGGTGCTACTGAAGATAATAAAGGAACTGATGCGGTTTATGCAGGATTCTTATATCCTCTCGAGGACATTGCTAGAGATGCTGTGGGTCCGGGTGGATTATGTATCGGAGATCCTGATGCTACTCGTGATAATCCAAGAGTAATGTTTGACTGGCCTTTTATTACCGGTAATTCAGTCGAATCTTCAATTGCTTTTGGAGAAAAAATTGTTGAAGTGTTAAATAAAATATAAAAACTTAAACATAAGAAGAAGTAAACACTGTTTGCTTCTTCTTTAACTAATATTATTATGCCTGCAATAACAATTCAAAGCCTTGAGCTTAGAGAATCACAAAAAAAAATTTTAGCAGAAAAATTTATTGGAATTTTTTCTGAAGTTACAAATGTTCCTAAAGATAGGATATATTTGTTTTTTGATGGATATTCATTAGATAATACCGCTGCTGACGGAATACTGTTTTCCGAAAGACCTCCAAAGTCTGCGATAGGAAAATTTAATGAGGATAAATAAATTTAGAAAGATGGACGTTAATCAGACGATTGTTAAAATACTCGAAGACATTGGAGTAGATCATGTCTTTGGAGGTAGTGGACAGGTAAATGCAACAATGTTGTTGTCGCTGCGAGATTCGAAAAAAATCAAAACAGCAATAGTCCGTAACGAACAGGCTGCTTCATTTATGGCTTGTGGATATGCAATGTTTTCCGATAAACTTGGAGTTTGTTTCGCAACGGGAGGTCCTGGAGCTTTTAATTTGTTTTCGGGTTTGGCAGTTGCTTATTCCGATTCATTGCCGGTTTTAGCTATTACCGGTTATACTTCTCTAGATCAAAGGGGTAAAGGTGCACTAAACGAATCAACAGGTTTAAGTCGTACTCCGGATTCTCATTTAATGTTTTCAGCGACAACAAAGAAATCTTTTATTGTTGAGGATCCAAAAGATACTTGCGATATTCTCGAAGAAGCTATTAATATTGCATTTAATGGTCGTCCGGGACCTGTTCATATTCATATTCCAAAAGATATAACCGTGGCTGAAGTTAAAAATTTCAGGCCAATAAATGTGAACATTGAAAAAATTCTGCCTTCGGAAGAATCAATAATCAAAGCTTCCGGGCTTATTGCTGAAGCAATTAAAAACAAGAAAAAAATATTGACCATTATTGGTTATGGAGCTATTCGAAGTAACGCTAAAAATGAATTGCTCGAATTTGTACAGTCTTTTAACATTCCTTTTGTTCATACAATGGATGCTAAAGGATTGCTGCCCGAGAATAGTCCTTTATGTCTTGGAGTTTACGGTACATCAGGAGATTTTGCAGCAAATGAATATTTTTCTCAAGCCGATGTAGTTATTGCAATTGGTAATTCTTTTGCTCAAAATGCCACATTCGGATTTAAAGCCAATTTATTTAATGGTAAAGAACTTATTCATATAAATATTGATCCTCATGAAATAAATAAAGTTTATCCTGCAAATGTCGCTGTTGTCAGCGATGTAAAACCGGCTTTTCAGCAAATAATACGTAGATTAAAAGAATTGAATCTTTTACCTATATCAAATAATCTTCCTGTTGGAAGGTATTATGATATGCAACCTGCAGAATTATTGCCATCAGGAAAAATCAATCCAGGAAACATGGTCCGCATTCTTTCCGATAATTTACCTGAAAATGCTATTGTTTTAGGTGATGCTGGTTCTCACATGCTATGGCTGAGCTGCTATCTTAAACTAAATAAAAATCAGCGTTATCAAAATCCGGGTAGCTTTGGACCTATGGCAAGTCATACTAACGGAGCTATCGGGGTAAAATGTGCAAATCCCGATAAAATTGTAATTTCAGGGTCTGGAGATGGTTGTTATCAAATGGCAGGATTCGAATTGATGACTGCAGTACAGTATGATATTCCGGTTATATGGATTATTTTTAACAATGGAGAGTTTAATGTCATCAAAAAATTCCTCCTAAATATGACAGGTGATCAGGCTTTTATGCAATTTAACAATCCTGATTTTGTTAAATATGCTGAAGCTTGCGGAGCAACAGGAATAAGAGTGGAAAAAGAAGTGGATTTTGCTCCAGCTTTGCAAAAGGCAATTGCATTAAATAAACCTGTTATTATTGATGTAATTGTTGAAAGTGAAGTGTATCCGCCTTTCGCTTTAGGCAAAGTTTAAATTATATTTGGCTTATTATAATGGAAAACGAAAATATAAATTTTCAGGAAGCAATAGATTCTGTACCGGAAACTAGTTTTATTGGTAAACTTAGGAAAAATACAGGCTTAAAATTTGATTTACCAACTGAAGCACAATGGGAATTTGCTTGTAGAGCTGAAAGCAAAACAGGGTTTAATAATGGTACTGAATGTACTAATGGGATAAAAGATGATAATTACAAGGAAGATAATCTCGAACCAATAGCTTTTTATGGTGGAAATTGGAATTGGGAAGGCGAACAAACAGGAAAAAGCAGAGAGGTCGGACTAAAGCAACCAAATGCTTTTGGAATATACGACATGCATGGACAATTGTGGGAGTTTTGTCTAGATTTGTATGGCGATTACCGTATTGATGATGTTATTAATCCTGTAGGAGCATTAAAGGGTAATAGAAGAGTATCAAGAGGAGGGAGTTGGCATGCTTGGCCTGCACTGTGCCGCAGTGCTAATCGACATTTTGAACGTGGTAAATTCCTTGGCCAAGGTTTTCGTATTGTCTGTAATATCTCTGATAATATACCCGAAAATACCGAATACATAATCGTAAATTTAGAGCAAAATACTTCACAGTATTTGACCGAGTTTATAAGTTCTCCGCTTACTGATATAGAAAATAATGAGAATTACAAAACGTCAATAATTGTTTTAAAACGAGTTAAAGCGGGCAGTTTTATGATGGGTTCTCCAAAAACAGAAGTTGGCCGCGATGATGATGAATTGCAAAGAGATGTAAAAATTACAAAAGATTACTTTGTTGGAATATATCACATTACTCAGAAGCAATGGGAACTCGTTACTGGCTTTAACCCTAGTACTAATAAAAAGGATAAATATCCGGTTGAGACTGTTAGCTGGCAGGAGGTTAGAGGGGGATTTTGGCCTATCAAACCAAGTGCGGAAGATTTAGCACAATCATCATTTTGCGGTAAACTACAAAGACTAACAGGGTTAAAATTTAATTTACCAACAGAAGCCCGTTGGGAATATGCTTGCAGAGCAGGAACGGAAACTTCTTATAATAATGGAAAAATGTGTCTTACTGACAAAACTGGTGAAAACGTTGTTGATGAAAACCTAGAACCAATTGCCTTCTATGGTGGAAATTGGAATTGGGAAAAAGAAACGAATGAGCCCGCTTTGAGAAGTGTTGGACGCAAAGAACCAAATAAATGGCAATTATTTGATATGCTCGGTATGTCATGGGAATATTGTCTAGATTGGTATGGTCCCTATACCGACGAATCTGTTGACCCGATTGGACCTGAGTCTGGCATAAAAAGGGTTTGTCGAGGTGGGAATTGGCACGCATGGCCGGCAATTTGCCGATCTGCAAAGCGACAAAAAGCTAGAGGAGCATTTGGTGGCCAAAGTTTAAGAATTATTTGTGAAGTTGATAATATTCCGGAAACAACTCAGGGTTTAATTATTGACTTAAATAATGCAGATAAATCAGAAAGTATTCAGGTAAAATTTCTTGATAAAGTGCCGGACGACATTTCAACTAACGAACTTTATAAAAGAAATCTTTTATTATTGAATAGATTACCTGCCGGTAAGTTTAAAATGGGGAGTGCAGAAAATGAGTTGGCACATTTTGAAGACGAAGTTATGCATGAAGTGACTCTAACAAAAGATTTCTTTATATGTCCTTTTTTAATTACACAAATTCAATGGGAAATGATAATGGGATATAATAATAGTATTACAAAATATCCTTTGTTACCGGCAGACAATATGGACTGGGAAGAGTGTTGTCCTAATCCAAAACCTGAAAACGTTTAAATAGATTTTAATAAATATAATAAAATGAAAGAACTAAATAAAACCGATAGATTATTTCAAAAATTTCGTATTACAGGAGGTTTTGCTGAATATTTTTATGAAGATCGTGGAGCTGTATGTGTAAATAATAAATGGGGTTATATTGACCGCAATGGTGAAATTGCAATTACTCCAGAATTTGATGCAGCAAAAATATTTTGTGAAAACTCGGCTGCTGTTATGAAAAACGGAAAGTGGGGTTGGGTTGATAATAATGGAAAAATTCTTGTTGATTGTCAGTACGATAAAGTTTTAGGTTTCTCAGACTCCAGAGCTGCCGTTTATAAGAATAATAAAGCAGGAGTCATCAATAATTTTGGGGATTTGATTGTTCCTTTTGAATTTGACGAAATAGGGGTTTTCAACGAAGGCTTGGCTCCCGTTAAAAAAGGTGAATTATGGGGCTTTATTAATGTAAAAGGTGAGTTAGTGATTGATATTAAATGGAAACGTCCAAAGATATTGTCGGATATGTTGTATTATATGTCATTTACAGAAGGACTTGCTTGCGTTCAGGTTGCCGAAAAATGGGGATTTATTAATACTTTGGGCGAAATAGTTGTCGATACTGTTTATGATAGTGTTTATCCTTTTTCAGAAGGACTGGCAGCAGTTTGTAATAATATGAAATTTGGATTTATTGACAAATCCGGTAAGGAAGTTATTCCTTTAAACTTATTTGCAGGATTGCTTTTTTCTGAAGGATTAGGGGGCTTTATTGGATCAAATATGAAATGGGGTTTTATTGACTTATCAGGAAATATTGTAATTGAACCATTGTTCGATCAAGTTCATCCTTTTGGCAGTGGTATTGCAAGTGCCAAAATTGATGGAAAATGGGGATATCTCGACACAAAAGGGAAATTTCTTGTTGAACCGAAATATGATATGTCTTTTGGTGTTTTCGACAATGTTACCTGTGCAATATTAGATGGTAAAAGACAATATTTAACAGGTGAGGGTAAAATTCTATTTATTGAACCATAAAAAGTACATTATGTTAAATCAGCATCTTGAAAAACGATTAAAACTACTTGGTGGACTACCATATTTTAATTATAATGGTTTAGCTCCGGTCAAAGTAAATGACAAATGGGGATTTATAACTCCTGACGGTAAATCAGCTATAGATGCTGAATTTGATAAAGTTTTCTTTTTTACCGAAGAATCTGCTGCTATAATGCTGGACGATAAGTGGGGGTTTGTTGATGTTAGGGGGAAACTGCTAATTAAACCAAAGTTTGGCGATTCGCAAATGTTTTTCGAAGGTTTGGCAGGGGTTAAGGATTACCAAAATGGAAAATGGGGTTTTATTAATACAGAAGGACAATATCAGATCGAGCCTATATTTGATATGGTTACCGGCTTTAGTGAAGGTTATGCTTCTGTTAAAATCGGCGAAAAATGGCAAATTATTGATAAATCGGGACAATTGTTGACCGATGAAAAGTTTGAGGACTTGAGTATTTTTGCAGAGGGATTTTGTTTTTATAAGAAAAATGACAAATGGGGAATACTCAATAAATATGGAAAATCAATCGTTTCTCCGATTTATAAAGATTTTAAAGAACAAACAAAACTATTCTATTTTTATTGTGAGAATGCTGCTCCTGTATGTTTGGACGGTTTATGGGGTTTTATTGGACATGATGGCAAATGGTTGGTTGAACCTCAATTTGGTATGGCAAATGTATATTCTGAAGGTTTTGCAGGAGTGACAAAAAACGGATTGTGGGGGTTTATTGATAAAAATGGTAAAACTGTAATTGACTTTCAGTTTGATTCAGTTTTGGTTTTTACAGAAGGATTATGCGGATTTTCAAAAAATAAGAAATGGGGTTATATTGATATGACAGGTAAAGTTATTATTGATGCTGTTTATGATATGGCATTGGGCTTTTCGGGTGGTGTCGCATATACTTTAAAAGATAATATTATAGGGTTTATTAATGAACAAGGTGAATATATTTGGAAAAACACTAAATAACTTAATTATGAGTACAAAGTTCAAATTCCCTGACACAGGAATTAATCACTGTTATGATGAGGCAGGGAAAATAATTTTCCCTGACAATGACAACTTCCTATCACTGCAAGACGGAAAAAATCCTTTGAATCCATTAAGTTATACATTACTTACTGATAATGAAGAAGATATAACAGAAAAAAAATCAGCAAAATGTGTAAAAGATAATAATACAGGACTAATTTGGGAAATAAAATCAATTGATAAAGGTGCAGTGAATTACGTAGAAAGCAAATATACTCAGGAAGAAGCTTTAATAGACTACATCAATAATCTAAATAAGGCAAACTATGGAGGTTTCAATGACTGGAGGTTGCCACACAAAGATGAACTTCGTTCGATAATTGATTATGGAAAAATGAATCCTGCTATTAATACAGATTATTTTTACAACATTAAGATTGGCTTATATTGGTGTGCCGAAACTTATCAAATGCAGGATTGCATGGGTTGGGGTATTTTTACCGGTTTTGGAAGTGCAACTGCTGTTAGTAAGCAGTCTAAACAGTATGCTATTGCAGTAAGAGCAGGCTATGATGAAAATTTTGGTAAAGCCGGCATTTCGCGTTTTGTTGATAATGGTGATGGAACTGTTACGGATAAAATTACAGGGCTAATGTGGCAACAAGGGGACAATCCTCGTATGAACTGGTTTGAAACATTAAAATACTGTCATAAACTTGAACTTGCGGGACACAATGATTGGCGATTACCAAATATTAAAGAACTAAATACAATTTTAAATCTGGAAAGAAACGAAGGATGGTGGTATTATAAGGATTTCTTCCCTGTTGATAATTTGGTTCCACCTTTACTTCATTATTTTTCATCAAGTGTATTTAATGGTGATTTTGTTTGGGTAACAAATTTTAATTATGGATATGATGGCTATTATGCGGGAAAAATGTCTCCGTTATTGTCACGTGCGGTAAGGAATGTTGAAACAAGGCAGGCTTCACCAAAATTTTTGTTTCCGGATACAGGACAAACAGAATGTTTTGACAACCAAGGCAATTACCTTAAATCAACAAAAAACACTTCCTTTGAAGGACAGAATGGAGATAATATTATTAATCCATGTAGTTATCAAAAGATAGGTTTTGGTGGAAAACTGCTTGACAATCAAGTTAATAATAATCGGGAATGGCTAATGACAAAAGATAATAATACAGGTCTTATGTGGGAATTAAAATCTCCTGAAAAAGATGCTGTAAATAATGACAAGGCATTGTATAATCTCAAAGAGGCTTACGGGCATATAAATAATCTGAATAAATGTAATTTTGGGGGCTTCTCTGACTGGAGAATGCCAAATCGCGAGGAATTACGTTCAATTGTTCTATACAACGATGAAATTCCCGCAGTAAACACTCAATTATTTCCTGAAACAAAAACAGAGTTTTATTGGTCTGACGATAGTTATGCTCCTAATAAAAACATGCAGTGGGGAGTGTATTTTGGTTATGGTTGTAGTATTTGTTATTCTAATCACAAGTTTTATCCGGTTAGAGCTGTTCGTGGGGGATTCAATCCAATTTTTGGAAATCCGCAAAAATACAATTTGATTGTTAATAAGGATAAAACTGTTACGGATGTAAATACAGGCCTTATGTGGATGCAGGATGAGCCAGGCGAAATGTCACTAATCGATGCATTACAATTTTGTGAAAATCTTGAGTTGGGAGATTATCATGATTGGAGATTACCTTCAATCAAAGAAATTGCAAGCCTAGTAAATCTTTTGTGCCCGGATGGAAATTGGTATAATAAAGATGTTTTCCCTGGAATAAAAACAAAACCTTTGGGCTTTTACTGGTCTTCGACAACGTTTATGGCAACTTTTGGGTGGGGAGTGAATTTTCAGTTTGGCTACGATGGTTATTATGCTGATAAAAAATACGGTAAGTATTGTTTTAAACCGGTAAGAAATATAATTATTAAAAATATATAATATGGAGATGATTAAAAGAGATTTCGTTGTTCTTATACTTATTTTAAGCACAACAATGTTAATGGCGCAGAAGTCTTCGGAATACGGAGAAAAAGTACTTTACAATTTACCTGTTTCGCTATCTTATATGGGCGATTATTTAGGTACGAAACCGGGTTTAAATATTACATTTGAGAATAGTCTGAAAAAGACTTATCTAACAAAGAAAAATTCCAAAATTGTAGAAAAAACATTGTATAATCCAATAAATTTAGGTTGGTATAATCACAAGGGTTATAATTCTGCATTAATTCTTTCTTCAGGAATAGGTTTGCGAAAAACTCGTCAAAGTGGTTTCATTACAGGAATTCAAGTAGATTTGGGACTTATGAGAACATTTATTCACGGTACAACATACAATGTTGAAGAAAATGGCGAAGTCTCAACTGTTGCCGGTGGGTATTTTTATGGAAATATAGCTTTTTCGTTAGAAGCCGGCTGGGATTTTTCTAAAGCTAATGAAGAATTACCATTAAGTACATTTGTTAGATTAAAGCCTCTTGTTCAGTTTCCCTATAATGGAGGGTCGCTTATTCATATTATGGCAGAGTTAGGGTTAAGAACTTCATTGCCATTCCAAAAAGAGATTAATGAATATCACAAATCAAAAAACTAAAGTTATGAAAACACAAATATTAGGACTTTTTATTCTAACTATAATATTTTTAAGTTCATGCTCAAAAGATGAAGCACTAATATCATCAGATGCAAATGATCTGTTTGCTGTTCGCAGTAATGGAAATGATATGCTTGTTAAAGTTGTCGGTAATACCGAATCAAAGGTAATTATTCTTTTTGTTCATGGTGGTCCGGGTGAAGGAAGCTGGATTTTCGAAAAAAACATTGAACAACTTAAAACACATTACGCCATTGCTTTATGGGATCAGGGAAATAGTGGTTCTACTCAAGGTAACAACAGTGGCGTTTTTACAGTTGAACGTTATCTTGATGATTTGGGAAAGGTTGTCAAAGTATTAAAAACCAGATACGATGATGGATTCAAATTTTATTTGATGGGACATAGTTGTGGTGGCGGTTTTTCGGCAGCATATCTTGCCGAAGCAAATAATCAAGACGATTTTCAGGGTTTTATTAACATTGACGGAGCACATAAACTCAAATCAGTTAAGGATTATCAATTAATAGAATTGAAAAAACGAGCTGATATTGAAATCGCAAAAGGGAATACAGATCCTATCTGGCAGGAAGCTTTGGATTTCTGTGAAAGTCATAACGAAATAACAACAATAGCTGATTTTTCTGCACTTTCGCTTTTGTGCGGTGACGCAACAGCTAAAATTGATAGCGTTAATTTGTTTACTTTGATTGATCCTACAACGTTTTTCGGCAATTACTCCTTTTTTAGTTATTTGTCAAATTGGTCATCACTTTGGGCAAAAGAAGATTACCTGAAAGAAATATTTTGGGAAACTGACTATTCTGACAAACTGTCACAAATTACTATTCCAACTGTAGCAATTTGGGGCGGTTTCGATGTTAATTGCTCAAAGCAGCTTATGGGGGAAGACTATATTAACCTTGTTGGCTCATCAGATAAAACATTGGTTATTTGTGAACATTCTGGACATTACCCGTTTGTGACAGAACCTGTAGAATTTACGAATGCCGTGGTTTTCTTTATTGAAAGAACGAAATAGTTTTATATGATAGAGACATCACTTTTACATATCGGCGTCACTTGTAAAAACCCTGCAGTTTTTGAGAATTTTTATTCTAAGTATTTTGGGTTTAAAAGAATAAAAACTATTATTGGATCAAACTCTAGAGAGATAGTTTTTATAAAGGATAGTAATAATATATGTTTAGAATTATTTCAGTCAGAAGAGAATAACCCAATAGAAATGCCAAATGAAGATGGTTGTCATTATCCAGGTTGGAGACATATTGCTTTCTCGGTTGCCAATATTGATAAAAAATTAGAAGAAATGGGAACGGATGCGATAATTACCCTAGGTCCTAAAACATTAAACGATAAGGGATGGCGTGTAGTTTGGATTAAAGATCCGGAGGGCAATATTATTGAATTAAGTCAAGGTTATGAAGATTAATATAAATATTTAAGAATTAAAATAATTATAAAAATAATGGAAATAAATTTTACTTTTTCGGACACTATTGCAGGTTATGTCAGTAATTTTAATGAAAATGACAAGACTTTCAACCTGACGACTTCTGACAACAGAGAGTTTTTGGTTTATATCTCTGATAATTGTTTTGCCAGATATGTTCGCAATCTTAATGAGGAGTATCAGGATGCTTCAGGGGACATGTTTAAACTTTTAGCAATACCAAAGCAAATGGTTTTTGCATATGGTAGTTTTTATCCTGTTGAGGGAAAATCTAAGGGAATTTTTCAGGTTCAATGGATGGTTTTTCCGGGTAAAAATCCAAACACTTACAGACACGAGGAGCCGGATTGGTGGGTAAATCAGATTAACTCAATTGCACAAAGTTATCTGAAATGGCAATTTGAATTTCCCGAAAAACCAATTGATTATAAGAGATATCGCACAATGCTTCATTTAGGTGGAGCTAAAAAAGGAGATTATTTGCAAGAAACGGATACTATTTCCCGACTGGTTTATGGGTTTGCTTCTGCTTATATGCTGACAGGTAAGGACGAGTTCCTCGAAGCTGCGGAAAAAGGTACACAGTATTTACGTGACCATATGCGTTTTTATGATATGGATGAGGATATTGTTTATTGGTATCACGGATTGAAAGTTGAAGGAGAAAAGGAAACCAAACTGCTTACTTCTGAGTTTGGCGACGATTATGATTCCATTCCGATGTATGAACAGATTTATGCTTTGGCCGGACCGACACAAACTATGCGTATTACAGGAGATACTAAAATCATGTATGACATAGAAAAAACCCTGTCTTTATTTGAAAAATTCTTTAAGGATGAGAAAGGCGAGGGCTACTTCTCTCATATAGATCCAATAATGCTCGATGCCAGAACGGAATCTCTAGCGCATAATCGAGCTCGTAAAAACTGGAATTCCGTTGGTGATCATGCACCTGCATACTTAATAAACCTATTTCTGGCAACAGGAGACCCCGAACATGCAAAATTCCTCGAATATACTTTTGACACAATAACAAAATATTTCCCTGATTATGAAAACAGTCCGTTTGTCCAGGAGAAATTCTTCGAAGACTGGAGTAAAGACCAATCATGGGGTTGGCAGCAAAACAGAGCTGTAGTTGGGCATAATCTTAAAATTGCATGGAATCTGATGCGTATGAACTCTTTGAAATCAAAGCCTGAATACATTGACTTTGCAAAAAAAATTGCAGAATTGATGCCTGAATACGGTTGCGACAGACAAAGAGGTGGCTGGTATGATGTTCTTGAACGTGAAACCAAACCAAACGGAAAAAATCACGAATTTGTTTGGCACGACCGAAAAGCATGGTGGCAACAAGAACAAGCTATTTTGGCTTATTTGATTTTGTATGGTATTATGAAAAATGATGAATATCGCAAAAATGCGAGTGAAGTTACGGCATTCTATAATGCATTTTTCCTTGATAATGATGATGGAGGTGTTTATTTTAATACATTAGCAAATGGGCTTCCATATTTGCTCGGTAACGAAAGATTTAAAGGAAGTCACTCTATGAGTGGTTATCACAGTATGGAACTTTGTTTCTTATCAGCAACTTATATCAATTTATTAATTACAAAACAACCGCTATTTTTATATTTTAAACCTTATCCAAAAGCTTTTAAGGATAATATTTTGCGTGTTTCACCTGATATATTACCCGAAAACAGTATTTTTATAGAGGAATGTTTTATTAATGATAATCCGTATCATAATTTTGATGCTCATAAACTAACAGTTTGTTTGCCTGAAACAGACGAACAAATTAAAGTTAAAGTAAAGCTATCCCCTAAATTATAATTTAGTACAAATTAAAAAGCTATAAAAGGAAATGGAAGTTACTTTAAAATTGGAAGCAAACCTTGTCATTATTACAATTGAAGGTAGTATTGACGGCAACACATCGGGAGAACTTCAAATGCAAATTATGGGAAAAATTTCGGAGAGTGATAATGTAATATTAGACCTGTCGAAAGTTGATTTTATTTCTAGCGCCGGCTTAAGAGTTCTGTTGATGGTTTATCGTCAAATTAAAGTGAAAAACGGCAAAGTAGTATTGGTTGGTATTTCCGAAGAAATTAAAGACGTAATGTCAATGACAGGTTTTATAAATTATTTTCAAATTACTGACTCGATTGAAGATGCACAAAATATTTTTAAATCATGAATGATGCAGATGTTAGAATAGATTATTACCCGACTCATGAGTTGAATGGTATCAAATATCGTTGTGGAAGAGTTTTGCCTTTTGGAGCAACGATGGTTCCAAATGGGATAAATTTTTCGATTTATTCAAGTTCTGCAACATCCTGTACTTTGGTATTATTCAAAAAAAATGCTGATCAGGCTTTTGTCGAAATTCCTTTTCCAAAAGAGTTTATGATTGGTAATGTTTATTCTATGATAGTCTTCGATCTTGATTATGAGAATTTGGAATATGGTTATAAGATGAGTGGGCCGTATGATCCGGCTTCCGGACATATTTTTAATCCAAATAAAATTCTGTCAGATCCTTACGCTAAAGCAATAGGGGGCAGAGACACCTGGCTCAGAGCACCCAATTGGGATAATATATATCCTTTTAGATCAAGATTAGTGTTCGAAGATTTTGATTGGGAAAATGATAAACCATTGGAAACTCCGATTGAAGATCTTGTAATTTACGAAATGCATGTTCGAAGTTTTACGATACATCCTTCATCTCAAATTAAATTTAAAGGAACATTTTCAGGTATTAGAGAAAAAATTCCATATTTACTGGATTTAGGGGTTAATTGTGTTGAGCTTATGCCTATCTATGAATTTGATGAGTATGAACATTCAAAAATAGATCCGGCAACTGGGGAAATGCTAATTAATTACTGGGGATATAGCACTCTTAATTTCTTTGCACCCAAATCAGGTTATGCTGCTACAGGCAAGTATGGGATGCAGGTTGATGAATTAAAAAATCTTATTAAAGAATTACACAAAAACAATATTGAAGTTTTGTTGGATGTCGTTTTTAACCACACTGCTGAAGGAGATCATAGAGGACCTGTAATTTCTTTTAAAGGGATCGACAATAAAACATATTATATGTTAACTCCGGAGGGTTATTATTTTAATTTTTCCGGAACCGGAAATACTTTGAATTGTAATCATCCTGTAGTGCGTAATATGGTTCTGGATTGTCTAAGGTATTGGGCAGCAGAATATCATATTGATGGTTTTAGGTTTGATTTAGCTTCGATTTTAGGTAGAGCACAGGACGGCAGTCCTTTAAATAATCCACCCCTACTCGAATCTTTGGCACACGATCCAATTCTTGCAAAATGTAAACTAATTGCCGAAGCTTGGGATGCAGGAGGATTGTATCAAGTAGGTACTTTTCCTTGCTACGGAAGATGGGCAGAATGGAATGGGAAATATAGGGATGCTCTGCGTAGATTTCTAAAAGGGGATAGTAATATGGTGGGTGAAATGTCTCAACGTATGCAAGGTTCACCTGATATGTACTCTTCGCGTGGTGCTACTGCCGGAATAAACTTCGTAACTTGTCATGACGGTTTTACTTTATACGATTTGGTTTCGTATAACGAAAAACACAACGAAGCTAACGGAGAAAACAATCAGGATGGTAATAACGATAATGACAGTTGGAATTGTGGCTGGGAAGGGGAAACTGATAACCAGGATATAAATAGACTTCGTCATAAGCAAATAAAAAATGCACTATCAATTTTATTTGTTAGTCAGGGTGTCCCAATGATTTTAATGGGTGACGAAATGGGTAGGACTCAAAATGGTAATAACAACACTTATTGTCATGATAATGAATTGAATTGGCTTAATTGGGATCTTATAAAAGAAAATGAAGATATATTTAATTTTGCAAAACATATAATTAGTTTTAGGCGTTCTCACCCTGTTTTGAGAAATAGTCAACATTTCAAAAATATTGATTATATGAATACCGGTTACTCTGACATTTCATTCCACGGTAAACAAGCTTGGCAGGCAGATTGGTCAGAGAATAGTCGCTTGTTGGCATTTATGCTAGATGGAGGACATGCGAAAAATGGCTTCTCTGTTGATAATACTGTTTATGTAGTTCTTAATATGTTTTGGGAGCCTGTTATAGTAGAATTGCCAAAATTAGCAAGTGGAAAAAATTGGTTCATTTCTGTTAATACAGATATGCAACCGCCTTTTGATTTTTATGGAGTTTCTCACGAAGTTAAAGTCGAAAATCAGAATAGTATGATTGTCGGAGCAAGGTCAGTTGTAATTTTAATTGAAAAATAGATATTAATTAATTTAATAGGAGGAATAATTATGAGTTTTACAGTTGAATCAAAAATCAATGAAAATATTGCAAGATTAACTTTAACAGGGGCACTGGATTCTTCAACAGCTCCCATTTTGCAGGAGGAGGTAATGAAAATTATCCCACAAAATCCGCTTGAACTGGTTATGTATGTCGAACATCTGGATTTTATGGCTTCTGCAGGTTTGAGAATTATAATTTTTGCTAAACAAAAGTTAGGAACTCAAGCAAAATTAATATTAGTAAAACCACAGGATCAGTTAATAGAAACATTGAAAATGACGGGACTGATTTTTAGTGTAGTTATCGTTGATCAATATCCTGAATAGTATGAATAATTTAGAAGAATCAAAGACTTTTGTTGCTTCTTTGGAATCTCTGGAACCAATGAGAGATTTTGTGTCGCAAACAGGAAGCAATGCAGGATTGAACAAAAAGCAAATCTATGGATTGTGCATTGCTGTAGATGAAATAGCGACTAATATTATTCTTTACGGATATCAAAATTCAGGCATTGACAATGGGCTGATTAATATTCATACTATCTTTGAGAAAGAGAATTTTACTGTAATTCTTGAAGATAGTTCAACACCTTTTAATCCACTTGAAACAAAGATTCCTGATGAGAATGAGTTAGGACTACCTCTCGAAGAACGCAAAATAGGGGGATTAGGAATTTTGATGGCAAAAGAAAGTGTAGATGAATTTAGATATGAATATAAAGATGGAAAGAATTTTAATATTTTTTCTGTAAGACCAAATGATGACTAATTCTAATATTGTATGAAGATTTTTAGTATAGTACGGATAATTTTAAAGACTAAATTGTTGGTTATAGTTTTGATATTATCTAGTGGTATTGTTATAAATGCTCAAAAACCTAAAATTGTCTTTGCTACTCACTGGTTACCTCAGGCACAATTTGCAGGATATTATGTGGCACTTGATCAGGGTTTCTATGATGAGGCTGGATTAGATGTCGAAATCATACATGCTACTACGACTACAAATTCGATGGAAATTTTAGAAAGCGGAAAAGCAGATGTGGTATCAGCATTTTTGATTTCAGCAATGCACTCACGTTGTGATGGGCTCAATCTTGTAAATATTGCACAATTATCTCAGCATTCTGCAATTTTATTTGTAAGTAAAAAGTCGGGTAATATCAAAAGTTTGGAAGACTTTAACGGGAAAAAAATTGGTATTTGGAATAAAGACTTTTCAGATATGCCACGATCTTTAATTAAGGAACATAAACTTAATGTCGAATGGGTGCCGATACTATCTTCAGTAAATCTTTTCTTAATGGGAGGTGTAGATATATTGACAGTTATGTATTATAATGAATATCACTTGATTTACCTTAGTGGTATAAATCATGACGAATTAAATACTGTTTTTTTATCCGACTTTGGATACGATATACCTGAAGATGGACTATATACTTTACAATCCACTTATAGTAATCGCGAAAAAGAACTTAAAGCATTTACAAGTGCAAGTCTAAAGGGGTGGGAGTATGCTGCAAACAATAGAGATTATACTGTTAAATTAGTTGTAGATTTAATGCGTAATGAGAATATTCCGACAAATATAATTCATCAGCGATGGATGCTAGATAAAATTCTCGGTTTTCAAGCCACAAAAGGAAAATCAGTTAGTAAGGGTGAGTTAGACCCTAACGATTTTGAACAAGTAAAGGATATCCTCCAAAATCTTGATTCATGCAAATTTACATATACATATAGTGATTTTTTTAAACCACTTTTGTCAAAATCTCATAATAAGTAATGAAAATAAAGAAAAATACTATAAGTTTTAGAATCAACTCACGCGTATTATTAGTTACACTAACTCTTTTTTTAGTGATTTTAACTTTTTATTATTATTACTCCAGAGATGTTATCAGGAATACTGCAAAAGAATACGCAATTCAACTTGCTGAAAACATCGAAGGACAAATAGAAAGCAGATTACAGTCTTTAGAGCAAATCCCTCAAATGGTGAGTATAATGATGGAAAGGGATATTTTGGTTGAAGACTCATTATCGAGTTTTTTATTAACTGTATTACAAGAAAATGACGAAGTGTGTGGTGCGGCAATTGCCTTTGAACCTGAGTTTTATCCGGATAAGGGTTTGTACTTCTCACCTTATGCATACAGAAACAGCGAAGGAATTCATACAATGCTGTTAGGAAATAATGAATATGAATATTTCTATATGGATTGGTATCAGATTCCTAAAATGTTGGAAGAACCATATTGGTCAGAACCATATTTTGATGAGGGTGGCGGAGAGTTTTTGATGGCTACCTATTCGGTTCCTTTTTATAAAAATACACTAGAGGGAAGGGTCTTTGCCGGTGTGGCTACCATTGACATTGCGCTTAGACATCTAACAGATATTGTATCAAATATTAAAGTGTTTGAAACAGGGTATGCTTTTATGTTGTCTCGAAATGGTTGGGTATTGGCTCATCCCGACAGTACTCAAATTATGAATGAAAGTATTTTTTCAACTTCCGAAAGATGGAATGAACCTTTGCTTAGAGAGATTGGAAGGGATTTGCAAAAGGGAAATAGTAGATTTAGAGATTATAACCTGAAAGGTAAAGGCAAGAGGTGGATATACTATACCCCTTTGAAATCAGGAAATTATTCGGTTGCAGTCGTTTATCCCGATGAAGAAGTTTTTGCATCATTAAATAAAATGACTGTAATTATGATATTGCAAATATTAATCGGTTTAATATTATTGGTTTTGTTGACAGTTAAAATAGTTAATAAAATTGCTTCCCCGTTGGTACTTTTTGCTCAGGCTTCTAAAGATATTGCAGGAGGTGATTTTAATGTTAAACTTCCTGACATAAAAACCCAGGATGAAATGTTAGAGTTGCATAACGCATTTTCATATATGCAGACAAAGTTACACGAGTATGTAGATAATTTGATAAAGACGACTGCAGCTAAAGAAAATATTGAGAGTCAGCTAAGAATTGCAAGTGAAATTCAAATGAGCATGATTCCTAAAGATAGTTCTATTCAAACTGATTTGTGCAAATTTAATATTTCAGGATTTATGAAACCGGCCAAGGAGGTTGGGGGAGATCTGTACAATTTCTTCATGATTGACGAGGAATATTTAGGTTTTACGATTGGAGACGTATCAGGAAAGGGAGTGCCTGCAGCATTGTTTATGGCTATGACAAACATATTAGTAAAATCAATAGCTATGAGTGGAGTAAGCCCAGCTGAGGTTCTATTCAAAGCTAATAATGGTCTGTGCCGTGATAATATTCAATGTATGTTTGTAACATTGTTTTTTGGGAAGTTAAATATTAATACCGGAGAAATTCAATATGCAAATGCCGGACATAATCCATTCATTATTATTAGAAAAGAAGGCCTAACAAAATATCAAAAGATAGAAGCCGGAATAGTTTTAGGGGCATTTGAAGATTATGTATTCATAAATGAAACTATTAAACTTGAGCATGAAGACACATTGTTTATGTACACCGATGGAATTACCGAAGCTATGAATTCTGAGAGTAAGTTATTTGGAGAAGAAAGACTAATGGAGATAACTTCTAAATCTGGCTCGAGAAATGTTAAAGACTTAATTGATCAGACACTTGAGGGCGTGTCTGTATTTGTTGATGGAACCGAGCAATCTGACGATATTACCTTGCTCGTTTTGCAGTATAAGGAATGCAGCAGTGAAAAAAATCAATAAACTTCAATTGACTGTTTTTTTTGCCTAATTTATTATATAAATAGTCAAGTTATTTCCCCAATAAAGTGTTTTTTTATCAATTAAGTTTTGAAAACGACATCATATTATTATTTTTGCGACAAATTTAAAAATTATGGCAACTACAGCAGATATTAGAAATGGTCTTACAATTGAATTCAACGGAAAACCATACCAAATTGTTTATTTTCAGCATGTTAAACCCGGAAAAGGTGGAGCTTTTGTACGTACAAAAATGAAAAGTCTTGAAAACGGAAGGGTTATTGAAAATACGTTTAACTCAGGCGCTAAGATTGATATAATCAGAATAGAACGTCGTCCATATCAGTATTTATATAAAGATGATATGGGATATAATTTTATGCATTTAGAAACTTATGAGCAGGTTTCTTTAGCTGAAGCATTAATAGAAGGCGTTGAATTTTTAAAAGAAGGTCAGGAGGTAGAAATTGTATTTCATGCCGAAACAGAAACTGCAATGACCTGCGAGTTACCGCCATTTATTGTTTTAGAAGTTACTTATACCGAACCGGGACTAAAAGGAGATACATCTACTAATGCTCTTAAACCGGCAACTATAGAAACAGGTACAAGCGTTATGGTTCCTTTGTTTATCGAAATAGGAGAAAAAATTAAAGTAGATACAAGAACAAAGGAATACGTTGAAAGAGCAAGATAAAAATAAAAGATAATGTAAATTATGATTAAGCAGTTAATGATTTGACTGCTTTTTTGTTTAATAATAAACTCCCGGCTTTATTTCAATTCTACATTTTTTTAAAGCTTTATTTAATTCTGTAGAGTGATTATTTGTTAGTTGATTAAGCAAATTGTAGAATTTTTCGCTATGATTTTTATGAACAATATGACAAAGTTCATGTAGAATTACATAATCAATAAGTTCTTCCGGCAACAGCATAAGTCTGGCTGAAAGAATAATTTCATTACGTGAGTTGCAAGAACCCAAGCGTGTCCCGGCAGTCCCTATTTTGGCTGTTCTGTATTTTAAACCGGTTTTTTCAGATAAGCTTTGTAAACGGTTTGGTAACTCTTTTTTTCCTTCTGCCCGGAGACATTTTAAAATAAACTTTTTAATAAATAGTTGTACTTTTTCAACAGTAAAATCTGTAGTTTCTGGATTATAATTTATAATTATTGTCCCAGAAACTAATTTTGCAGTAATGTTATATTTTTGATATTGTTGGAATTCTAAATTTAGGGTACGAGTAATAAACTTTTCGCCAGGTTTAAAGAGAATTTCTGTTTTTTTCTGATATAATTTGGTTAACTTTTCGTGAACCCAATCGAGATTTTTTAGAACGAAAATTTCACCTTCTTTATAACTTATCATATAAGGAATTGTAACAAGAACTCCCTTTTCAGGATGAATCCTTAATTTTATTCTTGTTGCATTAGACTTTTTTGTAATCAGAACCGGACCGATGTCCGAAACAGAAATGGTTTTCTGCATTATTTTCTAGGAAGTTTACTAAGACGTTCGAAACAGCGGTCAGCAGTTTCAAAAATATCTTTAACATGTTGAACATATTGTTTCTTGACTTCTTTAGAATCTATTTTTGAAGTCGGTTTGTTAATTTTACTGAACAATTCGTCGCGTTTTGTTATAATTTCATTTATAATTTCAGCTAATTCTTTTTCGTTTTTCACAGGATTAAAATCCATATGTATAAGACAGTCAGATACAACCTCTTGGGTTAGCCAATTAATGTCTTTCTTTAAATTTCTTCTGTTTGCCATAATCTTTTTTTTACAAAAATAGTTTTTTTTAAATTAGTTTTATACTTTTGTCTTAATTCAAATATTTATTAACTTAATATTATAACTATGAAAAATTTATTTTTTACTACAATTATTATCAGTTTGTTTTTAGTTTCTTGTGGCGGGGCTAAGGATAAATTGAAAGATCTTATTAAAGCCGAAACAGCTGAAACGGCATTGGATTATAATGATGATTTAATTGCAATTCAGGCAGAAGTTGACAATTCGATTGTTGATTTACTTAATGTTATTGATGGCTCTGATCCGGTAGAGATGGAAGATGCAAGAACCAGCACATTAAAAATTATTAAAAATGCAATAAGCGATGTTGAAGATATGCGTGATTTTGATGGTAAAGACGATTATAAAAAAGCTATGATTAAGCTGCTTAAAATGTATGAAGATATCGTTAAGAATGAGCTTACTGACATTATTGATTTGGTTGGTTATACTGAAGAATTAACGGATGACGATTGGCTAAAATACGAAGAGCTTTATGATAGTGCTTTAGCGAAGTATGACGCTGCATTTACTGAATTTGACGCATTTCAGGATGGTTTTGCTGACAAATGGGATTTTACTATAAATAGAAATTAAAAGTTATAAAGCCCCGATTTTTTTGGGGCTTTATATTTTTATAAACGTTTTTAAAAGTTAATAGATTAAAACCATGAAAAGAAAAATTAAAAATATAGTTGCTTTATTTTTGTATGCTTATTTATCATATAGTGTATTGTATGCACAAGATACAAATTCAGCTGTTAAGTATAATGATGAAATGATGAAAATTCAAACTTCAGTTGATGATGCTCTGGGAAAATTTGTTGGAGCTCTAGACGCTTTTGATAATGACCTTATGAAAATCGAAAAAGAAAATTCGTTGAAAGCCATTAAGAAGGCGAATAAGGATGTTTCGGCAATGGGTAAATTTGATGGAACAGAGTATAAGAAAGAGATGAAGGTCTTCTTAAAGATGTATAAAGAGATTACTGAAAATGATCTTACTAAGATTATGAATTTGATCATCGAAAAAGGAGGAGATTTAACAGGAAGTGATTGGGACGCTTATGATTCCTATTTCGAAAGCGCTTTAATGAAATATGATGATGCATTTAATCGCTTTAATAAATTTCAATACGAATTTGCAACAAAGTGGGGATTTACCGTTGGTACTTTCGAAGAAGAATATGAGTATTAAAATTGTGAATAATTAAAGAATATTTGACCAACAATTTTTATTCTGTCATAATTTTAATAGTATCTCCGATTTTTAATACATAGCCTTCGGATAAAGCATTCCATTTATATATTTCTGGAATTGAGCAATTATATTTGGCGGCAAGTCTGAAAAAATTATCTCCGCTTACAACCTGATGATATACAACATTTGGACGTACCGGTCTAACCATAAACGGAGGCACTACTAAAGAATCGGTAACAGTGTCTCTGCGGGCTTCAATTTTTTCACTGTTATCTAGAAAAATGTGAGTAACTTCTGTTGGCAAAACTAAAGTGTAATCATTACCGTCCATTGGGATATATCCATAGGAATATATAGGATTTAGTTTCTTTAGCAAATTAACATCAACGCCGGTTGCTTCTGCAATATTACTAAGATGGAGATAACCATGAACCAGTAATGTGTCTGTTTTATTCGCTTCAATAAAAGTTTGATTTGGGAAAATATTATGTTCTGCGTGATATTCCATTAGATAATACATCGCAATAAATGCAGGGACATAATTCTGCATTTGAGGAGTGAAATAAGGTCTTAAATCCCAATAATCAGTTTTTCCTCCACTTCTGGCAATGGCTTTTTTCACAGTTCCCGGACCTCCGTTATATGCCACTAATGCAAGTTGCCAGTCTTCAAACATTTCATATAAACATTTCAAATATCTGCATGCTGCATCAGTGGATTTATAAACATCTCTTCTTTCGTCAATATACGAAGATATTGTGAGATTAAAGAGATCTGCAGTGGGTTTCATAAATTGCCACAGCCCAACAGCTCCCGAAGGAGATACTGCTGTCGGATCCAAAGCCGATTCTACTGCTGCCAGATATTTTAACTCAAGAGGTAAATTATATTTATCGAGATACTCTTCAAAAATCGGAAAATAATATGCTGATCTTGTTATTACTATTTGTAATTTATCACGATTTCTTACTCCATATGCGTCTATGTATTTAAGCACATATTCATTATAATCCAAATCCATTGGAGTAGTTTCGTTCAAATCTTTTATCCTTTTTTCATATACATAATCGGGATACCTTGGGATGTTGATATTACGTATGCTGTCAGAAACTTTATCAGGCGAAATCCACCAAATGTTCGATGAGTCGTACAAACAAAACATCGCTGCATCTATTTTTTCATATAGATTGATTGTAGTATTTTGGTCTTGGGTAGCTTCAGCATCTTTATTATTCTTTTTACCTCCATCAAAATTATCGGAAGTATTAAGGCTTATAACCCAACTTAAAACAGCTGTTAGTAAAAGATATTTCATGTACAAAAATTTCTCTGCTAAGATATTCTTATTCTATTTAAGTTTAGTAAACATGAATTGATAATTTTTTAACTTACTACTGTTAATTTGTTTTAATAAATATCTGATATTCAAGCTTAACGAGTGTTATTTTTACAAATTAAACATACAACCGATATGAAAAAAAAGTTATGGATAATAATTGGTGTCTTATTGGCTGCAACTATCATTACTGTATTGATTCTACATTTCATCAAGCCTGAATCCAAGAAATCTAAAGCAATTGATGCTGTTGCCGGAACGCCGTTTATTATAATCGAGACCTCTAATTTTCCCGAATTGATTGTACGTTTGAAAAATGAAAGCTTAATTTATAAAGAACTAAATGACATTTTTTCTTTTTCAGAGAAAAACTCTATGATTCATTGTTTAGATAGTCTTTGTATGTATGAATCAATAAAATCAATAGCAGCTTCTGGAAAAGTGTTGTTTAGTTTTGAAAAATCTGGAGATAATATTTTGCAAACAGCCATTGTAGAGTTGTCATCAGAAGTAAATGAAAGCAAAATATTACGACAAATCGAGAATGATATTGAAAAGACAGGAGAGGTGAAAAGCAGAGATTATAAAAAGGCAGTTATTTTTGAATTCTGTCCCAAAGATTCACCAAAGTTGTTTTATACTATTAAAAATCATTTATTAATTATCTCATTTTATGCTGTATGCGTAGAAAAATCAATAGATAACTTGACTGAATCGGTTAGTTTATGTGACAGAGATAAGGATTTTTTCAGTGTATATGAATCTGCAGGGAAAAAAGAACAGGCAAATGTATTTGTGAATATGAAAGATATTCCGGATGTATTGTCAAAATTTATTGTGCAAACATTTACGGCAAAATTGGGATATTTGAATAACTATTCAGGCTGGACAGGATTGGATATGAATGTCTTTACAGAAAAGCTAAATCTTAACGGCTTTATTAGTGATAATGGTAATACCGTGAATTATACAGACATTTTGAAATCTCAAAAACCGATTGAAATTTTAACGAGACAGATTTTAACAGACAATACAACTTTTTATACAGTATTTGCACTAAATAACTACAAAGAATACGATAAAAGACTTAATGAATATTTGAAATTATCAGGACGTGATATTGTCAGAGAACAAGATATTAGCGATATTAAAAGTAAATATGGGCTTGATGTACGAGATGCTTTTTATCCAATGGTTGAAAATGAGATCTGTTTTTCGGTAATTAATGCAGTTTCCTTGTTAGATGAACCATCTTATTATACTATCATTGGACTTAAATCTCAGTCAGGGAGTATATTAGAATTTGAAAATGTATTAAGGTTAATTTCGACAAAAACCGGCAAACAGGTACATGAATATAAAAGTGAAATTGTTATAGACTCAAAAACAACTATTCCTTGTTATGTGCTTCCATTTAAAAACTTGCCAGAACTTCTATTTGGAGGAATGTTTGAAAACTGTTCAGGACAGTATATTTGTTTTGTGAATAATTTTATGGTTTTATCAGATTCAAAAGAGTCATTACATAAATTAGTTTATGATGTGATTTTGAACAAAACTCTTGAAACAAATATAGAACACAGTCTGTTTTTAGAAAACTTTTCAGACAAGTCTTTGATGTTTTCGTATTATTCGTTTACAACAGGTCAAAGCTTAATCAATAAATTCTTGTCTGATACTATCAACAATTTATTTAAAATAAATCGCGAATCTTTTCAAAGAATCGGAAATTTAGGTTATCAAGTTACAGGTGCAAATGGTAGGCTGTACAATAATATTGTTATTTGTCATTCTTCGGAGATAGAAGATAAACCTCAAACAATTTGGGAAAGCAGATTGGATAATACAGTAAGTTGTAAGCCGGCCTTGGTTATTAACCATAATGATAATTCAAAGGAAATTCTTGTTCAGGATGAGAAGAATATATTGTATCTTTTAACTAATAGTGGTCGGGAAATTTGGAGAATACAACTTGATGAACAAATTACGAGTAGAATTTTTCAAATAGATCTCTATAAAAACAATAAATTTCAATATTTATTTTCAACCAAAAGCAAACTTCATGTAATTGACAGATTAGGAAATTATATCGAAAAATTTCCTGTATCTTATAGGTCGGCATCAACTTCTCCTATAGCCGTTTTTGATTATGAAAATAATAAGAATTATAGAATATTGGTTCCATGTTCTGACAAAAAAGTATATCTCTATGATGCTAACGGCAATTTAGTCAAGGGCTGGGAATTCGCAGGAACAGAGCATACTGTCAGTTCCGAACCAAGTCATTATGTAATTGGAAGTGAAGATTATATTGTCTTTAACGATATGTATAAATCATATTTTATTAATCGTTCCGGCGATACTAAAATTGAATTTCTTACAAATTTCACTTTTTCAACAAATAATAAAATTTGGATGGATAATGTTGATGGTAAAGCCAGATTTGTAACTACTGATACAAATGGAACAATTAGAATCTTTTACGTGGATGGTTCACAGGACTCAATAAAAATTAAAGACTTTTCGGGAAAACACTATTTTGCTTTAAAAGATATAAACTCAGATGGTGTTTCGGAATATATTTTTATTGATGGTAAAAGACTGGAAGTTTATAATAAGAAAAAGAAATCTGTATTTACTTTTGATTTTGAAAGCGAGGTTAATAGCGAGCCTTCATTTTATTTGTTTCCACGCAACCAAACTAAAATTGGAATCGTCTGTAAGTCTGACAGAAAAATATATTTAATAAACGATGATGGTAGTCTGTATAGTGGTTTTCCGCTTCATGGACTTACTCAGTTTAGCATTGGCTATTTAAATAATTCTGCAAATAAATTTAATTTATTGGTTGGCGGACCGGAGAATTTGTTGTATAATTACGAAGTAAATGAAAACTAAAACTATGAAAACAAAATTAATCTACTCAGTTATTATCATCATGATGATGTTAACTACGAACTCCTGTATTAAAGATAATTTTGATTTTAATAAATGGGACAGGGAAGTTCAATATGATGCGAGTTTTGCATTACCTGCTGCCTGGGGCGATCTTGCTTTTATTGATTTTATTGAATTGTATGATTCTACAGGCTTGTTGATTGAAAATCAGGACGGGTATGTTTCGTTACAATATAAAACCTATGTAAATTCGGACACGGTTCAATCTATTATATACCTTAATGATCAGGAAACTTCAGGAACTGTTGCTAGTCCGGTTTTTAACTTTGCCGGATTTGATGACTTTGGAGATACCATTAGTTACGTCTATACTCAAAACATGGTATTTACAATGTTCAATCCTGAAGCTGAAATTGATTCAATTCTGTTAAAAACAGGAATTTTAGATGTTGCCACAAACTCAACTTATGGACATTCAGCCCGATTATATATTACTTTTCCTACTGTTACTAAAAACGGAGTTCCTTTTTCAAAAACATTTACTTACGTAACAGGTGGTGGTTATGCCAATAGTCTTAATAACGACTTCTCGGGATATAAAGTTGACATGACACAAACTGCTACAGGTTTTAATGAGATTCCGGTAAACATAAGGCTGACATTATATTATTCTGGAAGCAGTGTTCCAAATACAGGCAATCTGACTTTTGATGCAGATATGAAAGGGATGCGATATTCAATGATGCATGGGTATTTTGGACTTAATACCTTGTTTTTTGAAAGTGATACGATTGATATTAACCTCTTCCGTAATGATGATTGGGAGATAGAAAGATATGAATTCAGGGATCCTAAATTTAATGTGTATTACTGGAATTCTTATGGAATACCTTCGCAATTCTATTTTACACATCTTGTGGCAAATTCTGCACTTGACGACATGGATTATAATATTATTGATTATGGAGTTGGATTACCGGTTGGCGAATCAAACCCATTTGATGTTTCTTATGCTACTGTGGCTGGTCAGACAAAGCTTGATTCTTTAAAACTAAATAAAACAAATTCAAATATTGTAGATGTTGTAAATAAAAGACCTAAATGGATACAATTTAAAGCTAAGGCAACAACAAATCCAGCAGGGAATAATCACAACAATTTCGTTACCGAGGATTCAGAGATTGCTGTGGAAGTTGTTATGGAATTACCATTGTGGGGGTATATTTATAATTTTAATATGCGTGATACGATGGAGATTGATGTTGATGATCTGTTTAATGAATATAATCCTATAACAAGGGCATTGCTTAGGATAGACATTAAAAACGGATTTCCTATAGAAATCTTCGGTCAGATTTACTTCGTTGATCAATACTATAATGTTTTAGACTCAATTTTCTATACTTATCAGGAAAGACTTCTTTCTGCTGCCGAAGTTGATGGAAATGGAAGGGTTCTTGATTTTAGCAGAAAAGTTACAAAAATAGAATATGATAAAGAGAGATTGGAAAAATTGAGAGGTTGCAAATATATGATTTATGGAGGTCAAGCTAATACTACCGGTGCAAATGTGAACGAAGTGGTTAAGATATATAGTGATTACAGAATAATTTTCGATGTAGGTTTTGAAGTAGATCTTGAAATCGGTGGCAATATTGATACAATTACAAATGAGTTATAATCACTAAAAATGAAAGACATGAAAAAATATATTATATTATTGATTTTTGCCGGAGTTTTTAGTATGACTCAGGCGCAGCAAGCTCTGACATTATATAATATGGATAGAGTTATGCAAAGTCAGTTTGTGAATCCTTCAATTGACGTCCCTTATAAATTACATATAGGAGGATTATTAATTCCTATAGTAGGTCAATTGCCTCCACCACTGTATTTTAACTATGCAAATAATTCATTTTATTGGAATCATATATATCATAAAAAGCCAAATACTGTTGCAGATACAGCTTATATGTTGGATATTCCACTTTTCATGAATCGGTTGCATAAAAACAATCATTTGCGGTTTGACACTCAATTTGAATTATTTAATTTGGGGATAAAACTTGAAAATATGTTTATTACAGTGGCTCTGACTGAGAGATTTAAGTATGGAGTGTCATTGCCTTATGATATTTTTGAATTTGCTCTTAATGGGAATATGCCATATATGCTAGAAAGTAAACCTCACGATTTCAGTGGTTTGGGCGTTAATTTTACGCATTTTAGAGAATTTGCCGTAGGTGGATCTATGAAAGCGAATGATGACATTACGGTAGGGGCAAGGATGAAAATTTTGTTCGGGTTGGCAAATGTTACCACCGACTTTAAGGATTTCTCAATTTATACAGATCCCGAAGATTATTCTTTGACTGCCGTAACGGATATGAAAATTCATGCATCTTTGCCAATTTATTTTGATTATTTGATCCATTCCACTGACGGACATCTTGACTCATTGGATTTTAATATCAACGAATTATCTGTTGATGCATTTATGGCTGATGGGGAATTTGGTGCAATTACAAAGTATATGACTAATTTTAAAAACATTGGACTTGGTTTTGACTTTGGAGCAACTTATAAATTTAATCCCGAAATTGAATTTTTTGCTTCAGTAACAGACTTTGGATTTATCTCATGGAATACAAATCCTCAAAACTTTATAAGTAAAGGCGAATATGATTTTAGAGGTATTCAGGTTGAAGTCTGGCAAAATGAGGATGATATGAATGAAACGATGGAGAAATTGGTTGACACGCTATTCAATACTTTTAAATTTGAGCTGATAGAAACCGGGTACGTTACATGGTTACCTTCTAGCATATATGTGGGAGGTAAATATAAATTCCACGAACTTTTGCACTTTACAGCATTGTATCGTGGGGAGTTTTACCGAAAAACCTATATGCAATCTTTAACATTAGGAGTTAATTCAAATTTGACAAACTTTTTATCGGCACACCTTACTTGGTCATTAGCAAATAATTACGCCGGTAATGTTGGATTTGGGCTGTCGGCAAGAATGGGATTTATGAGTTGGTATGTAATAACTGACAGTTTTACGAATATGATATGGCCACAAAAAGCTAAAAATGTAAATATCCGAATGGGTTGCAATATGGTCTTTGGCTATAAGAAAATTAAATCAAACGCTTCATTACGTTCATAGTTAATATCTCCGAAATTTGTGAGAGAGAAGATTCACAAATATATTTATTTGGTCGGACTGTGTATTATTGCATTTTTCCTTCCCCTTTCTGAATATATTACTAATGCGGCAATTTTGCTTACAATAGCAAATTTCCTAGTGGAATTAAATTTCAAAAGGAAACTCAGTCGGTTATTTAATGATAAAACTATTTTAATATTTCTATTAATATTTTTGACTCACCTTATATGGCTAATCAATTCAGAAAACCTTGAATTTGCTTTTAGAGATATTAGGGTTAAATTGCCATTGTTGGCATTGCCGATTGTTATTGGTACATCTGACGCATTATCAAGAAAAAGGATAAATGTCATTTGCTTTATTTTTATCGGAGGTGTTTTGTTAAGCTCTTTATCAGGTTTATTATCAAAATTCGGAATTATTTTTAAGACAGATACTGAAAATGTTAGAAACCTCTCCTTATTTGTAAGTCATATTAGACTTTCACTTATGATTTGTTTGTCAATTATTTTATTTTTTTATTTTGTATATGAAGGCGTTATACAGAATACTTACCTGAAAGTTTTAGCTGTTATTGTTGTAGGTTGGTTTGTTGCTTTTTTAATAATGGTGCAAGGTTTTACAGGCTTGACGGCTCTTACAGTAGTAGGATTAATAGTTTTTGGCATTCGTTCTTTCAAAGAAAGAAATAGGATAAAAAGACTTGTTATGATTACCATTTTGTTTCTGGTACCAATTTCAATAGTTGGGTATCTCGGAATACAGATAAAAAGATTTTATACCCCTACAGTAAAAAAGACAGATTATCCATTATTTACTGAAAATGGTAATCCATATTATCATGATAGAGAGTCTGGTATTCTTGAAAACGGTAATCTTGTTTATGTCGATATTTGTGAAAAAGAACTTAATTCGGCATGGAGCACAAGAAGTAAGTTGAGTCTTTCAGGCAATGATGAAAAAGGGCAGATATTGAAACATACACTTATAAGATATCTTACATCTAAAGGCTTGCGAAAAGATGCCGAAGGAGTAGCAGCCTTATCGGAAGAAGATATAAAACTGATTGAAAAAGGTAAAACAAATTATCGCTTTGCAAAGCACAAAAGTCTAAACCAGCGTATTTATAATATTATTTGGCAAATTGATGTGTATTCAAAAGGAGGAAATCCAAGCGGACATTCAATAACTCAAAGAATAGAGTATCTTAAATACGGTTCTATACTTGCCTACAGAAATTTTTTGTTTGGAACCGGAACCGGTGATTTAGATGATGAATACAAGTCTTTATACATTGAAAGAGATTCACAAATAGATCCTCAATACAGACATCGTGCTCATAATCAATACCTTACATTCTATATTAGTTTTGGAATTTTTGGAGCTCTTTTATGTTTATTCGCATGGTTTTATCCGGCAATTATTGAATGGAAAAGTAAAAATTTCTATTTTTTTGTATTCTTTTTAATTGCAATGTTGTCAATGTTTACGGATGATACAATGGAAACTACAACAGGAGTAGTTTTTATTGCATATTTTTATTCACTATTTTTGTGGGGTGAAAAATAAAAAAATATAGAATTTATTATGAAAAATGAATTTATGCAGATGGCAATTAATTTGTCAATAGAAAATATTGACAAAGGCGGAGGACCATTTGGTGCAGTGATAGTTAAAGGCAATAAAGTCATAGCAGCTTCAGGGAATAGCGTTACTAATGATAACGATCCTACAGCTCATGCTGAAATAAATACAATAAGGGCGGCATCAAAGAAATTAGGGACATTTGATCTTAGCGGCTGTGAGATTTATTCGTCTTGTGAACCTTGTCCTATGTGCTTAGGCGCAATATATTGGGCAAGAATAGACAAATTGTATTTTGCAAACACAAAAAAAGATGCTGACGCAATAGGCTTTAGCGATAACTTTATTTATGATGAGTTGGAAAAACCTTATCAGGAGAGGAATCTTAAAACCGAAACTATGATGAGAGAAGAAGCTCAGGAAGCTTTTCTAAAGTGGATGAATTCTGAAAATAAAACTGAATATTGATGTTTTTTTAATGAAACTCCTTTCCGATTTTTTTGATAGAGATGTTTTAGACGTTGCCCCCGAATTAGTTGGTAAACTATTAGTGAGAAAATTCGATGATGGCAAAGTTATCAAATTGCGAATAACCGAAACAGAAGCATACAGAGGCGAGGAAGATAAAGCCTGTCATGCCAGCAAGGGCAGAACAGCACGAACAGAAGTTATGTATAAGGGGCCGGGATGTATTTATATTTATTTGATTTATGGTATGTATTGGATGCTAAATATCGTTACAGAAAAGGAAAATGTTCCACAAGCTGTTTTGATAAGAGGTGCAGGAGAATATGATGGTCCTGGCAAATTAACTAAAGCTCTGAAAATCACAAAAGATATAAATACCTTAAATATTTCTATTTGTTCTCAAATGTGGATTGAAGACGACGGATATTGCCCACAATTAGCAGTTGCTCCTCGAATAGGAATTGATTATGCCGGAGAAGAATGGGCTTTAAAACCATGGAGGTTTATTGATAAACGAAATTAGATCTGACCATTATCTGCAAAGCTGTAATAATCTCTTCCTGCAATAATTATATGATCAAGCAGAGAGATATCCATTATTGAGGATGCTTCTTTGATTTTGTTTGTTATATCATAATCGGCTTTGCTTGGTTGTTTATTCCCGGACGGGTGATTATGGGCAATTATTATTCCTTGTGCCAGACGATCGAGAGCTTGTTTTATTATTAACTTTACGTCCATAACTGTGCCGGTAGTTCCCCCGGTACTTAGTTTGATACTATCAATAATAATGTTGGCACGATTAAGAAACATCACGTGAAATTCTTCATGAGTCAGATCTTCCATTAATGGCTGGAAATATTCGAACGCAATCTGGCTTGATGTGATTTTTTTCTGTTCCTTGGCTTTTTCAAGTTTTCGTCTTTTGCCAAGTTCCATTGCTGCAACTATTGAAATAGCTTTTGCCTCGCCTATACCTTTATGTTTTATAAGTTCAGTAATAGTCTTTTTCCCTAATGAATTTAAATTATTATTACACGAATCAAGTATTTCACGTGCTAATTCGACGGCAGATTTTTCAAGAGACCCCGAACCTATTAAAATTGCAATAAGTTCAGCATCACTTAAAGCGTCATTTCCTTTTTTTAAAAGTTTTTCTCTGGGTTGATCTCCCTCGGACCAGTTTTTTATTGATTTCTTCTCTTCCATTTAGATTTTCATTCAGTCGTAAAATTACAAAACTTTAAGTAAATCTTTGCTTATACTAAATAAAAAAACTGTTCCGCCATAACGAAACAGTTCATTATATGTATAATGTTATTAAGCTAACTGGTTGACGTGCTTTGTCAATGAAGACTTTAAATTGGCAGCTTTATTATCGTGAATAATGTTTTTCTTTGCCAATTTGTCCAGCATTGCAGCTACTTTTTTAAGCATTTCTTCTGCTTCTGCTTTGCTTGTTGTATTCCTTAAGTCGCGTACTGCATTACGAGTTGTACGTGCATAATATTTGTTATGTAATCTTTTTGTCTCAGTTTGTCTGATCCTTTTTTTTGCTGACTGATGATGTGCCATAATTTGTTTACTTTCTTATAAAAATTAACTAAAAATCTTTTTAAAATCGGACTGCAAATATATAACATAATTTTTATTCGACAAGTTAATATGTAAATTATTTTAAAAAATAGCTAAAAATATTGCAAACAGTGAATAATTTGGTGAAATTGATGAATGTGATAATGGATTTATTGAAGTTGGAGTATAGATTGGGTAAAAAATTTGCTATTAATTATTTAAAGTCTTAGAAATAATGATTATTTAGTCGCGTTTTTGTAGTTAAAGAATACTCAATTCGTGGGTAAAAATTTTGAAACCATAGACTAAAACTACCTATCTATATATTATGTTTTGATTGATGTGCAACACTCTGTAAATTTGGCACTGTTAGTTGGTATTAGTTTTTATTATTAAAATTAAACTTATGAAAAGAATTATTTCAGTAGTAGTTTTTTTGTTTTCAGTATTTATAGCCTTTTCTCAATCTTGGGGAGAATATACATTGTATTCGAAAACAGGCGATACGAAAACCTATCTTTTAGACTTAACAGGTGCAAATTACAAAACATGGACTTCGGCAACCAATCGAAAAACGGGATATTCTAGTTATATGATTGCTGGAGATACATTAGTAAGAACGGTTCAGAATAGTGGAACATTTGGTGGCGGCGGCGGCGTTACGGGAGGTGTTCAAAAAGTTACTTGGGATGGGACTGTAGTATGGGATTTTACATATAATAGCACAACTTATTGTTTGCATCATGATATTTGTCCAATGCCAAATGGCAATGTTTTAATGATTTGCTATGAGTATAAATCGTCCACCGAGACCGTTGCTGCAGGATGTTCAACTAGTCGAGCAATCAATTCTGAGAAAATCATTGAAGTTAAACCAACAGGAGCAACAACCGGTGAAATTGTATGGGAATGGCATCTTTGGGATCACTTGTGTCAGAATACGAGCTCTACAAAACCCGGATACGTTACCTCAATTGTACAAAATCCGCAGTTGATGAATATTAATTATGGTGTTTCCAGCGGAACAGGGACATTAGACTGGTTGCACATGAACGGGATTGACTATAATGAGGAGCTTGATCAGATTACTTTTAGCTCTCATAACCTTAACGAAATTTATGTAATTGATCATTCGACATCTTCTGTCGAAGCTGCAAGTCATAGCGGTGGAAATTCGGGAAAAGGTGGCGATTTCCTCTACAGATGGGGTAATCCTGCATCTTATAGTGCTACAGGTTCTACTATTTTTAATGTTGTTCATGACGCACATTGGATTTCATCAGATCATCCCGAATATCCTGGATTTCTTTCTGCTATAAATAATGGCGGTGGAACTGGAGGCAAGGCAGCAATAGAATTTGTTGATGCTCCTCTTAACGGATATACTTATGATATTACATTAGGACAAGCTTTTCAACCTACAACTTATACCGACAGATTTAATACTAGTTATAATTCTCAGGGACAAGGAAACTCGGAACAGTTTCCAAACGGAAATATGTTACTTTGTGTGCCGAGTAATACTTTAACTTATATATACGAAGTCAACGATGCAGGAACAACTATCTGGTCAAAAAACATAAGCGGACAGGTTTCACAGGCTCATAGATACGAAAAATGTTTCATACGTCCGGTTAATGCTGAATTATCAGCGACAGAATTGATAGTATGCCCGGGAGAAAACTTAACCCTGGCTACTTCTGCAACAGCAATTACTGAAAGTAGTCCGACATTTTCGTATGCATGGACTTCGGTACCTGAAGGTTTTAGTTCAGATGAGGCAAATCCTGTTGTAAATCCAGTACAAGCAACGACATTTAATGTTATTGTAACAAACGATCAGTCGGGTTGTACGGATGAGGTCTCCATTACTATTGATGTTTATTCTACTCCTGATATTCCTGTGATATCTGAAAATGGCAACTTATTGACCTCTACTACAGCAACATATTATCAATGGTATCTTAATGGATCGGCAATAAATGGCGCAAATTCACAATCATATACTGCTGAAGAAACTGGGACTTATCAGGTCGAAGTGACAAATTCGGATGGTTGTTCATCAATGTCTGGTGAATATTATTTGGAAATTACCGGAATAGATAAAGAATTGAAGTCAGAAATTACCATATATCCAAATCCAAATAGTGGATTATTCGAAATAAATGGCGATGGATATTTTAACTATGAAATTATTTCTTCTCATGGAAATACCATTTGTAGTGGACAAAATTCAGGGGTATTTGATTTGTCAAACTTATCCGATGGGATATACTATGTTATTCTGAAGACATATACAACTGTTAAAACAGAAAAATTGATTTTAATAAAATAAATTATGAAAAAAATACTTTTTGCAGTTTTGTTGGTAATGATCCCTGCAATGTTATTTGTTAAGGTAAGTGCTCAGGTCGGATTTACAAATTTCACATCTTTACAAGGACTTGTCGATGATTTTGTTACAGGTGGAGTTGCTATTGATGCAAATAATGTTAAGTGGTTTGGTACTCAAAGTGGTTTGTCAAAATATGATGACGAAAATTGGCAGTCGTTTGATACTGATGATGGCTTAGTTGATAATTATATCCAATGTATTGCAATAGATAATAGTTTAAATGTTTGGATAGGTACAGAAAATGGCGTAAGTAAATATAACGGGTCAATATTTACAAATTATACAACTGCTGATGGTCTGCCCGAAAATTCTATTCTTGATATTGCTTGCGATAATTCCGGAAATGTTTGGCTTGCTTCATTTAGCGGACTGACAAAGTTTAATGGTACTGATTTTCAAAACTATACTAGTTCGGATGGTATGTCTTCTGATTTTATAAGTTGCATAACGGTATCAGGCGAGAATTTGTATATCGGAACTTTTGGTGCCGGCTTGATGGTATATAATGGTTCAACCTTTACTCCGCTCACAACCGAGAACGGTTTGCTGGATAATAATATTTCTGCTCTGGCAACTGATTCCGAAGGGCATTTGTGGGTAGGGTCATATTACGGCATTACTGTGCTTGACAATAGCTATAGTGTTTCAGTTACTTATACATTAAACAATGGACTAATTAATAATTACGTTCAGGATATTGCGATTGACGACAATGATAATGTTATTGTATGTGAGTATGCTGATTATTTGCAGGACGGAGGTATTTCTTTGTACAACGGATCTGTTTGGGAAAACTATACTGTTAGTGATGGATTAGTAAATGCTATGGTTAAAAGGGTAGTGTTTGACGGTGAAAATTTTGCATGGATAACAACAGGTGGCGGAGTATCAAAAATGGATACGGACGCGGGTATAATGTTTAATGAGTCATTTGAAGCATTTGTTTATCCCAATCCGGTTAAAGATGTTTTATATTTATCAAATGGTTATGGGTCAATTTCGTATTGCATAACTGATATTTCAGGAAAAATTATTGACCAAAATTCAGATTTTGAAGGTAGCTCTATTAATTTTAATAATATTTCCAAAGGGATTTATTTAATTTCTTATAAATTTGAAGATAATGTCTTTTCTTCAAAAATTATTAAAGAATAGTTCAATTCTCAGTTTTGTATAAATCTTTCTGATAAGGTGAGTAAGCTTAAAATAATTACTTTGTTGTTTGGGTTAAATTTTGTGATTCTAAATAATCTGCAATCTCAGGTAGATTTTTATAATTATGAACAAGTCAGAGAAATTCGGATTGAGTTTTATGACGATAATTGGAAAAGTATTTTGGATTCACTGTTTTCGGCCGAAGATAATTTTTCGCGAATTAAAGCTGATGTAATCATAGATGGCAACAGATATAAAGAGTGTGGAATTCGTTATAAAGGTTTTAGTTCTTGGAATGCCAATGAAGTGAAAAATCCTTTTAATATAAATCTGGATTATACATATAAAAATCAAAACCATCAGGGTTACAAAAAACTAAAACTAAGTAATGTTATTTACGATCCTTCATTTGTTCGGGAAGTTGTTTCTTATGATATAGCAAGAAAATATATGCCTGCATCAGGAGCAAATTTTGCAAATTTATACATTAACGATACTTTAATTGGTTTGTACACTAATGTAGAAGCGGTAGATGATTGTTTCGTTGAAAAACATTTTGGAGGGAGCAAAAACCCATTTTTTAAAGGTAATCCCGAGAAGCTTTTATATCCTTATGGACAGAATGCAAATCTTGCTCATAGTCATGGCTCTGATTCTTCGGGATACATGCCTTATTACAGTATTGAGTCTGAACATGGTTGGGAGGAGTTGTATAATTTGATTTATGTGCTTAATCTTGATACTGCAAATTTATATGATGTACTCAATATTGACAGGGCTTTATGGATGCATGCCTTAAATTATTCATTGCTTAACCTTGACAGTTATATTGCCTATGCTCAAAATTATTATTTGTATCAGGAAAATAACGGCGTTTTTAGTACTATTCCATGGGATTTAAATATGTCTTTTGGAAGTTTTAGACATTCGGACGGCTCAACAAATTTTAGCGGTTTGACTATTGCAAAACTGGAAACGCTTAATCCTTTGCAACATCTTACATTTTCAATATCACCACGACCTTTGATGAAAAATCTGTTCCTGAATTCTACTTATAAAAAAATGTATTTAGCTCATATAAGAACAATAATTGATGAAAATATTGCAAATAACTATTATTATGATTTAGGGACACATTTACATAGTGTTATTGATACCTATGTCGTGAATGATACAAATAAGTTTTATTTATACGAAGATTTTGTTGCAAATATTGATACAACCACAGGAAGTTCGTCAGAACAGTACCCCGGACTTAAATCTTTGATGGAAGCACGATATAATTATTTGGATGCTTATTACGGAATGAGAGGCAATCCCGAATTTGTCGAGAATTATACATCGGTAGATATCGCAGTTCGTGGAGAAAAGATATCTTTTTATACAAAATTAAATTCTCCGGCTAATGTTAGAATGTATTATAGGTTTAATTCGGAGGAGAAATTTGTGTATATTATTATGAATGATGATGGTGAGACGGATGATTTGACAGAGGGGGATAATGTTTATTCGGCCTCAATTGTACCTCAGGGCAAATTGTTACAATATTATTTCTGGGCAGAGAACGATTCTGCCGGAACTTTTTTACCATGCAGAGCGGCTTATAATTTTTTCGAGATTCCTGTCAGAGTCGAACCTGGTGAAATTAAGATTAATGAAGTTTCATTAAACAATGCATTAAATGAATACGAAATTCTACCATCAGACCTAACCTGGATAGAGTTGTATAACAACACAAATGAAAGGCTGAGTATTGTTTCTGCAAAGCTTTACTATAAAGGATTAAATTTTGAAATCCATGATACAATTATTAGTGAATTTGGATATTTTCTATTTTCCCCAGAAGAATTTTATTTTACTGATTTTGAAAATTTATATCCATTTTCCGATAATTATCTTTATCTGAGTTATAAAACAGAGAAAATTCTGGATTCTATCCGAATTTACTCATGCAGTAATAACAGGACAATTGGACTATTTCCGGACGGGAGTAATGAATGTAAGGTATTATTTCCAACACCGAGCATGACTAACTTAATGTTAGAAAATGAGATATCTCCGATTAGTTTATATCCAAATCCGGTTTCAGATGTATTGTTTTGTAATATTAATGTTAAATTTGCAATTGAAAAAGTCCTTATTTATAATTATTTAGGACAAATATTGTATTGTAAGCAATGTGATGGATTGAGCTCTTATTCTTTTAATGTAAATACTCTGGAATGGAGTGATGGAGTATATTATGTGAAGTTTGTAGGTGAACGGAATTGTTTGAGCTCCAAATTTATTAAACAATGAAAAAGATATTAATATGAAAACTGTTTTTAGAATTTTATTGATTTTTGTTTCCGTTTCCGTTTTTCTGATTTCTTGTGAGAAAAATTCAGGCGAAGGAGGAAATGCAACAATTACAGGATCTGTTTGGGTTCGAAATTATAATAGTACTTTTACTTCACTGCTAAGTGAATATGCAGGAGTGAAAGAAGATGTATATATTGTTTATGGAGATAATGTCGGATATGACGATAAGGTAGAAACAGACTATCTTGGATACTATAGGTTTAATTACCTGAGAAAAGGAAAATATACGATTTATGTATTTTCCGAAGATTCTACGATGACTTCACCTGATGGAAAAATTGCTGTTATAGAGGAAGTTGAAATAACAGAAAATGATCAATTATTGATAGTACCACAATTATTAATTTATAATTAGACAGATATGAAACAAGTTTTATTTTTTGTTATTGCCTTGTTGCCTGTTTTTGTTTTAGCACAATCAAAAAAAGAAGTCAGAGATAATAAAATAAAGTCAACGACAATTGAGAAGACTGAGCAAAAGGACGGACAAAGTATTACTTATAAAGAATTTTATGAAGAATACGATAAAAATGGGAACACTATTCTTAAGATAGAGTACAGTAAGGCGGGAGATATTAAAAAGAAATCCACATACAAGTTCGATAATTTTGGAAATGTTGTTGAAAAAACCGAGTATGACCGAAAGAGCGGCGCTACAGTTAAAACAACAACAAAATACGATGCTATGGGAGAAAAGTCTGAAGAAACAGAAACTGACAGTGAAGGAAATATTATTCAAAAGCAGACATATAAAGTTGATGGCAAAGGCTTAAGGCAGGAAGCAAAGGAACATAACGGCAAAGGAGAGTTAAGATGGATTAAAAAATATACTTACGAAACATATTAAATGATTTCTATACAAGAAATATTGCGAGTATATGATAAGGTTGAACTGGGTCAGTTGGATTCTGTAAAACTACTTAATAGAGTTGATACAAAATTCATAACCAAAGCCGGTTTATTGTCCGATTTACTTTTGGTTTTGCAAAAGGATTATTTAGTTTTAGAAGTAAATGAACACAGAATAAGTCATTATAAAACTGTTTATTTTGATACACCGGATTTTTTTTATTACTATCAGCATCAAACCGGAAGATTGGAGCGAGTTAAAATAAGAATTCGGACTTATCTCGAAACAGGCATTAGTTTTCTTGAAATAAAAACAAAAAATAATCATTCAAAAACCAACAAAGACAGAATTCCAATTTCGGGTGTAAAAGATCTTTGTGATGTTAAGTATAAAAAGTTCTTAAGAAAGAAAACAGATAAAAAGAAAGTTCTGAACCCTGTTTTAGAAGTTTTGTACTCACGAATAACCTTAGTAAACAAAGACTTTACCGAAAGAGTAACAATTGATACAGACTTGAGTTATAAAAATGAGGAAAAAAATGTGCAGTTCCCGAATCTTTGCATTATCGAATTAAAACAGGATAAAACAGCAAAATCTCCGGTAAGAGAAATTTTAAGAGAGAAACGAATATTTGTTTCTTCGTTAAGTAAGTACTGTTTGGGTATTGCAAGTATGTATCCTCAAGTGAAAAAAAATAATATAAAAGAAAAAATAAGAAATATAAATAAGATTTGTTATGAACATGCATAAACTAATGATTTTTGCAGTCCTGATAGCGTTATTAGGACTATGTTTGCCCGGTTATTCAACTGCACAGGACAGTATGGTTAATGAATATGAAAATGAAGTATGGGAACAAACAGTCGTTGATGAAGACACTTCCGGGGTGGTTTCCTCTTCTGAAGAAACTGTTGTAGAAAAAGATGTGAAGAAAAAGAAAAACAAAGATATAGTAAAGTTAAACTCAAAGTTTTTTTATAATTTGCTGATAGATATAGCTGCAGTATTAATTATTATTTTCCTGATTTATTATCCAAGTAATAAGAAATTGGGCTTTGTTTTTACTTTTATACTATTTAATGTTGTAATTTTCTTGCTAACCTATGTGCTGAATGAAGTAAAGATTTCTATGGGAGCGGCATTCGGACTTTTTGCGGTTTTTTCGATGTTACGTTACAGAACATTAGGGATTTCGATGAAGGACATGACTTACCTGTTTATTTTTATCGCAATCGGACTTATCTCAGCTATTCAGCTCGAATACTATGAATTGTTGATAATAAACGGAATACTGATTTTCTGTATTTTTATTCTTGACAGCAAATTAATCCTTAAGCGAGAAGCTTCACGTTCCGTATTATATGATAATCTTGATTTAATTCAACCTGATAAAAGAGAAGAATTAATAGAGGATTTGAAAAAGAGAACGGGCTTTAATATTCACAGGGTAACTATCGGGAAAATAAATCTGCTTAAAGATGCTGCAGTAGTTAAGATATATTTTTATGAGTAAATCTCTTGTTTATATATTTTTTATTGTTTCTTTTTCAATAAGTTTTACTTATTCGGTAGAAGCACAGGTAAATGATGCCGGTTTGTGGACAGGTATTGATATAGAAAAAAAAATTACTCAGGCAATTTCAGTAGAATTTAATCATGAAACCAGATTCAATGAAAATATTTCTGAAGCCGGTAGCTTTATAAATGAATTTGGTGTCAATTATAGATTTGATAAAAAGTCGAGGATTTCGGTCTTTTACAGGTTAAATGCTCAGAGACAGCTTAATAATATGTATATTCCGGTGAGCAGGTTTTTTGTTGATTATTTGTACAAAACCTCAATCAAATCAATAGAAGTAAACATGAGAATAAGAACACAGGTTCAGCAGAAGAACACATTTGTATTTGATTCAGATGGCAATTCAAGGAGTGCAATAAGACCAAAATTAAGTTTTAAATATCCTGTTAGGAAATTTCAACCATATTTAAGTGCCGAAGCATATTTCCCCATTTTCAATTATGAATACAAACCCATTGACAAATTGCGTTTTGCAATAGGAACAGAATATTCTATCAACAAACAACATTCTTTCGATATACGATACATGGTACAAAAAGAATTTTTCACAAAAAATCCGGTTACGGACTTTATTATTGGCATTGGGTATAGTTTTAGGTTTTAGATGTTTTTAAACTCGATTCTATTGTTTCCGCAACTGTCCTTGGCTCTCTCGGATTTATAATCCGAGAGCCTGTAATATCAGGGCACGGATTACAAATCCGCGCCAGCGGGGAGGAGTAGAGCCTTATTCTTACCTTTGGGATGATCCAATACCACAAACAACCCCAACTGCTTCTGGTCTATCAGGAGGAAATATTTAATATTGAAGGTGAATTGGTTAATAACGTGATTAACAATGATAGTATTTCTGAAGCTGTAGCTGAGAATTAATAATGTATTGTGATATACAAGAACTTTTTATTGCATCAATTCAGGATGAAAATTCGCTGTTAGCACATAAGGATATGTTACTTGAGGCAGCATTGGATGGTTCGGCTTTATACTCGGCAACTGCCCAAGTACTTTATGAAATTGCTGCAGATACTGTTTTTGCCGAATATACTCCTTTGCCTTTTGCTGTTGTTCAGCCAAGAAAAACTGAAATGAGTGAGGAAATAACACAGGAAGATTATTTACCTTTAATCAATGTCTATCCTAATCCTACAGATGGTGAAATAAACATAGATTACGATTTTTCTGCACTGTATGATGATGGTAATGATATTTTGCTTGAAAAACTTGGAGTTAGCAGGGATGAAAATTGCGATAAAGGTGAATTAAGCTTATATACCGAAGATGGCAGATTGCTTCAGCAGTTCAGATTAAATGCTGTTAAAGACAGCTTTACAATAAGTATTATGGACTATACTCCCGGTAGTTATATGCTTGTAGTAAAAGATTGTTTCGGCAATAGCGAAACAGTTAAAATTACTAAATACAGATAAAACAACAAAAAACACATCCAGGTTTCAATCTGGATGTGTTTTCTTTGTAACTTTGGATTATGAAAAAAATTAAACTACTGATATTGTTTTTGCTAATCTGGTCTACTTCATTCTCACAGATCGTTTTTAACAAAATTGTGGCAGATACTCTTAATCATATTACCTGTGGAGTAATTGATGTTGATACAGGTTATATTTTGGTTACCGGTAGCCGTAATGAATTTTTAATCCGATGTTTTGCATCAAGATACCTTGACAATAACGGAAACTGTGTTTGGAAGAAAACCTATACTAATGCGATTAATGAACTTTGGGAAGGTATGGATAATATTAAGGATGATAGCGGATTCCCATATTTTTCAGGAACAAAAAAAAACACAATTACTGGTGAAACTGGTATTTTTATTAATACATTTGACAACACTTTTGATTTGGATGCAAATTTTATTGTATTTGAAGATAATAATTGGAAGCAAACTTTAAACCAAATTTATACAGATAACTTTTATTATATTGTGGGACAAGATTATATTGAAGCTGAAGATAGGTACAGCTCAATGTTGGTAAAAATGGATCAAAATGGAAATCCGATTTGGAGAAAATCTTACGGATCAATAGTAGAGGGTGGAGGTTCAATTTTAAAAAATCATGAAAACAACTTAATAATTGGCGGTATAACTGGAAGTTTTTCACCGCCTTTAAACAATTCAAAATGGTACATAATTAAAACCGATACTTCCGGAAATCTTATTTGGGAAAAGGCTTTTGGGCATAACTCAAGAAGTAATGGATCTGTTAGGGATTTAATTGAAACACAAGATTCTAATATTCTTGCTTGTGGGGCTTATCCTGCTGCAACATGGGGCACAGGTGGAGAACAATATGATTTAGATGGTTGTCTTAGAAAGATTGATAATAGCGGTAATCTTATTTGGGAAAGATTTTACAAAAACTATTGTAAAATTGAAAGCCCTGATATGATTATTATGGAATGTGAATTAAAATCTATGATTTATAAAGGTGAAGATTTGTATATACTGGGTAATAACAGAGATCACAGAGGGGCTTCAAGAGGATTTTTGCAAAAAGTTAATGAGTCAGGTGAAATTTGTTGGAGACGTGATTATTATGCGGTTGATACAAATTCCACTTATCAATGGTTAGTTTCTTTGAAAAACACTGGTGACAATGGCTTTATTATGGCAGGATATGGTAATGAATATGATCGTCAAGGTTACTATCCACCCCAACAAGCATGGCTTGTAAAAACCGACAGTCTTGGCTTGGATGGATTATGTAACATTGAACCCGATGAACTTAACTTTGACTTTGAAATACAAGAAGTCCCAGAAGGAATCTGCATGAACGATACTATCGAAGTTTATGTTCATATTGCCGGTAAATCTGCGCCATATACAATAGAATTCAGTACCGGTCAGGTAATTGACAGTATTTACTACCCGCCAACATTTGTTCCTGTTGAGATTGGACTTACAGATATTAATCTGACATGGGGAGGCGAAACTTATTTTGAAGAAACTATTACCGAAGCCACACTCAGCAACCACGAATGGGGGCAGTGCATTGTTAAACCTGTTGAGTTTTGTACTCCGCACACATCAGGAACCCAAGAAATTAGCATTACAGTTACTGATGCGTATGGAGAAAGTAAAACAATTACAAAAGAGATTTTTGTTAATGATAATTGTGGGAGTGGGATTGCGGATGAAGTTGTAAATGTTGTGAGTTTGTATCCGAATCCGGCGAGGGATTTATTATATATTGATGTCGGTGATTTTGACTTCGCTCAATCACCTGGCAGTATGCAGGTGGCTGAGCGTAGTCGAAGCAACCGGTTCGAAAATGCTGAAGTCTATAATTCTGCTGGTCAACTTATAAAAACGCTGCAAATTTCAAATGATCTAACTGTGATAAATGTTAAGGATTTTATAAGTGGGGTTTATCAAATCAAGATAACTGATGGGGATGGAAATGTTTTGGTGAGGAGTTTTGAGAAGCAATAACTTAAAAGAATTTACTTGCAGCTTTTGGCTGCAAAACCACGAGATGCAATCTCGCGGCAGCGGTGTTTATGTTTGTAATTTGTTTGTTGAGGGGAAACTTGTGAAGGTTGAGAAGGTGGTGTTTGAGTAGGATTTTTGTTGCATCCATTGGGCTGCAAAACCACGAGATGCAATCTCGCGGCAGCGGGGAACAAAAGCGGTGTCGAACCATGAATTAACCCTACATAATTGCCGTTGTTTTAACATTGTGATTTTGGAATTTGTTTTCTTGGATTTTGGGATTTGTTTATGGGTTTTGGTATGCATTTTTGGCAGTGTGAGAATCAGAGTGAGAGCGAGTGGTAATCAGGGGACTGAGGAATCAGCCCACAGGAAGATTGTCTCGAAGTACCCGATTCAAAAAATCATGACAAAACCTGCAGCAAAGTCAGTGAGAGAATCAGAGTGAGAGCGAGTGGTAATCAGGGGACTGAGGAATCAGCCCACAGGATGATTGTCTCGAAGTACCCGATTCAAAAAATCATGACAAAATCGTCAGCTTATTTTAATTTTACTTATTTTTGCATCAGTTGGAATTTAAAATTGTATTAATTAAAACCTATTATCATGAAAAACTATGGCACTAAATTTTTAAGCGTAATAATTATTGGTTTGTTAGCAGCATCTGTAATTTTTATGGGTTGTAAAAAAGAAAATGATCCCGAAACTGCTACTGTAAATATTAAGATTAGCGACCCTCGTGATCCGCAGTCATCAAACAAAACGAGTACAGAAGGAATTATTGATGCTAATCTTCTTACCAAATGCGAAGTTACATTTTCTTCAATTGCCTTAAAAAATAGTAACAACGAATATGTAGAACTTCTTACTTCGGAAACTACTGTTGATTTACGCGATTTACAAGGAACTGTTGACGATTTAGTCTCAGCAAGTATTCCTATTGGGACTTATTCACACATTAAAGTTGTTGTTTCAGGCGTAAGTACTACTTACGATGGTAATAATTATACAGCTTCAGTATCAGGTGGTGCAACAGCAACTCTTGCATCTCCTTCAATGACATTAACCGAAGAACAGGGTGTTACCAATGTGTTTAGCGGTGGAGCAATAAGTTTCGAATGTCCTTTGGCATTTACTCTGTCTGACATAAGTGATATCGAAAATGTTAATATTCAATTTGATACTGACGCAACAACTTATGTAATTACATTTACTTATGATACTTACACCTGGTCTTTCGCCGGAATTAGACCTGCTCTTAACATAGGTTTTATTCTCGAAGAAGGCATACAGCAGATAAGACATTCTCCACCTTATGGGATCACAATTGTTTCGACAGAAGCAGTGAATTACTACGGAATTCATACTTTTGTTGATTTCAATAATCATGGTGGAGTAATAAATTCGCACACTTCTCAGCATGTTTACAGAGGAGCTGACGGAACTCTTGTTGTTGACGCAGAAGCTATGTATAATAACACTAATCCTTTGGTGCCTAATACTATTAATGCCACCGGTGAAAGTGATGTAAGGTCTGACGAAACTTTTAATTATTCTCAGATTGTTTCAAACCTTGCTGGTCAGGGATACACCCTCGTTTCAGGACAGACATATTATTTCAGTTTGAGGAAAACATGGAATATTACAACTAATGGCACTACTTATGACATGACAAGAATGTGTGAACCTATTCCTGTAACAATTCCTTAGTCATTTATAAAATATTTTAAAAACTGCTTTTCAGTCAAAAGCAGTTTTTTTTTGGTATTATACATTAAAGCTAATATTTGATGCCAGCTAAATAAATAAAAAAACTTCTTAAATTTGTGGGCATAAACTATGAAAAATGAAAAGATTAAATGTATTTGTTTTTGGAGTATTGATTTCTTTTTTTGCCCATGCTCAAATAACTGATTTATATGATATTGAAACTATTCAGGAAATAAGATTAAGTTTTGAATATCCTGATTGGGATTATATGCTAGATACATCCAAGCAGGGCAGTGAAGGATATATTATGGCTTCTTCTGTCGTTATTAACGGAATATCTTTTGATTCGGTTGGTGTAAAGTACAAAGGTAACAGTAGTTATAGCGAGCATAATGCAAAAAACCCTATGCATATCGAATTGGACACTTATAAATCTCAGGACTATCAGGGGTATAAAGATATTAAATTGAATAATGGCTTTAAAGATCCATCCTTTGTACGTGAGGTTTTATCTTATGCTTTTTTGAAAAACTATCTTAAAGTGTCTAAAGCAAACTATGCTAAACTTTATATCAATGAAGAATATATTGGATTGTTTGCAAATCCCGAATCTGTTACTAAAACTTTTGTTGAGGAAAAGTTTGGCTCCAAATCAAATAGCTTTTTTAAATGTAATCCTGTTTATAGCAGTGGACCTGATAATATGCCGAATTTAAAATACAAGGGTGTAGATAGCACACTTTATTATAACTCTTATGAGATAAAGTCTGATTATGGGTGGCAAAATTTGATAGATTTATGTAACACAATCGAAAATAATACGGCTGAAATTGAAAACTACATAAATATCAACGAAGTCTTATGGATGCTAGCTTTCGATAATTTATTTGTAAATCTTGATTCTTACATTGGTGCAATGGCTCAGAACTATTACCTGTATCAGGATGACTATGGCATTTTTAGACCAATAGTTTGGGATTTGAACGAAAACTTTGGAACATTCGTAAATTCAGGTACCGGTCCGCCATTGACAAATACTGTTCAAAAACAGCAGATGACTCATGTACTGCACTTAAATGATGCAAATTGGCCTCTCATTAGCAAAATTTTGTCAAAAGCAAGATACAAAAAAATGTATTTGGCTCATTATTATACTTTGATGGATGAGGTTGTTCGTAATAATTACTACTACGAATATGGCATGTATCTTCAATCTATAATTTCTGATGAGGTTGATGCTGACCCTAATAAATTCTATACATTCAGTGATTTTCAGACAAATATAAGTTCCGATGTTGGTATTCCTCCAATGGGAACGGTTTCAGGAATACAAAATCTAATGGATGGGAGGAATACCTATCTAAACACTTTAGCAGATTTTAATTTTGTGTCTCCTGAAATTTCAGATATTCAGTTTTCAAATAACTCTCCCGAACTGTATTCAAATATATATGTAACGTGTTCAGTTGCAAATAATAACTCCGGCGATGTTATTTTATATTATCGTAGTAGTTTTTATGCACCTTTTACGGCAATTCAGATGCTTGATGACGGTTTATCCGGAGATGGGGCTGCCGGTGATAATGTTTTTGGTGTTTCTTTAGAAATAATCTCTTTGTCAACAGATTTTTATATTTATGCCGAGAATGATGATATCGGTGTTTTTTCTCCTCGCCGAGCTCAAAAGGAATATCATACAATTGAAGCTAACCTGGGAATATTGGAGGGGAATAATTTACTAATAAATGAATTTATGGCTTCGAATAATTCTGTTGCTTCAGATGAATTCGACTTGTTTCCTGATTGGATAGAATTATATAACAAATCTGAGCAGGAAATTAATCTTAGCGGAATTTATTTATCCGATTCTTATGATAATTTGCAAAAGTGGGCTTTCCCAGATACAACCATTCAGCCCGGTTCTTTTTTAATTGTCTGGGCTGATAATACAAATGGGGGTATCGGCTTACATGCTGATTTTGCTTTGTCCTCGCAGGGAGAGGAATTATACCTTTCGCATGAATCGGGTTATATAATTGATAGTGTAAGTTTTGGCGAGCAGGTCGAAAATTTATCTATGCAAAGATGTATTGATAATGAAAACAGTTTCTTTTTATCAATACCAACTTTTAATCAACCAAATACTTGCGTCTCCGATATTAATATTCAAGGACTTGTAATTAATGAATTTTTGGCTTCAAATGCCGATGGGGAAGTTGATAATTATGATGATAATGATGATTGGATAGAACTAAAAAACACTTCAGAATCAACACTTGTTTTAGCTGACTTATTTTTGTCTGACTCCTATTCAAATCCTTATAAATGGGCTTTTTTATCATCACAAACAATATCTGCTGGAGCATATTACATGGTTTGGGCAGATAGCGAACCCGAACAAGGCGATAATCATGCGAGTTTTAAACTGTCAGCTTCAGGCGAAAAACTAATTATTACTCATTCAGATGGCTTGGTAATAGATTGTGTTGAATTTGATGAACAAATAACCGATATTTCAACTCAACGATGTCCTGATGGTACAGGCGATTTTGTTAAAGCTACTCCTAGCTTTTCGGCCGTGAATATATGCGATAATTCATTACCCGCAATTAACCGGTGTGATTTTGAAATTTTTCCAAATCCTGCAACTGATTTTATTATTGTTGAAAATACAAATGGTCGCTTTAACGATATCAAAATATATAATCTTGTTGGTCAGATTCAACAAATTGAATATGAACAGTATTCTGATTACACAATTTTGTTGATTAATGATTTGCCGCAGGGAATGTATTTATTGGTAGTTAAAGGGAATCTGATTTACAAATTTAACAAGATTTAAGGCGGTAATGGCTATTAATTGAATTTTTGCTTTCCTATCCCTCAGGTAGAAGCTTAATTATATTATCCCGATACGAATTACTTATCGGAATAGCCTTTTCTCCAATAAAAACTTTACTGCGACTGATATAATTTATTTTTTCTATCGAAATAATGTAAGAACGATGAACTCTGATAAATTTGTCATTAGGTAAATTCGCTTCTATTGATTTTAGTGACATAAGTGTTAATATCGGTTTATTGCCACAATATATCTTAATATAATCTTTGAGAGATTCTATATAATCAATATCAGATATATCAATTTTCAGAATTTTATGCTCCGATTTAATGAACAAACTTTTTTTATTTAATTGTTCATGGATACTTTCATTTTTATGTGAATGATACTCCATTGCTTTGTTTGCAGCTTTTAAAAACCTGTCAAATGGCACCGGCTTTAAAAGATAATCAATAACATCCAGTTCGTAGCCTTGCATTGCATATTTGTCATAAGCCGTTATAAGGATTACCATAGGTTTGGTTTTTAAGCTTTTAAGCATTTGTAAGCCATTCATATCGGGCATTTCAATATCTAAAAATATTAAGTCAATATTATCCGAATTCAATATTTGAATTGCTTCAAATATATTTGTACATTTTTTTTTCAGATTTAGAAAAGGAATTTTTTTGATATTATCTTCAATCAGATCGAGAGATAATTGTTCGTCGTCAATGGCTAAACAGTTTATCATAATTCAATTATTAGAGATACTTTAAAAACGCCCTCGTCACTAGTGACGTCAAGAAAATGTTTTTCAGGATATAACAAACTAAGACGCTTTTTTACATTATTTAAACCAATTCCGTTGTGATTTGACTCCTTGCCGACAGATTTCTCAACAATTGGATTTTCGACTTCAAAAAATAGTCGGCTTGCCTCTGTTTTAAGTTTGATGTTTATTAAAGATGTATTCTGGTAACTTATGCCATGTTTAAAAGCATTCTCAATAAAAGGAAACAATATCATCGGCTCTACCATCAAATCCGGGTTAGTGTCATTATAGTCAAACTTAACAATTGCATTTTTGTCAAGTCTTAATTGCTGAATTTCAATATAACTCTTCAGAAAGCCTATTTCCTTTTCTAGAAAGAATTTTTCGCCTTTGTTCTCATAAAGATTATATCTTATTAGTTCGGATAATTTAATTATAAATTTTTCAGTATCGTTGGATTTCTTTCTTGCTAAAGAGCAAATATTGTTTAACACATTAAAGAAAAAATGAGGATCAATTTGAGCTTTAAGAGCCTCCAACTCAGCTTTAAGTTTTTCATTTTCCAGTTCGCGCCTGAGTTTCTCATTTTTAAACCATTCAATGCTCATTCTAAGTGCAGTACTAATGATAAAAACAATTGAAAATACAGATATCCCTTTAAATGGCCCATTCATCCCATCTGGAGGTTTTGGTGGCACAAATTCGCCGCGTCCTTGAAAAACTGGTCCTTGTTGAAAAACAGTTGAAACAAAAAACTCAATTATAAATGAAAAACCTATTATACAAGCTATTACCGATAAGGCATACAGTAAATATTTCTTCTTGAATAGTAAACCTGGTATAAATATCAAATAGTTAACATAAAAGAAAATCACAATAAGAATCTGTATCGTCCACCAAAAATTAGATTCTCGAAAAAACTCAGGTTTGTCCTGAAAAGTATCAATTAGTTTTGGAATAAAGAAGTAACCTAACCAACCAAATAGGTGTGCCAGAGGACTAATTACTTGTTTTGATGTTATTTTGCTCATACAAATAGCTTATGATTTCAAAGATATTAAAAATAAAGATTGATTATCTAATGGTATAAGAATAATACTATAAATTGTATGTTTTGTGTATATTTTTATCCGTTACTTAACGGTTAATAAACGGCTATGTTATGTAACCAACTGAATAATAACGATATAATGCAACGCCTCTTGTGATTTGTGTTTTTGATTTTTGCATTTTTTTTATCCGTTACTTAACCGTTAATAAACGGCTATGTTATGTAACCGACTGAATAATAAAGATATAATGCAACGCCTCTTGTGATTTGTGTTTTTGATTTTTGCATTTTTTTATCCGTTACTTAACGGTTAATAAACGGCTAATTTGTGTATTTGATTGAATGATTAAGATATAGTACTGATAAATTGTCATTTGATATTGAGTCACGACCGGAGGAAGTGGTATTATAAAAATCTTTAATGCCCCTCAGTGTTTTAGTGCCTTCGTGGCAAAAAATAAACTCAACAAATCTTCATTCTTTATAAAATGTATAAATTACAACACTACCCAGCATAAGTTTATGGATTTTTGTTTTTATAAATCCAGACTTTTCTAAAACTACGGCGACATTAGTTTTTCTTGCAAAATCAACAATTGAGGCTGACAGATATTTATATGCGTTTTTTTGTTCTTTTGATAGTCTTCCGCTAAGTGGTACCAATAATTTAAGGTATAATAAAAATCCCCATCTGAATAGAAAAAAATCGGGTAGTGAGAATTCCATTATTGAAACATTTCCTCCTGAGTTTAAAATCCGGTAAAATTCTTTTATGGATTTCGATAAATCTTCAAAATTTCTAATACCAAAAACGACAGTAATCAAATCAACTGAGTTATCAGCCAATGGAATTTCTTCAGCACCCGAAATAACAAACTCGGAATTAGGGCATTTTTGTTTAGCGTATGCCAGCATTTTTTCAGCAGGATCAATTGCATAATATTTTTCTGCATTAAGCTTTTGCAGTTCAATAAGTACATCTCCAGTCCCGCAGGCAATGTCTACAATGGTTTTATACTCCTTTCCTGATAAATGATTAACAAACTTACGTCTCCATTTTTTATCTAACCCAAACGACAATCTGTGATTAAGCCTGTCGTAGTTATCGGCAATATTGTCAAACATTTCCGGTAGTGTAATCTTGTCGGTTTTCATAAAAAAAGAGGCTGTTAATACAGCCTCGTGATATTTATCTTTTATTCCTTTGTTGTTGCATTTTTGCTGCGTCCTCAAGTCTTTGTTGCCACTTTGATTTTGGTTTTACAGGTTTTTTCTTATTTAGCTCCATTTGTGCTAAAACCTTCTTCTCATCAATGATAAATTTCTGTATTATCCAGGTTTGCAATATTGTGATAACATTGGCTAGGAAATAATAGTAACTAAGACCGGATGAGTATTTGTTAAACCAGAAAATCATCATCACCGGCATAATATACATCATTGCTTTCATTCCGGGCATATTAGCATTTGTAGGTTGATTTGCACTTGTCATTTTTGTGGAAATTAACATCGAAATGGCCATAAGTAATGTGAAAAGGCTTATATGATTTCCGTAAAAACTTGACAACAATGGAATGTTTGCACTCCATTCCACAATTGCATCGTATGTCGAAAGGTCGTTAGCCCATAAAAAGCTTTCCTGACGCAATTCAATAGACGCAGGGAAGAAGCGGAACATTGCAATAAGTATCGGGAACTGCAACAACATTGGAATGCATCCTCCCATAGGATTTACTCCTGCTTTTTTGTATAGTGCCATTGTTGCCTGCTGCTTTTCCATTTCTTTTCCTTTGGGATACTTTATTGCTAGTTCATCCACCTGAGGTTTAAGTACTCTCATTTTAGCAGAGGACTTATACGATTTATAGGTCAGAGGAAATAATCCGATTTTAATAATCAGCGTAAGAAGAAGAATTATTATCCCAAAATTACCTATAAATCCTCCTAGCCAGTTAAAAATCGGAATAACAATAAATCTGTTTACCCAGCCAAAAATTCCCCAACCCAAAGGCACAACTTTTTCTAGTTTTATATCATATTGCTTAAGAATTGAAAATTTATTCGGTCCAAAATAAAAATTAAAATTCTGTGCTTGTGTAACAGTATCTTTTATTTCAAAAGTGAATTCTGAGTTGAATTGTTTCAGATATTTACTGTTTTTATCTTCAACTTTGACAAGACTTACGGTAGGATTATCAAGTTTATCTTTTGAAATCAGAATAGAGGAGAAGAATTGTTGTTTGTATGCTATCCACTGAACACCTCCTCGACTTTCAAATTTGTCTTTATCTTTTGTTTCGCTAAGTTTTTCAATTTCTTCATCTGCCATTCTCAGAAAAACTGTAGTATTGTTAGATTCCCAGTCTCTTCCTCTTTCAAGCCCCGGGATATTGCTATTCCATCTTAATGTAACATACGGATTTGTTCTTATTTCTTCCTGTAATCCAACAAAATTAATATCGAAATCTATCATATAGTCATCAGGATGAATTGTATAAAGAAATTCCAAATACTTATCATCACTTAGCTGGAGTCTCATAGCAGCTTTTACATCTTTATTACTAACTTTAATAATGCTGTCAGAAATAACCGGCGTAAAATACATTTCGTTTGTAATAAGTGGTTTGCCTCCTGCCATAAGTTCTAGTCCAAAAACAGAAGCCGAATCATTTACGAAAAGAATTAAAGGTTCTTGATAATATGTTTTATAATCTTTGAGTTCTACAGAATAAATTTTACCTCCACGATTTGTGAGTGTAATAATCATTTTATTGTTTTCAATTGTAAAAAACTCTTCTGTACCTGTTGCAGCATCTTTAAAAATTCCGTATTTCGATTCTAAATCAACTGAAGATATAGAATCTTTCTGAGCAGAGGTAATTGTATCGGTTACCTGTGCAATTGAATCAGCAGTAATTTTAGCAATACTATCTTGTTGAAGTGCAAGAATATCTTTTTGAACTTTCTCCAGAGAGTCTTTACGATGTTCAACCTGAGCAATTGAATCATTTTTTCTTTTCATCTCTGCAATTTCTTCTTTGCTGGGCTTTGTCAAAAACATATATCCAACAAGAAGAACCCCAATTACAACTAAACCTATTATACTATTCTTATCCATTTTTTGATTTTATATTTTTTTTGATTCATTATATTTAATAGCTGCATTTACAAAACTTACAAACAAAGGGTGTGGATTTGTAACCGTACTTTTATATTCCGGATGGAACTGAACACCAACAAACCATTTGTGCTTTGGTATTTCAACTATTTCGACAAGTTCTGTTTGAGGGTTAATACCTGTAGGCACCATTCCTGCCTTAACAAACATCTCCTCATAATTGCTGTTGAATTCGTAGCGATGACGATGTCTTTCATTAATTTTTGAAGTTTGATATGCGTTGTATGCATTAGAATCTTTTGTTATTTTACATGGATATGACCCCAAACGCATTGTACCACCTTTTTCGGTTACCATTTTTTGTTCTTCCATGAGGTTAATGACCGGATTTTTACATTTACGGTCCATTTCTAATGAGTTTGCATCTTCAAGTTTAAGAACATTTTTGGCAAATTCTATTACTGCCATTTGCATTCCTAAACAAATTCCCAAAAATGGAATATCGTTTTCACGAGCATATTGGCAAGCTAAAATTTTACCATTAATACCTCTATGCCCGAATCCGGGAGTAACAATTATTCCATCCGAATCTTTAAGCAAATCAACATAAGTGTGTTCACTTACATCTTCAGAGTGTACATAATTAATATTGACCTTAGCTTCGTTTGCCGACCCTGCGTGAATAAAAGATTCATTTATTGATTTGTAAGCATCTTTTAATTCAACATATTTTCCTACTAAGCTTATTTTTATGTCGTGTTTAGGATTTTTATATCTATTCAGAAAATTCTTCCACTTTTTTAAATCGGGCTTTTCTCCCAGCTCCATGTTGAAAAGTGTAAGTACTCTTTCGTCCAGTTTTTCCTTGTGCATTTCAATAGGCACTTCATAAATTGTACTTACATCACGCGATTCAATTACAGATTCTTTTTGAACATTACAAAAATTTGCAACTTTGTTTTTTATATCACTTGTAAGTGCGTGTTCTGTACGTAAAACTAAAATATCAGGCTGTACTCCTGCTTCAAGTAAGGTTTTAACGGAATGTTGCGTTGGTTTTGTCTTTAATTCGCCGCTTGCAGCTAAAAATGGTACTAAAGTAAGATGTATTACCAAACATCTGTTTCTTAGTTCCCACCTTAACTGACGAACAGATTCAATATAAGGTAGTGATTCGATGTCACCAACAGTTCCTCCAATCTCAGTTATTACAAAATCATATTTTCCACTTGTCCCAAGAAGTTTTATGCGTCTTTTTATTTCATCTGTAATATGTGGTATTATCTGAACAGTTTTACCTAAAAAATCACCATGTCTTTCTTTATTAATTACATCCTGATAAATTCTACCGGTGGTAACGTTATTTGCCTGAGATGTAAATACATTAAGGAATCTTTCATAATGTCCAAGGTCAAGGTCGGTTTCTGCCCCATCTTCTGTCACATAACATTCGCCATGCTCGTATGGGTTTAATGTGCCCGGATCAACATTTATATATGGATCCAGTTTCTGTATTGTAACTGAATAACCTCTTGACTGAAGAAGTTTGGCCAATGATGCAGAGATAATCCCCTTTCCCAACGAAGAGGTTACTCCACCTGTTACGAATATGTACTTAGTAATTGCCACAATCTTTAATTTAAAAAGTTAAACTGAGACCCATACTGGGCATTATTGGTAACTGATCAACACGATTGTAATCAACCCTGTCGAAATAAAATATATTTTGTCTGTTGTATACATTAGTAATGCTAAAATTAACTTCAAGTTTCGAATACTTACTTAATACCATTACTTTGTTTAAAGTCAAATCTAGTCTATGATAATAAGGTAAACGTCCTGTGTTTAAATCCCCATATATTATTCCCAATGAGCCATTGCTTTGCCAATACGGATAGTTTATACTGTTGTATAAATCTGGATTTTCGTAAAACCCGGCTGTTTGTGTAAACGGAAAACCTGAACCCAAATTCCATCTCGCACTAATGTTCCATGATTCCTGTTTGCCGAATTTGTATGTAGTAACAAAATTCATATTATGACGCCTGTCGTAATGTGGAGAATATACCTCTACTCCGTCATCGCGTTTAACCCATCCCAACGAATAAACAAACCAAATATATAGTCGTTTTTGGTCGTATTTTATTAGAAAATCAATACCGTAAGCATATCCTGTTTCTACAACAAAATCTTTTTTAAGATAATCAGGTTTACTGCTGTTAATAGCATTATCATCATATATTTTGTTACGATTTAAGGTTGTAAGTTGTGAAAAATTCTTCAAATAACCTTCGACATTTAAATCAATTTTTTTTGTTACGTCCACTTCAAATCCGGCAATTATATGTTCAGATTTCTGAAGCTTATGAGTAATATTCTCCCCTTTAAATGTATTTGGTAAATTTAAATCACCACTTAAAAATCCATAAAACAGATTTACAACATCTCTGTCACTATTGGCTGCAACCAGATTTTGAGAATATATTCCTGCAGCCATTTTAAATCTTAAAATTTCATTTATGTTATATTTAATCCCAATACGTGGTTCAGGTGAAATATCACTCATAGATGCGTAATATTGAATTCTGAATCCGGGTTCTATTAACAGATTTCCGAGATTCCATTTATACTTAAAATAAGTTGCTAATTCTGTTGTGTTTTCATATTGTTCGAGATGTCTTCCTACTGCATTATAAAAACTGTAATTTGTATTAAATCCCAAAGTCTCTATGCCCCAAACAAATTGGTTTTTACCCAAAAAATATAAAAAGTCAAGTCCTAGATTATATCCTTTTATTCCGCTTGAACTAGGTAGATTGTCAAGAGTTTGAAGGCTGATATTATAATCAGAATATGAAAAATTGGCTTTTATCATTACTGTGGATCCTGCCGGCACAACTGTAAAGTTAGCTCCAAGACCGTATGAGTCCCAGCCAAGATTACTCAAACCTTGATAGCTGACCCTGTCATTAAATTTAAATCCAAAAAGATTTACGCGACTTCCTTCAGGTGAATTTAGAGATATTTTTCCATATAAGTCGGTATAATTAAAAGGTAAACCTTTGCCGTCATTAATATACTTATAAATTAATTTTGAGGATTGCTCCAAAAATGATGTTTTACCGGAAAATATATACGACAGACTTGCTTTACCTTCCTGATATTTAACCAGTGGTCCTTCCAACATAAGTTTTGTTCCAAAAGTACTTCCCGAAACCTTCCCCGAAAATCTGTTAGGATTTCCATCACGCATTGAAATATCCATAACCGAAGATATTCTGCCTCCATATTCCGAATTAAAACCACCGGTATAAATATCAGCATTTCGAATAATATCAGAGTCAAACACCGAAAAAAGACCTATGGAGTGAAATGGATTATAAATTGTCATACCATCTAATAAAACCAGATTTTGAATGTTCGAACCACCGCGAATGTACAACTGACCTCCCTGATCTCCAGTAAATGTAACTCCTGGCAGAACCTGAAGATATTGAGCAATATCAGGTTCGCTCCCAATTGACGGAAGTTGTTTAATTTGAGTCGGAGAAACTTTTACAATAGAAATCCTGGTTTGTGTTCTCATCTCTTCACGCTCAGCTGAAATTATTGCTTCATCTAGAACAAATGCTGACTTTGTCAGGTAATAGTTCTTTGAAAAAATCTTTCCGTTTGCAATTGTGAATGGCTCAACTACACTGTCGTATGAAACGTATGTTATTAATATTGTATAATCTCCGTCAGGAATTTTAGGAATGGAAAAATATCCGTTTACATCAGTGGCTGCTCCATATGTCGTTCCCTTAACCGAAACATTAGCAAACATACATGGTTCTCCATTGTCTTTGTCATAGACAAATCCTTTTATTGCTCCTGTTTGTGAAAATAAATTTCCACCAATAAGAATAAAAAATAGAAAAATAAATAAATATCTAGTTTGTTGTATCATTGTTATCATTTGCTTTTTTAAGTTCCCTTTCTGCAAGATCTATAGCTTTCTTCTTATCTTTAAGCATCTTTATCTCTGATTCGGCTTTCTCGATTTTCTTTTTGAATTCTTTGATTATACTGTCAGAACCCGTAGAGAAGAAACCCATATTGTTTTCTATTTGTAAGATTTCAGTGTTTTTCTCCTGAATTTGCTGTAATATTCTGCTTCTTTCTCTTGAAAGTGATTCGATAGATCCACTGCCTTTTAGAGATTCTATCCTTGAATTAAAGTTATTAAGTTCAAGTGATTCTCTATCTACTTTCATTTTGTCATACAATTCACTAATAAGCTTTTTAAATTCAGCATATAAACGATCTTTTTGTGAACTGGCAACATATCCGATTTCAGTCCATCTGCTTTGAAATTCTTTTAATTTTGCAATATTATCAGACTGATTCGAAGAAGGAGAAAAACCCTTTATTTCTTCAATCAATTCTTCTTTTTTCTTTAAGTTCTCTTTTTGTTCGTTGTCAATATTTGAATAAAATGCAGATTTAGCATCAAAGAAATGATCACAGGCAGCTCTGAATCTTTTCCAAATCTGTTCCGAATTCTTTTTTGGAACAGCCCCAATTGCCTTCCATTTCTTTTGCAAATCTAGAAACAACTCAGTGTTTTTCTTCCAGTCTGTATTGTCTTTTATTGACTCTGCACTTATACACAGCTCTATTTTTTTCTGCAAATTCGTATTTAATTCTTCATTTATTGCTCCGTAAAATTCCTTTTTTGTTTCAAAGAATTTATTACAAGCAGCACGAAATCTCTCGTATATTTCTGTATTAACATTGGAGGGAACCATACCGATAGTTTTCCAAATTTTCTGAAGTTCAAGCACTTGTTCAGATAATTCTGTCCAGTCTTTTGAAGTAACAGGATTTGCATTTTCAAAAATTGATTCTGCTTTTTCGCAAAGAATTACTTTTTGTTCATAATTAGCTTGATGTTCTTGCTTTATTTTTTCAAAATGATCCTGATATGCCTGACGGATTTTTTTACTGGTAATACTAAATCTATCCCATATTTCCTCTCGTTTATCGTGAGGGACAGGTCCAAGTTCTTTCCATAAATTATGATATTCCTGTAATTGTCTGTAAGCAGCAATTATGTCCTGAGCAATTAACAATTCCTCTGCTTTTTCACATAATTCGATTTTTTGTTCCAGATTACGTTTAAAATCCAGATCACGTAACTCTTTGTTGATTTTTACCAAATCATAAAACCTTTCAATTTGTAATTGATAGTTTTTCCAAAGTATGTTAGTTTCCGAATTAGGTACGGGGCCTATATTTGTCCATTCTTCTTGTAGTGATTTAAATTCAGCAAAGGTTTTATGTAGTGACTCTTCACTGTTAGCCAAACCTTTTATTTTTTCAATAATTTCTTCTTTCAGCTTGAGATTATTGACTTTTTGTTCTTCTTGTTTTTTTGCCAGTTCGGCTTTTTTTAACTTGTAATCAGCCATCAATTCCTTTAAGTAATCTTCTGTATCGTCTTTAGGCCTTTCAATTTCAAGTTCATTACCGGTACTGTCTTTTAATTCTTGTCTAAGTTTATCAAATTCTTGTTTAAGCTTCTTGTAGTACTGAGCCTTAAGGAATTCGATTTCTTTACGCGTTTCATCAACATTGGTTTCATGAATAAGTTGGCGTAATTTTGTTAAAATGTCTTCTTTTGATAAATCTGTATAACTTTCAAATGAGGATTTTTCGTTATTTTCAGAAGCTTCAATATCTGTCATTTCTTCATCAAGCATTTCATTTTCTTCGGGCAATTGAAAATCATATTCTGTTTGATCTTTCTCTTCTAATATTATGTTTTCTGTGACAATAATATCAGTATTATTATTATCTATTTCCTTATCAGATGGATTTTCAATACACAAATTTGTATCGTTCAAATCTGTTTTCTCTGATTTTGAGGCAGTGTTTTCCGAATTATTCAACTTGTTTTCCATTTCAATAATAATCTTAAGTCTCTGATCTTTAATTAGTTAATAAAAGCATTTCGTTTAATAATAAACTTACGAAGGTATAGTTTTAATGAAATAAAAACAAATAATAATTGTTTTTTCTTTGCAATCACTTAATCACCTCTTTGTAATTTACAATTTTTAAACCCACATTCCAATTTATATTGTCATATAATCGAATTTATTAAGGTCTTTGATTATTTTTGCAAATCAATGTAATTCTTTAGTTTATGAGAATTGATATTATTACAGTTTTTCCCGAAATACTTGAAGGACCTCTAAATCATTCAATTATTAAAAGGGCAGTGGATAAAAATTTGGCAGAGATTGTAATTCACGATTTACGAGATTATGGTTTGGGCAAACACAAACAGGTAGATGATTATCCTTTTGGAGGTGATGCCGGTATGGTTCTTATGATTGAGCCGGTTTTTAATTTAATACAGAAATTGAAATCTGAGAGAAATTATGATTTGGTTATATACACTTCGCCGGATGCAAAGCAATGGGATCAAAAATCGGCAAATCGGCTTAGTTTACTGCAAAATATAATTATTTTTTGTGGACATTACAAAGGGGTTGATCATAGAATCAGGGAGCAACTGATTGACGAAGAATTTAGCGTTGGGGATTTTGTCCTGACAGGAGGAGAGTTGCCCGCTGCCATGATTACAGATAGTATTATAAGGTTGATTCCGGGAGCTATAGGTGACGAGCAGTCTGCTTTATCCGATTCGTTTCAGGACGGATTGTTGGCTCCTCCCGTTTATACCCGACCTGCAGAATTTAATGGATGGAAAGTTCCGGACATTCTCTTATCGGGTAATTTTGCTGAAATTGAAAAATGGAAAGAGGATCAAATTCTGCAAAGGACACAAAACCTTAGACCTGACTTGTTTAAAGATTTTAATGGAGAATAAAAAAGGAGAGTATAAATGATAAGTCTTTTACAGGCAGATAATCTGAGTAAACGCTATGGTGAAAAACTTCTTTTCGAAGAAATCAGCATCCATATTGCAGAATCTCAAAAAATCGCAATCGTTGCAAAAAACGGGACAGGAAAAACAAGTTTGCTGAATATACTTGCAGGTGTTGATACAGGTGATACCGGTAAGATTACTATGAAGAGGGATTTACGGATAGCTTATCTTCCTCAGGATATTATTTTAAATCCGGAAAAAACTGTTCTCGAAGCAGTTTTTTTTCAGGATGACGAAATAATTTCCACCATCAGAGAATATAACGACTGTATTGCAGGTGAAGACCATTCGGGTTTGCAACCGATTTTAGATAAAATGGACAGACTCAATGCCTGGGATTATGAATCACGAGTAAAACAGATTCTCGGGAGACTTAAAATAACTGAATTTAATACGAAAATAAAATTTCTGAGTGGCGGACAGAAAAAGCGGATTGCTCTTGCCGGAACTCTGATAAGCGAACCGGAATTGTTGATTCTTGATGAGCCGACAAATCATCTCGATCTTGATATGATAGAATGGCTTGAAAATTATCTTGAAAATTCCGGAATGACAATTCTAATGGTCACTCACGACAGATATTTTCTAGACAGAGTATGTAATTTCATTATTGAAATGGATAGAGGACAAATCTATACATATCAGGGAAATTATTCTTATTTTGTTGAAAAACGTGCTGAACGTATTGATAATTTACAGGCAAACATTGACAGATCACAAAATCTTATGCGTACTGAACAGGAATGGATACGCAGGATGCCAAAAGCAAGAACTCATAAATCAAAATTTCGTGTAGCAGAATTTGAGAATATTAAATCTAAGGCATCAATTAAATTAGATGAAAAGAAACTTGAATTGGGCATATCATCAGAAAGACTTGGTAAAAAGGTCATTGATTTGTTTAATATATCAAAATCTTTTGGCGAAAAATGCTTGATTAAAGACTTTTCGTATAAGTTGGCAAGAAATGAGAAAGTTGGAATTGTTGGAAAAAACGGTTGTGGTAAGACGACATTTTTAAATATTATTAACGGATTGATAAATCCAGATAAAGGGAGAATTGAAATTGGAAAAACCGTAAAAATTGCTTATTATACTCAGGATGGGATAAATTTTGATGAAGATTCCAAACCAATAGATATTGTTAAAAATATTGCCGAAACGGTAAAACTTAAAAATGGTAAAACATTTTCAGCATCCGGATTCTTGCAATATTTCTTATTCCCGCAGGATATGCAATATACTTTAGTCCGTAAGTTGAGCGGGGGTGAGAAACGTAGATTGTATCTATGCACAGTCTTAATGACTCAGCCAAATGTGCTTTTAATGGATGAACCGACCAACGATCTTGACATTATGACATTACAGGTTCTTGAAGAATATTTATCGGAAACGGATGCCAGCGTAATAATAGTTTCTCATGACAGATTTTTTATGGATAAAATTGTAGATCATGTTTTTGTGTTTGGGAATAACGGGCAGATTACCGATTTTCCAGGCAATTACACACAGTATAGAGATTCAGATGTGTTTGTAACCGATGATAATTACAGAGACAATAATGAGAAATCTCCAAATTCTTTAAATGCAAATCTGAAAAAGTCCGATAATAAGATTAAATCTGACAAGCCGAAGAAAATGAGTTTTAAAGACAAGTTTGAATTTGAAAAACTCGAAATCGAATTGCACGAATTGAATCTTAAAAAAATTGAATTGGAGAAATTATTAAATTCAGGAGACTTGAATCATGAGGAATTATTGAAGAAATCAAATGAATATTCAGAATTACTAAGCACAATCGAAAATAAGGAGATGAGATGGCTTGAATTAAGTGAATTACAGGAATAATTTTAATATATTTCTATCTAATACTTTAGATGGTTCAAAACTCTGAGTCCAGTGGGCTCAAATATCAGTAACCGCGACTTTTAAGTTGGGGTTCACAAACTATAACAAAAGCAAATAATAGATGCCACCTAAATAATTACATTTCTTCTATTGTAAATATTTGTATATTGTACTAAAAGAATTTGTCGTTACAGACAACCGAAAAACAATTTTTAAGTCATAATTTCAAGAAAATAAATTGTAAACATTGTTTATTTGAAAAAAATAACAATATTTTACAGTATTTTCAGGTGATTTTAAATTGATTTGTTAAATTTGCTGAATTAATAGCTTTAAAAAAACATAATATATGAGAAATTTTGTCTCCGCTATTATTATACTTCTTATAATTAGCTTTTCAAATAGCGTTTATTCACAGAGCAATTGTGCCAACGCTGTTAATATTCCGCTTGACGTTTACGGGTCTTGCGGCGATATGTTTTTTACAAATGTTGACTTTGACGGGGCAGTAACATCTTCTGACCTTCCGGCTCCCACTTGTGGAAGCTTTGGTGGGACTACAAATGATATGTGGTACACTTTTCAGGTTCCTACCGGAGTAACAGAATTAGCTTTTCATGCTTTTAATGCTGTAACACCGATGATGGCTATACCTCCATTAATTCCGGGAGCTCCCGCTTGTGGTCCGGGGATGGCTATTTATAGAGGAACTTGTGGAAGCCTTACTTTAATTGACTGCTTTAATGAATCTGACGGTTTTTTGCAAAATGGTGAAATACGTTGGGAAGTATTGGGCATGACCCCCGGCGAGACAATTTATGTCAGAATTTGGGAGGAAGATAATGATGTTACTTCATTGTTTTTTGCAGCTTCAGTTATAACCTCTCTACCTGAATCAGATTGTAATAATCCACCGGAATTGGGAACAGCCGGATGTAATATTCTTGCTCCGGGCGGAACAATTCAGGCTCCTGATGATTGCGGATGGACTTCAACTGATAATGTTGTATTTTATTCGTTTGAGGTGCTCCCTGGTGACCCTCAGCCGGTTACTATTGAAATTGAGTATGGCGAGTGTTGGGCTAATGAGGTTGGGGGTATGTTTCCAACAGATCCTGAAATTCAATTTGCAGTTTATTCATGGAATGGAACAAATTGTACAGGAATTGGTGGTAGTCCATTAAGTGATCCTCCCAATAGTACAACTTATCAAGGGTGCGAAAATGGTACTGGTACTGTAATATATTCACAAAACCTTGCTCCAGGATTATATGTGCTAGCTATGGATGGTTTTAGTTTTGAAGGAGGAAACTCTCTGTGTACTTTTGGTATAGCAGCATCATTTATAGATCCTGACCCTGAAGAACTTTCAGTTACTTTAAGTACGGTTGATAATGGTTGTGGACAAACGGGTTCTGCGACCATTACGGTTAATTCTTCATGTGCAACAAATCCAACAATTAATTGGAGCAATTCGCAAACAGGAACAAGTATTACCAATCTTGCCGCCGGAAATTATTCTGTAACAGTAACTGATGATGCTCCTTGTGGAGATACCGTAATAAACTTTACAATTGCTGATAATAGTACTTTTGTTGTTTCTGTTACTTCATCCGGTAGTGCTTGTGGTGGTCCTGTAACTCTGGTAGCAAATGTCATGGGTGCAAATCCCGGAGATGTTAGTTTTGCATGGAACACTTCTCCTGCACAGTTCTCTCAGAGTATTGTTGTGACTGACGGGGGAACATATTCTGTAACTGCCACTTACGGAACCTGTGTAGATTCTGATGATATTACGATTGTTAGTGGTGATTTTGATTTAAATGTCGTTTATACTGCTTCAATATGTGAAGGAGGCTCGGGAAGTGCCGGAATAAATATTATTGTAGGTACCGGTCCTTATATGTACGAATGGTCAACCGGGTCAATTGCTCCTGGTATTAGCTTTACTTCAGGAGGCAATTATTGTGTTACGGTTACTGATTTATACAGTAGTTGTCAGATTACAGAATGTTTTACTGTGACAGTTAATCCTGCTGTAATAGTTACTATCGATCCAGAAGATATTTCATGTTATGGTAAAGTTGATGGCTCAGCAACTGCTGTTGTCAGTGGAGGTGCTGAACCTTACGATTATATGTGGAGTACCTTTATCGCTGCAGAATCTATCTATAATTTGATTTCAGGGAATTATGCAGTTACTGTAGAAGATGCAAATGGTTGTACTGGTACAGCGTCTGTTTTTATTGCTGAACCTGCTCAATTCTTTTATAACATTACTCCAAATCAGGGTATTTGTGCTGGAGAACAAGCAAATATTGATGTTACTGTAACAGGTGGTGTTGAGCCTTATTTATATACTTGGAATGATGCACCTGATATGAATTCGGGTAATAGGATTGTTAGTCCAACTGTTACAACCCAATATACCGTTACGGTATATGATGATAATTTATGTACTTATACCCCTCAAACTACTACAGTTACTGTTAGTCAACCGATAATAATTGATGTCGAAACAGTAGATTTGTTATGTCATGGTGTATGTGATGGTTCTGCAACTTTGAATATTACCGGCGGAATAGCACCATTTCAATATTCTTGGGGAAGTACGACTGATTATTACCCAAATTTGTGTGCAGGAGATTATGAACTAACAATTACAGATCTTTTTGGATGTACCGGAGATGCTCATTTTACACTTACTCAACCAGACACTGTTTATTTAACAGTTGTGTCAGGACCTGCAACTTGTTGGGGCTATAACGATGGTTTTGTAGAAGTAGATGCTGTCGGGGGTGTTCCGTTCGTAAATGAATTCGGACCATTTTATCAATATACTTGGTCAGGTGGACAAACTCAGGATTCAATTGCAGTAGGTTTCGGTTTTCATGCAGTTACTGTTACTGATGCCAATGGCTGTCAATATGTTGCAACTGCATTTGTTGATCAACCAGAAGCGGTTTATGTTACAGAACCATGGGGAGGAACAATTTGTATAGGTGAAACATTCTCAACATTCGTACATGCGACAGGAGGTATGGGTCCATACGATTTTGTTTGGATGGGCAACGATGGTTCTTATTGGTACGGTGAGCATTTAACCGTAAGTCCAATTGTTACTACATCCTATACTTTAGTTACTACGGACTTTAGAGGCTGTTTTGGACCTGTTAAAAATGTTACTGTAAATGTCCATCCTATCATCAGCATTATGGCGACAACAGTAACTCCGGAAGAAATATGTGTTGGAGAGTCAGTTTTAGTTGAAATGGAAATTGATGGTGGAAACGGAGGCCCATATACTATCAATATGGAGGACGTTGGAGTTGTAAATATGCCAAAAACATTTTATCCACAAGAAACAGGCTATTATGTATTTAATGTGTCTGATGATTGTGGCTCTCCCGGGGATTCTGATTCTGTATATGTAGAAGTACATCCTTTACCTCATGCTGCTTTTTATGCTGACAAAACAGCATCTTGTCCTCCCGGAGTATTTCAGTTTACCGAAACAACAGCAGATTTTGGACAGACCTATTTATGGGATTTTGGTGATGGAGGCTTCTCAGTCCAGAAAAACCCATCACATACATATAATACATCAGGAACTTATTCGGTCTCTTTAACCGCCTGGTCTGAATATGGCTGTAAAAAAACAATCAAATACAATAATATGATATTTATATATCCTCTTCCAAGAGCTGAATTCGCCGCAACACCCGAATTGGTTTCTGTGTTAAATGGTCAGGTCGAATTTGTAAATTATTCAGAAGGCGGAATTACTTATTTCTGGGATTTCGGTGACGGATACAGCAGTATGTGGACAGAAAATATGCAGATTCATAATTATACTGAAGTTGGCGAATATGATATTACGATGATTGCTAAGAATCAATATGAATGTCTCGATACTGCTTTTAAAAAAGTAAGGGTGCATGATGAATTTGCTTTTTATGCCCCATCTGCTTTTACTCCAAATGGTGACGGTATAAATGATATATTTCACATTTTTGGGCATGGTATAAGCGACAAAGACTTTTATTTGGTTATTTATGACCGTTATGGTATGAAAGTGTTTGAAACCTCGACATATGATGAGGAGAATCCATATCGCATGGCTTGGGACGGATCCCATAACGGCAATGTTCTTAAAGGAGACCCAATACTGACAAATGGAATGTACAGATGGTATTGCACCTTTGTGGATTTTATTGGTAAACCACACGAAGAAAGCGGAACAGTTACTCTGATAAAGTAATGGATTTTTTCGCTTTGTTATAATAACTATATCTTAATTACGTTTATACAATCAAAAAGTAATAAATTGAAAAGTATTGCAACATCTCTGTTAATTATCTTGTGTTTTGGTTCGTTGATTATTATTAATTCATGTCAAAAGAATCCTTTTACTACAGATCCTGCCGATAAACTTGTTTTCTCAACGGATACAGTGCATTTTGATACTGTTTTTACTACGGTTGGAAGTGCAACAGAGTATTTTACAATTAAAAATCCCAATAAATCGAAGTCATTAAAACTCGATAAAATATATTTAGCAAAAAAGAATAATTCTGTTTATAGGTTAAATATCAATGGCTTTCCTGTAAATGAAATTGAAGATTTTGAGCTAGCCCCGGGAGATTCAATTTATATTTTTGTCGAGGTTACTATTGATCCAAATAGAGATGAAATGATAGAAAAAGATTCGATAATTTTTATATCGAATGGTAATGTGCAGAATGTAAAATTGATAGCTTATGGTCAAGATATTACATTAATTAATGGTAGGTATATTTCAAATGATACAACTTGGACATCTGCTAAACCTGTGGTTATATATAATTCGGCTCTGGTGGAAGAAAATATTACTTTGACTGTAATGCCGGGAACAAAAGTTTATATGCACCGTGGCTCTTCATTGTTTATCGGTGGAACTCTGAAGGTGCTGGGAGAAACAAATAATCGTGTAGTATTTACCGGTGACCGTCTGGAAGATTACTATTCAGAGATAGCAGGGCAGTGGGGCGCTTTTTTAGAGGATGGATATGGTAATACTACGAGAATTTTTGGTGGAATACATTTAATGTCAGGTTCTCATGATAATCAAATTTATTATGCAGATATAAAAAATGCAATAATTGGGCTACAGGTAGATTCTTGTGTTACTCCCGGAGTTCCAACCGTGAGATTAAAGAATACAAATATTGAGAATTCAAAAATTGCAGGGCTGTACGCATTAGGAGCATATATTGAAGCAGAAAATTGTGTTTTTGCCAATAGTGGACAATATAATGTGGCATGTATAATAGGAGGGCAGTATTCTTTTATTCATTGTACAATGGCAAATTATTGGATTGGCAACAGGCAAACGCCACAGTTAATACTTAACAATTATTATCAGTACCGAGATGGTAACGGAAACGTTCAAACATCATTCAGAGATCTTGTAGATGCATATTTTGGGAATTGTATTATTTACGGTTCTCGTGATAATGAATTAGATTTGGATTTAAGCGTTGATGCTATAGCCAATTTCAGGTTTGATAATTGTCTTATTAAATATAAGGATTATCAAGATTTGGAATCCAGCGATTTTTTTATTGACAATATTTGGAATGAGTCGCCAAAATTTATGGAAACCGTAAATCCATTTGAATATCAATTAGATACATTGTCTCCTGCAAAAGATGCCGGAAAACTAAGCATAGGGAATATTGTACCATTAGATCAAAATGGGAATAATCGTCTTATTGACGGGCATCCTGATTTGGGGGCTTTTGAAAGGCAGGAATAATAAGTAAAGTTGGTGGTGTTTTTTACTGTACTCGCTCTCACACAGATTCTCACACTTTGTTTTGGCCACAAAGACACAAAAACACGAAGATGCGAAGAAACTTTTGTCCATTAAGCCTGATTATTGAATTTATTTTTATCACTTATCACTTATCACTAATCATTTGTTCCATTCTTCTCTGCGTATCTCTGCGGTTCTTAGCGTATCTCTGTCCTGACTTGTCCGGATTAGTGCGACAAATTAAGGTCGCTCCAGACTTGACCCAATTAGTGCGTTAATTTTTTTAAAATCAGAATTGTAAAGCGACAAAACAGTATTCAATGCTCCGCGGGATGGCCGGGCAAAACGGCGGGCAGCTCAAGCGGTGAGATAGAAACAATTAGAATTGTGTCGAGCCGACATGACGAGTGCCGATGATAAATTTGTTTAGTATAATCGAGCAATTGAAATTGCGAAGATTAGACTATTACAAATTTACAATCGGTGTCGTTCTCTAAAACAAATATTTTGAGTACTGGACAAAGGGGTATGGCATTTGTTTTAGGTCAAGGTCGACGTACAATTCTTTTGTTTCGTATCGAGGTGCGTTGGGCAGCATCGGTTTACTCGCAAGCTCGTGAGCTAAAGGTTGCCTTGACTTTTTTGTAACTTTTTTTGTTAAGAAAAAAAGTTTGATATAAA
>JAKQEK010000397.1 GCA_029558535.1 Bacteroidota bacterium | reverse complement strand
CACATAGTAATGAGGAATTTTCAGGATGGTGGAAGCTATGTACTTGTTCAACAGCTTGCATCGTTCTTTCACGAAAAGCTGATTATTTCTTTGACCAATCTGGGTTTAATAGTACTTCAATAAACAGAGGTTATATCCTCGTAAGTTATGTTTGTTAATTAATATGAGTTATACTTACATCATACCAAACTATAAATATTATTCGTATCTGACTGGCGGTACGTCAATAGATGAATTGGATACTGCAATATCAGATGCAGTTATTTCTGGTACAACGGATGATGTTGATTATGTTGGATTTACTGGTGGGTCATTTGTAGTTACTGGTGAAAGCACAAGTAGGCTCGTAGAATTGAAAAAATATGCAATTACTGCGTTTACCAGTCAATATTTTGGTGGTGGGTCATATACTTCTGATGGCGTTGATTATGGTAGTTCAGTTTCTGGTGTTTCTATTGTTTATTATATTGGTGGAATACGATATGTTGATATTTTGACTGGTACAACAGCAAAAACAACATTTGATTTCATTTCAACGGGTGTGTTAAGTCCAAGTTTTATCAATGCACCAATATATAAAGACCCTAAAAAAGAAAATATTATAAGTAATCCAAAAATAGGTGATGATGTATTTATAGTAAGACAAGCATTGTCGGCATTTGATAATAATTATAGGTTAGAACAAATTAAAAACCTGAATGAATTGGTGACATATGCTGGTGGTAATTTTTTTAATATAGTTAATAATACTTAATAATATGGCAATAGGAACATATGGCATTACAAGACCTGCAGACGTTAGTATCGAAGATATTGACATGTATTATAATTATATGCCAGATAGACAAACAAATGATAATACAATTTTTAAATTAGATGCAGGAGAATTGTTAGAGTATTGCAATTTGCCCGATGATGATGAGAATTATATTTCGACAGGAGAGAATCTTTTAGAAGGTATGTATAATTTAAAACTTCCTGCTACAATATTTAATCAATTGGGCATATATACAATATATATTAAGCCTAAAGTTACTATGTTAACAATAGTTGATTGTAGCGTATTATCTTCATTACCATCTGTTAAGGGTATTGTTATTGATATAAACACATTGCCAGAAGCAATGAGAGCAAACAATTTTTTACAGGGTTATCGAATTGAATATTTAAACACCGATGGAACTAAGAAAAGAAATGTTGTAAGATATGTTGCTACTTCAAATAAGGTTGTTCCAGTTAGTGAAAATATTGGAAATACTTCACAAAAAGCAATCAGATATCGTTTTGACGATGCTGGAACATTGATGTTCTTACAACTTACACCAAGCAGTTCATCGGATGTTAAGCCAAATGCACTTCCATATATCGGAAATATTGGAGACACAATATTAGTGTCAAATACCTATTTTACACCATTGATGGTAGAAGTAGAATTGGTTGAAAATACATTAGATACAATAGCTAATATTGTTGCAGGTGAACAAGTTAAGGATATCCAGAAAGGTATATTAACATATTATGATAAGGATAGAGAAATAACAAAACAGTTTAATTTATATGAAATTAAAGAAGACGTTACCAATATTCCGTTATTTGAAGTTAAAGAAAAGAGAACAACAATAGATGAATCACAGAATTTTGATGACGTTACAACGTTAGGATAATAACACTGAGCCATGATAAGAGATTTTTTAAACTCATTTGATACCAATCAATTACCATTAATTATTTTTGTGGCAGTTATGCTGGGACTTATTGCATTTGAATTGATTAAATTTATAATATTCTTATTTAGAAAAAAATAATGATTTTGGTTGGTTACAAAATCCCAATTTTATGAATTGGGATTTTTTATTTTATCGTATTTATAGTAAAATGTAAAACTTGTGGCAAAAGTAAAATCAATAGTCGATATAGACCAAATAAGATTATATGGTACTCTCGATTCAAATTTAAATGGCACATATTTCAACAACACAGCCTCTCAAACAATATTTTCTTTTGGGAAATTTGTTGTTACTTCAAATTTCGAGGGTAGAACAGCTATTGATTATAGTAATGAATTAAGTTCATTTGTGCGTCCAGTAACATTGGAAACAATGGGTCTTACTGAAGCACAAACTGCAATCATGTTGAAAACCACAACAGAAGCAGTGTTGAATTTAGACAAATCTGATTTGAATACGTTTGTTAGATTTGGTTCGGCATATGAATTTTTAAGAACTACAATTCAAAATATCATATTAGCATATCCTGCAAGTATTTTTGCCAATTCACGTACAAGTATTGGGGGGAATATTACTTTTGGTTATTTTAATTACGATTCAGTAACCAATACATCATATTTTATTGTGCCAACAGGTTGTACCGTTAATACTTTTGGAATTATTTGTAATAGAGGTAATTCTGGATACACTGAAAATGAATTAAGAAACCTTAATTTGTCATATGAAGATTATATCATATGGTCAGCACAAAATCCAACAGGCAACTCATATAATATTATTGGATTTACTGGATATAGTTCAGGATTTAAATATTTGGCATTTAAAGTTCAGGGAAATCCATTTCCAACTATTACTGGAACAACAGGTAAAATTGATTTTCACATCAAACCAAATAACAAGGTATTTGAAGAATTTAGAGCACAATTAACTGACTATGAAAAATATATTGTGTCTGAAAGAGATGGTACAGATGGGTTTGCATTTGTAATGAAAGACCCAACACTTCTTGAAGATGGAAGTATTATTTACTCAGATACAAATTTATTATGGAGCACAAATGATGGATATAACATTGATATTAGTGGCTCTAAGTATGGTACTTTTTTGGAAACAGTATTAAATATTGGAAGTAAATATGATTCAGTAAAAACTGATTTAATTGCCAGATTTTTAACACCACTTTCAATTAAAACATATGACCTTACCGAAGAAGGTAAAATGACCAAACTATTGAGGTTATATGGTAGAGAGTTTGATGAATTAAGGCAATTTATCGATTCGTTGGTTAACATTAATCGTGTAACTTATGACAAAATTAATAACATCCCAGACCAATTGGTGCGAAATCTTGCGAGAACATTTGGTTGGAATTATTTTTCATTGGTTAATGAAAATGAATTGGTTGAAAGTTTCTTAACTATTAATGATGAAGAAAGAAATTTGCATACCGATTTAATGCCAGCAGAAATCGATATTGAACTCTGGAGAAGGATATTAATTAATACAAATTATTTTTGGAAATCAAAAGGCACTCGTGAGGCAATTAAATCAATGTTTTTGCTCATTGGTATTCCAGAACCATTCATCAATATCACAGAATATGTTTATACTGTTGAAGGCAAAATAAATCCTGATAGTGTTACATTAAGTCAAGCCGATTTTCCATCAAATTCACTTCCGTATGATAGTGAGGGATATCCAATAGCACCAATTGAAACCAATGAGTTTTATTTTCAGGTTTCGGGCGATACAGATAGTGGTCAAGCATACATGGATGTGTTTCGTATGGCTGGATTTAATTTAATGCAGACAGTTGATAATAAGAAATCGTGGGTTGAGGCTGGTGCTGTTACAAGAATTGATGATACCACACCACAATACTATCAAGAAGACAGTAAATTAGTTTTAAATACAAAAGAAGTTGATATTTCACTTGATACTGCACGTGGTATTGAGTTTGATGTATTTGATTACATAAAATATACAGATTTTCCAGCAAATTCAAGCGGATATACGTTGCCGTATTCATATGTAAATATTTCATTAGATGTCACTGGTTCACAAAACACATTTACATTACCCGCAATTGTTGATAAAACAATGGGTGATTTTGAGGTTCGATATAACGGTATTTTATTAAATGCACCTAAAACTGGTTCAACAACTGGAATAACACATGAGGCTGATTACACTATTGACTATGTGACAAATACGTTTACATTAACTGGTGGAAATTTTGCATATAACAACACCCTTCGCAGAGATGTTATTCAAGCAACATATGTTTATTCTGGTGGCTCAAGTCCAATTAGTGGTATTACAGTTCAATATGTAGTAACAAGAGTAAAAGCAGATGTTAATGGAGCATATATTCAGTTACCAAGTATGCCACGTGGTGATGTACAGGTAACAATACAAGGCATTGCTTTAACTAAAGGTAATGGATATAGTGCCGATTATATTGTTGACCCAGCAAATACGACTGGTTATAGTCAAATTATAATTCAAAATCCCGATGTGAAATTATTTTTGCAAACTAATCCTGATGTTCAAGTAACTTATGTTGAAGTTATTGGAAGTAATGATATTAACATGAGGAATGAAATATTAAGAGTTGATAGTTTCAGCAGTGGTAAATTTTATTATAATAGTGGTGCAAATAAGAATGTATATAAACTTAATTATAAGATAAATAATGCATCAGAAGTAAAAGTTTTAATTGATGGAATTGCATTAGAACCAAATAAAGATTATACATTAAACTCATTAAATCCATATGAAATTTATTTACCAAAAGGAATTAAATACGGAACAATAATCAGTGTATATTATCTTGTTGGTGGAAATGATATATTCTTTCCTGTGGTGGGTGATATTTTTGGTGTTGGTGATATAAGTCAGTTATCATTCCTTGAATTCATTGAGTTAATTCAAAGAAGAATGATTAATGCTAAAAACAGAAAAACAATCACCGATTTTAAGGGTGGTTGGTATCCAACATTATTAAATGTTTATATGGAATATTTGAAAAGAGCGGAACTTCCAGAAAGCAATCCCCTACAATCAAATGGTTATACATTCCAAAATCTTTATTCATTCTTGAGTAAATATAATGCATTTTTCCAGAGATTTGTTGACCAGCTATTATCAGCTACAATCATTCTGAGGAAAGGTGGATTATTGGTTAGAAATAGTGTATTTACAAAGCAAAAATTTACCTATAAGAGAGGTGTTAATTTATATGCTGATGGTTCAACAACAACCGACATGAGGGGTAATGTAATGTATCAGTATTTAGGTAATGATGGCAGCGAATTTGCAATCGCACAAGGAGATGCACCCGCACCAATCACTCTACATGTCGATACAATAATTGGAACATCTGGTACAAACGGCATTGGTTTAGGATATATTGACAACACTGGTGGTGTGAATATTAGTGGACATACAATTATTACCGAATATGGCATGGAATATAAATGTTGTTCAAGTCCTTCATGGTATTGTGTACCAAATCCATTATGCGCAATACCACTTGCAATTCCAGCATATCCTGCAATAATTACTGGCTTAACAGAGGGTTCGTGTTATGATTATAGAGCAGTTGTTAAAGCAGGTACACTTGTTGCTTACGGTGATACTTTATCAATCTGCATTCCAATAACACCAGTAATAACACCAACTGTAACAACTTGTGTTGGTACAATGAATATCGATTCAATAACAAACACAGGTGGTATTATTCTTCCAAGTGAATTTGGTGATGATGTTGAATATTACGGCATGCAATATAGAGCGATTGGAACTGTTGGTGAATTTAGCGACTTATGTATTAGTCCAACAGCATTAACATTTACTTCTGCAGGTGGAACTCAATACATAACTATTTGTAGTAATCCGACAAACATATATACAATCACTAAAGGTAGTACTGTTAGTGGTTGGACTATAACTGAAGTACCTGAACCACCAGCACCATTAGGAATACCACACGGAATTACGGTAACGGCAAATCCTAATCTTGCAACGAGGTCTGGTATTATAATATATAGTGCAGCAACGAATAGTGTTCCAATTTCAATTACACAAGAAGGAAGTCTATTATCAAGTAATCCTGTATATCTTGAAACAGTTACAGGAACAACAGCATATAAATGTAGCAATATTATACCAACAGATACGATGACGGCTGGTCAATGTTATGCATTATATGTTAATTGGAGATTGTGTAAACCAGTAACAACAAATCCTGCATCAACCAATGTTTGTCTCACTTGCTGGGATGGTGTCAATTGGGTTGGATTTGGATATAGTTGTTTATGTTCATTGAAAACCACATCTTATGATGTTACGGGAACATGGGGACCGATAATGGTCGATTCGATTACAAACATTAGATTAAGAAACGCATCATTAGTTAAGCCATTAATTGGTTCTGGTTGTGGATATTCTTGTTCAACAATTTCAATTAGTTGTGTTACAGGTAAGGGTGATTTTGTAACTGGTAGTCCCGCATCGCAAATAGCAAGAACGTTTGACGGTCCGAGTGGTGGATTTTTGATAGAATAAAAATAATTGTATTTATGAAAGATAATATAAAATAAAATGGCATTTCCAGAACCTTGGCAAACAACACCGCTTGGTACAGGTCCGCTTGCAGGAAATACGTATGTTTGTAGTATTTCTTCATTGTCTGCAAGTACCATCTATGAATACAGGGCATATGTTGTGATTGACGGTACGCCATACTATGGAAACACATTAACTGGTTGTACTTCTGCAGTACCAACAACAATTCCAAGTGTTATTACAAGTTTAGCTGATTGTATAAATGAAACATATATGAGGTTAACGGGTAATAGTGTTACCGATAATGGTGGATTGCCAATTGGAGAATATGGGGTTTTATTTACACAAATTGGCTCATACGGAAATATTGGGTGTATGACATATGAAGCATATCCAGCAAAAATGTGTAAGAAATCAATATCTGCAAATATCACAACAGGTGTGACATATTTTAGCGGTACTATTCCAGCGACATCAATATCTGGTTTAACTCCAAATACTATGACATATTTCAGAGCATTTGCTAAAAATGCAAATGGTGTTGGTTATGGTGATATTGAAAATGCTATTACATTATCAAGCGAAGTTGAATTATATTTTGGTTCAATTGTTACTGGTAATATTGCAACAGTAGCTGCCAATAATTTAGAATTACAAACAATGACAATTGTGTTTGAATATCATATTGAGGCAACTGTTGACAATAATTATGATGACCCCGGTACGTATCTTAATCAAGCAAGAACTTATTTGGAAATTTCATTAGATGGTGGCTCAACTTGGACATATATTGAAGACATCACTGCTCAATGTGATGAACCTCAAGATTCGGATTATCAAGTACGTAATGGCACATATACAATTATGGGAATAAATGCTACTAATATTGGCTTAATTAAAATTAGAGGGGATTTTGATTGTAACTACGATAGAAATTATCAAAGTGGTTATTTTAGTATTAAAATTTCAAATACGAGCACAATTGATAGCGGTACGCTAACAATATTAACAACTGCAGATGAATTTGAAGAAGGTTGTGATACCTCACCAACAATAAAATAAATCAGGCGTATTTATATAAAAGTAAAATTTAAATGGCATTCATCGATAAAAAAGACCCTGTTGTAATCAACATTAAGTTAACATCAAAAGGCAGAGAATTATTGTCTGCAGGAAATTTATCTTTTGATTATTATGCTCTTGGCGATAGTGAAATTGATTATAATTTTATTGCTGAAACTGGTCTTGTGCCATTTGATTCTACAATACTAAGACCAGCAGATAAAAATCCTAATATAATATCATTTATCCCAAGAAATTTATCAGGTGACCCATATAATATCATTTCAAATGCACCAACAGCATATCAGGTAATAAATTCAATCGAACCAATTGGATTTTTCACAAGTAGTGGCACATCATTTATTACTGATAGTAATCATGTTAAACAACCTGATGCAATGGTTGATATGAGTACTGTTAATGGTGGAACAACATTAACATTATTGAAAGCACCTACATATGGTACAAGTGGCGAAGAACCTGCAATTGGTGATTTAGTATTAGTTAAATGGGCATGTGCTCAAAGTACAACAGGTCATACAATTAATGTTAGCTATCCAACACCATATTTGATATATAAAATTGAGGGTATAATATCGGGTAGCTTATCGAGCGGTAGTGTGGCAGTTAGAGTAGACAGGCAATTACCTAATTTTACTGGTGTTGCACTTAGCAGTTATGCTGGTGCATTAATTTATTATAATTTTATTAATTATAGTGGCAGTAGTATATTCAATATGAGTTCTACTGAATATCTTGATGAAAGTGTATTATCATTTTTAGAAAATAGTCAATGTCCGACAATAGTATTTCCATTTTGGAATATGACGATTATATTTACTGAAGAAATTGCTGGTGTTACCCCAGATAAATTAAAATTTAGTCAATTTGATAGTAGAACGTATGGTGGTTTTGTATCTTACATTCAAAATCAAGCACCTGTATATAAAAAATTGGGAGTAATTCACTACACCAATTCATCACCAGCTAATGTATATGGTGAAGGTTTTTATTTAAAAACAACTATTTTAGATGTGCCAACAATTATGTGGCATAAATTAACTGGCAGTACAACATTGGGTGCAAGATTTGTTCCTACTGGTGATTTGAAAATATTAACTGGTGCTACTACATCTCTAAACACACCATATTATGATTTAGCTGATTTACAGGGTAATGTGGTTGGAAAAGTATTTCCTGAATTAAAAATATTTGTAATTGAAGACCAAGAACTATTGTTTGCCATGTCTTACAAATCAAACAGGTCTTGGACGCTTCCTGAATTTTATGCAGGTACAAGCGTATTGCCAGATTGTCCACCAATGACACCTGTAATTATGTGGAAACCAATTTCAATAGCTAATCCAAACGTAAGTTTGGTTAGTAGAGAATATTGTCATTCAACAACAGGTGGATGGATAGCAATTACTAATCCAAGTGAAACTATTACGTTAGTTGGCGTTTGTAACACAGGATATAGAGTTTGTGTTTGTAATTCTGGAGCATCACCAGCAGGAATATCAATTGGAACATATAATACTTCCGACAATACAACAATTAGTGTATGTGCACCAGTTGTTGTTTCACCATCGACTACTGGCGGTATTTGTATAACTAATTTTAATAATGCAAATGATTATTATTTTACTGGAACAGCAAGTTAAACTAAGAAAAAATGAGCGGTAATACATTATTTATAACATATCTTTTCAAATCATTAAGTGGATATACATCAGCTATTCATTGTAATTATATTGGCAGAATAGAATTGAATGAAATTAATCCATTTATTGAAACAATAAGATTTGGCTTTTCAAGCGTAGATAATTTTAAATTCTTAAATCCATATAGTGGTGTCACAACTGGCTTTTCAGCAAATGAAATACATGCTTTAGTCCAATTAGTTCAAAATAGTAACGCTGATAGTAAACCAGACCCTGCATTATGGAAAACATACAATCTGACAAATCAAATTATTGGTTATACTGTTGGTCAATTAATATCTCCTGCTGATTTACTTGGTGTGGTATTTGAAATACCATTACTTGGATATTTTACTACTGGTTTTACTGCATATGATTTGGATTATTTAAACTATCCTGTTGTTGTTGATGAAAATAAATTATGCTTTGGTGATGAAATTTATTTCTTTGGTAATGTAACCACAGACATTAAAGCTGATGTTTATGTAATGGAACTTCCAATTAATTTGTTATTAAGCGAATTTAACTCATCTACAAATCCAACATGGGATAGTACAAGAGATGAATCGGTGGCAATATCTGAAGTTGGAATATATGCTGATATTAATGGCAGTAAAGAATTGGTTGCAATCGGTAAATTGAATGACCCAATCACAAAAGATTCAACGATTTCAAGGACAATTGTATTTGCAATTGACTTCTAATTTTAAAAAAATCGTAAAATTCTATAATTTTTTATAAAAACTTAGTATTTATTATAAATTAATGATTAAAAAATTTATAATAGATATGACAGCAATTAATGTTAAGCCTAAGTCAATTATCATTGATGGCAATCTGCACAATAGATTTAAAGTATTGTGTAAAGGTAAAAGTTTAAAGATAGGTGGAGTTATCGAAGATTTAATCAAGGTGTATTTGGATAATCCAAAAGAGGTGCAGGAAATGATTAATGATTACAAAGAAAAACATATACCTAAAGTTACAGCATAATTAATTCTATGGAAAAGTATATTTGGTCATTGGATATAAGCACAACCAATATTGGTAGTGCATTGTGGAATAAAAAAGGTAAGCTGATTGAACTTAAACATCTTGAATTAAAAACGGATAAAAAAGTTCTTGTTGAAGATAGAGATATTCATAAGGCTGAGATATTCAGAAAATATGTAATTGATTTTAAGGAACGTATTTTTAATGAATTAAATGGTGAAATAATACATGTTATTGTTGAAGAACCGCTTGGTGGCAGCAATAATGCTAATACTGTTTCATTACTATATGGCTTTAATGGTATTTGCAGATACATTTTATTCACAATATTTGGTATATATCCATTGAAAATAAGTGTACACGAATCACGAAAATTATTTTGTCCTGAACTTGTTCATAGTGAAAAGCGTAAGGGTGAAATTGTTGATGTATTATCCTTTCCTGAAGAATATAGAGATAAAAAAAAGTTGTATATTTGGGAAAAAGTATGTAAATTAGAACCCCAAATAGAGTGGTTCTACAAGAAAGACAGTGATGAACCAAAAGACATGTGTTTTGATATGTCAGATAGTTATGCTGTCGGATATGCAGGATTAAAAACTCTGGGTATTCTTAAATGAAATATGTATATTTAATTCAATCTTTAGAAGACAGTTATTATAAAATTGGTTTATCAAAACACCCGAAAAAAAGGGTAAAAGAATTACAAACTGGTAATTCATCTGAGTTAAGATTGGTAGATATGTACCAGTCTGAATTTGCCAATCTAATTGAAAAAACATTACAGCGCAGGTATTCACATTTACGCAAAGAAGGTGAATGGTTTGACATGGGCATAAGCAATGAAGTTTCCTTTATTAACGAATGTAAACAAATTGAGGAAACATTGGCACTTCTGAAAAAAAATGGTAATGTATTTATATAAAAATCTTGACAATATGGGATTTTTCAATTAGTTTTGACAAAATTTTACAATTATGACTGAAGAAAGAATTAAAAAAGCAATTGAAATTATCAATTATGCAATCCAAAATCAAATATCAGTTAAAGAAGCATCCGTTAAATGCGGATACGCTGATACTTATGTAAAGAACATTAAAGCCTTAGTGTATCAAAAATATGAAGAAGATACTCTCGAAGATGAACTTTTCAATCAATTTGATACAGCATACAAAGAATACGTGAATTTTAAAACAAATCGAGAGTTACCTTTTAATTCAAATATTTCTGAACCTGATAAACCATCAGACCTTCCCCCATCGATAAATGGTAAAGAACAAATAACATTTGACCAGAAGGGGAATGAAGCCACACTCGATTATAGGACAAAGGATAAATCATTACCAGCAAATATGGATACAATGAGAAATTTGATGGAAGGTGATGAAAGTTATCCAAAAAATCATATTACAACACTTGATGGCTTATTGGAATACTGTAAGGTAGATACCAATATTTGGCAAGTAGCCGAACATCGTGTTAATAAATGGGATGTTACTGGTTGGGGAGATGGATATGCCAGAACAATTCAAAATTTTCAAGTTAAAGCACGTCTTATAAGAAATCTCAGAGCAGTTAAAGAAAAACTTGCAGGTGAAGTATTCCTTGAAATGATAAAAGGATATGAAGCACCAATTCTTGATTGGGATTTAAGAAAGCCTGACCCAAATGAAGAAAATAATCTTTTCGAAATATGTATTTTTGACCTTCACATGGGTAAACTTGCATGGGGTGGAGAAACTGGTGAAAATTATGATACAAAAATTGCTCGTGCAAGATTTTTAAATGCAATTCAAGATTTGTTGAATACTGCAGGAAGATTTCCATTTTCACGAATTCTGTTTCCAGTTGGAAATGATTTTTTCAATAGTGATACAATATTTAACACCACTACACAAGGAACTCAGCAGGATGAAGACCTTCGTTGGCAGAAAACATTTAATGTTGGTGTAAGATTACTTGTTGATGCAATTAATATGTTGAAGCAAACAGGCGTTCCCGTTGATGTGATTGTGATACCGGGTAATCATGATTTTGAGCGTAGTTTCTACATGGGTAAATTCCTTGAAGCATGGTTTAATAATGACCCGACAGTTTGGATTAACACTGGTGCTTCACCAAGAAAATATTATAAATTCGGTAAAGTATTGCTTGGTTTTACACACGGTAGCGAAGAAAAGGAGGGTTCACTTCCGATGATTATGGCAAATGACCACGAATCAAAACAATGGTGGAGTGAAACACTATATCATGAATTCCATGTTGGTCATATACATAGGAAAAGAGAAATGAAATATTCTGCAACTCTCGATAAAGTGAGAACATTGAATGAAGATTTGGGTGTAGTCATTAGATATCTTTCAAGTTTAACTGGCACAGAAGAGTGGCATCATAAAAAGGGATTTGTAGGTGCTGTTAAGGCAGCAGACGGATTTATCTGGAATGATGAAAAGGGTCTGGTTGCACACCTCAACTCAAATCTGGTGATGTAAATCATTATTTTAGTGTTAGTTTAATAAAAAGCCAATCAAAAATTGGCTTTTTTTGTTTTTTATAGTATTTATATAAAAAATTATAAAATTTTATAGATAATTATAGTTATGGCAGAAAAGAAAAGTAATTTAGTTAAGTTGGCTAAAAGTGATGGTGAAACTAAGAAAAAAATCACCACAGTCAAGAAAGCTACAAAAGTTGAAAAAGTATTAACTCCCGAAGAAGAAAGGGATTTAAAAGCCAAACAAAAGGTTAATGAACTATTAAAGGACGTTGATTTAATGCCTAAAAAAGAAGGTGAAGAACTTCTTGAATTGGACGAAGGAAAGGAAAATAAAAGTGTTGAGTGGCTTGAAGAACAATTAGTAGCACTTTCAGATGCAAATGCGAAGCTAAAAAGCGAATTGGATGTGGCTAAAGGAGATTACACAAAATTATTTGCTGAATTTCAAAAGATAAAACAAGGTGGTGATGTTGTGTTATCAAATAATGATGTAGACACTCCACTTAAAGCAAGTATTGTTAAATTATTTAATGAAATACAAGCCAATCATTTGGCATTAGGGAGAAATTTTGTTATTGTTCCACCCGCTTTCTTAAATAGGCTCATTATGTTCTTCCCATTTTTGGAAGGCGAGAAAAGATTTTAATTTGTTTCTTTTTTCTTCATAGTTCGTAGGAACTTCCTATTATTTTTACGGGGAGTTCCTACTATTTTTTGATATCACACTGATAATCAACAATGATAGTTCCTATTATTTAAAACATTTTGAAATGAAATAAGTTTTTATTATATTTGGGACATGATTAGAGGTAACGAATTTCATTCCATCGTAAAAAATATATTTGGTGACGTTCAAGGTTTTATGGAATCTGAACAGTTACAGGTAAACTGTCCACGTTGCCAAGAAAGGGATGGTTTATCACATCCTGATGGTAAGTTCAATCTCGAAATCAACACTGCTAAACGAATGTTCAGGTGCTGGAAATGCGATGAGCCAAAATTTTCAGGTTCATTAGGCAGATTGGTTAGGACATTTGGTACGTATGCTGATTATGAAATGTATAAGGCTTATGCTGGAATATTTCATGATTATGATTATAAAGAAGATGAAAAAGAATATGCACCAGTTAAATTGCCAGAGGAAATGATTTTATTTACTCAAATGCAAAGCGGTAATTTGGAGCATTTTGAAGCATATAGTTATTTAGTTACTGAAAGAAAAATATCAAGAGATATTATTTTAAAATATCGGCTTGGTTTTTGTACCACTGGAAAATATGCGAAAAGGATTATAATTCCTTCGTATGATATTAATGGTGAAATAAATTATTTTGTTGGAAGAAGTTATGACCCTGCAGAAAAAAAGAAAAAATATCTTAATCCTTATGCGGATAAAGATAAAATAATTTTCAATGAGGGTCTTGTAAATTGGGATTCTACTGTATATCTTGTTGAAGGTGCGTTTGAAATGTTAACATTTCCAGTTAATTGCATACCAATGCTTGGAAAAACATTATCACCCACATTATTTGTAAAACTGAAAGAACTGAAACCTGAAGTTGTTGTTTTGTTAGACCCCGATGCTTACAAAAATGCTATTCAGCTTTATTATATGCTATATACTATTTATGTAGGCTGCGAAGAGAAGGTCAAAATTGTTAAACTCCCGACTGAAGAAGACTTGGATGAATTGAGAAGAAATCAAGGAATTGACGATGTGATTGATAGTCTGTACAGTGCAAGGGGGTTAAACACAGAAGATTACTTTATTCAAAAGTTGGAAAACTCGTATGATAAACGAACAAGAAAATATCAGTATAATTCAAAATTCGCTGAATGGAAATCAAACGGCACAAAAAATTTTATACGATAAATATAAAAAAGTCGTTAGAGATTATTTAAAACATAAATATTCAAATTATTCTGACCTCGATGATGATGTTTCGGAAATCATCATTAAAGTTTTTATGAATTTAGCTACCTTTGACCCAGCTAAATCTAAATTTAAATCTTGGGTTATAAGTATTGCCAGAAACTATATGATTGACAAATGGAGATGCAATCAATTTCAATATGGTGGCATTGGAACAATTACAGTATGCAGTGACCCGCAATATACAGCAGTTGTTGGTTATAATGGACAGGTTAGTACTGGAGATGCTTTTTATAATTCTGGTGAAATAACGTTCACTTCTTCAAATACCAATAATGGATTTTCAATTTTAAATAATACATTCACTGCATGTGATAGTATTAACTTCGAGAATTGCAGTTCGTTAAACTATCTTTCTCAGCAAATATCTTCTCAAGACTTTACACTTTTGGATATGAAATACATGCAGGGATATGACTATTGTGAAATTGGAAAAGAATTTAATCTAAGTAGTGATACTGTTAGCAACAGGGTTAATTATCTCAAAAGTAAAATAAAGAAAAGCTACATTGAAGAACTTCATGACTAATCAAGTATTTATAAAAAATATTTGTTGTTATGAAGCAAGGTTTATTTGAATATGTAAATCTAAAAAAGTTAGATTTAAAAACCAAAGATGGTCAGCCATATACAAGATATGTTGTAGTATCTGATGTTAAGGGTGAAACATATAAAGTATATAAAAAATTAAAAAAACTTGGTTTTGAATTCAATAGATACGAAAAATACTGGTTCGTATATCCACAAAAATTAACTCGTGAAATGCTTGATGGCTTAAAGCAAATTAATGATGAGTTAAAAGCCGAAGGTGGTCAAACCGAAAATATTGAAGATTTTATTACACAATTGGATGCGCTTAAAGCAGAAGTTCAGGATTCAACAATGCCCCCACAGGTTAAAGTTAGCCTTGATGCATTAATCGACCAATTTATTGAAGACATTGCAAACGCTGCAGATGCGAGAGCAGCAGATGCACAAATACAGCAGTATATTGATTTTCAACAAAAATTTCATGGTTATAGCTTTAGTAATACTCTATTAATTTATATACAAGACCCCAATGCTACACGTGTTGCTGGTAGAAAAAAGTGGGAAAAACAATTTAATAGAAAAGTTGTCGATGAGAAAAAAGCAATTTGGATTTGGTGTGGAAATCATATCTATGTAAATGACAAAAGCGGAAAGGAAAGTTCATATACATTAGACCAGCAAAAAGCAGATGATGCATATGTTAAAGCAGTAAAAGCTGGTAGTGAACCATATGACCAAACCAAAATGGATGCAATTGAAAATAGAAGAAAAGTTGTAAAAATAAAATTTGAACCTTGCGTAGTATATGATGTTGCAAACACAACAGGAGACCCATTGCCAGAAGAACCACAATGGAAAGGTGTTAGTGATGACAGAGCAGATTCAATTGCACTATTCAACATAGCAAAAAAAGCCATTGAAGAAGATGGTATTAAGATTACACAAAACAGTGCATTTCATGGGGAAGGTGGATATAGTGCTGGTGGTCATATAAATATTAGTCAAGGTTCAGTTGGTACTGTAGCTGCATCAACTACTTTTCATGAATGGGCACATGAGTTGTTGCATCAGAAAGCAGGAAAATTTCATGAGAAATTTAGTGAATATATGGAAAGTTTAGTAAAGAAAGGTTTACTAAGTCCAGCAGCAATCCGTGCTATTAAAGAAATACAAGTTGAAACAGTATCTGCAGTAATGTGTAGATATTATGGATTGCCAACGCCATATCATCCAACATATATTGCATTATGGGAAAAACAAGGTGGCGTTAAGAGTAAAGATTTAATCAAAGAAAATATTGTAACCATTCGTGATGTATCAAACTATATGATTGCAAAAATTGATGCACACAGAGAAGAGTTCGATAAAGCACGAACACAAATGCAACAACAATCTCAGCCAGAGGCATAAAAAAATAAAGGTCACATATTCGTGACCTTTATTGCTTTTGGGACTTTTACGACTTACATAATCTCAATTTGCTTTGCAATTTTTTGCTTTTCTTCTGTTTTAGGAATACTTAATTTAAGAATTCCATCTTCAAAAGCAGCTTGAATATTTTCTTTGTCAACCGATTCGGGAAGAGTGAATGATTTTTCATACTTACCATAAAAGGTTTGCTTTCTGTTATACTTACTTTCACTTTCCTTACGTTCTGCACTGATTGACAATACATCATCTTCAAGATTTAATTTGATGTCTTCTTTCTTAACACCTGCCAATGCTAATTCAACAACGTACTCTTTATCTGTTTCAATAATGTCGTGTAGAGGATTTCTGATTGCCATATCATTCCAAACAGGAAGTCTGAAGAAATCATCATCAAAAAATCTGTCAAATAATGTAAGGGTTGGAGTTGAATTTCTAACTATTGGTAACATATCTCATAAAGTTTTTAAATAAATGTTATTTTTCTCTGTGTATTACGAATAGTATGCCATACACAATCATCTGTCAATATGTCAGTTATGATAGGTTACATGTTGTCATTTTGACAATTTTAAAAATCCTTGTATTTATGAGTTGATTTAGATATATTTGCGAGAAAAATTACATTTATTCAAAAATATTGTTTATGAAACCAAACGAACAAACCCAAAATGAACAATTCGCTAAAGAATCATTAATTTTAAAAGGAATTGCCAATAATCTTCTTTCAATGCAATTTCCTAAATTTAAAAATCTTATTGAAATGCTTCAATATTTCGATTATGAAGTAAAAATCGAACCTAAAATATTTGAAAGTGAAAATGTGGTTGTTGCATTTTTTCAAAAGCATCATGAAGTGCTGTCAACAATGGTTGCATATGAATATGAGATTTCAAAACGAACTAATTCATATGAAGGAAAGAGTAATGTATATACAGGTCTTCTAAAAAAAATAACACTGTGTGAAAACATAATATCATTATACGCCAATAGTTCTAAAGTAGACCTTAGTTATAATTATGGTAAACAACTTATTGATTTTGATGAAAATGATAAAAGGTATATGAGAATTATTGATTTTCTTTCTGAAAGAGACAATGTATTTGCACCAAATCTACCAATTTTCAAATATGCTGATAGAACATATTCAATCGGTGAGCAGTCATTTAATAGTGAAACGGATTTGATTGAATTTTATATGCAAAATAAAGAAAATATGTTTGTTTATCAATTTAAAATATTAAATGACAACTCAGTTATGGTAAGATATTGTGTTGAAAAAAAATAACATTTATTGTAGATAATATGCTTGATGATTTCCAAAATAGCACACTTAGCGGATATTCATATTCGCAAAACCCCAACCAGAAATGAAGAATATGAAAAAGTATTCAAAAATCTTATAGAATCATTAGATAAAAAAAAGCCAGACAGAATAGTAATTGTTGGTGATTTAGTACATGATTACCTTGATTTGCAGGGTGAGCAATTAATCATGGCACACGATTTACTAAATGCATTAGCTAAAATAGCACCTGTCCGAATCACCAGAGGTAATCACGATTGTCGTAAAAAAAATCTGAAAAGAGTTGATAGTATTAAAGCTATTGTAAGAACACTTAATAACCCAGATGTTATTTATTATGATAAGACTGGATTTTATCATGATGATGATGTAATCTGGGCAGTCTGGCATCATGGTGATGTGAAAAACAATCCTTGGAAAACAAAAGAAGGGAAGAAATATTTGCCAACTGATGTTGAAAGACCGAAAGAAACGTTAATTGATTTGTTTCACGACCCCGTGAATGGATGTAAGTCTACCACTGGTTTTGATATGAAAAGCAAATCATACTATAAAGTTAGTGATTTTAAGGGTGATATTTCAATGTTTGGCGATATTCATCGTGCGCAATTTCTTGATAAAGAGCAAAAGAAAGCATATTGTGGTTCACTTATTTCACAAGACTTTGGAGAGGGTGATGATAATTTTCACGGCTATTTTCTTTGGACAATTCCAGAAGGTGTTGCTGAATTAATACCGATTGCAAATGAATATTCATTTAAAAATATTCGAATAACACCTTTTACTGATTTTGATGATTTGGATTTTGAAATAGATAGTCCAACTAACCACATGAAAATTAGGTTTGTTTGGGGTACACTACCACAAGTCAGAACAAAGGAAAATGAGAGAAAAATAGTTACTTATGTTAAGTCAAAACATAATGATATTGTAATTTCTCACAAAAACGAATTTATTGAGGCAGATAAGGTTGAGGTAAATGAAAATGTTACATTGGAAAATGTTACATCAAAGGCAGTTCAGCATGAAATATTTAAAGAATATCTCACAAAAATAGGGACAGAAGAAGCGGTTATCAATGATATTATTGCACTTGATGAGGAAATATTAAATGAAATTGATATTACCGATGAAGCAAGTATTGAATGGAATATTATAAAATTTGGTGGTACTAATTTCATGTCATATGCTCAATTGGATGTTGATTGGAGAAATATGGATGGGTTGTTCCAGATAACTGGTATAAATACCGCAGGTAAAACCACCATAATGAAACTTATCTCATATATTTTATTTGGTGTCGTACTCGAAACCGAAACAAGAAAGAAATATGGAGATACGAGATTTGTCAATAATAGAAATGGTGCAACATATTGTGAAGGATATCTTGTACTTGAAGCCAATGGTGAATATTATGGAATTAAGAAAAAAACAGAGATAACTAAGAATAGGTCTGGAGAAATCACAGGCGCACCAACTACGCTTAATTATTTTCTTCTTTCCAACCCAGATGAAGAAATGGACGACAAGACTTCACTTGAAAAACTTGATGAAGACAGGCGTGTAAAAACGCAAAAGAGAATTAATACAATTATTGGTTCATATGATAATTTCATGCGTATCGTTATGACCACATCCGATACATTAAACAAGATATTATCAAATGAAATGGCAACATTCATCGATTCATTGCTATTTGATAGTGGTCTGGA
>JAKQEK010000392.1 GCA_029558535.1 Bacteroidota bacterium | reverse complement strand
TAGAATCGTTAGAAAAATCTCGTCCAAATTTAACACTTCTTGATCTTCTGGAATGCACAGACGACTACTTGAAATGGTACCAAAACGTCTATGGAATGACTCCACTAATGAAAGCAATTTTAGAAGATTAACGTTGAATTTCTCGGAGAAATGGATAAAACCGTTATCGGTCTAATAACGGCGCTTGTTATCGATTCCAAGTAGAGATATTTTTATAAAACTCTTCTCCGACCCGCACCGTATACCCTTGCGCTACAGCATCGGTATATTCGTATACACTATGGAACGAACGACTTAACAACGTACATATATAACAACAATATAAAAAGAGATTTATTTAATCTCGGACTTCTTTAAGATCTTTATGCCAGAGATTTCGATCACATCCCCAGGAGACAAAACTTAAATACTATGCCTTCATATTACTACCTGAGGAGTTCATTATATAACTCCCAGGAGTTGATAAGAGATGCCAAACAACAAATATGCACGGCAACGGCAACGACGCAAAGAACATATGAAGCGGGCAATCAGCCACCACCACCGCCAACAAGCGATTAACAGAAATTTAAGAAGAGAATTGCAACCATGCGACTATGCGTATATCTTTTCGTGATTTTCTCATTAATTTTTTGTGGGAGTTGCGACCATGTACGTTATCAAGATAGCGACAAATCATTATCTTTTGGCGGAAAAAATCTCTCTACCGAATACACTATGGGAGATTTACGTTTATCTTCCTTGCATATTGATGATGCCACGGGTACTTTCAGAGGAGAAGATCTTAGATTTTCTCTCAAAAATGGAGATCTGTCCATGAATTTTTTAAACAGTTCAACCAACACTACCGCCAATTTCACGGATCAAATCAGCATCCGACATGCGGAACTAGTAGATCTCAGAAACTGCAATCCCATAATGACATCTGAAATTTTCTGCATAGGTAGTTTTAACGTGTCGCAAAACGTTGGAACAACGAAGACTAACCAAACTGAGGAGATTTAGATGACTCTATAAATATTTAAAATCGATAGCAGTAACTCCATTTTTGGAGTTTGTTATTCTTTACTATATCTTTTCTCCAAAAGATTTTCAAAATAAAAAAATGGCGTGACATTTCGAAGACTGAATAAAAAAAATTAGGAGTTAATATAAATGCTATTGGAGAAAATGTTAAATAAAAATGTTTTAATACATACAAATAAATTAAATTACG
>JAKQEK010000381.1 GCA_029558535.1 Bacteroidota bacterium | reverse complement strand
TCAATATTTTCCATAAATAGTTGTTCCTTAAATAATTTTTCGGAATCTGAATACAACCCACTCTGTTTGATTCTGTATATTCTTGATTTTGCTTTTTTTAAGTCTTTCAGTATGTCTAAATCTTTCACAGTTGCCTCCTTTTAATGTTTCACGCGAAACATTTTGAAGTTAAAAGGGGCTTTTTTGTAGCCCCTTTATTTATGTTATTATTTAATTGTAAATTTACGATAGGTTTTTCCATTACCTATATTTTCTTTTTTCAAAGGCACGAACGTAAGGTGCTTTGCTTTTTCTCCTAAATTATCTAATACATTAGTTAAAAACGAAGGAGTTCCAAAACACATTTTGGGGTACTCGTTGAACTCTACCATATAATAATGGTCTTTTTCTACTAAATAAAGATTTTTAATAGTGACATCCTTTCCGATAATTTCATCAAAATCAGCTTTTACATAATCATCGTCAATCCAATCCGCCCCCTTTTTATTTGAGTTGTTAGCTTGTTCTAGTAATTCTTTTCTTTCTTCTGTTGTCATATCTTTTTCTCTCTTTCTCCCCGTCATGCCGGTTAGGGCAGCAAATTTTTTTAATTTATATAATCGCGTTAACGCGGTTATTTAATTAGGGTGGTATATATGTTATCCTTTTTAAGTTGTTCTTCCAATTGGGGAAGATACTTTTCACGTACCCTTTTATCTTTGTAAACCGCATTATATTTAGGATTTCCACTAAATACACTAAATGGTTTTCCATACTCTCTACCTAGCAATAGTTCTGTTTCTTTTGCAAGTTTCATCATTTCTTCATAGCTGTTAGGATAGTATAATAATATATATGCTAAATTATTCATAGTACACATAGGGCAATACATACATCCGCAACGCTTATTAAACTTATAATAATCATTAAAAATAGGTACTTCTTTAGCCCAGTCCAGTATTTTACTCTCATTTATTCCCGCATCCACAAGGGGATATATTTCGTTGTTTCCTGCTCTTTTTTCAAATCTGTTTACTTCATCCGCACAGTACCCAATATAGGTCACTAATTGATACCCCTGTGATTTCAAAAAATCTTTACATTGTCTTTGGGCATCCAGTTTGTACTTGGAATTACACCACCGTGACACTCTTGTAGGATACCCATATTGATTATATAGTTCTTTCCAAGTGGTTCTTGGTTTAATTCGTACAAATTTAATACCGTACTTCTTGCACTCACTTTCCATGTAATCAATAACATTTTTGATAAATGGAAAATCAATTTCAAGCTCAAAGTGAACTACTCCATCTAATGGGTATTTATTTAAATTTAGCAATATATAAAATAACATGTACAAACTATCTTTTCCCCCAGATACAGAAGCCCAGTATGAGGGCTTTAACACTATTTTGTTTTTCACCTTTATACCTCTTCTCCCCGTCATGCCGATAGGACAGCCCCTCATTAGTATACTAATTTTACAATTGTATTTTTATCCATAGTTTTTAATAATTTAATAATGTTTTGTACTGTATCGGTAATTTCGCTTTTAGTTTCATGTTCTGTTTCTGTTTCCTGTTCTACTTCCTGTTCTGTTTCTGCTGCCTGCTCTGTTTC
>JAKQEK010000340.1 GCA_029558535.1 Bacteroidota bacterium | reverse complement strand
AAGGATTAACCTTAACGCCATTGAAATTAACGGCGTGTACTCGGTTTCTGTCATTCCAGCAATCACTGCCTCAATCATTGTGTCAATGATTGGGTACATAACAAAAAACATTACTAACGTAATGAAAAATGCAATAATGTTCACAAAGGTAACTTGTCCTCTTTTCATGCTCATATTTTTAAACCTCTTTTAACTTTATATTTTACTAATTCTGCAGTTGGTATTCTTCCACCAACTGATTGTCTTTCATACTTGTACGCTGTCTTAGTTGGTAACCTTGTCGCTGTGCCGAACATGTATTGACTTTTAATAACTGAAAACATGTCGGGCAGTATGAAACGTGATGATTTTTTAAGTTTTAAATTTAACTTTGGTTCTTTCTTTTTCTTTTTTCTTTCTAATAATCCCTGTTTGAATTGTGGAATTGGTGGTAACACATTAACTGGTGGTGGTTTTCTTGGTGAAAATGGTAATGGACTAATAGGTATTTTAATATTTGGTGAAGGACTTGGTGAAACACTTGGTATTATTCCAGGTGAAGGACTTGGTGAAACTGAAGGACTAACACTTGGAGTTACACTTGGACTTGGTGAAATGCTTGGACTTAATTTAAATGTTGGACTTGGTGAAACTGAAGGACTAACACTTGGTTTAATGCTTGGTGAAGGACTAACGTATGGTGAAATGTAAGTTATAGAAGGTGAAATGCTTGGTGAAACACTTGGCGAAGAGTAAGGACTAACACTTGGTTTAATGCTTGGTGAAGGACTAATCTTTGGACTTGCAGTAATGTATGGACTTGGTAATGCAAACAAGGTAAATGCCCCTGGACTTATGTTTGAAAATGGTGAAACGGTTGGACTTGCACCATATAAACTTTCAGGTTTAAGAATAGGTATTTTGTTTGTAGTACTTGCAAACAAAGGTATAGTTCCTGGTTCAACTTTCATTGCATAAGTTTTAATTTGTTCTGCTAAGTTTAAAAGTGATTGGGATTGTGATGGGTTATAAAAAGCATACGTTCTTATTTCATCATAGAAATCCACAACATCTTTTGGTCTTATTGAAGAAGGTTTAATTGTCATAACTTCATTAACGTTAAACCTTTTAATTGAAGAACTACCTTTCGCAATTACTTGTTCAAAGAAACTTGCTTGTGGTTTACCTTCAAAGTAAACAACACCACGGTCAGCAACATAACCTAACTTATAATCTGCAAGTTTGTTTAAACCTGTTACGTCAAGGTCACTTGTAAAACCTTCAACTTTTAATTCTACAATTTTTGTTCCTTTATAAGATAATCCGGAAGGTGCTTGGTTTTCATATAATACCTTAAGTTGTGTTTTGTCTAAACCTTTTATATTTAAATAATTCTTTGCAATCTTTTCTGCTTGTTTTAAACTTAAGTCAAGTTCAACATCACCCACTTCTCTTTGATATATTTTTGGCCTGCCTGTTTGTTCAAATGAAGAACCGTAACCTTTTCTAAATTCACTTTTCATAATAAACTCAGTTACTGCTTTACTTTCTTCTTCAGTTAACCCTTTAATTTTAACATCTTTAAAACTACCTGAACGCATTGTCTTTAAATATTCTACTTGTCTTATTGCCCTTTCAACATTTTGTGAAAAGGAAGCACCTGCTAAAGTTCCTTTCTGTGCTAAAATCACATCTGTCTTTTGCATTATTGCTGTTTCTAATTGTGAAGTAGGATAAGATGCAATGTTCCTGGAAAACATTACATCATAATTATAATATGAATATTTTAATGAAGGCATTGAACTCGCTGAAGGAGTGCCTAACACAAAACCTTTCTCTGCTTTACCAAATAAAACGGTGATTGGTCTTTCACCTTGTGTATAATAAAACCCACGATATAATGTCTTTTCACTAATCACATTATCTTTTAATATTTGAATTTTTAAACTATCATACTTAAATGGTGCTTGAGATAATAACCTATACCCAATTATAGTTCCAGTATATTTACCTGCCTTTTTAACTGTTTCAGTTCCTAAAGGTTGACCTGTTACAATATCACCACCCACTGCTAAACCAGTACCCATGTAGGCACTTGAAACTAACGGGTTACTAATTCCAGGAAGTTTACCTAAGGTTGAACCTACTGCTTTACCACTAAGTTCAAATGCTTTTGAAACGTAAGGAATTTTTGTAATGTATATTCCTGCTTTAGAAGTAACAGCAGTTAACCCTTCCATTGCAAAACTTTTTAATCCTGGGAATACTCCAACTGCAAGTGAACCAACAATAATTGCAGGTTCAAAACCTTCCTGCCCTGCCTTTATACCTTTCTCAATTCCAATATCGTATTTACCTTCACTTAAATCAATGGTACTCATTTTTGCTTGTGCACCCGCTCTTGCAATTCCACCGAACACGGTTGGTATTGCAGTTATACTAAATTTACCTATTGCACCAGCAGTTTCAAAAGTAAATATTGCAGGGTAACTTAATGGGTCATCCCTTTTTGCGTTACCAGTAAACAATTTAACTGCTGGGTCAATTAAAGCATCGGCACGTTCATATGCGCCACGTTCAATGTCAGTAAACAAATTAACTCCTGCAATTTGTTCTTTAGTAATTCCACCTTTACCTATATACTTGTTCATTTCACTTAAAGTTGTATACTTCCAAGTGTCACGTTCAAGCATTTTAACTCCTAAGTCATAAGTTTGTTTTGCACCTGGAGTTAAAGATTTATAATAATCAATTTCACCGATGGTTTGAAAGTCAGTTAAATTTTCTCTAAATAATTTACCGTCAAATTCAATTAAGTTACCACGTTCTTTTACAGATAATAAACTATTTTCAGGGGGAGTGAATTGTAAATTGTATGTTCCTGCTTTAATTTTATAATTTAAATCGTCAAGTTCCTTCTGCGCTTCACCTTTATATTCTGCTGGTAAGTATGGGTTAATTATATATTTACCACCGACTTCTTGTAACAAAGGAATGTTTGGTGAGTATTGTTTGTTTAAATCTAAACCGTACTGCCCTGCAAGTTTCATTGCTTCCTGTCTACTCTTTTCATTCGGTAAGTTTGGGTTAATTATAATCTTACCGTTTTCCCATTGGAACAACTGAACGTTCCTTGCCCTGTTAATTTCTTCAACTTTACTTTGTGTTTGTGAATATTCATCCATTTGTGACCCGTACTGTTCCCAGAACAGTGCGTCCTTTTTACCCCCATATTTACTTCCAGCACCTACTGTTGGAGTTTCCATGGTGCTCATCGGGAGTTCTTCTTTTGAAACAGAACTGTATTGAGGTTTACCAGTTGAATTTCTATTTGAAGAACTCCCACTTGATTTATATGGTGAAGAAACAGTATCTGCGAATTGTTGATATTTATTAGGAACGTAAGTTTGTGTTGGTTCAACGACCGGTTCCATTTTACTCATTGGTTGTTCTGTTGGGGTTGAAACCTTATCTGCTAATTGTTGGTACTTGTCAGGCACGAATGATTTTTTACTTGAAGAAGAAGAACCACTTGAACTTTTTTTATTATAAATTGGTGCCGGTGCCGTTTTTTGTTTATTGATTGGACTACCGGTTTCCTTGGGTGTATCCGGTGCTTTAATTGGTTGTGTTCCACCTGAACGTTCAACCACTCTTCCAAACACTGGGTCATACACTTGTGCCATGTATATTATTTAACATATAAATATTATAAAGGTGACATTATTTGTTTTTGTTAAATATGTTTGTTATTGAACTGTTACCACAATCTACTGCCACTTGACCTGTTGATGCTTTAAATTCACAGTGTGAATAACTCTCTGCGTATTCTTTCATAATCGCAACAGTTTCTAAAGTGTTAAGTTGCGTGTAACTTGCATATGCCAAGTATAACATCATAATAAATATAAGTTGTATAAAACTTTTTATACTGGCAAAAGGTATTTTACCATCGTTAGAGTAATACAATACCCATTCTTCGTTAATTACATGTTCTTTTTCAAATTTCATAGTTTTCCCTCGTTTAATAAGAACTCATAATACCATTTACACTTTTCTTCACAAATAATTTGAAAGTCGGTAATATCTCTTGGACATTCAATGTTAAGTGTTCTTAATATTATTGTTAATTGTTGAATGTGACTATCAACAAGTTTCTCTTCACTTTCTAAGCATTTAATTTTTGCATAGTTCCATTCCTGTTTTGCTATTGCTAACTCGTCTATTATTTGTTTACGTTTAAACGCTTTCTTGTCTAATCCTTTTTTAATTAAATCACAATATTTATCCATTATATCATTACTCATAGAACTTGTTTAAATCTAACTCTTCATACCATTTAAGCAGGAAAGGACACCAGCGCCATTTTCTAATTTTACCTTTTGGTAACACCGCGAAAAGTTCATAGTCAAACAAATAATTTGGATTATGCCCGTCACGTTCTAAGCAATTTAACGCGCACCATTTCTCACTTTTCTTTTTAAACTTTGAAACGTCGGTCATGTTACTTTTAACTTGGATTAGTTTACTGACATCCCTGTTCATCCCAAGCAAATCCCAATGACCAAAAATATCTTGCTCACCATACTTAGTGCTTGGCGGTCTATACATAATGTAACCATTATTCTCATAATGTTTTCTTATTTTGTTTTCGTTTAATCTTCCTTTCGTGTGTGTGTTCATAGTATCACTCATCTAATTGTAAATCAAATTGGTCGGCTGTTGCTTTATATATATCATCAACCTTCCTTTTATTCTTTGGCTTTTCATTTGGTGGTACTCCATCAATGAATATTTCTTGGTTCCTACTTGTTTGTTGTTTATATTGTGACATTTCTTTTACTTCTTTAATTTCTGCCGTAATCTTATTCATTTCAATTAACTTGTTTTCTGCAAGACGTTGAATATACTTTGCAAAACGTGGACTAATTCCTAAGTCAAATTTAATTAAATCCGGGTCAAGTTTGTCACCACGTTTAAGTTGGTAAAAACCATAATTGTCAACGACCCTATTAACTAACTTTTCCCGGTCCATGTTTTCTTCCTTGACATCTTCCTTTTCACGTAGTCCACTTAAATTGTCTGCCATCATTTTTTGTTTTCTATCAATTTCTAACTTTTGGTAACGTTCCATAATCTCACTTGGAATTCCACGCATTCTAATTTTTTGTAAAATTAAACGTTCACCAAAGAAGTGAATACGCGGGAAACGGGGAAACGTTTTACCCATTAAAGAATTATATTGCATTTGGTACGGTTTGATTGTTGAGTATTCATTGTTGTTACGTGACACAGTAAAATGAAAGTTAACAAGTTTACGGACACCGGAGTTAACGTTATCTTTAACTGGTGCCACAAAATTTATAATTGGGCGTAAATACCCCATGCTTTGTAATACTTTGTTAATGTTAATACTCCACTGGCTTTGCCATTCATGGCTTGCCATTGTGTTACCTGCTTCATCAACAACTACTGCACAACCACGGGTATGATTAAAAGTAAACCGCTTATCAATTTGGTAAATGTATTCTGTGAAATCGTTTGGGTTGTGAATTATACGTTTTTCAAAATCTTGTTTAAACGTTTTGTCAAGTAACCAACTGAAAACTATTGAACTCATACTTTTACCTGAACGGTGACGGCCATCCCAACTTGCTAAAAATGATTTACCTACATGATGGACATCTGCGTGTATTGAACGAATGAACGCCAATGCAAGTAAACTGTCTTGGTTCATTATTTCTCTTGGCCGTTCAAGTAAAACAAAAGTTTCTTCTTGTGGCCACATATCTAACGGGTTTAACCCGTACGTTTCTAAACAATCGTAAAACTCATTAGAACTATTATCGTAAAGCATTACACTCCCTCAGGTTCTGGTTCATCTTCTTCTTCCTTTGTAACAGGTAAATTTTCTTCAACAAATTCATCTTCACTTTCTGCAGTTTTAAGTTTCCTTTCCATGTCAGGTATACCTGTTGAATTTCTAATAATCTTTTCAAACAAATCCAAATCACTTTTTTCAAAGTTAATTTCACCGTCTACTTGTTTTTTAATAATGTCCAAATTACTCAACGCGTGAACAATAAATATTTCATGTGTGTACGCGAATGAAACACGAGCGTCAAGTATTTTTTTATCACGTGACTTCTCGTTAGGTTCAGTTTTTTTAATGTGTTTAATCAAGTGTGTTAATTTGTTATACTCGTCTTGTAATTTTATTTTGTTATCGTTAGACAAATAAGGCGAAATTATAATTGCACAACTGTGAAAATTTTCCCAGTAGGTCGCCCAATTATGTAACGCCTTACTCTCGTGTAATTGATTTAACCTCCACAAGATTTGAAACGCGTGGTTGTTACTTGGTTCCCCCTTAATAAATTCGGTCTGGCTTAGTTCCATGTATGTTATTTAACACGTGAATAATATAAATACTTTGGTATTATTATTGAATATAATCTAATAATCTATTAGAAAATCTAATATAGTTTTAGCCGTGAAAGGCCTCTCCGTTTGCAATTAATAATGTAAATGTGCTTGGTGTTGTTGTAATTGGTGTTCTTTTCTTCTATAAGCAAACAATGGGCATCTTTTGACTTGGTTGTTTTTTGGGGGTCAGCACTTTCTATTAAAAAAAAAGGTTCCTAAAATAAAACACATATACTAATATTATTTTAGATATACTAATAGGTTATTAGAAATTCTAAAAGAGTTTTAGAATATATTCTGTAACAATCAATAAGTAAGTAATACTTTTTAATACTTTGAAGTTATAATATAAGTATGCCACGTTATAAAAGTGATATTGATTTAATGATATATGATAAGGATGTTTCTAAGATGTATAGTGCTACTAACATTTGGCTTCATAGAGTTTTGATTTCTTTGTGTTGGATTACTGGTGCAAGGACCAGTGAGATTATTGACATTAGAAAGGAAGATGTAAACTGGAATGATGAGTACTTTGGTATTAAGATTAAAACACTTAAACTTAGGAATGATGGTAAGTTTAAAATACGTGACAGAATATTAAGGTTCAAAAGAGTATACAAACCAAGGAACATATACATTGAAACTATAATTAAACATTGTAGTAAACTAATTGAAGGTAGTAGGTTAATACCTTACAAAAGTGAATGGTGTTCACGTACAATTAATAAAGTAAGTAAGAACGCAATTGGAAGACCTGTTACTCCTTACCATTTTAGACATTCGGTTTGTACCGCAATGGCCGTGTCAGGGTTCACGATACCAGAGATAATGTATTTCAAGGGTGCTACTTCTCTTAACGGTGTAAATGCTTACATTCATGCTAAACCGTTCATGTTAGAGTTGCAAAGGTTAGACAGAAGCGGGGATAACATATTACAAACATCAGGAGGTTCACAATTAGTTACGGATGTTCCAACAGTTAAAGCATACCTAAACAATGTAAGTAATGAAAAGAATGATAAAATAGAACAGGAAGATAATAAAAATGAAGAATAGGTTAGATATTAGATTTTGTACATATCTATCCCGCCCTTTTTCTTTTTGGGTGGGCCACTAAACTTATCTAAAACATTACTTGTTTGGAACAATGGGTTAACTTTCCTTTTGGGTTGTGGGTATGCACGGCCACGAACTGTTGCTCGGCCACTGCCACGGTTAAGGAACATTCCTAAGATGCCACCTTGCTTACCACTTTTCGCTTGGGCCAATTTACGTTCATACTTTAACTTCTCTTCTTCTTGGGCATACTTTAAATCATATTCTTGCTTGGCTTGTTCCCTTGCAAGTTGTACTCTTCTTTGCTGTTCTTCCCTGATACGCTTATCCATTTCACGTTTATCTCTTAACTCCATTTCTCTGCGGTTGTACTCCATCTCTTTCTCAGTGTTACCACCGGCAAGTACCTTATTCTTTTGATAAAGTAGATAATCAGTTAGGCCCATTTAACGCACCAAATTATTTGAAAATAGTATATACTCTTAAACCATCAAGTTTCTCTTTTCTTTGTTTCATTCTTTCTTTGAATGTGCTTAAATGCGTTTCAGCAGTATACTTATCTCCATAAGTACCATGTTGAACACCACTACGTGTCATCAATACATATTCTTTATTTTTTTTAACCATAAACAATATTACGCATTAAAAATTAATAAATGTATAGGGGCGGAAAGTTCATTCCCTTTATGTTTGGATTGTTATGTTTGTGTTCCCCTATACACAATACTTTTGGATTAATATGTTTAAAAGGTTTGGGGCGAGTTATTGGTTGTTTACCATATTGATAAACAGAACGTGAGAAGCAACGCCTGATTTTGTCAATGTGTGAAATTTTGTCAATGTTTTTGACTTTACGTTATAAAATGGCATTTTTGCTACGAGTGATTTTGCTTTTGCTGGTCACTTATAACCTTTTATATATACCCCTTTTCAATCATACATATACATATATTATATAATACATTGACAAGATAAACAAAATAGACAAAATGAGAGAGAGATTTTTTTAAGGTTTTTATTTTTTTGATTGACAAACAAACCAACAAAATACTCAAAACATAGTTTTTTAAAGTTTAGTAACAAAATAATTGCATGAGCACAAAAAACAATAAAAGCGAAAAAGTTGACATGATGGTTGCCTATATTTTAAATTTGGGATACCATTTTGTAAGCACCCTTGAAAACGATTTCTTTTACATTTGGGATGAACATACTGGTTTATACAAACCGGATGGTGAAGGAATAATTGCAAGAGAACTTGTTAAAGAGTTTCGCGGTGAAGCATCTATATCTACAATCAAAGAAGTAGTAAATCAAATTAAATATATGAAAGTAATTCCAGCAGATTATATGGATGCTAAAAATTTACTTGGAGTTAGAAATGGAGTTATTGATATTCATACAAGAGAGTTCTTCCCTACTTCCCCGGACAATTATATTACAAGATGTATTAATGTTGAATACAAAAATTCACCAACAGTTTGTTTAAAGATTGATAAGTTTCTTAGAAGCATTGTGGCCAAAGAAGATGTTGAATTGATGTATGAACTTATTGCTTATTGTTTATACAATGGTTATCCTTTACAAAACTTCTTTATATTGTATGGTACTGGCCGTAACGGTAAATCCGTTTTCCTTAAATTGTTAACAACCTTCTTAGGTGATGAGAATGTAAGTAACTTAGATATCAATACCATTTTAACTGACCAATTCGCAACTTGTGACTTGTACATGAAAATGGCCAACGTGTACGGTGATTTAAGTGACAAGGCACTTAATGAAACAGGGATGTTAAAAGATTTAACAGGTGATGCTAAAGTTCGTGCAAGACAATTATATTCAAAGAGTTTTACTTTTTGGAACACTTGCAAATTAATTTACGCTTGTAATAGAATACCAAAAGTTAAAGATAATACCGATGCGTTCCATAGAAGAGTTATCATTATTGATTTCCCAAACCAATTTGACGGTAAGGATGCTAACCCAAGAATTCTTGATGACTTAACAGATGCAACAGAATTTTCAGGGTTACTTAATATTTGTTTAGAAAAGATTGATAAAATCCTTGAAAGTGGTTTCACTTACACCCAAGATATTAATAAACGCAGAAGAATGTATGCTTACAGAAGTGACAGTTTTGAAAGTTTCTTGGAGGAAGACATATTTGAATTTATACCTAATGATAACACAATTAAATTAAACAAGGCCGATGTGTTTAAAGAGTATATGGATTTCTGCCAAAGAAAGAAGTTTACTCCTGACACAGAAAAAGGTTTTTGGAAACGGTGGTGGAATAGTGTATATGGTACAAGCGAGAAAAGAGTTATGGTTGAAGGGGTATCTATCCGTTACATAATAGGAGTAGGATTAAACCAAATTAAAAAACAACAAGGTGAAAAAGATGAATGAAAAAATAAAAGAAATAGCAAACAGAAGGTATTACTCCCAAAGGAAAAAATATGGTGAAGGCGTAACAAAAGAAGAGTATTATGAAATGTTAGAACAGAATAAAGAACAAGGAGGAACTTGTCATTATTGTGGTATTAATCTTTTGTATGATATTGCAAAAACATTAGATGAAAGAGAAAAGGTACCAAGTTTAGACCATAAAATTCCTTTTATATTAGGTGGTAAGCATGAAAAAGATAATTTAATTGTTTGTTGTTATAAATGTAATTTAGTAAAAGGAACTTTAAGTGCAACAACCTACAAAGAAGTACTTAATTTAATCAAACAAGGTAAATTAAAAAATTATTTAAATGAGCGAAAAGCAGGTGCATTGGCCAACAAACTTGAAAGGAATTGTGATACTCAATGAAAAACATAATAGAAATTTATACTGATTGGCCTGAGTACCAAAAGAAATTGGATTATAAAGACGTAATATACTATAAAACAATCTTTGAATGTGCTAAAAAAAGGAAAGGAATAATAATAAATAGTATGTTACTCGAAGCATATTCCAAAAATAACCATTATAAGCACGAAAACAATATTATTTTAGATAGTATAAGTTCAATTCCTTTTTTAATTGACTTTGATATGTTTGAACTGCAAAGTAGGGTATTATGTGAATATATTAAAAAGAAAGATTTATAAAATATTAAACCCTAATATATTCAATGAAGGGGAACAAAAAATTAACTTGTTTTATTTTTTTGTGCTCACACCCCTTCAGGTTTGCACGGGGGCATAATAACACGATTGGAATATTGTCATTGTCATAGGAGAACCGTTCCCCGTGCAAAAACTATTTAAACTTTGGTTACCTATAAAATAATAAAAACAAATCACTGGAAAACAACTCGCCTTTACTTTATAAACCTTTAACGATTAAACTAATTACCAAGGCCAACAGGCCAAAAGGTGAAGCACTATGAAAATAGAAAACATAAACTTGAAACAATACAATAACCTTCCAAAGGAAGATGTTATTGTTGCCGAGAAAAGCGACTACGAAGTTATACCTGAAGGTGTCTACGTGGGCGAATACTTGGGTGCAGAGAAACGTGTAAGTGAAACGGGCGAATATTACTTACACTCTTGGGGCGTTAAACTTAAGAACGGGAAAGATGCAGTAATTACCGAGTTAAGTTCCTTAAAACTAACCGAGAAAACTAAACTTGGCGGTATCTTTGAAGCACTCAACATTGAAATAATCCGTGGCAATGAGTACAGGTTAAGCAGTTTGATTGGTCACAAGTGCCAGTTGGTCGTTAAAAATGAAACCGAACAACTAAAGAACGGCGACAAAATTGAAAGAAATAGAATTAAAGAACATTTAAGGGTTTAATCCCTTTTTTTATTTTTAAAAAAGTAAATTTAAAATAAGAGATTTAATTATAGCGTTATTCCAACATAACCAAACTAATAATAAAAAACCAAAATATAATCCTAATAATTCATATTTGGTTATTTTATTTTCACAACAACATTCATCACTCATTCAAATCCCCTCTTTCTTTGCCCAAATAATTATCTTATACATTCTATCGTTGATTTTTTCTAAATAACCTTTCTCAGTTAAATAATCACACGCTTCTTCATATACACTTATACAACGATTATCAATCATTTCAAACTGCCCATCTTTCTCATAACATTCCTGAGAAAGCAAATCCATTATCATATTATCTTGTGTAATTGTTTCACTCATTCAATCATCTCATCTAATTTATTCCAATTTCTATTTCAAATGTCTTTTTACATACAAGACATTCAATATCCATAAATACACTATATTCATGTGTTTTAAAATATTCTTCATTTTCTTTTTCAAATAGAATTTTTAAATGAGAACATAATTTCATCTTTTTTGAAGTATATACACTCCCTTTTAATTCTTCACTCATTCAAATCCCCTCTTTTTATATATTTTTCTATATTAATTCTACTTATTTTATTTGAAATGGTTGTATGTAATTTATCCATAAAATTACCAATTTCATATATAATAGAACTTATTATCATAATTATTGTTCCAACAATAAATAAAGGTAAAAGTATTAAATAACAAATTCTTTTTATTGTTAATAACACTTCATAGAATAAACCATTTATTTTAATGCCTTCTATATAATCTTTAATCATTCAATCCCCTCTTCTTACTATTCGGCCATCAGGTAACTGCATAATGTATTTCTGTTTGTGCAAGTTCCATAATATCTGCGTAATCTTTTTACGTTCAACCGTATTTTTACCAAAGTATAAATCACGTGGTTGTGTTGGGTGTTCCAACGTGTCAAGTATTTGAATGGTTAACGGTGAAAAGGAACGCCCAAGTTTACTTCCATACTTCAACCCAATCGGCATTTCAACACGTTTCTCTTTAATGAAAAGGGAAACCATCCTGTCCATTCTCGTTTTAATTTTATTATTTATTTTGTACACCATCATTACCACCATCATACGCTAACCATTCCTCGTGGTTCTTCTGCAACTTCCTTAACCTTTCATGCTTTTCTTCACATAATCCCATTCAATCACCTTTTATTTTATACATTCTTGGTTTATTGCCTCTCTTGTTACTATCAATTTTTTTATTAATAATTTTATAAAAAGATTTTACTTGTTTCATTCTGCGAAAGACAAGAGTTCTGCTGATTGTAAATTCCTTTGTAATGTCATCAACACTTTTCCATTCTTGCAAGTAGTCAATTAACTTTTCAAAATCATCGTTCATTCACTCATTCCTCCTCTAACACTTGTAAATCTATGTTAATTCTAACTTTGAATTTATAATTACAATTTGAACATTCCAGTTCAAACTCTTCGCCATCTTTTAATTCAATATTTGTAAAATTAATTTCACAAATTTCATAAATTGCTTTGCATTTTGGACATTCTATATCATCACACATTCACTCATTCCTCTTCTTTTTTGGTTCTATAATAACCATTCCTAACCTAACTGAACTAAATACAATGGCAATATCTGAATAATATATTTTATTATTTTTACCTAAAATACAAACGTCAATATTTCCCATATGTTTTTTGATTGTGTTTAAATTTTGAATTAATTGTTTTATTTTCATTTAATCATCCTGATAAAAATCTTCTTTCTATATCATTTTCAACAAATGACGCCGGCCCAAATATACATAACATCAATAAAATTACTGAGCAACAAAATAATACAACACCTAAAGGTAAGATTATGAAATATAATATTATAGAAATTATCAATAAAAATAAACAACTTATACATCCATTTTTACGTGCTTCTTTTTCATCTTCCTTGATTTTTAATCCTAACGTCTTAATTATACCAAATATCAATAATACTATACCAAATAAATATAATATTCCATTACCTATTCCTATCAAGAAAACACTTATTTGTGATATAATATCAGGCATAACAATTATTGTTTGTTCTATCAATGTTAATACTTCTTTTGAAATATTAATGATATGTTCTAAATTCATAACTATAACAATACTTAAACCTATCAATATAGCAAATACTCCTTGAAGCATTGAAAACAAATTTTTAGTGTAATCAATTTTGTTTTCACTTTCTTTTTGTTTATTCAATTCTTTTTTCATTGTTTTCCCTCCCTTGGTTTTTCTTTTAAGTATTTTTTTAATCCTTTTAATGTATTTTCATCTCCATAATTATTTGTTTTAATTATTTCTACAATTAAATTACTTATTTCCATTACATTCTTATTTTCTTTTTTTGCCTTCTCAAATACTTTATTCAATATTTTCATTGTTTTTTTAATTATTTTTTGTTGTTCCTTTCTTTTTTGTGCTTCATCTGGATTTGCTTTTAAGTATTCATCTAATTCTTTTTTACGTTTAATTCTTTCTGTTTTTTCACTTATATTATATATTATTTCTCTTACCTTAATATAATCTATAAGTGTTTTTGCAATAAACTTGTATTCTTTTTTGTTACATTCAAGTTCCATTGTAGTATTTGTTTTGTTTTCCTCTGATACTACTTCAAAGTTTTCATCAAATCTATCATAATCTATATATAATTTCATTTAAACACCTTTTTAATCTTCTTCCAAATGTAATGAGTTAACGTAATCTTCAATGTCCTCGCACTCATCATCATCTTCCATTAAACATTCCAAGCAATACCTTTGTGAAGTTAAGCAGGGAACGTATAACTTGTTGCATCCAGTACACTTTCTCGGTAAAAATTCGCTCATGGTAATTACTCGTATTCAATGTAAGTGTACAGTTGTCCTTCTTTAAGTTTAAACCTAAAGCAAATGAGAATGGTATTCTCACAGATTTTATTAAGTTCTTTAATTTGCATAACAATCCACAAAAGATATTCTCAGTGAAACTATATAAATGTTTTCATACAAGAAAATCTAAACTTTATAAATGTTTCTGTGGAAACATTACGCTAACAATTTACAGAAATCTTTAGTTATTGAGTAGCCCAACTTAACTCCCATGCCGTCCAAGTAGTTCTGCCAATCTTCAAGTTTAAGGTTAGGGTTTAAACAGATAACACAATCTTGCATTTGGATAACCACCATTCCTTTCTGTTGGTTGATTGTGTAAATCTTGTTTGCAATGACTTTTGAGTATACTGCATTGTACTCGCCAACCTTTACACATTTGTACGGTTCAGGGTCCGGGTCTTGCTCGGTTACATTTTCAAGTTCAGTTTCACTTTGGTTTGTGGTATTACTTGGTATGATTATTGTTTCATTTATTACTGGAATAGTATTATTCTTTTGTTCCACAACTGGTTTTGTTTGGTTAACAGTTTCATTTTTAGTGGGTTTGACAATAACATTAGTGGTGTTTTTAACCGTTTGGTTAATAATTGGTATGTTATCATTATCATTTTGTATACTTTGCCCTGTTTCAAGCAAATAGTATACCCAAATTGATAAAATAACCCAAAGTAATAGTAACCACTTACCACTTTCCATGTTTAGTCCTCCTTTGTTTCAATTAAATCATAATTTCCATAATATTTCATTTGCTTAACAACAACTTTTTTGAAATTGAATGAAAACTCTTTACCCAAATCATTACCATAATCTTTGGCCATGCTGTGCATTTTCAAATTGGAAAGGGAACCGACATCAATAAGTAAATAGTACCTGTCACGTGTTTCGTTTATTCGTTCACACTTGAATATGTTAGGTAACCTTTCAAGTTGCCCTTCTGCCATTGTGCTTATTAAACTAACTCCACCATCGTTGCCTAACAATTTACGCATTATAACCGCGTTAGGTAAATTCTTACCTTTCGCTAACCACCTTAAACTCCTTTCAAGTTTAGAATATAATGAGTAAACGAACCCTTGCAATATCTTTTCTTGCTCTTCAGTTAAGTCAGTGTAGAAGTGCATGTCATACCTAATCTTCATTCATGGACAACTCCTTTGTAAATTAATATCTTAGGATTAACATTCTTAATCTTGTCACAGATTGTCATGTAAGTAGCACGGGTTATTGATTGGTATTGTTCCGGTGTAGTGTCCACCGGTGCTTCAACAATAGTGTTACAGAAGTAAATGTCATTGTGAACAACTCCACTGACAAGTATAGTGTTAACGTATTCCTTCTCACGTATTTCTACGGGCTGAACCTTAATAAAACATTTGGTTACCATCTGTGCCAATTCTTCAATGTCTTCATATTCATATTTCATTGTTTTTCCTCCTTAGGTTTTTCTTTTAAGTATTTTCTTAATCCTTTTAATGTATTTTCATCTTCATAATTATTTGTTTTAATTATATCTACAATTAAATTACTTATTTCCATTATATTTTTATTTTCTTTTTTTGCTTTCTCAAATACTTTATGTAATATTTTCATTGTTTTTTTAATTTGTTTTTGGTGTTCTTTTCTTTTTTGTGCTTCTTCCGGGTTTGCTTTTAAGTATTCTTCTAATTCTTTTTCACGTTTAATTTTTTGCGTTCTTTCACTTATATTATAAATCATTTCTTTTACCTTTATATAATCTGTAAGTGATTTTGTAATAAATTTATATTCTTTTTTATTACATTCAAGTTCCATTGTAGTATTTGTTTTATTTTCCTCTCCTACTACTTCCAAGTTTTCTTCAAATCTATCATAATCTATATATAATTTCATTTTTTAACCTCTTTTAACATTTGTTTTATCTCTTCTAATTCTTCATTGTTTAATATTATATAAAATAATAATATCCCTAAAGAGAAACAAATTAATCCAATAATAAAAGTAAAAAAATGAAAGTTGTTCCACTCAACCATTAATATTGGTTTCTCTATCCCAAACATAATCACAATACTAATAATAAAAAATATTATTGGAAGTAAGATTACTCTCACAGCCTTTCTAATTTCATTTTTTAAATTTTCGTCATATTTTATATTTATTTCCATGTTATCATTCCTCAAAATCTAACAATTTTAACTTTTCAAGGGCAATCCTAATTACTTCTTCAAATTCAAATATCTTCTGCCCGTTGCCTGCACCGTAAAACATTGTTGGGTTCCTGTAAAAGTCAATGAACCCTTCAAACCTTTCAGTGAACAGTTCCTTTGAACTGTTGTGGTTATTAAAGTCATCACGTTCAACTATCTTTGGGTATATTTCTATGTAAACAGAACTTAACTTGGTAATGTAAAGGTTCATTAACTGCCTGTCAATTCTTCCTTCCAATACATTCTGTCTAAATTCTTCACGTAAAGAAATAATCTCGCCCCACTTTTCTAAGATTAACCCTGCATACTGTAACCCAATGTTAAGTATTCTTTCTTCACGTTGTTGAACTACTGCCATGTTTCACACCTGCTAAATCGGGTATATAACTTTCCCTGTTGAGTTGCTGACAGGTTTACCGTCAATTATTGTTGGGTTAGTAACTCCATCAATACCTACTTGACCGGTCATAATCTTTTCTTTAAACTGGATGTAATCCCACCCGACAAATCCAACTGCACCCAAAGTTAACACTCCAATTATTAATACATATAATAATAAGTTCTGTTGGTTCATACCCATTGTCTTTAACCTTTGGTTTGCGTGCCATTGACTTAAAGTTGAATAAATCTCACTGGGTTTTGCTTCACTGAACTGCGTTTCGAAGTTAAGTGGTATTAAAGTATCTTCATCAAGGAACACAACCGGTACTCCCTGTTCCCATTTAACGTATTGTGGGTTACGGATGTTAGTTTGTTTTTCAGGTTCTTCCTTATTGTAAATCTTACCACGGGTTAAACTCCACATTTTGTTTTTGTGTTGTATTGTTCCTTCCTCAATGTTAATTATTACAGGTCTTAAAGTTAACCGGTTCTTAGGCATAAGGTAAACTAAAAAGTAATCTTTCTTAGTGTAATTCCTTAACATCTTAGTCCTCCAATATGGGTCTAACCACCTGCCAATTAACCAGGCAATACATAACCCTACTGCTATTCCTATTATTATTAATAATGTATTTGTATCCATATTATCTATCCTCTTTCTTTTTGAACAAGTTACTTAAAAAGTTCCCTTTCTTTTCTTCACCTTGTGGTTGCATGTAATTCATGTAATCAACCCCGTACCCCTGGTCAAGTGAACCTCTCGGTGTATAGTTACTTCCAACACCTGCCTGTAACTTTCTTTCGTTACCGTTCGCTTTACTCATCAAAATCTCGTTACGCCATTCATTGTAAATCTGTTCGTACAATGGCCTGAACTCCGGTGACCTGTCAGCAATGGCTTTCATGTTGGTTAGTATTACCACATCGTTTTGGTATAACCTCATCAATCTGTCATCCTTAATGTGTGCCAACTGTACCGGGCTGTCCACAAGTTTTGAATAGTCGTTATTTCTTTGTTCACTTTCTAACAATGCGTAAGCATGTTCCCACTGAGAACGTGGTATTTGCTTTTCTTTCATTATGGCTTCAATGTAACTGTCCATGTCCATGTTCAATATTACGTAATAAGCATTTATAAAATTCACTAACGCATTATTGAATATGATTTTAAGTATAATCATATTCTGTTTACTCGGTGCATTGGCATACCAAGA
>JAKQEK010000327.1 GCA_029558535.1 Bacteroidota bacterium | reverse complement strand
ATTAAACCAGATCTGGTAAAAAAAGAGCAGGCTACCAGTCAGTCGGGCGTCGACCAGAATCGATTACAATTACCCAATGCCTATACAGCTATCTGGTGGTATGCGAAATACCCCAATCATTATGCGGGAGATGCTAAAGATGCGGATGCAGAATTAGGAAAGGTGATCTTTGATCAGCGTTGTAAACAGCTTTCGGAAGTGATTAAAGCCGTTAAAGCCGACAAAATTACCCACAAGCTGCAGAACGATTTCTATCAAGAATCCGCTTCACCTCAGGCTACGAAGGTAAAGCAATAAAGATTAGGCAAGTATATTTTTTTAATTAGTATAGAAAAGCCAAGCAGTTAGCTGGATTGTCCCAATACCAGGCAGAAAAACAATTCTGCCTGGTATATAAGTTATTCTAATTCTAGAATATCATCAATTTTAATGATATCATTATGTGTTGTTGTTTTTAAAGGGATAATTACACAATGTTGATCATATGAATTATAGTAAGATACAGCATACCAGTCACCTTCAATGTGTTTTACAGCCAATGATTTTACTCCTGTTTGATCAAAATCTTGAGCATAAATAACCAAATCATAACCATTTGTTTGAGCAACTCTTTTCTTTTTGTCAATCAATTTATTCGTCAAATATTGTGTAACAAGTTTATCTCCTGTAGTTTTATCTATACCTCTATCCATCCAAGTACAATAGGCAACATAGAAGTTCATAATATGTTTTTCTACTTCTTTTATTTTATCTGATTGTTGATTCTCTAGTATATTCCTACTATCAGATATTTCCGAAGATATATTGTTGAATATCAAGAATGTGGCAAGAAAAAGTAATAATATTCTTTTCATAATGTAATTATTGTGTTCGTAAAATTGTAATTTTGAGCGCGACTATTTCTATATGCCGAACCTCCATATTAACGAATATATAGATATTTGTAAGGATGTTCTTTCTGAATTTGAAACAAAGTTAAGCAAAAGCTTCAAAGTTTAATCATTGAAACACATCAAGAAATAAATGAATGATAAAATATTGAAAATTCTTGAAAATAGGAATATTAAACCTACCTCCAATCGTGTGCTGGTTTTAAAAGCCATGTTAAACTTTGATTGGGCATTTACCTTGGCTGATTTGGAAAATGAATTAATAAGCGTTGATAAATCTACTATTTCGCGTACCATTCATCTATTTCGTCATCAACAATTAATACATAGTTTTG
>JAKQEK010000502.1 GCA_029558535.1 Bacteroidota bacterium | reverse complement strand
AATAACGAAATAGTTATTGCTTGGAGTATTATTATACTGCTATGTTTTGTTTTTTGGTTTACATTAATTTATATTTTTACCCTATTATGAAAGTATCGGAAAACGAATTTAGAAGCAAATTAAACAATTTGCATACGTTTTGCGGCTTTGTGTCTGTTTGCCCCTTGCATAAAGTTTCAAGTTACTACAAATGTTGATGGGGCAAATAGCACAAAACCGCTGTTATACGCTGGCACGGTTGATTAAACGATAAACTTAAATTGAAACACGAAACAAATTTTTTATTAAAATGAGCGAGGGCAAAAAAGAAATATTATTAGGAGATTGTTTGGAACTTATGAAGGATATACCAAACGGAAGTATTGATATGATACTTTGTGATTTACCTTATGGAACAACACAATTAGGATGGGATTGTATAATTGATACGTTTGAACTATGGAATGAATACGAAAGGATAATTAAAAAAGGATGTCCGATTGTTTTATTTGCAGCACAACCATTTACAAGTAAATTGATAATGTCAAAAATTGAAAAATTCAAATATACTTGGGTTTGGGTAAAAGATAAAGCCGCAAACTTTGGAGTTGCAAAATATAGACCAATGAATGTTACAGAGGATATTTGTGTTTTTTATGATGGAACTGCAAAGTATTATCCACAAAAATATGACGCTGGATATAAGAAAAACAAAGGCGGTAAAAACTCACAAATAAAAGGAGTGTATGGACAAAATGGGTTTAAGTGGAGTTATGATGAAACAACAATGCAATATCCAAAAAATACATTATTTTATGCAACTCCCAAACATAATGATGCAGAAAACAAATGCCAACACCCAACACAAAAACCAGTAGCATTATTTGAATATTTGATAAACACTTATACGGATGAAAATGCTTTGGTTTTAGATAACACCGCTGGAAGCGGAACAACTGCAATAGCTTGTTTGAAAACGAACCGCCAATTTATAGTAATGGAAAAAGAACAAAAGTATTACGATATTATTTTAAAGAGGGTGGCAGATTTTAATAAAAATTTTGAAACGCAAACTCTCTTTTGAAAACGAATGATAGCAATTACACATAACTATTGAAATATACGTAGATATATTAAACCAATACGAAAATCCTAAAATCTTAGAGTTATTTTAACCCAATCTTAAAATAGTTGGTGTTATTTTTGTAAA
>JAKQEK010000316.1 GCA_029558535.1 Bacteroidota bacterium | reverse complement strand
GAAATTCATTGTAGTGATTCTTAAGTTGATTGGATGGGTTGTTAAAACTACTGTCATCCTGGCGATTTGCTCCAGTATTTTATTCGTTGCCTACAAGGGAAACCAGCCTATGCAGGTTCCTGAAGCTCCAAAAGGGATGACCTACTTCGAATTCGTTGCTGACCGAATCGATGCCGCAAAAACGGTAGAACCTTCCCGGTGCGGGTGGGGCATGATGTTATCTTTAGCTACATTAGGCCCAATTTATTCAATTGTTTATACTGAAGTTGGTATCCACCCGGATGGAGCTCTTGCGCGAGGCACCGCACCAGATTCGGATATCCCCAAGGATGTCGCAAATGCTAAGTGGTATGAAGTGCCTGGCATTTGGTGGAATACGGTTGAAAGATTATCCTGGACGATGGTGGGGAAGCCGGCGGCTTATGGATGTAAGTTTAGACCGATAAGAAATCAAGTCAATTGATGCCCATAAGGGATCAATGAGTTGATAAATAGGGAGATAAAATAAACGGATCACCTGGTCCAACTCGCAGAGCATAAGACTGCCGAGGTTTTGTATCCATAAACCAGATGTCCTTGATTTTTACATTCATTTCCTGGACATAACGTAATTGAACGCTACTATTTTCAAATATGCTTCATTCGGAATTCATTCGTTTTAGTAAATTTTATTCGGATATCCTGTTTTAAAGCTATACACGTTTGGTTTCATAAATAACGACGTTTTGTCGTTTGAATGTTAGTGGGGTCGAGAAAAATCATTTTCTACATCAAATTTTATGAAATATATCGTTAAAAACAATATCGCTAAAAACAATGTTAGTAAAAAAACAATTGACAAAAAGAGGAAACCATACTAATTTTAAAGGTGTTAAATGCGCATTCCGGTGAAAACGGCCACCGAATCCGATTGATGGCGGCCACTGATTCCGATTGTTCCTAAAAAGTGGCCGCTTTGGCCCGGAATGGGTGACCGCCATGGTTCGGAATTAATGGCCGTCTTGCTCCGGATTATGCAGTTAAACCACAATCATCACCCTTCTGGGGTGAAAATGTAGGCAAAAACTACAGATTTGGAATTTCAGTAATATTAATCTATTTTAGGAGGATTATGAAGATTAGGATTTTTAAGCAATTACCACTGTTATTTTTTTCAATAATTTTGATTTCATGCGGAATTAACCGATATGATGAGAACTTACCCACACAACAAACAAATGTTGAAAACAGAAATTATACTCAACAATCGCCAATTCAAGATTTTACACAAGAAGACAATCTATATGTACAAAGAAATAATACCGAAGATAATTGTATTATTGGAAAATATATTGCATCAGGGTGGGGGAGTTTTTATTCACAGTTTATTGATAATCACAATGAAATTCATGAAAACTGGCCGGATCCATATAGTACAAAAATTGTCTGGGATAATGGGTACGCCCCGGATATGGAATTTACAGAGGATGGATTCGTATACCTGATCGCAAAAGAAAATGAGAATATTTCGGGTGATGTTCAGATTGTTGATTTAAATACCGATGAAGTTGCGGTAAATATTGATTTTTCAATGGCAGGTGAAGAAACAGGTAACTATATCATTGAGGACGGAAAATTAGTTATTTTTAACAGAGTAAATAACATGCAATATACGGTCATAGTAGACGGACAAAGATACACGGACAACTATGATGCGTTTGAATATATTTCTGACTCAGGGTATGAATGTACTAAATCTGTACTTATGCTCAACACTTCTGTAGATTCAGAAAACTACTTTATAAAAAATAACTCCTTTGTTTACTTTCAGTTATGGCGCCAGTGACCAATACAAAAATACATAATTAATTATTAAAAATTATATGTATTCTCTTTTTGAATACTATACAGCTTGTTGCGTCGGTTTAAAGCTAAAGAAGGCGGATGATGAATCTTTTTGATTTTTATATATCAAATCAATAATATTCTTCATTTGAGCCAAAGAAAAAAAGCGGAGAAAATAAAATGGCAGTCAAATGAGCTGCCATTTCGCTCTAATTATTGAGTTATGCCGAGTAATCCCCACTCAGAAGTCGCCCTCGCATGCTGAGTTTCAACGATACTACGTAAAAAATCAATACGAAAAAGCAGAGGTGCCTTGGGGATCAGAGCAAAAAGCTTGTGGACAGTCAAACAAATCAGATATTGTTACTGATCCTGTAAACCCCCAATCAGAGCCAAGTAAATCAGCAACACTACTAATAATATTCGTCATGCTACTTGTAAAGTAACCCGGAATATTTTTATTGTAAATATCTTGATCCTGTCCATTATTTAAAGTTAAGCCGCCACCTTTAGCGACCACTATCAAATGATCCCCTGAAAAATACAAATATGGAGATGAATATACAATCGTGTGGCAAATATTGTTTTCATTTAATCCATTAAAAACGCTATGGAATTGTTTTTCATCATTTACCAAATAAACATCAATATAGTTAACATAACCCTCAATATTTTTAGATTTACAAGTGTCTAAATGGTTATTAAAACTTGGGCCAAAATTGAAGTAATATTTAAAACTCTGTTCTCCCAGTGTGGAATTTTTATTGAATGCTGAGTTTGCTTCTTCAAGATCAAGTTCCATATCTTCATTCATTACTCTAGAATAAACAGAAAAACTTGATGGATCGGGTGTTGGGGTAATGTTCATTGGTGTATATGGTTTATCAGCCCAATAAACCGTATAGGCCCAATAAGTTACTGACAAAATGTACATTTCTTCCAATTTGGACTGGTCAACAGAAAAACCATTCGGGATGCCAAGAGTTGTTAACGTGTTCTGACTAACATGCAGGCTGTAGTGCTCACTGCTTACCGACCCAGAAGGAGAAAACCAATCTTTAAACTGAGGTAATTCGCTTAAAGTTCCAATACCTGGTTCTACAATAACAATGTTATCAGTTTCTCCATTTTGGCTCTCATTAATCATATTTGTTGTAGATTGTTGAGAGGTTGAATTGCAACCTGCTAAAAGTAAAACAATAACCACAACAGATGTTAAAATCCATTTGCCAAATTTTAACTTGATATTCATCTAGCAATTCCTCCACATTAACATAAATTTGGTAATAACGAAAATCCAAGTCTGATAGTTTTCACCAACTTATTCACTCCAAAAGGGTGATGATTGAGACCGAACTCAATTAAGTTTAGCAGGATAGTTTTCATTGCCTATCGATTTAGCGGTCCTTTTAGTGCCCAATTTCAAAAAAATAGATTTAGAAAATTTCTTTTCTCTGCCAGCAATAAATACAAATAACAAGGTGAGATATAAAAACGGTGGTTTATCGGGGAAGGCTTTGTTCATAAAACTCGCGATATGGATATTTTGCATAAACCGGAGCAAGAAAGCTTTAAATTGAACTATGGCAGTTACTCATTCCAGGCCAAGGCATCCACTTTTGGGTTTTAATAAACTATGCTTTATTCATTTTAGCTAATAAAGCCATGGATGCTTGATTGTTATGTAAAAGTGCTGAATGCTTAATTGCATTAATCATCATTGGATGATAGGCTATTGAAGAATCTAAGGCAATCTGAGTTAAAACTGTAAGGTCCTGGTAGAGGATGGAGCAAGCCGTACAAATTTTGACTCTAGGTTCTTTATGTGCCAATAAAGATTGAATCAATCCATGGTAGGTTGTATTGTCTGGATTCCTTTTCGAAAATTCAATTATCTTGTCCCCAGTTAATATCAATGCAACATAATCATCGTTTTTCTTAATAGGAGCGGTAATCCGATTTGATATTATTGAAAATGTCGAATTATCCGTTTGATCAAAAGATAAATTCAATAAAGCTAGAAAATTACCAATAATTTGATTTTTACCTTTATCTCTAGATGAAGCTAATGGCCACAAAGTTCTAAGGGTTTGCAACCCAAGTTTTCGTACAAGGTTTGCAGCTTTATCTAACCGAAAAAATTCAATTTGAACTTTTCTTATTAATTCTGGAACCACACAAATAATTTTATCTTGGACAAAGGGAGCCGTGGCCAACTCGCAAAATGTTAAATCTGAATATTTATTTGCAGAATATGCCGATGCAGATTGAATTATTTGATGAAAAAGTCCACCTCCAGGCAAATCACCTTTCATATTTTCACTTAAATAACCAAATGAGAGATTATTTATTAAGGAGTTAAGGGCTTTAACTGAATTCATATTTCCAAGAATTTCCATTGCAATTACGTTTGAAGGGAATCGACTTGAAGTATCAGTAACCCATCCCAACCATTCACAAGCTCGCTCAGAATTTATTTGGTAAACAAAATCTAACGCTTGAAATATTCCATCAACTGAAAAGAAAACTGGCCGGTCTTTAATGATTTTTTCGAATTGCTTTTGGTTATTTGAAAACGAATCAGTTGACAACAAGGCTGGATAATTAAGATATTCACCAAAAGTTCTATTTGTTTCTGGGTTCTTTCGAACAAAATCAGGCACTATTTCATTGTATGCACCACAATGAGAACATTGAACCTCTGGCCAATTTGAATCATCAGGATCTGAAATACTATTTCCGCAATTGCCACAAACATTTGACATGGTCTTACACCTCCCTTTTATTATTAGTTATATATTACAATAAAACTCAAAAGTGTTAATCTATCGCATATTTTAATGTAACCGCGCACAAAAAGATCGCTTAGCAATAAAACACTTACCAAAAACGCAATATGGTATTAATTTAAAACCCCTTACAATGTTATTATTAACCTCACATTTTCACCCGAAGCGATCAAGCAGTATTCAACTTTGCCAAGAAACTGCTTCTTGTAGTGAATGAGATTATCTTTCAATTATTATTTGCATTACAGAATGTTCATTAGATCCAGATTCAATTGTATTTACAACTCGATAACCTTTTTGAATTAAGTGATTTAATATTGAGTTGACCCCGACAATTTTATTGTCCTTTTCGTCAGTATAAATATATTCATATCCCGTTGTTGTTAAAGACTTTGTTATTTCAACTACAGAAGATTTCGCGGACTCTTTGTTTGGCGTCAATACTACTGCGCCAGTTGGAGAATTTCTCACTATAGTTGATGATTGGCTTTGATTATTAAAAATACTTGTTGCGATATTCTTAGTAATATTATCAGTGTCGACTGGGATTGAGTTCTTAATAGAAACAAAATTTTTTATTACAACAAATGCTCCAACAAGCAAACCAACTATTCCAACCCCCTTTAAGAAACGAGCAATTCTCAAAGGAACATAAAATTTACTGTGAGCTTCATCAGGGGTCAAATAGTAAGGACTTGGTAAATTATTCATCCAAGAAGTACTAATAATGAGCAATACAATTCCAACTACAAGAATATATAGACCATACTTCGTTAATAACGCTTTGGCTTTTTCCATGATGTTCTCCTGTTTTTGAAATTTATTTATTTTTATATGCGATCGATTAATTAATTTCGAATTAATTAATCTGCTTTTGTAAGTATTAGTATCTGTCCAGCGGTATTTAGCCTCAATTCCCCTTTACTAATTTCAACATCGTAAACAGTTGCACCGCCGATACCAAGTAATCCATCTAATTGAACTTTCATTGTATCGTTGTCAATGAAGGTATAAGTACCACTTGTTGACAACAAACCCGAATTAATTGTTAGGGTTCCATCTTTATAAAAATTAAATGAAGACCCAGCATCATCTGTCCAGGAACCAACAATGCTTTTAGAAACTGAACATGAAGCTAATAAAACTATGCAAATTATTACCAAGGATAGCACAACACTTTTTTTCATATTTCCTCCATTTGTGTCAATTATTATTTTGTAAAATATGTTATAAATTAAACTCTACTCCAAATCCAGAAAAAGGTCCAAAACCCTCAAACTCCAATATCAAGGTTTTAGCTTCGGATGGAATTACCGCTCTAAATCCCGGCAAATTATTAGTATCACTATCTATACACCATGGATAAGATGTGTACATAATTCCTGTTTCCGTTTTAATAATCACATCATCATTAGGTTCAATCATTAATTGTTTCGGATTATAGATGTCTGATTCATTACAATGAGTAGAATATCCAACATTGTAAACATAATCATAATAGTTACCTAGATCATCCTTAAGCCGGATGCTTGACACATTATAGCGAAATAGTTTAGCTTCATCTCCAATAATACTTAATTGGATCGTAAAACCCACAAAATCCCCATCGACTAATAAACCTGACTTATCTACTACTAAAACATATCCATCAACGATTGCAGGCATCCCTGCTGGAATTATTCCCGCTGGACTAACCATACCATGGACTGTTGGGGTTGGTTCAGGAGTTGGTGTTGAGGTAGGAGGAGCCTGAGTAGCTGTGCTTGTAATCGTTGGTATTGCAGTCGGTGGTGAAAGTGTTGGTAAAGGACTTGGTGTAGGAGTTTCAGTTGGTCTAACTAGAATCGGTGAACAAGAAGTAAAAAGAAAAATTCCAAGAAGACAAATTAAGTTATAAATATATATTCGTTTCATTTGAAAATTTCCTCCTAAAATTCATTAAACATCAAAATGATAATTCAAGGTGTTTTGTTGATGATTACATCGCAAACAACTTATTGGACTAAGAAACAAGACTTTTCTCCTGAGTTGCGAACATAGAGACAATAGACATTATCTATGTAAAGAGGAAAACTTATTTGAAATTCAGCGTATCCCTCTGACTTAAGGATATACTCAAAGCCACCAAGTTGTGTTCCTGAATCTAATGAACATTCAGGTTGTGCTAAAAACCTTTGAGTACCTCGCAAAATTTCAATATCAATTGTGTTTTCCGCAACACAAAAATTACTTATTGTAGAAATTATTTGATCTTTGTCTAATGTTGTCAAATCTACATTGTTAACCTTTACCAAAATGTCTTCTAATTGTATGCCAGATAAAGCAGCACCTAGCTCTGTATAAAGTTTTGTTACCATATTACCATTGAGCCCGATGCCAATTATTGCACGCCTCCAATACAATTGGACATCATTAAGGTTGCCAGTATTGGATTGGTAAAGGATCGTTGGTAATAATGAGTTTGTTATTGGCAATGTATCAATATCTATTTCTTCATCTAGTGGAGTGGGTGGAATTAGTTCAACATTCCCATTATCTACGAGAAAAAAACCGAAATTCGAAATTGGCAAAGAATAATTATTATCCGTTGTACTATCGATACCAAGTCGGTTTTCCGAACCTTGCGAAAAACACCAAACTGGATTTTGGGTTCTTCCAATTACTGGATTTATCACCGTTGTCTGGCTAAAACAATAAAAACTATCCTCTAAATCCATCATGGGTTTTACCTGAACTAAATCTAAACCATTTTCTGCACGATTCTGTGCAGGATCATTGAATGCCAAAGGGATATTATTACCACGATAATCATACAAGAAATAGGTGTCCGGGTTGACTTCATTGTTATAAATAACAAATTCCGGATTTGAATTATCTATATGGAAAACATTTTTAAAAATAGTATCATCTACTTCTGAAGGGAAAACTTCGATACTATTTTTCCCATCGAAAAAATAAACTCCTGGGGTTGATGGTAATTTGTTTTTATTGATTTTTGTGAATTTAGTATCAAATGAATTGGTTTGAGAACACGACACTAATAGTGGGATGATCAATATTAAAACTGAGCAAAATTTTATGAATTCTTTAATCATGGCTCTCCAACAATTATTACTTAGAATGACAAAATTAAGATCTTTTTTGTTATTATCCTTACTATATGCAATCCAAGCTAATGCAGTTAAGAACCCGATAACAGCTGTATCAATTGCTGAAATAATTGTAAATATGTTTTATGAGGAAGTTCATTGCTCCCGTAGTGGTGTAAAGTTTCATTTCACCCTTATTAACACTAGTAGTATACACTTTTGCGATCAAAATATCCAGTAATCCCATTGAACTGGTTACAGTCACAAATTCCAATAGAAAGGATTGAAAAAAGAGGGAGTTCCAGTCAATATTGAAGTTGGCACAACAAAAAGGTAAATACAATCAACAGACAAGACTGTCCAAGCATCTAGAAAATACACTCTTTTGACAATAT
>JAKQEK010000307.1 GCA_029558535.1 Bacteroidota bacterium | reverse complement strand
CGGCGATTCAATGGAAGTTCAGACTGCCCGCTGGGAGATGATATCAAGTCCCGGCGCGTTTTCTTATGCAAGCAATTCTTATATTTTGTCGGGGAAAACCGGAGAGGCTATATTTAATGCGATATATGCCGAAAATGGAATCGAGAAAAAGATTGAATTCAAACTTAAGGTTATGACGCAGGCGGAGATTGATAAACTAAATAAAACTATCGAAATTACTGGAAGGCTTAGCATGTCGTTAAATTCTTCTAATATTAACAACAGTACAAATAATTTGCATATCAAGTTGTTTGATGAAATAAATAATTCAGAAATCAATGATGCTGTAGCTTTATTTATAGATACAGGCAATTTTAAAATTACTTTTCCAGCGTCAGAAAGTCTTAAATTTGCTTCCATTATTATTACCACTTCAGACGGCAAGCCTATTTATAAAAGGCTGCTCGGAAAAATCCCAGCTGTTTCTGAAATAACAGGTAATATACAAATTAAAAACATCATTGTCGATGATTATTCGACGGCCAGAGCAATTATTTTCAATGAAGACAAAACTAAAATCCCTTTGACAATAATATCTAAAATTAGTCTGGATGCGTCAAGTCAACAAACTGATTTCGATCGAAGCTGTAATGAAACAATTAGTGGAATATCTGAAAATGCCTATGAAATCCAAAAAACTATCGATTTTTTTGCCGATATAGTAATTAATCCAAATGTAAGTCAAAATGTTAAAGATAAAGTTAAACAAACTACGCTTTCATGTGTGAAAGAAGTTCTTTCAGATTATGTAAGTATAATTCAAAACTCTTATGAAATCGATAAATTAATAGATTTTCCGTCGTCAATTACATTAGCCGGAAAACTAGTCAACTCTTCAACTTCGCTTACTGAAATTAATGAAATTACCGCGAAAATTATTCAAGCGATAAGTTTAATAGTCTCGACGCCTATATTTGAACCGGTTTCAGAAACTTTTTTTAGCGACACTATGGAAATTAAAATTAGTTGCGCAACACCCGGTGCGATAATCAGATACACAATTAACAACTTTGAATTTGATGCAAATTCACTTGTTTATCAAGGTCCGATTACCATAAACTCCTCGTCCGGCTTGATGGCTATCGCTTATAAAGATGGAATGACAAAATCGTATACCGCTAGAGCTAATTATATAAACAGGCATGACGATATGTATTTCGAAAAACTTTTATTAAGCAAGGATTCGGATTGCATAATAATAGGTGAAACATATGACTTTTCTAAAATTAAAGCCTATGGCTATTATTCCGACGGTTCAACTAAAGAAGTCCCGGTTACATGGAGTGCAGGTTTGGAACTTAAAAACAACATTTACTATTCTCAAACTGCAAGTGACTCTTCCAATTTTACCTCCTATCCGAGCGCTCAGATAAAAGCCCGCTATAACAGCCCCAACTTGTCGGGAGATGAAGGTCGAGTATCTGCATTTTTTACATTAGAAGTTAAACCCGATACAAACATGCCATCAACAATTACTTCTGTTGATAATAAAATAACTAAAGTTATTACAAATGCCGGCGGTGTTTTAAATACTATGGAATTTTCGGATAACAGCGGAATTTCTCTGGAAATACCGATAAATGCAATCAAAGATACAGCCGAAGTTACATTAGCGGAAGTATTTGAACCATCTATAGGCGAATTTTATGAACCAGCAAAAGGTAATAATTATGGAGCGCATCAAGGCACATTGTTTATAAGAAGCAATGTAGATATTAGCGGTGCTACTTTAAAAATACCACTGCCTTCTGATTTCCCGGATGATATTTCACAAGATTGTGTTCATATAGTAAAAGTTAACACTTCTACCAAGGAAATAGTTAAAATCCCCTTCAGAATTGAAAAAACGTTATCTGCACCAAGCGCAAATCGTTTTATGGGTAAAATGAGTATACAAATCAGTGTTGCTATAGCTGTTATGGGATATTTAGCATATGAAGGCGTTAATGAATATAAAAACAGATGGAGGATTCATCACGAAAGTTGTAAACCACTTTTACTTAATAATGACCAATTTCTTAAAGAACCGTATGAAATTCCCTTTTACCAACAATATTATGGAACTTGTGCTTCTGCTTCATTATTAATGGCAAATACTAGATATGGCAGCATAACAAATATATTGAAATCATATTCAACTTTTGTTGGTGAAAATAAAGGAATAGCCACAGTGCAATTTTGTGAAAATTCAACGCTGCAATTTACAAAATTCAATTACATTCGCAAATGCTTTACTGAAATAGCATCTCACATTATTACGCAATTAGGAAAAGGCCCTGTTCTGCTAATTTTTCGTGGTCCAAATGGCAGTCACGCCATTGTAATAACAGGTTACAAAGGATACAGTACTACAGTAAACAATAACGGCAAAGTGGTCGGTGATTATAGCGGCCTTATATTTATTGCTCATGATCCATTAGTGGGGCCTTATGTTGAATACTCATTTAATTCATTTAAAGACTATCTGAAAGAAGGTGATATGTACACAAACCCTTATAGTTACGAAGCCGCATCTAAAATTTCAATTCATATGCCTGACTATACTACGGGCTCAGATTTATATCATATTGGCA
>JAKQEK010000306.1 GCA_029558535.1 Bacteroidota bacterium | reverse complement strand
CGGCGATTCAATGGAAGTTCAGACTGCCCGCTGGGAGATGATATCAAGTCCCGGCGCGTTTTCTTATGCAAGCAATTCTTATATTTTGTCGGGGAAAACCGGAGAGGCTATATTTAATGCGATATATGCCGAAAATGGAATTGAGAAAAAGATTGAGTTTAGGCTATCAGTAAAGACGCAGGAAGAACTGGCTAAAAACAATCTGATTGCACTTACCCTTAGCAAAACCAGTGACGAAGTATCTATCAATAAGGCTTACGATCTTTCAAAAATTAAAGCAATTATTTTATATTCAGATTATACCACTAGAGAAATTACCGTTGAGTGGAATATAATTTCGGGTAGTGGAACATTATCTAATTTATCATATAATAGCACTACAACAGAAGTTGCAATTTTAAAAGCAAGTTGTTATGAAAGCGGTTTCTTAAAAACAGCTGAGTTTATTTTAAAAACAACCGACAATAACTTAGTTCAAGGAATTATTACGATTAATAATAAAAAAGCATTAATAACTCCTGCGGGCGGTATTATTACTCTTGATAATGGAACAATTCTTGAAATAGCACCTCAAAGTTTAAATGAAACGGCTGAAATTTCATTTTCTGAAATCAAGCATCCTTATTTTACTTCGTTATATTCGAATACAATTTCAATTAGTTCAACTAGGCAGACGAAAGCAATTTTGAAGATACCGCTTAAAGATGAACAAGAGATTGATTACCTTGATATTTGTTATATAGATAGTTCAAATAAAATTGTATTCATTGATTCCAATGAAGTTTTGCATCCTAAAATTCAAAGAGCACCAGATCGTTTCGGCCCGATTGTTTATTATGCAATTGTATTTGGAATTTTAGGTGCCGAAGTTATTTATAATTGGAACGTAGAACCAATATATTACCCTAAACAAACAGAAACGCCATTAATTGCCTGTCCGTATTACGAGCAACCAGGCCCCACATGTTGGGCTGCAGCTCATTTAATGCTTCTAAAGGTATATAACCCTAACGCAGATTTAAATATTTATAAACTTGATCATATGGTAATGTCAATGGCACAAGAAACGGGTTTAGACTTTTCGGTGGCAACCTCCACTGAAATTGATAAACTAAAAGAAATCTACAAAAAATATGTAGCTATTGATATTAAAGATAATTGGAATCTAGTTGAACCAATTTCAAAACTACACCCTTATAAGCTATTTAATAGAGTGTTAAGTGCTCTTGATAACAATAAACCTTCTATTGGATATGTTAATGACCATACTTATGTATTTTTAGGATATATAAATAAATCATCATATGAAGAAATTGAGCTAATCTTTCACGATCCGATATTCTATTATACAAATCTTCCATATCATAAGATGAAAATAAAGGACCTAAGAAATCGCTTTAAAGGAGTCGGATCTGGTTTTTCATCAATACCAAACGCTAATATTGATAATAACCGTACTTTACAAACAATTCATTTATGGGGCAACGAAAATAGCTCTCAATATGAAAATTTTGAAGGATTAGGTTTTTTTAAAAATGGTGTCACTGTGGATTATGTTTCATTTGATCGTACTAAAAATGATGGTTATACATTTCAAAAACCTGAAATACCTGACTTCGACAAAATTACCATAAAGGGTATTAAATGCTTTAATACATCAGCAAATCAAGTAGATTGTTTAATTAAAACAGAATTTTTTAAATTAAACGAAAAATTAGAAAAAACCGGTGAATCTATAGTTCCACAGTTTTCAGAATCTCAAAATATTCCATCAATTATACCGAGCGAAACAAATACAAATCTGGATATGAAAACTTTGTATAAACCTTTTACTATCGATATACCACGAAAGTCTTTTACAGATAAAATTAATGAAAATGATGTAAATTTTGAGATATGTACGAGTTTATATAACAAAAACGATTTGACAAAAAAACTTGATGGATTCAATATTAAATTCAAATATAGAAAGTTATTTATAAAACCGAGTGATGGCTTAATAAACCCATTGCCACTTAATTCTCCAATAGTATTTTTTGCTACGGTTGGCAATGAAACAATTTCCAGCGACAAAATAAATTGGTCAGTCGACCCGGCTGATACTGGGGTGACTATAGCAGCAGGCATTCTTTCCGTCACTCAAAACGCCGCAGGTAAGTCATTTATCATTAAAGGAATTGTTAATGATCCAGAATCTATACATAACGGAAAAGAGGCTTTTTTTGAGGTCAACAATAAGATATTAAAAATAGAAGCTCCCTACGACCAAATACAAACGCATTGGACATCATATCAATTATTTGCCTTATATGGCGAGGAAAATGTAACTAATGAAGCCAGTTGGAGCATTGAACCCGCTAGCGGCGGCCTTTCTTTCGATAGCGGCACAAAAGGTCTATTAAAAATTGAAGATACTGTTGGTTATGGCGAGTATATAATAAAAATAAAATATACAATTCCCTCAAATCCAGATGTAATTATAGAAGCAAAAAAGCCAATTACCGTTATAAAAAGAACAGTCGCTAACCCTACCTTCTCACCCGAAGGCGGGTCGTGTCAATTTCCTATCAATGTAACTATTTCATGTCAAACTAAAAATGCAAAAATAAAATACACGATTGATGACTCCAATCCAATAACGTCCAATACTGCAATAACGAGTTTGCCACCTATAACAGTTAATTTAGTTGGAACGGGTGATTCATCAGCAAAGTCGGCTACCATAAAAGCTATCGCATTTAGACAAGGAATGGCTGACACTGACATTTGTTCTGCAAGTTATTCATATATTGCCAATCCTGATATGCAAATAATATGCAGCATTGATAATTATGAAATTCGTAGCAGGCTTACTTTATTTAAGGTATTTGTAGCCGGAGCGTCCCAGCCGATTGACAGCGTTACTCTTGAAAATCCGAGCGATGGTGCTGAAATAACTAAATTAGAACCCGGTGGCGATTATGGATATATGTTTACTTCTCCGACTTATACTGGAACGTATTCAGATGATGCAATTTTTTATATTAAGGCTACAAGCGGAACTCTAACTGCGCGATTTAAAATTACAGTGATAAGACCTAAAAATTAACAAATGAGGCGGCAAAGAAAGCGTAAATACTACCGACCCTTAATGCGTTAAAGCTAAAGATCGCCAAGGCAAGGCATCGAATTATTAAATTTTGGCAATCAATTTTTGTATTATCATGGATATTACAAGGTTTGGTGTTCAATAGATAAAATAAAAATAGAAGGCAATTATGATAACGGCAATAAAAATTAGTCTTTGAAAAGGTACGTATTGTTCTGGCATACCGTGTTACGAAGAACAGAATACAACCAGTATTAAAGTAGAAAACACACGGAAATTTTGATCATCAGATGGTATAGAGGTCTATTTCGGACTTGATTTATTAACCGGAGCATTAAATAGATGACATTATTCACATTACACATTTCCAAATAAACAACTATTATCGTTGGAAAATGTAAACTATAAAGTGCTCCGATTAATAAATGAAGATACTCTGCTGTATTGATAATAACACCACTATTCTAAATGGAGTTGACTAATGGTTGATTTTAAACTATTCAAAACATTAAAAATTATTTTGTATCCCTCTTCCAAGTTTAACAAAATATTATATTTTTCAGTATTTTTGCTATTTTTTTACTTTGCTTATTATTCGTTTACATATTATAATCAATTGGAAAATCTATCTTTTAAATATAAAAGTGATGCTTATCGCCATATACGTGATTCATTTTTAACTATGTTTTCAATTTTTATGAGCATGTACCCGATGATATATTACGCTATTATTTCCAATGAAAAAAGGACTACAGAAAAATTAATTAAGTTTTTATCTTGTATTCAACTTAAAAACAATATAATTATTATCAGTTTTGCCGCAACGCTTTTAGCAGTTTTACCGATGGTTATATTAATTATATCATATGCTTATTTGTATGATGGATTTTGCGCTAATCATGATTATTATGATCAAATAATAATTTTTTTGGCCTTATCACCATTATGGTTTATATTCAATATTCTTTTGATTCTTTTTTTAATAATTTCTTTTAGAAATGACATAATGATTTTAATGGTATGTGGTTTATATCCTATCTTAATCTTTTGTAATCCGGGTGCTTTAATTGATGAATATTTAAGCGGCAGGTATGGTTATAAATTTTTGTTTTTCAGACACTCATCGCCAATGAATTTTTTACATTCAATAAACAATTTTAGTTCTTTTAATATTAAATTTTCATGCGATTGGTCCATTGTTTATATATTCGGATCATTGATGCTGTATTTTATGCTATCTAAAAATAAATTTATGAAATCAAAAATTTTAAATATTAAATTTTAACATGACTATTAAGTTAATTCAGCAAAGGTCAACCCTTTATTTAAAACGCATGCATTTAGTAAACGATCAAAAAGTTGAGATTGCCAAAACCTTCTGTTAAAGCGATAAGCAAACTCGCTTAAATAACTTTGTAAATGT
>JAKQEK010000264.1 GCA_029558535.1 Bacteroidota bacterium | reverse complement strand
ACAGTGTGTTTTCTTACGGGAAAGATCATTCAAACCATCCTCCTTATATTGTTGGTATCGCTTTACCCATTTACGCACTGTTTTAACCGTTGTCTGATAATGTCGAGCGCAGGATTTAATTCCATATTTTAGCGCATCTTGTACCATCAGTAGACGATAGGTCTTGACATCCTGACTACCATAAATTTTTTTGTTTTCCATATAGGTATTCATAACGGTTGCATATCCCGATATACTGTCGAGATTGCAACCATTTTTTTTAATATAGGTATTCATAACGGTTGCATTCCCTCTACCCGTCTCAATAACACCCATTTATATATTTTTTTATTTTTTCTTTTACCAGCTTTTGCTTAGTGCAATTTATAATCTCTGGTAGGGGGGTACTTATACCCTTTACTAGCCATTTTTTGTGATTTTAATAGTGAAAAACTGATAGCTGGAGTTAGTATTATTAGTTTTTTTTATTACACTGAAGACACTGAAATCACTGAAAACACAGAGAAAGATTAAAAATTAAAAAAACCCTTAATTGGTGTTGCTGTTATTCCGTCGTTATGAATCATATACGCCCATAAAGTTATTACTCTGCTCACAGTTATTAAGGTGTAAATGATTTTTGCTTTATAGGGCAAATGACTTCCTGCTTAAATAACTTTTTGACTTATTCTTTTCCTCTTTAACTCTTTGTAAATAATCTCTTTCGGCAACCCCAATTAAAAGCTTGACAAAAAACTAATAGTAAAAATAATAATAATAGGTCATAATAGAGTTAAAAAATGATAGATAAGATCAAACACAGCCGAAAGATTGTTTTTGCCTTTATCAGCATACCGGTTTTATTATTGTTGCTGGCAATTGTTTTTATTGCTATCAGGCAAAACCTTCTGGAAAAAAAATATGTTTATTACAGCACTTTGGCAAATGCAATGGGAATTTCTACTCAAACACCTGTATTATATAAAGGTTTTGAGGTAGGTAGAGTGCGTGATTTTTCGCTTTTAGAAGATGGCAACA
>JAKQEK010000245.1 GCA_029558535.1 Bacteroidota bacterium | reverse complement strand
GCCAGCCATTTTAAAAACATTAAGCAATGAAGCACCGGCTATCTTTGCCCCTTCATTGATGTTCTTAATTGCATCATCACCACGACGCATTATCGGATCACCTTTTCTTGCAGCGAAAAGAGCTTTTTCTGAATCACTGATAGCTGGAACCAATAATAAATTTATTGTTTTGTAAAATTCTTCTCCAGTAGAAATCAAAGAATTTAAACCACCATGTAACTTTTTAAAACTTGGATATGCTTTTTCTAATTCACTTGCAAATGCAGCAATAGATAATTCAAATGCATCCAATGCATCTTTTTCTTTTTTTATTTCAAAAGCATTTGATGATGATAATTTTGCGATATCTGGATTTTTTTCATCAAATAGTTTAAGCTCTCTTCTTGCAGCTTGTACATCAAGAATTCTATATCCACGTATTTTATCTCTTCCTGTTTCTCCATGAACAGTTACTTTTTCTTCTTCTATTTTATATCTCTGTTCTTCATATTGTAATTTATTTACAAGTTTTTTACGTTCGTCGGCTTTTGCTGATGCTGGATTCAGCCATTCTTTTAATTTTGGAAATTGATCAATAACATTATTTACAATATTTTTAAGAAGATTTTCTAATTTAGTACCGAGCCAATCAAACAAAACACTAAACATAGATTTAAAAGCCTTAAATAATGTCTCATTTAGTTTCACTATTTTATCGGCATTTAATATTGCAGTAATTATTGCAATTATTTTTGCAAATGGAGCTAACCATGCAGCTACCCAAGTATTCTTGAATACAACAACAGCAGCCGTTAATCCCTGAAATAATGTACCAATTGTTGCGAATGTTGCTATAACGGCAGTAGAAAATCCACTAATCGTTTGCATTATATTTTGTGGCCCAAAAAGCCACAAATAGAACAAACCACGTCCTGTATTTTCTGTTAAGAAACCAAAAATATTTGGTAACTTTTCAAGGCCAGTTATCAACATATCTACATCTCTGGCAATAGTTTTAAACACTTTTACACCATAAGATGCAACATCATAAACAAGCTGTTTTGTT
>JAKQEK010000244.1 GCA_029558535.1 Bacteroidota bacterium | reverse complement strand
GCCAGCCATTTTAAAAACATTAAGCAATGAAGCACCGGCTATCTTTGCCCCTTCATTGATGTTCTTAATTGCATCATCACCACGACGCATTATCGGATCACCTTTTCTTGCAGCGAAAAGAGCTTTTTCTGAATCACTGATCGCTGGTTTTAACATAATATCCATTGTATTAATCGCATTACTAGTAAATTTACTCAAGTCATTATAAAAATTTTGTAAATTCTGTCTTGCTGCATTTAATCTACCAAAATCATCATCTTGATACATAACAAGTTTTGTATCTTCTCTCATATATCTTTTATTCAATTCACCAAATGTATCAGGATGTTGTTTAAAGTAATTAGAAATGGCTCTTAAATTTTGTATTTGGAAAGCTTGATCCGTTGTTAATTCTCTTTTATAAACAGTTCCATTAATTACATTGGTTTTCATTTCGTTTTCAACGATATCCAATGCTTTATTGAATTTTTCCAAGTGTTCTGAACTTTCAGATATTACAGAAAAAAGTCGATCTGGATTATTTAAAATAAATTCGGCACGACCAATATCTTTAAAACCCATTTCTTTTGTTAATGCACCGCTCAATGAACTTTTAGTTTCCGGTGTTAAATATTTAAAATTTCCAGAAAATACACTTAATTGTTTTTCGATATCACTTGCAAGCGTTTTCCCTGTCAACCAAGCATATATTTTATAAAAAGTACTACTTTCTAATGCATCATCAACCGAACTTATGGCGAATTTGAAAGTACCACCAATCTGTTCAAGCCCAAGAACCATTCCCGTTATCGCAGCACCCCATGATAATACATTCGCCCCAACCATTGAACTAAATACAGTATTAAGAGCAATTACAGATTTAATAGCAGACCCTATTGATACAAACGCCGCAATAACAGCAGTAGAAAATCCACTAATTGTTTGCATTATGTTTTGTGGCCCAAATAGCCATAAATAAAACAACCCACGTCCTGTATTTTCTGTTAAGAAACCAAAAATATTTGGTAACTTTTCAAGGCCAGTTATCAACATATCTACATCTCTGGCAATAGTTTTAAACACTTTTACACCATAAGATGCAACATCATAAACAAGCTGTTTTGTT
>JAKQEK010000237.1 GCA_029558535.1 Bacteroidota bacterium | reverse complement strand
TGGGCATATTTTTCTACTGCTCCATCAGTTGAACCATCGTCAACAATTATATAATCAAAATCACAATCTAAGGGAATACTCTCAAGAGTGGATTTCAAACTTAATCCGTTATTAAAAACTCCAATGCATACTAAACAGTCCTTATAATCCATATTTTTAACCCTTTATTGATACTTTGTCAAAAACAAGTTTGGAAAGAATGAAATTTGAAGCCATAGTAAATGGTAAAACACATAATGTTAATATAAAATTCCTGAAGGGTAATAAATATTTAAATAACCAAAGCAATAACATACCCAAAAGAATACCTGTTGCATAAACAAAATAATACAAAACCATACTTACGGCTCTATGTTTTACTTTAAAAGTAAATATCCTGTTCAATTGATATGAAATAAAAATCATTACCAGATTATTTAAAACATAAGTTATAAAAAGAGGTGTATGAAAAATTTCCAAGAAAACATAACCAGTAGCTAAGGACAAAAAAGTCATAAATACACCCACAAGGGAAAATTTAGAAAACAAATATATTAGCTTTTTTATCTTAATTAGCTGCATCTGTCTTATTTATAACATATTGTAGGTTAACATCAGTTATAGATGGATTTATTGGTAAACTTAGACACTGCTCAGCAATCTGCTCAGCAATAGGAAAGGAAAGATTATTCATCATTAAATACGCTTTTTGTTTATGAGGCGGAACAGGATAATGGATCATAGTTTCAATACCTGATGAATTAAGATATTTTTGCAGGTCATTTCTCTTCTCACTCATAACAACATACTGATGCCAACAGGGTATGGATTTAATGCCCGAATAGGGTTGCACAAAACAAATTTTATCATCTTGTATGTCTTTTCTTTGAAGTTCCTTGTATGGTAGATTCATTTTAGGGTTATCTATTTTATAGTATTCCTTAGCAACCAGATGTCTTTTTCTATTCCATTCATCCAAATAAGGTAATTTTACTCTTAAAATCGCTGCCTGGATTTCATCCAAGCGACAATTATAGCCCTTATATTCGTTGTAATACTTAATTTTTGAGCCATAATTGGAAAGACAGCGAACTTTTTCTGCTAAATCGCGATCATTGGTTGTTATAGCTCCTCCATCTCCAAAAGCACCTAAGTTCTTACCTGGATAGAAACTGAAGGCAGATGCAGTTCCTAATGAACCACATTTCTTATTTCCATAAACTGCTCCATGAGCTTGAGCAGAATCCTCTAAAACTTTCAAATCATATTTTTCTGCTAAATCCATAATAGGATCC
>JAKQEK010000217.1 GCA_029558535.1 Bacteroidota bacterium | reverse complement strand
GAATACCTGCACATAGGCTTCCCTTAATTCAATATTATAAGGGTCAATTATACCTTTGTTGTATAAATCGGAAGATGAGGTAATATTTGGCAAACCAATATTACGAAGCCAGACTTCACTGTAGAATTTTGACCTGCTGGTTATTTTTTTATCCAATTTTAACGTAAGACGGTTTTCATTCCATGCCCAATCATTTTTATCAGTCAGCAGAAAGCGTTCATCAGTCAACAGCGAACCTGAAATTTTAAGATTATCATCATCCTGAGCATAAATTACACTCTCAGATATAATAAGAACTAATATTACTGCAAAAAGATTTGATTTTTTCATAACTTATTGAATTTAAATTATGTTCCCATAATTTTTGTGGTTTTTAAATGCAAAATATTTCTCCGGGTAAATAACACAATTCCTGACAGAATCACTATAATACCTGCCCAAAAAAGGTTCCAAGAAAAATTCTGCGGATAGTATTTAAGAGACAGAGCAAAAAGGTCTTCGCTGGGAATTGACCAGAGATCTCTCAACGAGAAATGAGTTAAGATAAACTTTGTATAGTCTGCAATAAACGAAATTATAATTATCAGATATCCTGTAATAAATATTAAAAGTTCATGAGTTCTAAAATTTACTCTTTCATTAACCGAAGAAAAGGAGATTATGAGTAAAGCCAATAAGATCATAATACCGGATACAATGACAGGAGTTATTACAGGGCCTATCCAGGTTACCGGCAATAGAAATAAGATATCCATTGTAAAAAGAGATTCAGGCCAGTTTATTAGCAATTTCAGGAAGATATAATAAAAAATATCCCACAGTGCAAAAGAAAAAATAAAATAAGCAAACCTGGTAATTGTCGATTTCCCCGTTAGAATGCCAACTGATAAAAGCATTAGCAATGAGAAAGCTTCACGTAATATTTCAGTTGTAGCAAGGCTTTCAGGGATTGGCTGAAGGGGAAAGGAAAATCCATCCGGATATACAATTTGTCGCAGGTAGATTACGATGGCGCTTTCAAAAAAACCCATTGCAATGGCAAATATTGTTACCCAGATTATTGTTTTAGTCTTCATTCGTTATAATTGTTCAAATAAGATGAAATTGTCTC
>JAKQEK010000208.1 GCA_029558535.1 Bacteroidota bacterium | reverse complement strand
TTCTCCCTCGCCAAGTCCAAGTCCTTCTCCTGAATTGAAGTGTACTGACAATACACTGATTGGTCAATGTAGCACAGGTAAAGTAGGTTTCAAATGTGATGATTTTAAGCTAATTCCAAAATGTAGTGAGTGTGGCTGTCCAGATTATTACACTTGCCTTCCTGAAAGCCAGAGATGCTGTATGATTTTTGCGGGTTTTGTTTTGAGGTGTAAATGAACATTTTTTTATCTTACTTTTAATTATAGAAATTACGATAACCTGTGCGAAGTTGCTCGTATTACGCGTGGTAGAGTTTCTATCACTATTGATGAAAACCCTTTATCTCAGGGAGATTAATGTTAACATGTAGAAATTATATGAAATAGAACCTCTATTTCCATTTAACTCTTATTTATTAACGTAAGTTAAATACCAAATTTTCTGTTCATCAAAATCAATAACCGAGAAGCTCATTTTAATCAACTTTCCATCTTTAAAAATGAACTTGTCGCCAGGATACATTTTGTTTGTACTCTCGAGCATGGCTTTATCAAGTGGCGTTAAATAAGGATATGTTGAAAAATGAGTTGACCCGCCAAAGTGGCTATCATATTCGAATACTAGATGATGAGAACCAGGTTTCTTTCCATGATTGGTTTCATGTGTTATTACATATTTCATAACATTTTGATCACTATACTCTCGGCCAACTCCCATAACCACATAATCAATCAAATTACTTAATGGTTTAAGTGCAACGCCTGCATATCCATCTGTATAATTTGTAAATTCTATAAAAAATTTATTTGAATAAGGTGGTTTCATACTTGTATCGTAAGTAATTACGATATCATTTCCAAATGCTTCTTTAATTGCTTTTTCTGTTTCATTAATTACATTAGGAGATACATATTCTCCCTCTTCTATTAAAAATACAAAGTCAGGAGCATCAATATTTGGAAAAACGTAATGTGGCCAAGAGATGTTTGCTTTAGGGATATATGCGGTCCCATCCATAGGTTGAAAACCATTGTTACACATTACATAATAAAGCCAATTTTTAACATTTTCATCGTCAGCAGGCAATGTAATTTGCTGTTTTCCAATATCTCCATTGCCAAAATAATGCCTGTCTTCACTAAAAAATCCAGCATTTTCAACAACCAAATAAAGTAAGTTTTCATCTTCTTTTTGTGGGTCAACCTTAAACTTAATATTCCCTTGAGAATCTGTCTGACCTTGGTATAAAAGTTCTCCTAAATTGGAATTAATTATTATTTCCTTTAGAGCATATCCATCATATATATCTTCAATGATTCTTTTATATATACTTACATCTGCACCCTCCAAAGGTAAGCTATTCTCTCCAACAATTACTCCATCGTAGATCAAATATTGACCTAACACATTCAACTCTAAATCCGTCATGGGTTGAATTGTAACATTAATAATCTTTTCAGATATTGCACCTTTGGTATCCTTTGCAGTTATTTTTATTGTAGTGGGTCCAGACTGATAATAGTCTTTAGCACTATAATGAATGGTAACAAGGTTTTCATTAACTAGCTCATGGCTTAAGTTAAAATCATTAGAATTATATCCAATTATAAGATCTGGTAATGGATCCTCATCATCTATTATATTCACTCCAAAACTTCCCTGTCCACCTTCTTTTGTTGAAAAATTCTGTGCAGATATAACTGGTGCAAAATTTGTAAATCCTGTGATA
>JAKQEK010000205.1 GCA_029558535.1 Bacteroidota bacterium | reverse complement strand
AGTAATTATGAGAATAGGATTAAAAAGAAACTCCCCGGGGATAGCGCCGGGGAGTTTGGAGAGGTGTTAACCCTAGTAACACCGGGGGAAAATCTACAGGGGGAAAATTTATAGGGGGAAATTTTGTGGGGGGAAAATCTGTCCCTAGTAATTTTTTAACCAGTCGATAGTATGAAATGTATCAGGGAAAAACTCTACAACATAATCAATCTTTCTCTTTGTTTTCATATTCTTTTTTGTTAAAATGCTCAGCCTTATACCAAATACTTTCATAGTACCTTTTAGTTTAAAAACCATATCACATTCTGATTCTCCCATTCCTTCATACTCTAAATCTGGAAAAAACACGGTAAACATTAGATTTTTATTATCGATGTCTACCCATTCCCTATCCATGATTATTGGATTGTAATAATCATTATTGGAAAATTTCTTTTTTAATCTTTTTTCTAAAAGAATGCGAAGTTTTTCATAATTTTCTTTTATTTCTGATGCAGAGTAAAAATTCTTCATATTTATAATCTCCTATTTATTATTTTTATTTTTATCGGTGGAATAAAATCCACTTCCTTTGTATATTATCTCTGGCTTGTTAATTACTTTCCTCATGTTCCGACTCCTGCAATACAGACAAACAGCTCTATAATTAAGCATTTCAGAGTAGCTACCTGCTTTTTCAGTTACCTTTCCACAATCTTGGCACTTATAAATGTATGTCGGCATTATGGATACGGCTCTTTTAATAATTTCTCATATAGCGGAAGAGTTACCTCTCTCATTTTATTGACGGAATTTTGAGCCATTGCAAATTCATAAGGAGCGCCTTTTGCTCTTTCTTTATAAGCGATATGATTATCAATGGCGTCTCTTAAAGCTTTAACCCAATTATCATATCCGTTTTCTGTCATTATTCCGTAGTCTTTTAACTCGTCATAAGTTATATAATTTGTAGCCACCCAAGGGATTTGGAGAGCCATATATTCTAAAACCTTAATCCAGCTTCTTCTCTTATCAAACTCTCCCGAAAGAGGGGCTAAACCTATATCAAGGCTCTTTATCAAGGAAGTAAATTGCTCTTTAGGAACATAATTTTGATATATTTTGTTTGGTGAGTCGAAAGCATCGAAAACACGCTTGTCTCCACCTAGCAAAATTTTAACTTGAGGATATTCTTTCGATATTTTTCTTAGCGCATCTAATACGCCACTTTCGGTAAAGCTGTTATAATGAGACATGCTCCCATGCCATCCTATAAGTATTTCATCTTTAGGATGCTTTAACAACGGCTCAATATTTGTATAATTATCAATATCTAAGAAATTATGAACGTAATAGGTGTTACCGTATTTAGACCAATCTTTTGCAAGATTTACAGAAGGAACCTGTATGGCTTTTACTATGCGGAGACCCCATTTAAATTGCTCTATTGGCAAAGGGACAATCTGCCCTACAACAGGCTTACCTTCTTTGTCCTTTCCTTTTACACGTCCATTTTTCCAAAAATCATAGGAGATGTTTTGAGGATGCATTATGTCATACGCATCATCAAATATAGCTATTATTGTTTTATTTCTTACTTTCCAGTACTGCATCATTGTTAGGGTATCCCCGAAGAAATTTCTCTCAACAACAATAATATCCGCTTTTGCGCATAGTTCTTGAACTTCTGGTTTACCAGTTTTAAATTCATTTATATAAATTGTATTTGCGGAATATCCCTCAATAGAATTTACCGCCTTAGCCGGAGTTATACAATTCCATTGAGAGCAATTCCACTCCCGAGCGTGGTCAGCGTAAACATATAATATATTCAATAAATAAAGCCTCCTTCCTTGCTTCTAAACTTAGAGTATACCACACTTTTCTATTTTTGTCAAGTCCTTTTTATAAGCCGTAATTTTCCGGGTTTATCCTAACTTCCTTTAAAAGATTATTCTGATGTCTAGTAACCCATTCTAAATCTTTGGCTGTATGACGCCACTTTTTAAAAAGCTTAATCCAATTTGGGACAAAATTTAATGTGCCGGTTGCTTGTGTTTTTTCGTCTTTTCTGTAAGAACACTCGCAATCAACCAGCTTTAACTCTTTAAAATCATTGTTTCTACTAAGTGCTACCCAAAAATCATGGTCTTCAGTAGTATTCATTGTCTCATCAAACCAATACGATTTGTTCCAAGATTCTTTTGAAAATAATACACAGCAATTTGGGGCTATATTCTGAACAAGAATTAAGTCTTTATCGAAATATGAATCCCAGTAAAGTTGTTTTCCAATGCTTTTGTATCCTCGGCTATTAGGTAATGTCTCCCAAATATCCCTTAGCGCCCTTGTGTAAACAACATCCGCCTCTAATTTCTTAATCATAGTAAGTCTAAAATCTAATGTTAATGGAAGGTAGATATCGTCGTCATCTAGAAAACAAATATAATCTCCGGTTGCATTTTCCAAACCGATATTTCTTGCATGGGATGGTCCATAACTTTTTTCTAACTTGAATACTTTAAATTCCATATTGCTGTTGGCATTATTTTCGTAAATAGAAAGATGGTCTTCTCTCCCCCCATCATTAACAATTATTATTTCCCGGATGATATCGGCGTCTTGGGTTCTTAGAGAATCAATTGCTCGTAATAAAAGTTCCGGTCTATCTTTTGTTGGTACGATTATTGATACTTTTGGTAAATTTTCTTTTTTCATTAAAACTCTCTTTTTATTATAAATTTATTATATCTAGCTATTGGGATAGAATAGTCTATTCTTTTTCCAATTATATCGGAGTAATTATCCGCCTGAATAGCTATCATCGGGATGGATATATAGCACTCCGAAACAGGAATTATATAATCTCCATATAATACGTCAATTGGATAATTTTTATTTGCTTCTAAGAATGGTATTATTTTCTCTAAAAAATTTTTGTTTATACCATATGCATGGGTAGAATAGCAATGTGACAAGCGAGCGAGATGTTCGCTCATTTGAAAAGCAGGCCGGAGTAAATTACCACCAAGAAAAAGCATATCCCAAGGTACTTTATTTATTTCATCAAATACCTTCTTAATATAAGGTAAAGCTTCATCTATAAATTCAACATCATCTTCAAATATAAGGACATTTTCTTTTTTATTGTAAGCTTCCTTAATAATATTTAAATGAGATTGTTTACATCCCTCTGCTGGATTTTCTTTATTTTCAACCGCAGAGAACCTAATCGGGTTAATCTCGGTTTTCAGAAACTCTTTAGAAACATTATCCCATCTATCGGGTCTGGAATCTAAATTTATGCAATATTGCATTTTAAAAATGTCTTGTAATATCATTTCATGTCTTTATTTATTAATAGAACATCCCCGTCTGCATACCATTCTCTTACAACTTTAACAATTTCAAAATTAGGGAGAATCTGTTCTATCTCATATTTTCCTATGGCGCCCTCATACAATTCAACATTGGAAAATTCGGTATATACGTATTTTACGCGCTTAAAAAACTTTTTCCCACCTTTTATTACCAAGTCCTCAGCTCCCCGCACATCCATCCATATTAAATCGCAAAAAGAAATATTATTTTTCTCACCATATTCATCTAGTGTTATCGTATTAACTATTTTATTATCTATGAACTTAACCTGCCTGTGTATAGGTATATGAAGCTTCGGTTTTTTTAATGAGCTTGATAAACCGTCATTGCTTGAAATAATAAAATTAGATGTACCACTTTTATCAGATACAGCAGCACATATGCTATGTATACTTTTTTCAAAAGGCTTAGTCCTTTCTAAAAATCTTTCAAATGTTACGGGGTCCGGCTCAAAGCAATGCAATATTGGGGATTGAAATTCGGCAAAAAAATTTATCGTATCTGTCCCGTCATTTGTTCCTATTTCGAATATAATAGGATTCTCTTTTTGTATTATTTCTTTAAACATTTGTACCTTATATTCTTAGTAATCTTTTAACTTTCATTTTGAAAATATAATTCAAATACATGATTTCCATTGGGTATTGCCATCCAATTGTCTTTTATACCCGGAACGTGATTGCAATCGGAAATAATTTTCCAACCTGAATATACAAACGCATCTTTCCACCATTCTTCGTTCTCTATAATTATATGAGATATTTCTGTATGATATTCTTTTATTCTATAAACACCATTGTCTCCCATTGGAACTATGCACATTATTTTATTAGATATGGTCGAAATCTTTTTTAAAACCTCATTTAATTCTTTAGGTGTAAGATGCTCAAAAACATCTTTTGACAAAACATGGGTATATTTTCTGTTTAGCCATTCTTTTTCTATCGAACTGTCCCAACACCCTCTCGGGGCATACTGCAATGCGTATGTACTAATATCGCACCCATCAGCCATAATCTCTAATTCTCTAAGCGCCCTTACAATAAAGCCTTTAGCGCATCCAAAATCTAAAACATAATGTGTTTCATTTAAACCGAGATAGTCTATATAACCAAATGCCTCTTTAAAGCTTCTACGAGGCATCCAGTGATAATTTTGCAACCATCCTTTCCCTGTTTCTCTTCCTCTCTCAAAATAGTCTGCATCATAAAAATTACCGTTAAATTCTATTCCCATACCACCTCTAATTTATTTTTTTTATCCAGCTACTGTCTTCATATATTTTATCCGGAGAAATATTTAAATCTCTTAGGGCATCAATAACTCTAGAGCCAGAAACGTAATGAAAATCATGCCCTGCTAAAAATCCTCCCTTTTTTACTTTTGGTAGCCACGCTTGTATATCTGCTACTACATTTTTGTAATCATGAGCTGCGTCTATATACACCAAATCAAATGAATTTTCTTCAAATAGCTTAGATGCCCCCAAACTATTGTTTTTTATTTTTATTATGTTCTGAAATTCGCTCATATTCTTATCAAATATATCTTCATAATATTTATCAAAAAAAATATCAACGCAATATACTTTCTTACAATAATAAGCGAATAAGGAAGCTGAATGACCATAATAAGACCCTATTTCGCAAATAACCGCTTCTTTGCCAACATTTTCCTTTATCATATCATTCAAACCAAATAATCGGTTTATCCTCATTCCATCGTGTAACATGTCGTCAACAATATCTAATCTTTCTACCCTTGGTTTAGATAAAATATCAGAAAGACTAAGCATAATATTCCTTTTTAAGGTTATACTTACGGGTAAGAATATAGTACATAGCCCTTTCAACATAATGACCTTCTATCTCGTCTAATCCATGTAAATCGTTAATAATACTTTCCCAAAATAGTATAGGATAAGTACTTAATTGCTCTTTTTCAACAATATATTGCAGACCTTTTCCAAATTCAACCCACTCCGGATAGTCATAGTTGTCAAAATATTTTTCCATAAAAGAATTAAAATCCTTAAACTGTAAAGATTTGTTTCTTCCATAAAAGAAGTCAAAACCATTTTTTTCGCAAAAAACTCCCGTATCACTAACACCATACTGAGGTTTTTTCCCAAATACAAAAGGGTCATCTATTATAGTAAATTTATCTTTTATAACTAATTCATCAAAAATCGGTTTTGGGCAGTGGTCAAACGGGTATGCCTGTATAAATATCATTAATCGAGGAAGATTTCCGTGATTTTGTATAGCAAAATATGGTATATCTAATGCGTTTTTACATTTATTAGGGGTGTTAATGACATGTGGATTATCATAAATAGGAACCCCTTTGTTATGCACAATATAATTATCTGTATATTCCTCTATCCAACTAAAATCCTCTTTAAATCGACTGATAATTACTAATCCTTTTATTTTATTTTTTATCATATTTATTTTCTAAGTATACCCTCTCTTTTTTAACTATTTCTTCATTTATAATAGTATTTGTAACTTGCCCTTCCCATAATGTTACAATAATAGTCGGCTCTCTTAATATTCTAGGAAGACCATACTTTAAATAAAGTCTATAAAAATATTCACAATCCATAAACCAAATTAAATTTTCATCAAATAAAATATCTTTATCATTTATCATTGTTAAACAACTATGGGTGCCAATTGTATTGTGCACATATAAGCGCTTATTATATCTTGGCATATGAATGTTAGAAAATGTAAGTCTGTCTTTCGTATGCCAATTTGCCGAAACAAGCCACTTTTTATTATAATCAAAATTTCTAACAGTTTCCATTAAAGAGGTCTCATCATATAAATAATCATCTTGGCACAATATTTTTATAAGCTCTCCGGATGAATTTATAATGCCGTTGTTTACATTTGCAGAGGGGGAACCTCTATTTTTCTCATTACGAATATATTTTATATCTATACTTTGTCTTTTATTTAAGCATAAATTTAAAATATTATCATCAACAGAATGGTCAGATATGATAACTTCGAAGTCATTAAATGTTTGCTTTTCTAATATAGAAAGAGAGTGATTCAGCATGAAACTACCAAGACCGAACATTTCATAACATGGAATAACAATACTAATTTTCGGCATATATTAACTGTAAATTAACTTCCTGATGGCATCCGTTAGAAATAAATCCATGAAATTTTCTCCAGTTTGCTCTATATCCATGCATATATTTACTAAGTAAATTGTGGGTGCTATATTCTTCCTTATTGCCATGTCTATTAAAATTTTCATGTTGTATTTTGTTTAGTGGATTACAAAAAGCGCAAGATATTTCATATGCAAATAATATTGGAAAGTTCCTATATTGATTAAGGTTCATATAAAAAAGTGATTCAAGAGAATTTGGGCTATGATAATATGAAGAGAGCAAGAGTGGCTCCAAATCTTTTATTCTATATATGGAACTAGATACCTCTAACGGATATGAAAAATCCCCGTGATTTACAGAAGTCCAGTCAAAATAAATTATGCTATCCGGTCTCATATAAACATTTGGAATTTGATTTTTAGTTTTTATTGGGTAGCACTCTTTAGTATTTCTCCCTAATCTCAAGGAAAATCCAATTGAACTTGGGATATCCAATAATATATTTTGTATTTCTTTTAAAGAGAAATAATTTGTAAAAATGCAGTCATCAACCATAAACAATACATTTTTATAACCGTTTAACAAATATAATAAGTCTTTCTTAAAATTAGATTCTCTAAAAAAACAGGTATCGCTATGCTCAAGTTTTAATTTTTCATATGCTTCTTCATACTTTTTAGAGGAGCAATTATATAGAACATAGATATTAGATATATCATCTCTAGAAAAATTATTATATGTATTCAAAGCCAAATCTAGCTGTAAGGGTCTATCCTTTGAAAAAACAAGTGTTACAATATCATTCATTACTATCTTTTCTTTCTAAAGTCCCGGCAATTCTTCCCAAGTTCTTGTTTATTTTAAATAAGTAATTCTCAACCGAATCGTTTTCTCTTAAACAATCACAAGGTGATATTCCATGTGTTACTATATACTCACCTTCCGCATTATGCCCCCCTGTTTTATAGCATTTATCTAAAATCTTCCCACAGCGGGCGCACTCTACTGTAAAGTTATCATATTTCATTAATACATTATTTAATGATTTTATTTCCTCATTAAAATAGTTTTCAATATTAGTAACAAATTTCTCAATATCAGACATAGAGTTTCTTATACAAAGTCTCGCTGTTATCAATGAGCCAGCTCTCCCCTCTAACTCAGCTTCTCTTTCTGCAAGAGCCAGTGCCTTAGCATCATAAACAAGTCTATCAATAAGCATATTTATATCACACATTTCTTATCTTTCATCCTCATGAGTTATTACAAAAGTTTGAGCACCAAACCTTTTAATATATAAGTCTAAAGCTGTTTCCATTCCTTTATACTCACGATAAAGCTTCATATTATGATAAAATTCTATCCCTAAAATTACAAGAAAAACAACGCATGAAATTATAAAGTATTTTAATTCAATCACT
>JAKQEK010000195.1 GCA_029558535.1 Bacteroidota bacterium | reverse complement strand
TGGACTATAGGCGGTATTGTTGGTTATTTTATATAGTAGAGAGGTGCAACAATGGACATAATGAAGAATAAATATATTATCCGTGTTTTTATTTTGCTTATTATGGTAACATGCGTGATGAAGTTATGCGGTATTGAGTACATTAGCGATACGCTTGTGCTTGGCTTGATGGGATATGTTACCGGGTTAATAACACTTAACAATGTTGAGAAAAAATGGAAGAAATAATGACGGAAGAAGAACTTGAAGAATCTATCAGAGAGCTTCGGCGATTGAGCAATGAGATAATTCTTGTATTGCGAAAAATTCAAGAAGGAAGTGCTCATCTTTATAAATACGATGAGGCTGTTTGCCGATATGAAAATTACAAAAATCAATTATTCAGGAAATTAGAAAAATGATAACATTGGACTGGTCGCATATATTTGCGATTATCGGAATTGCCGTGAGTGGGTATCTGACACTGCTTTTAATGATTACAAAAATTACAGGTAGAGTCAATATGCTATCGCAGTGCGTCGAAATAATAAAGAAAAATATTGATAGAATGCAAAATATGAATGAAACGGATCACAACAATTTTTACCATCACAAAGATTTGCTGCGTGATGAAATGAGCGCCGGTATGCAGCGAATAGAAGCACGGATATCAACAATCGATACAACGCTTGCTGCGATATTGGAGAGATTAGATATGCGACGCAAGAGCGACAATGACTGAAAAAATAAAAACAGTAGCGAATTATATAGCGAAGCGATACGAACCGATGCTCGGATTATTTCATGGCGTGAGGTGCGAAAATGATTTTATTTTATTCAAAAAATATTTACCAAACTGTGCAATCGTCGGTACAAGCGATACTATTGAAAGTGAAGCAAACAATATATTGCTGCGGAATTGTGCTTTGTTCTATCGTGATTTTGTTGCTCGCTTTGATTTTATATTCAGTTATGTTTATATGGATGTCTTTCTACCTGACGAAACGATTTATATTTGGAAAAATCAAATTGCAGAAAATGGGATAATTCTACTGGATGTAGCGAAGGATTTTTATCTTATAGAAATTGAATCAATAAAAATTATCGATGTTTTAGATTTTAGCAATAGCAAAACAATAGTCACTGAGGTTGTTAACAATGCTTGAACCTGTTTATATTCTCATCAGAACAGCTAATCGACCGATGTTTTTCCAGAACATGATGGAGTCGATAAAAAAACAAACATATAAAAATATTGTTACTATTGTGCACAGTGACAATCAGAATGATTTATATATCGAAGGCGATATCATTATCAGGTCGCAAAGGGACGAATCGCTCGGCAATGGATTTTACAATTTATATTGTAATAAATTATTGGAAGCTATCCCGGAAACGCCGGG
>JAKQEK010000182.1 GCA_029558535.1 Bacteroidota bacterium | reverse complement strand
GTAATGTGGCACGAAACAAAGTGAGTTCTTAACAAATTCCGGGTCAACATTATCTTCAATGTAAATACCAATTTCAACCGGCTTTACTTTCTTGCTACCGACAAGAATAGCAAACAGGGTAAGAAAGAATAGTTTCAGTTTTTCAAAATTAATTTTCATTTCTACCTCTTAATCAATTTATAGAGCCTAATATACCAATCATGCCCAATAACATCTTCAATCTCTTCATAAATCTTACGCGCTTCATCGGGACTGATATATCCATCTTTGTAACTCTCATCCACAGCACTAATAATATCCTGAATCTCTTTAAACGATACTCCTTTCCCTACAATGAAACCAATACCCACCGTAAGAAGAGTAGAGAATATCATGTAGAGGATACCACTGTCAATTAAAAATTGTAAAATATCTTCCATTTATTCACCCGGTGTTATTGCTTCTCTTACCTGTTTTTGATAACGTTCTGGAACTTGCTCAATTGTCATACGTCCAGTTTGAATTGCTGTAATACACATTAACACAAAAAAATTCATTTTAACCCTCCAATACTGTAATACGGGATTTTAATTCATCAATCTCTTGCATAAGTGTAGACAATATCATTGCTATAGTATCGGTTGAATCACGGTCTGCAAGTGTATTAATATACTCTTGAATAGGAATAACTCGCTCATCGTATTCCCAACCAGAGAATTCTTCCTCTTCAATACGCACAACATTTGTTCTTAAATAAACATTGGTTTTTCCAATTTCAATAAACGGAATAGAATTTTGAGTTCCTCTTATACGCATTTTTCTTTCACCTCATTATTAATTTTGTCAATATACGGTTGTAACGGTTTAATGTATTTTTGTTCAAGTTTGTGATGATTACACCATTTAATCCAACCTCTATACGAATTAATACTACAATATTCATTTAGAGTTAAATCTAAACCCGATTCACATGTTTTCTTTATTTTGATCATTTTCGTTTTTAATGTTTTAGCAGTTGATTTTCTTAATAAAATGTTCTCATCGAAAAAACGATAACCAACATAATCAAGTCCACGTGAACGTGTTTTGAATACCTGTCGATCA
>JAKQEK010000499.1 GCA_029558535.1 Bacteroidota bacterium | reverse complement strand
CCTTTTGTCACGATTCTTGCTAGCGCAACAATCGCGCCAAGCCTACGCTTTCAGCTTCGGCACAGGACTGCGCAGGTTAAGCAAATGTTATGTTGACGCTTCGCGCAAGGAATATTAAATTTCTATGGCTTTATAGTATCTAGCTTGAAGTTTAGGGGAAGAAAATGACCAAAGGAATTTTAGTAAAATTTATCAGCTTGATTTTATTAGTCAGCTGTACATCTATTCCAAAGGAGGATAATAGTTTAGCAGTGATAGTCTTGCCAGTTGAAAAAAGCGTGGAGGATTTAAATGCTTATTACATGTATTATAAAATATATTATAAGGATATAAATGATGAGACAATTCAGCAAGAAAAATATATAACTGTAAATCCAAATGATGAAACGTACATTATAACAAAGATTGTACCTGGCATTTATGAAATTTATGCAATTGAACAAATATATATTAAAACGAACAAAGTATATAATAGGATTAGAGTAAGTAACCAATTTGTTGCCAATTCTGGTGTAATAAAAATATTAGAGCAAAGTATTAAAATTTCATTAATAGAAAGCGAGGATGGTGTTTTTCGACAACATGTAGAATTTGTAATTACAGACGAAAAAATATATAATACAACAAAGAGTAGTATTAAAGATGTAGCTGGAATTGAGGGTTGGATAATTCAATAATTAATTACGGAAACATAACACCTGTTTCAACCTGACATTGCTATTGTCGCGCTTTTTGCTATCGCTTCGCTAGGCAAAAAGCGCGCCAATGACGCAATGCAGGTTAAACAAATGTTCTACCTACGCCTGCGGCGACGGCGCGAATTCAGTGCTTTGATATGCGCCGGGCCTCCGGCCGACGGCGCATAGACAAAAGGAAAAAGCTTTTAAATATGGAAAACAAGAAATAGCAACTGGTTTAAGAAACCATGTTTTCAGTTGAAAAAAGGAAGAAGAAATACAATATTTTGACAAATAGAGTTCAAGAAGAAATATAATGTTTTTAGAGTTTTGCTTGGTATGAGGTTAGAAGGCATAAGAAAATCAATATGATTGTTATAAAAAACGAAAAAAGCGAAACCATATTTGTAGTTTTTTGATTGGTATGAGGTTGGATGGCACAAGAAAAACCAATACGACTGTAATACAAAAAAAGAAAGCAAAGAAAAATCATGTTTATAGTTCTTTTGTTGATATGAGGTGAGATGGCAAAAAGAATATATAGAAAAATGTAGAAAACCGTAGCGCCGGGCCTCCGGCCGACGGCGCTAAGAGAAATATGAGAAGGGGTAGAACAACGGGTTCAACCTGACTCGGCTATTGTCACGGTTTGTGCTTGCTGCGCCCGTGAGGGGCGCGCACAAACCGCGCCAATGTACGCCTCGCAGGTTAACCCAATGTTAGATATATTGGCTAGTTGTAACGTCGATAAAAAAGATATTCAGATAGAGTAAGAAGAAAAATAAAAAAGCAATGCAAAAACAATGTGGAAACCATGGAAGCAGTGCTTTTGTTGGTAGAGTAATATGAGGAAAAGAGAAGGATTGATCAGGATTTGTAATGATAGTCATTGATGGGGTAAATATCTAACAATCGCTTCAAGCGGATAACGCTATTGGCACGGTTTTCTGCAACTCGCTGGCGCTCGTATGCAAAAACACGTGCCAATTACGCGTTACCGCTTAAGCAAAATGTTCGGCGGACGCGCTATCG
>JAKQEK010000498.1 GCA_029558535.1 Bacteroidota bacterium | reverse complement strand
CAATTAATGAATAAGCATATTAAAAAGATTTGTGAAAAAAACAACCTTGAATATTTAGCATCTGCTAACAAGTCAAAAGTAAAAAAACAATGGGGAATTGACCTTCCTGTAGATAAAACAAATCGTAAAATTGACTTCATTATAAAAAAAGACCGTCAGTTATTTTTATGTGAAGTCAATTTTTACAGCGTTGGCGGTTCAAAATTAAAATCAACAGCAGGTGAATATAAAAATATCTATAACTTTTGGAAAAGTCATAACCTACAATTTATATGGATAACTGATGGTTGGGGTTGGAAAACAACGCAAAGACCATTGCAAGAAGCATTTAATGAGCTTGATTATATCCTGAATATAAAAATGGTTTTTGATGGTGTTTTAGAATATATCCTTACTAATTGATTATGAGCTATAGTAAATATTTTTCTGCTGAAGGTTTCTGCTTATATTGGGGAAATTGTATTGAAATTTTAGAAGAACTTGAACCCAACTCAATAGATATGATTTTTGCCGATCCTCCCTACTTTTTATCGGATGGAACCATAACTTGTAAAAGCGGAAAAATGGTAAGTGTAAAAAAGGGTGACTGGGATCTGCTTGATGAATTTACCAATAAATCAGAATTCCACAATAAATGGATTTCTGCATGTAGACAAGTATTAAAACCATCAGGAACTATTTGGATTAGTGGTACTTACCATTCAATTTATCAATGTGGTTATGAGTTGCAAAAACAAGGGTTCAGAATAATTAATGATATTTGCTGGTTCAAACCTAATGCTGCTCCAAACCTTACAAGAAAATGTTTTACTGCTTCTCATGAAACAATTCTTTGGGCAATTAAAGACCCAGCACAAAAACAAAAATACCATTATGAGCTAATGAAAAATACTGACTGGATTGGAGATATTATCAATAAGAAAAGTAAACCAATGAGAAGTGTTTGGTGTATTCCAACTACACCTTCAAGAGAAAAAATACACGGAAAACATCCAACCCAAAAGCCCATAGCATTACTGGAAAGAATTGTTTTATCTTCTACCGATGAAGGGGATCTTGTTCTTGATCCTTTTAATGGAAGTGGAACTACGGGTGTTGTTGCTAAAAAATATCATAGAAATTATGTAGGAATAGATATCAATATTGATTATTTGAAATTGACCATTGAG
>JAKQEK010000155.1 GCA_029558535.1 Bacteroidota bacterium | reverse complement strand
GAAAAATTTCATCTCAGCCCAACGAAGTATTAATTTTTTTGAATTGGTTCAGAAAAAATGGAAACCAAGATACAGATATCCAATGTCTGGAACTCCGATTGAAAATAAATTATTTGATCTTTACCCGATTTTTAAATTATTGGATGATGGTAAAATTCTTGGTGGTCAGAAATTCTTTGATGCTAATTTTATTAAATACGAAGAAAAGGAAACACCGTTCAGGGTTAAAGGCTATAGTAAATTATTATTCAAAACGGAATTAGTTGCTACTGGTTTCAAGAATCACCAATACGTAAAGAATTTAATTGCTCCTTATATAATCAAAAAGAAACTCGACTTACCTGTTAAATTATACAGACATGATTTATTTGTTGAACCATCTGTTAAATTCCATCAGGCTTATATAGATTATAAAAAACAATATGTTGGTAGTGCTGCATACGCAGCAGCTAGACAATTTCTTTGTGATACTAGTCGTGGTGGGTGGGAAGATAATCCAAAGTTTGAATTACTTGAAGATATTGTAACACAAACATCACACAAGTTAATAATATTTACATTTTTTAAATGCGGTGTCGCTGCAATTGCTAAAAAAATGAAGCAGCTTGGTTATAAATACATTACTTGTATGGGTGGTGATGGTAAGGATGCATTGAAAGTTGTTCAGGAGTTTAATAATACACCAGATTTAAAAGCTCTTATAACAACCGATAAGATCAACTATGGACAAAATATACAATCGGCAAGAATAGTAATTGAGTGGGATATACCTATTAAACCCGCAATTACAATGCAGAGAGCTGGCCGATCCTATAGAAGCGGCCAAGATCACGATGTTCATCTTTATCGTTTTATTACCAAAGGAACGGTTGAAGAAATTATCAATACGCAATGGGAAACAAAGAAAGACCTTATTGATAAGGTAATTGAAAGTTTGGGTGATGCATCCAGCGATGTCAACCTCGATCAAATCGTTTCTGAAATGGAATCTACAATAATGAAAGAGTTTGAAAAGGAAAAATAAATGCACGAAATAATTAATCTTAAACGAAAAATACATCTGGAATCTATTAAACTATTTTGTGAAAAATCATTCA
>JAKQEK010000148.1 GCA_029558535.1 Bacteroidota bacterium | reverse complement strand
CCAATCTGTCCACTTTAATCTCCTAACTGCGTGGTTTGTGGGTAGGACGGATCACGCTATGGGAAATTGACTCTGATACGAAGCGATCATTCCGTTTCATTTACTTAAATCTACTAATTGCGTGGTTTATACCTTAGATCGGTTTGTATTATGACAACTAGCATAGAAGAAGTAATATTCATTGACATTGAGCAGTCAAAAATAGTTTTACGGAGGAGTACTCATTAGATTACGACAAAAAATGAAAATGGAAATTTACATTTAGCTGGAACCATCTAAAAACTATAGCCTCAAAAGGAAGTCCAATGAAAATTGCTTTTAATTGATTTGAATGTAATGATTTATGAAAAAAAATTGCATGATATCGATTCATCTTTTGGTCAACACTCCCAAAAGTATACAGCAGTTCAAAGAATCATATTGTGTATATTTAATTTAACAGGAAGGATAATATGGAAATAATTTGTCCAATTGATAAAACCAATGAATGTATTCAACGAATTTCTATTCTTGTATCGAGTACAACAAATGAAGGTTTTTCTTTAGGGTCGAATGTTGGAGGGTTTGGAACAAATAATAACCGGGGACTTTTTACAAGTTTGTTTTCAGGATTTTCTAAAAATACAAGTAATCTTGCCAGAAAGCTTGCCCCACCACCTCGTCCGATAAAACCAGGATTTCCTGAAAAGTTTTATATTGGATTAGCACTTTTATTACCATTTATAGGCTTTGATATTTATATATTCTTAAGTGCACAATCCGATAAACAGTCGATTCCGCCAGGAATAATTATGATCATGATATTATGCACCTGGCCTATTTTTGCAATTGCAAACGGTATTTCAGTATACAAAAAAAATAAAATACAATATATTGAATTACAAAATGAATGGAAACAAATGATTGAAAACTGGAATAAATTATATTTTTGTAATAAACATGGAATAATATTTAATCCTAGCAATGAAACTGTCTACGACATTGAAGAATTTACTAATAATAAAAATGATATACTTAAGAAATGTTTTTAATATTTTCTTCACGTAACTTACATAGTGCAGAAGAATCCTATTGGTGATGCTAATTAAAAATTGAGAGTGTGTCCCACTTAATCTACTGAAAATCAGTCATAACCAATTGAAATAATAAAATAAATTGGCAATCATGCTCCTGCTCAAAATCGATTGATGCATTTTTTAAGCCCTTTCGTTGGCGATTATTGAATAGCAGTTCTACTCATTAGATCATCGAGCAAGAAAGGGTAGATCAAATGGGACACACTCCAAAATTCAATGAATTGGATTTATAGGTTAGATTACTTAGTTACCCATCGAATATTCTCATGGAATCCGAACGACAAAGCGAGTTGGTGTCTGATTGATGACGCTGCTCCCTGAGAATGAATTAGGGTAATTTGAACTATTATTGATAAAATTATCAATTGCAGCTAATGACTTCATTAGGTTCATCAGGCTATCGGTTTTTTTATCTCTTGCCGCCTGATAAGTCTTCTGGTATAAAGAAGACATTCGGTTTCGATGGGATTGTTGGTTGAAGGATGATCTTATTGAGCCGATAAGGAGGATAGCAGTACGAATGATAACGAAAAATTATGGTTTGATTCGATTGTTAGTGGTTCATCAGGATCAATGGTTAAAAAACTTCTGGTCCTTTGGTCTAACGTCGAAATGCACTCGGAGCCAATGGGCGTACGCTTCGATCGGAACCGATAAATCATTGAAACAGTCCACTGCTCTCGAATCCTGCGCGCAACCATTGTCCCGGTGATTTCCGTGTTATACGGATCACACCGAGAGGAAGTTAACGTGTAACTCGAACGGTCGTACCAACGACGATGAAGCAAGCTGATGGATAAAGGGAAAGTGGTTCACATTCAGGCAAATTACCATTTAAGAATTAGCGATTATCCCACCTAATCCCGGAACATATTAAAAAAAGATTAGCCTTCAACGGATCATGCCATCAAGTATTTTTCTTATAATAATAATCAATCCGATCGTTGTGCTTCATATCACAACTGGATATCGGGATTTGGCTATTGAAGGACCATGGCTAACAAAATTGCCGTCATATTACCTTATAATCGATTGATCTAAGCACTTACGATCTCGACAATTCTCGACCTGATGATTAAGCGTCA
>JAKQEK010000103.1 GCA_029558535.1 Bacteroidota bacterium | reverse complement strand
CTGTTGGTGAGAAGCAAGGGTTATCTATTGCTAAATATTTAAGAGGTGTTAGAATAATATGAATAAAAAAGGTGTATTCGAGATGGGCGATATTTTTGTTATCGCAATATTTGTTTTGTTAATGGTTGTTGCAATGTATATATTCCAACCATTTTCTGAAATACTCGCAACGCAAATGGAGAATCAGACTAACGGGTCAATCGTTATGACTTTGATTTATTTACTTCCTGTCGTAATGGTTGGTTTTTTCATTTGGGGTATGTCAAATAAAATAAAAGAACAAAGGTATTAATTATGGCTTGCGGGAAGAAAAAAAGAAAGAAAAAATAAGTATGAATAAAAATATACAATGGATATTTGTTCTAATGTTTTTAGTTATATCTACAAATTTAGTTTGTGCACACGATATTGGAATTAGCTTTTATGACGAAAACACTTTGTTACCAATACCAACAGTAACAATTACTGATGCTAATGGTTCAGTATATACTTCAGATGTTGATGGGGAATGGATTGCAAGTTTAACTGGTGCAAAAGATCTAACTATCTCAAAAACAGGATATGATTCAAGACCATTCGAATTCTATTTTACAACAGATGCAAATTATAATTTTTTACTAAACCCAACAGGATTAGACTCAAACATTGGATTTATTGTAAAAGATTCAAACGATAATTTATGGACTAATAAATATTTAATGTTTAATAAATCAAATTTTTTTATAATCCCGGAATATACTTATTTTTCCAAAGCAACAGAAACAACAACTAATGCTACAGGTTATCAACTAAAAGAAACAATAAATTTAAGTGATTTTTTTATATCAAGGGTAACTTTGAGAATTAAATCATCAAGTAGTGACTCTTGTGCGAGTGTTCGTGTTAAATGGTATTACTCTGACGGAACAACCGACAATCAAAGTAATGATAATTGCAACACAAATTATACTGCTTTTACGTTTACACCACAAAATAAATTAATTAATAAGATAGAAATATACGAAAAAACATTAACTTCGAGCAGTTATACTGCGTATTATGATAACGTTGTTGTGTATTCAATTTCTAATTATCTAACAGGTTATAATATTATTAATTCAATTCTCACATCTTCTTCAGGCACAGCAACAGCCAGTATATTAGCAAACGGAGACTATAACGCTTTACTTTACGATTCCACAGGAACTCTCGTTGACACCTATGAGAAAACAACAGTCACTGTTAACAAGCCAAAGAACGAAGTCACACTTGCAGATATCAGCCCTTATGATATTACAGTCGGTGGGCTTTTAGGTTATTCATTAACCAACCAATCAGCAAGTTCAGTTTCGTTTAACATATTTGCTGGAACAGAAGGATTTTATTATTTCAGTGTTGTCGATTATAATGCAGTAGTTGCGGATAGAAAATATATACCAAGACAATATTTCGTGCAAGTGCCAATGGGTTCAGGGTATTATAGTGCAATAACTTATCAGCCATATTTGTTATCAGAGATAGACGCGGTTGTTCCAAAAATAACCGTTCTTGACCAA
>JAKQEK010000060.1 GCA_029558535.1 Bacteroidota bacterium | reverse complement strand
AAGTGGGCTGGCACACAACAAACGGTATAGTTAATTGCCGGTACAGTGCGTATTCGAAGGATTCAGCCTGCATCAAGAGTAGTTGTTACTTGATAAGAATGTGCTTTGAAATCGGCAACTAACCATACCGTCGAACCGTTATACGGCATGTTAAAACACCAAACTATGAAAAAGTTATTTCCATTTTTGCTCTTGACATGGTCCATTATAACACATGGACAAAATCAGATAAGTTTTGATAATTCAAATGCAATATGGGCTGTTGCAAAAACTTATCCTAATGGAAATCCTCAAAATCCTAATTTTGTTGAGACTGCAACAAGATTATTTGGCTACAAAGGGGACACACTTATTGGATCTAACCAATGGTTGAAAATGTATAAGAGCCTCGATTCAAATTTCATTTCAAATCTATCCTACCAGGGAAATATTAGAGAAACTAACGGGGTAGTGGTTTATATGGATACAACCAATTCTGTTCATAACTTATATAACTTTAATTTACAGGTTGGGGATTCTGTGCTTTATAGCTTTAATTTTGGAGATTACTACTTGAAAGTTGAAACCATTGATAGCATAGTCATTAATAGTGCGTATTATAAGCGGTTCCATTTCCAGGAACCATGGATTCCACCCTTTTATTTAAAGGAAGTTTGGATTGAAGAGATTGGAAGTATACATGGTCCATTGTTCCCTGCCAATCCGAAAGTCTTTGAAACTGAAATTCCTGATTCAACATATCTAACTTGCTTTAAATTAAATAATTCAATTGTATGGAATAACCCATATTACGCTCAGTGCTTTGTAAATATCATTTTGAAAACTGAAAATTTGACAAAACCAGAGCTTAAAATTTTCCCAAATCCAACAGATAATCTGCTTTTTATTGACTTTCCTGATTATCAAGAGGCCATCAATGATATATTGCTTTTTGATTTACAAGGTAGAAAAATTCAATGTCCATTTAAAAAGTATATGAATTTAGTTGAAATCAATGTATCTTCTATAAATAAAGGCGTTTATCTACTTCAAATAAATAGAACTGTGAGCTCTGAAAGAATAAAGCTTATAAAACAATAAAACACGCCGCATAACATGCCGCTAAATCACAACAAAAAACTGTTACGGTTTTCATATATCGATTGTCGTTTACTGTGTTTAGCGGCGGCACGTTACAAGCAATCCGAAAAAAGAAACCAAAGAATAACAATGAAATTTTTGCTGCATAAAAAATAGAAATACCAACGCTCAAAACAGCACATCCAGCAAAAACACACGAGCCATCGCTAAAACCGATTTTTTGCGGAAAGAGCTGTTTTCTTGCCTGCACACTAATAGAAACATCAAATACAAATAGAACCAAAATTATTTAAGCATGGATTATAGTAGCCAAAGAAACAAGACAATAATCCTGAAAGGAAAAGGGAAAGTGCATCAGATTGCGATTGAAGATATTGTGTATGTTGAATGCGAAAGCTATGTATCAATATTTCACACTTTTGGCAAGGGAAAAACAGTATCTTGTTCTATCTTACTCAAAGATATTGAAGAAAAAGTGAACGGATATGGCTTTTGCAGGATTAATAGAAACACATTGGTTAATTTGAAATATTTTGATAGCTATGTATCTGGCAAAAAGAGATGTTTCAAAACCACAACAGGAGTGGAAATGAATGTTTCTAGAAGAAAATGGGGTATTTTAAAAGAATATATTCAAGAATAGAGTACCGCATATTTGTGAAAACAAACCACTTATTTGAAAATACATACCGCTTATTAGATAAAATGACCACTTTGTTGAAACTCAAATTCTATGCACTACTTTAGCGTCAGTTTTAGAATTTATGGCCGTAATACTAAACAAGTGATAAGGGTGATGCCACTATAAATGCAGCCCATTTATCTAAAAATTAGAAGCATGGAAAATCCCAAGGATTATTTAAGCGAAGAGGAACTAAATCTAATTACAGGAGGCATTTCGTCAAGCGGAATTTTTGCCAGTAATGACGGAAATCCAATTAAGGGACCAAATTGCACTGGTCAAACCTGTATAAAAGGATGCACTGGCGGTTGTCAGCCTGGTTGTATCCCGTCCTGCATAATAACTGCAGGCAAAGATGGATACACCACCAGTTGATTATTAAAGTTTCTCATTGAAAGAGTGGTAGCTAATTTTCCACTCTTTCTGTTTTCTTTTAATTGCAAGCAACAAATACATCATTTTCAATTTAAGTAAAATTTTAAATTCTAAACACATGAAAGATACTAAGGATTTTTTAAACAATGAGGAACTTTATTTTATTACTGGAGGGTACTCGCTGGGAAGTATTTTTTCTGACCAAAATTATAGTACTATTTTGGGGTCAGTCTGTTCTTGGACGTGTAAAACAAATACATGTCAAACAGGTTGCCTAAATGGCTGCCAAAATGGTTGTATGTTGATATCCACTCAAAATGGATATCAAAAAGGATGATAAATGAATTACACAAAGAAATACATCATCCATCTAGATTTGTGAAAAAAATGCATTCAAAATTAAAAATCATGAAAATATCTCAATCAAATCAATAACCGGATAGTGAGATGTTTCATATTACAGGAGGTCAATCATTATTAAAAATATTATCCATTAGACCGGAAAATAATGGTTTCAAAGATGTTTGCAACGGTGCATGCAGAAGGCGATCATGCCCATTAGATTGTCAACCTGGGTGTGCCCCAGGCTGAGTTAACAGTTTATCAAAAAGTGGAATAAAATAACAGGATAAATTTCTAATTATTTAGAGTCTGTCTATAAACTCAAATTGTTAATAACTTTTTGATAACTAATTAATTAAAACTGTTATTGGCATTATTTTTTATTCTAATTTTGTTGGAAATTATTAAAAAATAATGCCATGCGTTTATTTGAAGATTT
>JAKQEK010000045.1 GCA_029558535.1 Bacteroidota bacterium | reverse complement strand
ACCTTTTTCTACAAGATAAAATATAAATATTCTGTCAAGCAGAAATTATTTATTTAATCTAAATAACGCAGGGGAAGAAAATTGGGGTAGCAAATACCGATAGCATAAATTCCTTTGGTAATATGTGTTTTTGTGATAAATGGGAATTTTCTAATAGATAATGATATTATTCATTGATAATAAAAGCATTAGCCCTATTGTTTGTCATTATGATGTATAAATACATAGTTGCTTGTTCCATAGGTGATTAAGTAACGACCCCGTAACACTTCCGTAACACTTCCGTTATCTCGTTACGGAGTTGTTACGGGATTGTTACTTCGTCGTAAGAAGAAGAATAAAGATAAAAACGAGCAATTTATTTAGTTTTCATATTGAAAATGCATAAATATTCTCCTGTCTGATATTGATTCCTGCAAAAAACAGTAGTCCGGAGATGTCTACAGGATATAGAAGTTATACTTTAAGGGAAATAATGTTATTAAAGAAAAGTAAGTGACGAAGAATGACTTTGCCTTAACCTTTTTTCCCTATTTCATATTCATAATTTATAGTGTCCCAAATTAAAAATTTAATCTATGTTGCAATAATTTCGCTTACTATTAGCGAGACCTTTACCTGTTTTTAGACAGTGTATTATTTCCTGCCAAGTTGAATCTTTTAGACAGCATTAACATATCTTTAACGATTCTTAAACGCCATTAAGGTATTGTTTAAGAATCGTTAAAGCAGCGTTAAAGGAGCGTTAAATAATTGATTAAGCAACAGGCAGTTATACTAAGTCCACAGGGTATTACTATAAATCAAGATAATGACAAGTGCATAGTTTCTGTTTTTTTAATTTCATACCGGAAAAAGCTGAGATTATGATAGTTCTACGAACTACGAAATCATCTGGTAAAGGATCTATTGTCAGCTCAATTTTTTCTACTATCTGAGCATCCAGACATTACTTTCGTCGTCCTATAGTATTCATCCTGTTTTTTATTATCACAGGACGATATAATCATTATTTATGGTTTGTAAATAAAAATGGTGTATTGCAGCAAGAATCATTGGTTACTTGATAACTATTTCTTCAGCAATAAATTGCAGGAGGTGGTTGACCGGGAGGTCAACCTTCCGGAAAAACGATGTCCCCATCGTTTAATAGTAATCCAAATGTTTCGTTTCTGCTGACTTTTTGAAAATGAAATAAATTGCAGGAGGTGGTTGACCCGGAGGTCAACCTTCCGGAAAAACGATGTCCCCATCGTTTAATAGTAATCCAAATGTTTCGTTACTGCTAACTTTTTGAAAATGAAATAAATTTCAGGGTGTGGTTGACCGGGAGGTCAACCTTCCGGAATAAATGAAATAAAGCGTAAGGGGTGTGGTTGACCGGGAGGTCAACCTTCCGGAAAAAATGCGGAGGAACAGCGTCCTCCGGCTACACATTTAATGTAAATTGAGGAGAAATTGGTTAAAGTCCTTGCGGAATTTGTTTTCTATATTTTGGGCAAGAACTCTAATTCCTCTGGAGGTTGCTTCCTCAATAGTAGAACCGCCTTGTTCGGTTTTATCCACAAAGGAAAAGAGGTTTTTTTCTCTGTAATTGAAAGAAATATTAAGGCGAAGGGGTTGGAAAATTTGTTGTCCCAGGGATTTATACGGCTCGGGATGCACGGTAGCGACAATTTGATATTCAGAGTTATCGTTTTCCAACAAGCCCATTTGATTAAGTACATATTTCAGCGAGGCATCCAAAAGGCCTGAGGACTCCCCAAAAACTCTGATTTGGAGTGGAATTTCCCGAGCCGCATAATTCCTGAGTTCTACAAGTTCCTGCAAGCTATGAAACGGTTTTAACATAATTCCGGAATCGCTTGCCAGGGCATTATAATAAGTATAAGCATCTTGTGTTTGTTGCAATTTATCAATAGCACTTAGAATTTTGGCATAATGAATAAGGGGATCATCAGTTGGGGTAAGGCAGTTTTCAATAAATTCCTCGCAGTCGTCAATTTCATTCCGATAAATGGTTTGAACAGCAATTTTATCCATTACCGCCAAAGCATAGAAAGTTTTAGTTTTCGGGTCTTGCCAGGTTTCCATAATTCGGGTATATTTCAAAGTTCCTTCTGCAATGGCTTTAACGGAAGAAGAGGTCTCGCTGTTTGTCTCATAACCGGAAGAGGAACTTTTTTCCCTTTCCATACTTTTCGTAACAGCAATAACGCGGGTTTCAAAGAATCCGGCAATATTTTTCAATGCTTCATTTTGAGCATTATTAAGTTCTTTTGCCATACCCACACCGCAAAGATACTGTTCAGAAGGATACCGGGAATAAGGATTTAAAATCCATTCCGGTTTTTTCTTTCCGGCAGAGAGCCATAGACCAATAAGCAAGAATAAAGTGACTATTAAGATAATTTTGCGGTTCATAAAATTAACCTAACCAATAATCAATTTAAACAGGACAAAGGACTGGAACAGACATTATATCTCAAATTTGTTATTCTGCCAGGAATTAAAACGGACAATTCACTGAAACAAATTATTAGTAACATCTTTCGGAATTTCAATGTTTTGGGTTTTGGCAATGGTTATAAATTCACTAATAGTCCTCATCTGAGTTGAAAGCAAAACAGGAAGACCAACTATAACATTTGTGGCATA
>JAKQEK010000026.1 GCA_029558535.1 Bacteroidota bacterium | reverse complement strand
CGATCGCTTAAAGTAAAGGCCCTCGTCATTCTTTCATATAACTCTTTTTTCTCTTCATCTTCTGGTTTAAAAGACAGTTCGCCTTGCTTCGGGGCTTTTATTAATCTGGTTAATAGATTGTTGGAGCGAGGGGTGGGGGCTATGTGAAATTTTAGGGCTACCACTTTCCGAGCTTCTTTCTTTACATCTATCGCTACAAAAATATCTGATTTTTCATTAACCTCCTTGACCGCTTTTTTTATTACAAAATCATTTAACCTCTTATATTCTTGACAATATTTATCATTTTCAACACCCATTAGTTTTTTGAAATCCTCAATATTGATCCATGGCGTTTCACCTTTGCCTTGTTTTTTTATAAAATAGTCAACACACAGCTCATAAAGCACCAGGGAATACTTGCTTTTAAACCGGCTTTGGATTGCTAAGTTAATTTTTGCGTACATTGTGGGGTTGCATAGCTTTTCTCTGAGATATTTTCCCCATGTGTACCAAATTACCCCGCTTTGTTTTGTTATGTTTACTTCCCCCAAAAATTGTGAGCTTATCCACGCTTCATCATCTTTTTCCAGCACATTCCATTGAACCAACACCTTCTGCATCTTTGTTACAGCTTCTTTTACTAATTCAATGTCGTTGCTATCAAATTTTAATATTTCTGCGAGGTCCTTTATTTTGATTGAATACTCGTCTTTGCTTAGTAGGTCGTCAAAGGCATTTGCAAGCAAAACATTCCATATCTTTCTCTGTAGTAGAGATATTTGGTTAGCCGAAACTTGAATGGCACCACTATGTTTGATGACTTCCTTTTTTTCCAAGAATATCCCCCTTTTTCAAAATATTAACAATGTTAACATTATATTAGTTTAGACATATTTGTAAAGCGTAAACTATGACCTTTCATCCCGTAAACTATGACCTTTCGCCCCGTAAACTATGACCTTTCGCCCAGATACAACATTAAATTTCAGCAACTTACATCTGCTAAAAACTATACAAACTATACAAACTCAACAACGTAAAATTACCGTTGTTGTTTTTTGTATTAAAATATTTTGTTATTTGATTTTGTTCAAAAGGGTTAATACCATAGCCAATTGCACAAATTTTTTAATGATTATTTGTTGCTCTTTACCCCTCGGCTAAATTGCAGCAAATATATCTATCCTGGACAAAAGCCTTTCTATTACAGACTGCAACTCCATAACAGCAATTTTGTTCATGAATAAGTCGCTGCCTCGATATTGCAATACAAGCGTTTCTTTGTTGTCTATATTTTTTCGGCAGACCAATAAGTTTGGAGTTACCGAATAATCATCTTTTTCCAACTTGTTCATGACAAAAGCCTTCAGGATTACATTAAAAAAATTAAGTTCCAGCGGATTTTCTATTATTTTATGACCATTTAACGACAAGTGTTTGAATACGATAGGTTTGCTATGATCATAATGCAACTCAAATTGTTGTATTTTTATATTTTTATCAGGCATGTGCTTATCTCCTTAAGCCATGTAGTTTTCGCTTCAGCGAGTCGATTTTGCTGGTGTCGTCAGTATTTTTATCGAGCGTTAACCGCCACAACCAAGAAATGAAATTGCCGTAGTAATTCAGTTTTAACGATTGTTGTGAGAGCTGCTGTTTCCATTTTTCCGCTTTATTGTTTAATTCCGCTTCTTTTTTTAATAGATCTTCTTTTTCTG
>JAKQEK010000010.1 GCA_029558535.1 Bacteroidota bacterium | reverse complement strand
ATATCTAAACAAATTATATGTTAAATTAATGAGACCTATTATACCAGTTGCTCTTTTTATTCCTACCGATTTAACAATTAATCCATTCATACTTTGCTCCATAAATCCAAATACATGTTCTACTCTTGCTCTTGTTTTTGATTTCTCACGGTTGCTTTCTTTTTGTTCATCTGTCAATGGCTTGTTGCGATACCCTTTTTCGTTTACAAGATTTTTCATTTTATATTTACTAATCACTTTTTCTTGGTCTTCTCCCGTATAAGCACTATCTGCATGAAAATCTTGCCCTTCATCATTTTCGGTTAATAAATCATCTAGCGCCTGTGAGTCGTGAACTGAAGCATCAGTAACTTTGAATTTGTCAATGAATTTACTTTTGGTATCAACTTTTGCGTGATTTTTATATCCATAAAATGTTTCACCGTTCTTTTTTGTCCAACGTGCATCAATATCTTTGTGTTTCTTTTTGTTTGGTTCATCATTCCATAATTCATCACCTTTACCTTCTTTAATGATTTTATTTTCTTCTCTCGTATTGCGTTGGCGTGGGGCTAATGTAAAACTTGCATCTATCATTTTGCCCTCATTCATTATTAATCCTTTATCTTCTAAAAACTTTGTAAATTGCTCAAATATTTCTTCTACTAATCCCGCATTTGTTAGATTTTCACGAAATAACCAAACTGTCTTTTCATCGGGCACTTTATCGCCACTTTCTAATCCTAAAAAATTTTTAAAACTTAATCTGTCTAATATCTGATATTCTATCTGCGTATCCATAAGCCCATAGTAGCGTTGTAGTATCAATATTTTAAACATCATAACTACATCATAAGGTTTTGCCCCTGCATTATTTTTCTTATTTTGATTCAATAATTTTGATTCTAATTTATGCCTAAACATCTCAAAATCAATAACATTGCTTATCATTTCTAATGGATTTCCAATATTTGATAATTTTTCTTGTATCTCTTGTGCATCAAAAAATCCTATATTGCCTGTTGTTTTATATCTCTGTGTTTTCATGTTTATTAATTTTTTGACAAAAATAAGTAAATTATATTTATCTATCGCCCTAAATATCAAATAGTTATCAACAATTCGCAATAGTTATTAACATCAAAAAATACCAACGTACAAGAAAAAATAACGTGAAAAATTACTGTTAATTTTCAAATTTTATGTAATTTTGACTAATATTAACGGCAAATTTATATTAATGATTGATTATCAGTGGTTTAAATTTTAGAAGTCCCCATAAATAATTTAAAAACACAATATAAATATGATGACTTTGGAAATCTTATTGAAACCATATTACCTAACGGGAAAAAGGTTTTTAATTCAATTCAATGGTGCGATGGTACAAATCCCGATTTTTCAAGATATTATGTTTTAACTAAATCGGAAGACATTATTAATTCTGATAAAAAAACATATTTTGATAAACTAGGTAGGGAATTAAGAACAGAAACAATTGCTTTTGATGGAACA
>JAKQEK010000467.1 GCA_029558535.1 Bacteroidota bacterium | reverse complement strand
GTCTGCAAATAATGTTAACGGTACATATCAGTGGGTGGATTGTGACAATTATTATTCACACATTGAAGGAGAAACGGACAGGATTTTTGCACCTCAGACAAATGGCAACTATGCGGTAATAATTACAGAAGGACTGTGTTCGGACACTTCAGAATGTCAGTTATGTCTGGGGATAAATACTTTTGTTGCCAACAATGTAAAAGTTTATCCCAACCCTGCAAATTCAGAATTATTTGTTGAGATAAGTGAAAATGCTGACGGACAAATTATAGATGCGCTAGGTCGGGTTATTATTGACATAAATTTGTTAAATGGTGTCAATATAGTTAACATAAACAATTTAACGAATGGCATCTATTATCTGAAAATAAGGTTTGAAGATAAGAAAGAAAATACAGTTAAAATAATAAAATACTCAGATTAGATTTATAGTTTGAATTTAAGTTTTATCAACTAATTTAGGTAAAACCAATTAAAATCACCATTTTCATAGATTATGGTGATTTTAATTTTTTTGTATTTATACTTAAAGATAAAAGTTTCATATTTAGAAATTTAATATATTTGACAATAAATTGTAAATTTAATACTATGAAGAAGATATTATTTTTTATTGCGTTAGCTTTTTCAACTACTGTATTTTCACAGGCAGTTTTTGTTGTTCAGAATGCAACAAGTTCGAGTGCTCATTCAACATTAGAAGCTGCAATTACTGCTGCTGTTGATGGTGATTATATATATTTACCGGGAGGTATTTTTGGTGTAGGGAATTTATCTGTTAATAAAAGAGTCCATATCTTTGGTGCCGGTCACTACCCTGACTCCACACAGGCAACAGGCAGAACAGCTTTATCCGGGAATATTTATTTTGTAACAGGTTCTAGCAATAGTGTATTACAAGGTGTTTACTTGAGCGGTGATATATTTATGGGGTCAACTGCTGATAACGGAGTTGTAAGCAATATACTTATCAGCAGATGTAATGTGTATAATATTAGCCTAAATTATCTAACGACTTCCTCCACAAACTATGGGGCAGAAAATATATTTATTAAGGATTGTATAATTAGAAACAACATTAATGGTGCCAGCACACAAGGTGTTGTAGTGGAAAACTCAATTATTACATATCAGATTAAAAATTTTGATGCAAATGCCGAATTTAGAAATAATATTTTTTTAAGGAATAACAATTACTCGAATAGTTCAGGTTATTGCATATTAAACAATATTTCAAACTGTAATTTCAGTAATAATATTTTTAGACATAGTTATAACAGCTCTGGTGGATATTTTGCTTATAGCAGCTCAAATAATTTTTTCAACAACTGTATCTTTGGTGCGCAAAGTACATATATTTATGGTGGAACTTTTTCCAATTGCCTTTATGCAACTGATTTCTCAACACTTTTTGTCAATGTTCCGAGTGTTGAAGATTTCAGCTATACCTACGATTATCATTTGTCTGAAACCTCTGCTGCAATAGGTGCTGGGTTGAACGGCACTGATTGCGGAATATATGGCGGAGATAATCCATATAAAGATGGAGCAGTACCTCTTAATCCGCATATACAATTCAAACAGATACCGACAGCTACCGATAGTCAGGGTAAGCTAAACATACAGGTTACTGTAAGTGCTCAGGAAAATTAGGCTTAGTTTATCATGAGGAAACTCTGTCTCATTATATTCTGTTTTTGTGCTGTTGGTGTAATGGCACAAAATCAAATCAATGGATATACCTATTGGTTTAATGACGATTATGAGACTCGCATTACTCAATCTGTTACCCCTGATCAACAAGTGGATCTGGAACTCAATATAGAAACAACTGATCTTTTACAGGGCTTAAATATTTTCAACTTCCAGGTATTTGATGAAAACGATGTTTTTTCATCACCGGTATCGAAATTTTTTTATAAAACTAAAGGTTCTGTATCTGACATAAACCGTATTGTAGCATACAGATACTGGTTTAATAATGATTTAGAGAATATAGATACCGTTTTTATCACACCTCAGACGCAAGCAGATATTATGGCAGAAGTTGATGCCAATAGCCTTGCTGATGGGCTTAATAGTATTAATTTTCAAGTGATGGACGAACAGGAAATCTGGAGTTCGGTGATATCAAAATTCTTTCTTAAAGCTAACACCCACTATGTCAATGCATATCAGTATTGGTTCAATGATGACATTGCATCTGCAGTACTTGTTGATGTGTTTCCGTCACAGGTTGTGTTAATTAACGACTCTATTGATGCGTCTGAATTAAACGAAGGGATTAATATTATTCATCTTCGTTTCAGGGATGAGCAAAATCTTTGGAGTAGCACTACTTCACAGTTTTTCTTTAAAGCTGCAGGAAGCGAATCGGATACTTCCAAGATTTGTGCTTATCAATACTGGTTTAATAATGACATTCTATCTGCTGTTACCGTAAATATTGAACCTGCTCAGACAGCTTTAATAAATGGAGATATTGACGCATCTGCACTAAATGATGGAATAAATATAATACATTTCCGTTTAAAGGATGAACAGAATTTGTGGAGTAGTACAGTTTCACAGTTTTTCTATAAAACACAAGGTGGCGTCTCGGATTCAGCAAAAATTTGTGCTTATCAGTATTGGTTTGATGACGATTTTTCAAATGCAGTGACTAATGATATCACACCTGTCCCTCAGGCGTTAATTTCGGCAGCAGTGCCGGCAGAATTGCTGACGGATGGATTACATTCTTTTAATATCAGATTTAAACAGGAAAGCGGAATATGGTCATCAGTTATAAATTCATATTTCTATAAATCGCCTGTATGTAATTCTGCTGTAAACCTTATAAGCGAATATCAATATTGGTTCGATACTGATTTCGACAATGCGGTGCATTACGTTTTATCAGAACCAACACCTCAGAATGATTTAATCATGAGCATTGATATGACACAAATGCCAAAAGGAGATTATTTGTTTAATTTAAGGACTAAAGACACTCTTGGATTATGGAGTTCTGTAATCACAGACCCTTTTACAAAAAATCCTTTCCCAATTTCTTCATTTGAAGCCGATCTGACAGAATTTTGTGATTCGGGATTTGTGCAGTTCACAGATCATAGCATTGATGGAGACGTATATCTATGGGATTTTGGTGATGGAGAATTTTCAGATGAAACGGAACCCCTGCATTTTTTTGCTGCTCCCGGAGACTACATGGTTAGTCTGACAGTTACAGATACTCTGACTTCTCTTGATAGCACCACATGGCTTCCTGTAAATGTTCATCCGTCATATTATTTACCCGAGCTATATGATATCTGCTTTGGAAATGTTCATTCATGGCGCGGAAATGATTATAATGAGACCGGAATTTATTACGATAGCTTATTAACAGTGTTTGGATGCGATAGCATTTATGTTTTAAATCTCTTTGTACACCCGGTTTACGAATTTGTTGAAGATCAAGAAATTTGTTCAGGTGATACTTTTACCTGGCGAGAAAATGAGTACTCTGTTGAGGGAATATATTATGATAGCTTGCAAACGGGATATTCCTGCGATAGCGTTTTTGTATTAAATCTTATCGTACACCCTATTTATGAATTTATTGAAGATCACGAAATATGTTCGGGTGACACTTATACCTGGCGTGAAAATGAATACTCGGCTGAGGGAATATATTACGATAACTTACTGACTGTAAATTCCTGTGATAGCGTTTTTGTATTAAATCTCATAGTGCATCCTGTTTACGAATTTGTTGAAGATCACGGAATATGTTCAGGCGAGACTTATACATGGCGTGACAATGAGTATTCAGTTGAAGGAACATATTACGATAGCTTACTGACTGTAAATTCCTGCGATAGCGTTTTTGTATTAAATCTGAGCGTTTATCCCGTTTATGAATTTTCTGAAGAGGCATCTATTTGTCAGGGAGAAATCTTTACCTGGCGAGAAAATGAGCACTCTGTTGAGGGGATATATTATGATAGCTTACAAACGGAATATTCGTGTGATAGCGTTTACGTATTAAATCTCATAGTGCATCCTGTTTACGAGTTTGTTGAAGATCAGGAAATATGTTCGGGAGATACTTATACCTGGCGTGAAAATGAATACTCGGCTGAGGGAATATATTACGATAGCCTACTGACTGTAAATTCCTGCGATAGCGTTTACGTATTAAATCTCATAGTGCATCCGGTTTACGAATTTGTTGAAGATTACGAAATATGTTCGGGAGATACTTATACCTGG
>JAKQEK010000460.1 GCA_029558535.1 Bacteroidota bacterium | reverse complement strand
TTGTTTTTTGCTTAATTTAGAATACGGGGTATCAATTAACTTTTGTAGTTTTTTACATAATTTTTTAGGAATAAGACAGCCATCTTTAGTCCACGCTGATTGATTAAATAAATAAGTTTGCCACCTTGCCCATTGTTTATGTATTAACTCAGCTTCTTTTTCTTGCCTCTCTTTTTCTTCTTTTTGATACCAACAAGGCACACAATAATCCCCATCTTTATTTCCAACTGAATTTCCTGTAGTAATATCCTTGCCGCAAATACTACAAATTATTTTTTTCTGGTTAAGTAAATAGGTTGACCCTTCATTTTTAGATTGTTTCATATTATTAAGTTGGTAGCTTTTGGTCAGAGCTACCGAACTGATTTTGTTGTTGTTTGTTACACTTTCTAGGTAAAAGTGTATCATTTTGATACGATTGTTTCACAAGTGTAACATTTTTCATTTTCTACTTCGGTTAGCTTATCGCACCGAATACATTGTTTGACATCGTGTCCAGTTTCTTGGTTAAAGCCGAACTCGTGAAGAATAATCTTTTTACAATTTTCGCAGTAATCATACTGGAGCAACACAAACTTAATCATTTTTCTTACCTAACCCAGTTTCTTCTAGACAATCTGGACACAATCCCTGTTTAATGGAAAAATCGTCCATTCTAAATAGACCATATCCCGCATCAACCATCTTCCAGCATCGTGGGCAAAATAGTTTTACTGCCCGATACCAGAAGTCTTGTCCGCAATTATCGCAGTGATACACATTACCGAGATAACTGGGGACGGCTACTTTGGAAAGAGCTTCATTACACATAGGGCATAACATTTTACACCTCCTTTATTAGGTTTTTGACACAAGTGTCTTATTTTTGAAAGAACAATTTAATTATTATAATTTTTTCTCAACCACTACAATGGTATCATTTTTACTACCACCGTGAGCGACCATCATTATTTCTATAATTTCAAACCCCCTTGATTTACCAAACCCATTAGAGTTCCAACCAAAACTTATGGCGATGCCACCGGGCTCTATTAGTTCACTAAACGCTGATTTAGCCTTTGCATAAAATGCCATTGATGTATCAAAGCGTGTAACTCTTTTACCAAAAGCTTTATAATGTTCTTTAATTTGTGTGAAGGAATATGGTGGGTCATACAGAATTCCCTTAAATTTTTTACCATTCATTAGTTGAGCAAATTCAAGAGCTTCTAAGTGATATTGTGCATTTGCTTGCGGGTCTAAATCATTCCTGAATTCTGCCGGTGAATTATACCCAGCAAACGGGTCAATCCAACCCATCCCATCACCAACATATCTATCAATCAATTTTTTAATTGGTTTAATAGTAAATGTCCACGCCGACGGCATCGCCCACTCTCTTGAAAAGAGTATTTTTTCCATCTTATTTATTTCTTCATCTTTATTAGTCTGTTTGCGGCAATAATTACAAATACCCAGTTGGCGATTGTTACTAAACCGCACAACAGATTACTAACAAAGGATAATAAGAATGCGATTACTAGCGTAATAATTAACGCTTTACCCAAGTTTTTGTTTGTCATAGTTTTTATTATCAAAATTATCTAAAATTGTCTCTTCCTTAATTTTAATTTCACAATTTCAGGCTATAACCTGATTTTTTATAATGTGCTATCTTTCCCAATAATACTCACACTTGCTAGTAATCAGTTAAACATTGTTCGCAACATCTACCTGAAGCGGTTTTTACTATTCTTCCCCCGCATTCACAGGTGTCTATATCATTTTTAGGTTTCTGTGTATTAATAGGTTTTTCTTTTATTACTGATGTTGGCTCTGTTTGTGTTTTCTGTATAACATTTTCTATTGGCTGTATCTTTTCAGCTTTAACGCCAGTTCTTGCTTCTATAATAGGTATATAATCTTCTGTTAGCTCAATTCCTATAAATCCAAAGCCATTTTCCTTAGCAGCAACTAATGTTGAACCTGAACCAGCAAAAGGTTCTAACACTATTCCACCTTTAGGAGTTATCATTTTGATAAGATATTCCATAAGGGCGACAGGTTTGACTGTGGGGTGGTTGTTTTTTCTGTCTTCTCTACCACCATCTGTTAAGCCAAATATCTCTAAACTTTGTGCTGAACCATCTCCTTTATACATTGGTTTTGCTTCTAAACTATCCATTCCCTTATTTCTTTCACTCTTACTTGCTTTAGCTTGGTAGATTATAGATTTAAAATAT
>JAKQEK010000448.1 GCA_029558535.1 Bacteroidota bacterium | reverse complement strand
AAAAGAATACCGTTAAAGAAATTAGGTAGTCCAGAAATTGCAGCTCAAAATGTGATCTATATCATAGAGCAGGAATTTATGACTGGCGCAGTCATACGCGTGGACGGTGGCGAGTCCTTACTATAGCTCCAGATCATTTACCACACTGGAACTATTATTGTTTCCTGGTACCAATTGCTTAATACTTTTTCGCCACCACCTAAAATTGATAGATCATTATTATTGATATATTGCCCTTGAGTTTGGAAAGTTTTAAGTAGTAAAGGATCGTCATAATATTTATTTCGGAAATCGTGATAGATGCCCTTGTTTCCTATTGAACACCAAGGCGCAAGTTTATATGTGGTATTGATGTCAAGTTTTATGGGGAGGTAATCCATCTTTTTTTCTTTTTTACAATTTTCGATTATATGTAAATACCCTTTACATTGCTTTTCCAAACTAAAATAAGGTTTAATGTTATCAATTTCATCTTTTGACATTTTTTGGTGTGTTTTAATGATTTGGTATGCAATCTCTGCAGCAGTATCAATATCGTCATAATCTACTTTATGAATTAAGTTATCTGGAAGCATTGTGCGATGCACACCTACCCTAGCTACAATACTTGATGTGCCACATGCCAAAGATTCATACGCTACGTTTCCAAATGCTTCAACAAAAGAACCAAGACATAAAGATAAATTCCCAAGAGAATAATAAGCAGGCATTAATTCTTGTGAAAGCCAGGAATGAAAAATGAAATGATCTCTAAGTCCTTTCTGATCTAAGTGGGACTCAATTTGTTTATAAAAAGATCTGTCTTCAGTTGACGCCATTTCTGAGATCCATTCAGGCACCAAGACCTTAACATTCGATAATTTATATTTTCTTAATAAGAGCTCAAGGACCCTGATCGTTTGTATGAGTCCTTTTCCAATTTCTGGACGATGAGGATGCAGAATAACAACATCCGTACTGATGTCAACTGCTAATTTTTTTGCAATTTCTTGTGTTCTTGTTGGTTTATAGCGATCGAAGTCAATTCCATTAGGAATTATCGTAATTCGGTCCTCGAGTTCCGGAAAAAATCTTCCAGCCGTAAAATTAATAACATCAGAGGAATATCTAGACACAGCAATGATTTGATCACCATTTGAAATAAATGAACCTAAAATAGATTCTGGATATACATTATCTCTATATGAAATTATTGTTGGTATCTTCTCATGTAAAAAAGGCAGTAAAAATTCCCCATCATGAATATAAAATTTGTCTGATCCATCAAGGTGAATATTAACTGTTTCGCAAATAAAAGCTAAATCTCCAGCAGTGATTGAATAAGGTGAGGGAAATGGCTGTTTGTAAGGCAAAATTGGTTTTACCAAAACATTTTCAGACCATACAAATGGGTCTGCATTTGTTTCGGAACGCGTACAAAGTATAGTTACTTCATGTCCAGATTGGCCTAAAAATGCAGAAATATTTTTGATATGCTTTGAAGCCCCACCTGTTACATAACTTTTGTACAAAGGATTTATTGAAAACATTAATATTTTCATTTTTAAGTCCAAATAGTAAAATGATATAAAATACTAGAGGTGACTATTATGGATAAAATTATCATAACCGATCTGCATACTTATGGCATTGTTGGTATCAAACAACCAGAAAGAGATAATCCACAGGAAATCGTAATTAACTGTACACTTTACACGGACACCACTTTAGCTGGAATAAACGACTCAATAAAATACACAATAAATTATTCATCTGTTTCCAAAACCATTCAGGCAATTGTTAATGAAAGTGCCTTTTTTACTGTGGAAGCACTGGCTGCCCATATATGTAACCGATTATTTATTGATTATCGTCCAGATGCAATTCGACTGAGAGTAGAGAAAACACAGGTTGTCAAAGCTGCAAAAAGCGTTGGGGTGGAAATTTTTCGAAAATCGCCCTAAAAATGCAAGCTTTGAGCACCTCTTGAAATACTGTTTAGAAATTCCATCCGAGTCGAAATATTATCTCGAAAAACGCCTACCATCGAAGATGTCGTCATTCGAGAATCATGCTTTTTTACACCTCTGATCATTGAACACATATGCATGGCTTCAACAACAACCCCTACTCCTTCGGGTTCCAAAACAACATTAATGAATTCAGCTATCTGCTGAGTTAGACGCTCTTGTACTTGCAACCTTCTTGAGAACATATCGACAATTCTGGGAATTTTTGATAGCCCAATAACTTTTTTAGTAGGAATATAAGCAACATGCGCGCGGCCAAGAAATGGTAACATATGATGTTCGCATAAACTGTAAAACTCGATATCTCTGACAATTACCATTTCATCATATTTCACATCAAAGAGTGCATTGTTGATCAATTTTTTAGGATCTGTGCGGTAACCTGACAACAATTCTTGATAAGCTTTCGACACTCTCTTAGGGGTATCAACAAGTCCTTCACGATTTGGATCTTCGCCAATAGCGTCTAACGTCTGATACACTGCCTTACTAATTTTCTCGAGATCCATTTCAGAATCACAAAATAAACTAGCCAAATTGTTTAGATAATCATCACAATCCATATTATTTCTCCATAATTTCTCAATTTGTGAAAAAGAGCCTGTATCATTAAGAAATAATAATACAAGCTCTCATTAAATTTTTAGAATGCTTAGCTGACGATAGGATCGATCAATCCGAAAGTGCCATCACGTCTTTTATAAAGAACATTAATTTTACTTGTTTCTGCATTATAGAAGACAAAGAAATTTTCGTGACCTAAGAGCTGCATTTGTTCAAGTGCTTCTTGTTCATTCATGGGGATTAAGGCGAAACTCTTTCTTCTAACTATCGCCATTTCTGGTTCTTCTTCCAATTGTTCAATGTGTTGTAATACATCACCCGCTGCGGAGATTCCATCGCCCCTATTTCGCCAATGTTTGCCTTTAAACCTCTCGATTTGCCTGGTCATTTTTTCAACAGATTCATCAATGGAAGCAAAAATATTGTCCGCTCTTTCTTCAGCTCTTAAGATGAAGCCTTTCCCTCTGATTGTTAATTGCGCAACATGTCTGTCTGAAGCATTCCTGGCAGTTTTTATATATGCCAAATCGACCCTACACTCACCGATTTCATTTAAATATCTTTCCAGCCGTGAAACTTTTTTTAGGACATAATCATTTATTCGATCAGTAAGTTCTAAATCTTTTGCATAAACATCTATTTTTAGAGCCATGACATCCTCCTATAACAATTTTAATGATTATACAATACTTAAGATTGTAATTCCAGAGGGCTACTTGAAAAGGCAGCTTTTCCTAAAGTTATCGCATAAATTTGAGCCGCCCCAGCCTGTCGAAGAGCATAAGAACAAGCATTAATCGTAGCACCCGTTGTAGATACATCGTCAACTACCAGAACATTTTTTCCTGAAACAATATTAGAATCTGCAAAAAAAACATTTTCCACGTTTAATTTACGTTCTTTCGCACTTAAACCAACCTGGGTTTTAGTTTCTCTTTTCTTAATAATTGCCCCAGATTCAAAATCTAAATCTAACAAGAGTGAAATTGGATATGCTAAAACTGCAGCCTGGTTATATCCCCTTTCTTGAAAATGTTTAGGACTCATAGGGACAGCTAATACCATATCAACTTTCCATTTCATTTCTACTACCTTATCTGCCATAAGTTGGGAAAGGATCAAGCCTAATGTTATATCTCTTTGATATTTCAATAATCGGATTGCATTGCTAATAGGGGGAGTGTAAGTTGAAACTGATCGTAACTGATCATAATGTGGTTTTTCTCTCAGACATTCATTACATGTTGTACCAAATCTTATAGGTGACCCACAAAATTGACAGACATCTTTGTTTATATAATTAATTTTCTCTAAACAAGTTTTGCAAAAATGTTCTTTTTCAATGCCACAACCAATGCATTTAGGGGGGAATACCCAATCCAAGGCTAAAAGAAACCCTGAATAGAGTTTTAAGATGTGACGCCGATTAATCATTCTCTTGACATGTTCTGACATTACATTTTATAAAAATTTTAATCTAAAAACTTAATTAGGGTTTCATTGTAAAAAAGGGTAATCGCTGGCCAAAGAAGAGATAAAATGGTAAATAGAATTAATAAAATCAGAATAATGAATAGGGCATATTCTAAAAATCCAAATTTTTGATTTCCTGATTTTTTCATCGAATACGTGCTCCTGATCTATTGTCAATTTATATTATAATTTAATAGTTACTATATATAATCTATAGTGTAGGTTTAGATTAGAACATAAAATATTGATTAGGTAAATAACGGCTAAATTAAAGGAGAAAAATATGAGCGATATTTATAATCAGGTTGTTGGGGATCAGGATTTTATTAAAAAGCTTTTCGCAAAAATTCCTGGGTTTAAAGG
>JAKQEK010000433.1 GCA_029558535.1 Bacteroidota bacterium | reverse complement strand
GAAGAGAATCGGCCGGGAAAAGAAACGCTGTGGTTACGCGCCATTTAACAGCGCCCAACAGGCAATAAAACTTCGTTCCCTTCGGTCACTACGCCCTTCGGGCAAATTGCCTTCGGCAACTTGTTTTATCGCCGGCCCGTTATGCGCCAGGTATTATTATTTAAAAATTAAGGTATATGAGTAAATGTAAATTTTGTGGTCAAAAAGCAGGCTTTTTATCAAGCTATCACAAAGATTGCCTTGATAAGCATAATATAGGGATAAATAAAATTCTGCAAGTCATTGAAGACACATTGACCAATGAAATCGATTTTAGCAATCTTGCTGCCCATATACAACTTATTGCTAATTCAAGTTTTATTCGTCCTGAAGAAATCAATGATTTATATGCTGACGGATTTGAAAATGCGGTAGATAAATTTCTTGATGACGGTGTTTTATCAAATGAAGAAGAAGAAAAAATAAAAAACTTCATCGATCAGTTGAACTTAGGTCAAGAAACTCTCAACAAAAAAGGTGCACTTCAAAAGGCTGTCAAAGCATCAATTATCAGAGAAGTCACAGAAGGTAAATTGCCAGAACAAAAAGTTCAAATTAATGGTCATATTCCATTTAACTTCCAAAAAGGCGAAGTCATTATTTGGCTCTTTCAAAACGTTGAATTTTACGAGCAAAGAACCAAAACACATTACAGCGGAGGATATGCTGGCGTAAGCTTGAAAGTTGCTAAGGGAGTATATTATAGAACAGGAGGATTTAAGGGTCATCCGGTGAAAACAGAAGAAATGACTTTTATTGATAATGGATATATCGTAATCACAAATAAAAATCTCTACTTTGGTTCATCAATAAAAAATTTTAGAGTTCAGTATGACAAAATTCTAACCCTCGATCCATATGAAGATGGTATAGGAATTCAAAAAGATGGTGCTTCATCCAAACCTCAAGTATTCAAGAATTTAGATGGTTGGTTTGCATATAATGTTATCTCAAATTTAAATAAATAATTATACCCGGCGCATAACGAGCGCGCATCGCCCAGGCCGGACCCTTTAAATTTTGCCCGGTCAGGCGGGCGGTATTGTCACTTTGTTCATTGATTTTGTAACTTTAAGCCAGCTTGCGCCCGCCTGCCCGTGCAAATAACCCGGCCCAGGGCGCTGCGCTAGAGCGTTAGTGGTTATTTTTCTTACTTGTTAACCAAACTTGATATTGATGATTATCGGACTAAAATCATTTTTTAAGCAAATCTCCTTCATTATTTTATTGCTTAGCTCGCTTTGCTCTCTTTCCCAATCAGATAAGGATACGTTAAAAGCAAATTCAAGAATTCTTAAAAAGAATATCCATGAGATAAATTATCAAATTCCCCTCTTTTTAGGATATTCTTATTTCCACAATTTTGGCGACCATATTGTACCCGGAGTAGGTTTAAAATTCGGTTATGGTTTTGCCTATTCAGTTCAATTTATGGATCTCGGAGCGGATTACTCAACTAATGAAGGATTAACCCAAGAATTTCTTGAATTTGACATCAAAATCAGAGATGCTTTTGCAAACAGAAAACTACAAAGGTGGAATACATATGATATTGGCATAAGCTATATGGCAATGCTGCCTTCCACTGAAGAAGATTTGGTACAAGTATTATCATTAGAATTTACTTTTCAAGCCAGAATTTATAAAGCTTTCAGACTCGGTGCAAGTGTATATATAGGTGACCCAATATCCGAAAGTAAAATGGATCTTTTGTTTAGTATTTATCCTTCAATTATTGTATCATTCTAAAGTGAATGCTTAAAAAATATTCTAAGATTACGAAATTTCTGATTGTTAATTAAATGAAAAACAACCACTAACGGGCGCGCAGCGCCCAGCCCGGGAAACTCACACTTTGCCCGTCCAGGCGGGCGGTATTAGTGACAAGTAAAAAATGAAAAGTGAAAAATATAAAAGTTCAAGCGCCCGCCTGGCCGGCCAAATATCCCGCGCCAGGGCGCTGCGCTAGAGCGTTATGCACAAGCTTAAAAAACTTCATTGCATTTAAATAGCTTGACAATCAGATTCAAACAAGTAGTATTAATGAATAAAATTTAAAGGAGACAAAAATGCCACAAATTCTTATAGACAGAAAAACATGTTCTAAATGCAATACTTGCGCAACTGTATGTGTAATGGGAATCATTGATAAATCGACAGCCTTAAATCATCCAACAATACCTGAAGAAAAATTGGATTATTGTTTAAAATGTGGTCATTGTGAGTCTTTTTGTGCACAGAAAGCTCTTACCTTAGATTTCCTTCTTGACGAAAAAATTAATACGTCTTTTTTGGATAGTCAGATTGAACCACAGAATATAGCATTGTATATAAAAAGTCGACGTTCTGTGAGACATTATTCTTCAAAGACAGTTAATAAAGAGTTAATTGCTAAAGTTATTGATATAGCCCGTTATGCTCCATCTGGAGGGAATGGACAACCAGTAAAATGGATTGTTATTCATAAACCATCAGAGGTAAATCGTGTTGCAAGTTTAACCGTTGATTGGATGCGAACTATTCAAAACACATCACATCCTCTAGCAGATTATGTACCTGCAATAATTTCAACTTGGGATAGTGGTTTGGATTTGATTTGCCATAATGCTCCCCATTTACTTTTTGCACATGTTCCTATTGAGCCAATTGATGACCCTACCGAAGCAATTATTGCTTTGACTCATTTTGATATTGCTGCGCCCGCTTTTGGTATCGGTACATGTTGGGCTGGATTCGTAAAGTTGGCTATAGACAATTATAAACCATTAAAGGATTTGTTATCAATACCAGAAGAACGTAAAGCGGCTTGTCCAATGCTATTTGGATATTCAAGTTATAAAATAACTTCTATTCCGAGACGCAATCCTGTGGATATTACATGGAAGTAAAATAGAAGTTACTTAATGACTAAAATGGTGTATTAAACAGTTAATCTTGATTCAGTAAAACAAAAAATAATTTTGTTTTACTGAATCAGACTCTAATCAACTAACAATTAAGAGGGATGGTTTTTTTCAGGAACTCTCTCCAACATTTCCAAAAAACAACATTCCCATTGTTTTGCAGCCAAACTAACAATTTGACAATTAAGATTTATTCCATATTTATCAGCAATAACTCTGACTTGACTTTTCCTGAATATTGTCTTTAATACAGTTCTGGCTGGCAAATCGGGTTTTTGCAACAAGAAAGTGAGAAAATTCAGATATTTTCTTTTCAATTCATAACTTATTAACAATTTTTTTCTTTCAATCTTTAAAAGTGCTGACTTGACTTTTGGTGGTGGCAAAAAACTCTCATGAGATATTTCATACATAAGTTTTAAATCAAAAAAAGTATGATAAAACACAATATATGGATTGAAAACTTTTTTTGAAAATAA
>JAKQEK010000429.1 GCA_029558535.1 Bacteroidota bacterium | reverse complement strand
CGTAAGGCGTCATGCTATGGCGACAGTTCATAACTTCAACGGAGACCAAAACAATAACCATGATAATACAGCCAACGCTTCGCAAAAACAAAAGAGCTGCAAAGCCAACACACAAAAGCCGACACACGATTGCAGCACATTTGTTTTTGCCCGACGCCCCATGCCCACCCACCACCCCAAAGACAGACACACAACTGCTTGACAACTTCAACTTTACAAACTAAAATCTTATATTTAAATTCCTAATACCAAACCAAAACGATGCATAAACTATCAATCCTGATTTTTTTTATGGTGATTGCAATCTTACATGGTTGTAATAGCGACAGTAAAAGTGGACAACATACAAAAGGTAACAGCCCAACTAAAGACACAACAGCCGAGAAAATTTCTGTAACAAAGACTAACTATAATATTTACATTGAAAATTCTGCTTCAATGGATGGGTATGTAAAGCAACCATCTGATTTTAAAAATGGGCTTTATAAACTTATTGGGGATATTCATAATTATAATTTATCGCAAAAATTACGTTTGAATTTTATTAATGATACTATCTGCCCTCAAAAAGTTAATGCACCAACACCAGATATTATCTACTTTATTGAGAATTTAAAACCTACGGATTTTAAGAACTCTGGCTGTGAAGTCAAAAATTCATTCTTACCTAATATCATAAGTAAAGCTGTTTCAGCTAATCCAAAGGATGTAAATATTTTAATAAGCGATTGTATCTTTTCCTCACAAAAGGGAAGTTCTAAGGACTTTTTATCTGCGGCAAAAGAATCCATGAGAACTTTCATAAAAACTGAATTAGATAGAAATGACATTTCTTGCGTAATCCTTAAACTGAGTTCTCAGTTTTATGGAACTTATTTTATAGAAAATAAATCTGCCACAAAAAAAACAGAAGTTTTGACTGGTCAAAAAAGACCTTACTATATTATTCTATTTGGAAATTCATTATCAATAAATTATTTACTTCAAAAGATAAAATTTTCTACTTACCCAGGGTTTGAAACAAGTTATTATTTGTTAACCCCAAATGCAAATAAGCCAAAATCAAAAATAATCAGAACTAATAAAATTGGAGATTTTGAGATAGAACAGCCAGCTACTAAATTGACAATTAATGACGCTAAAGCAGGAGGTAAAAATCCAAATGAAAATCAATTTCAATTTAGTGTAGCATCAAATCTTGAATTTTTGAAAATGGACGAAACCTATTTATCAAATTCTGCGAATTATGAAGTGCCGTCTAACTACAGTTTAATTGCTATTTCTAAGAATGATGATTACACGAATGAAAGCTTGAAAGGATTTACACACGTTTTTACAGTTCGTACTTCAGACCTAAAACAGAACCAAGAAGTTTTCATAAAGCTAAAATCTAAACTGCCCCCTTGGGTAGATTCTTCATCAACAGAAGATGATTCAAACCCACTAGACTCAGTTCAACAAAAACAAACTTTCGGATTTAAATACTTAATAGAAGGTATTTCCGAGGCCTATGCTGATAAATATGAAGGAAAAGAGCAGTTCGGAATAAATGTAAAAGTTAGTAGTAATAATTATGACAAACATGGTTCTTCATCAAAATTCCCATGGTTATTATTGCTTTTAATAGGATGTATAATTGGTATTCTATTATTTTTTAAAAACAAAAAATCTTAATACATGAATGCAATAACAGATTTATTAATTACAATTTTTGAATCATTTGGTTTATACAGTGCATCAAATGGCTTAGGCGACCACTTAAGAGGACTTGATGTTCAGTGTAACGATTATACAAACCAATCTATTTATAATGTTGTATTTCTTTGCGTATTTACCATCAACTCCCTAATTGTCATTAACTATTATTATGGTTTGTTTAATAGGGTAAATTTTACAAATTTTCTTTCGTGGCTTATCAATGTACTAGTTGGTGCTTTGATTCTATTTTTCATTGCATATTTATACGCAAACAATGATGTATCTACTGGAAATTATTGCAAAGATTTATCTATTACAAATTCAGACTGCCTTGGATTTGGTGCAACTGCATCAATATTTTCTATAGTATGGAGTTTTATCTTGTCTATGATAATTAAATGGAAAAGTAGTAATAACAAAAAAGTACCTTTTTAATATGGCAAAATTATTTTTATTCGCAATTGGCGGTACAGGTTCAAGAGTTGTAAAATCTCTTGCAATGCTTTTAGCATCGGGTGTTAAAATTGAAAATACCGATACTATAATACCTATCATTGTTGACCCTGACAGTGCAAATGGTGATTTAACTAGAACCATTGACATATTGAAAGAATATAAAAGTATCAGAGAAAAATCATTTTCAGATAAAACTGATTTCTTTAAAACTAAGATTTCGTCCTTAGATGAAATTGGAGAAGGCGGGTATTTATCTGATAAATTCACTTATGATATAGATGGAGTAAAAAGCCAATTGTTTCGTGACTTTATTGGATTTAGTGAATTAGATGCTAATAACAAAGCATTGAATTCCCTTTTATTTTCTAAAGGTAATTTAGATGCTGACATGGAAGTCGGATTTAAGGGAAATCCAAATATAGGAAGCGTAGTCTTAAATAAATTTAAGCAAACACAATTTTTCAACAAGTTTGCATCAAATTTTGAGGAGAACGACAGAGTATTTATTGTAAGTTCAATATTTGGAGGAACCGGTGCCGCTGGCTTCCCTTTAATTTTAAAAAATATCCGTGATGCCAAAAACCCAACTCCACATCATTCATTTTTAAATAGTGCTAAAATCGGAGCCGTTTCTGTCTTACCTTATTTTGGCGTTGATAAATCGAGTGGTTCAAGTATTGATAGTAACACATTTGTATCTAAAACTATTGCTGCTTTAAAATATTATGCGGATAATATTTGTGACAATAAAGCAATTAATGCCCTTTACTATATTGGTGACAATCTTACAAACGACCAAAAAGGGGCTGACGGTGCTGATGACCAAAGAAATAAAGCCCACTTTATTGAGCTTGCATCCGCTATTTCTATAGTTGATTTCATGAGTATACCAGACAATGAGCTAAGCTTTGTTAACGGAGAAGTTACTAACCCTAAATACTTTGAATTCGGATTGGGTAATGAATCTAATTCAATAACATTTTCGGATTTAGCTAATCAAACCTATGAGCAAATAGCCAAGCCTTTGACAAAATACAGTTTATTTAAAACCTATATGGAATCACACTATGAGGAATCTTGCAAAAATTCAAAAATGCCACATATTCATAACGGCAATAACAAATTATCAAAGGAAGCATTAGACCAGAGATTCAGAAACAGCATCTCGATTTTTAATAGGCACTTTACGGAGTGGTTAGATGAAATGAGGGTATCAAACGTTTCATTTTCTGCATTAGACGTGAAACAAAAAGGGAAAGATATATATAACCAAGTTATTGGTAAGCCAGTGAAGCCCGGTTTTTTAAGCAAAGTAAAAAATGGAGAGGGAATAACGAGTTTTCTCAATAAGCTAAATGAAGGAGAAACATCATTTGATTTTTTAAAACCCACTCAAAAACTCTCTGCACTTTTCACTAAGGTAACAAACGAGATTGTAGATACAGAAATAAAACTATAATTATGAGCAAAATATTTCGCCTTCATACAGGTACAACACAAAATATAGAGCATTGGCAGCAATTGCCGAATTATATAGACCATAATACTATAGATACAATTCAAGACCCCTCTGGTCTTAATGCTCAAACACAAATCACTTCAATACCTAGCCCATTTGCAAGAATGGATTTAGTAAAGTCATCATTTTCATATGTGACATCTAATAAATGTTTACAAAATGCACAAAATGATTTGAAAAAAGCTTTAGATGGGCGAACCATTTATCACAGAATGATTTCTGACTGTCTAGATATAGCAGAAATATTTTTTAACATTGAAGCTCTGCAAAATAAGATTGAGATTTTGGAATGGAATTCAGGTATTCATCTTAATGGAGGAGTTTTAGACATTGATGCCGAAAGTGATTTAGGCAGATTAATAAATTCTTCAAATCCGAAACACAAGCTACTGGGTGAAACCCTGAAAATGTATCTTATTCAAGATAAAAAGCATTTTAATTTTGCTGATTTAAAGCATATTTATTTATTGAATTACAAAAATGGCCCAGAGCCAATTAACATTATTGGCGGAACATCGCCAACAACTATATTTTTTTCATCGGCCAATGACTTATCTTTTGTTGATATTAGTTTTGCAAATGACAAACTTTTTGATTTATCATTTTGTCCTTTACACAAGAGAACAAATGATTTTATCAAATACCTTTTTACAATACAAAAATCGTTTCCCAATTTCTCAGAAAAATTTTCTGGCTTTAATAAATACCTGGAGCAAACATTTACAATTTTGGACTCCAACTTGCAACATGCTATTAGAGATATAACTGCTGATTCTTATCAAAGCACATTCAACAATATTCAAGTGAAGTCTGCTGGTAACTTTGCTGAAATTTTGGGATTTAAATTAAAAGCAAAAAAGTATGATATAAAACCTAGTGTTGATGATAATGATTTTATTATTGAAGCCACTAAGTCTTATTCTGGCGATTTACCCTGCATATTACCCATTGATGTCTTTAACGAGGAGCTTAAGTATGGTGGTGGAAAATGGCAAAAAGACTGGTACAGGAATGTTCCAAAATTTGATAGCAGACCAATAACTAAAAGGACTTTGCCCAATCAGGTTCACATTGAATATCCATATTTAACAGTTAGTGATTTATTAGAACCGTACATAATTAAGGTTCCTTATCCAACTGACAATGAAAAATTTTTTAACGGTAACTATGAAATAAGGCAAGGTGAACAAGACCACGGCTTTATACTCCCTATTAAAAAAGAGATTTTTAACTATTTTACCATTAATGATTTACAAGGAGTAGTACCGGATGGAAAAAAAATGTTTGAAATCAAACAAGCTGTTGGTGGGGTTACTGCTATCTTAAGAATTCCAATTAAAAATAGTAACTATATACAAATTTCTAGAGACTATTTAGAGAGCAAATTCAGTGACAGGATACAACAAGCAGACGAAGAACAAAATAAAGGTGTAATAATAGAAAATCAATTTACTGTTGCTATTTATCCATTCATTAAAATTTCAAATGAAATAAATCCCCATTACAGAATAATGCTTGTAGATAGAGATGTTCAACCAATAAATAAGCACTTTACTTACAGCCTCAATTTCTATTCTGAAATTAATGCTCTAACATCCCTACCAAGTATCCCACCTACTCATAGAAGCAGTAAGCACCAATCACAAAAAGTTACAACAAATTATTACGTTGTTGAGAAATCCTATGATTTTATTGAGGTAAAGCATAATACTACTTCTGGAATTATCATTCCTTTATTCAGGCCAGTAACAAAACCTTCAAAGACTTTTAAATTTGCAGTCGATTTTGGCACTACCAATACACATATTGAATACAAAGAAAATGGCGGAACATCTGTTCCCTTTGATATAAGTTCTAATGATACGCAAATAGGCACTTTATATCAACCAAGCAGTTTAACAGACAATGCCCTTTCAAAAACATCCTTAGGATTTGGAGCAGATGACTTAATAAATATTATAAAAGAGGAATTCGGCCCTTTGGCAATAGATAAGGATAGTCTTTATAAGTTTCCGCAAAGAACAGTTATAAATGATAACGGGAGTTTTAATGTTGAGACAAACTTCGCTTTAGCTGATTTCAATATTCCTTTTTGGTATTTGAAAGAAGATTATAAATTAAGCAGCAATATCACCTCAAACCTCAAGTGGATTGAGTTTAGAGGGAATAATAAAGCAGAACGTAGAACAAGAGCTTTTTTAAAACAGTTAATGATGATGATGAGAAATAAGGTTTTATTGAACGGAGGCTCTTTGGATGAAACTGAAATTGTATGGTTCTATCCCTCAAGTATGCCAACATTTAGAAGAAAACAACTTGAAACTGCATGGACTGCTTTTTACGAAAGGTATTTCGGAAATCATAAAAAATTATATAAGCTGTCTGAGTCTTTTGCACCATTTTACTATTACTATCACAAAGAAGGAGTAAAACCCCACGACCGTCCAGCAGTTAATATTGACATTGGTGGTGGCACCACAGATATAGTTATTTATAAAAGCGAAACACCGATTCTATTAAGTTCATTTAGGTTTGCTGCAAATTCTATTTTCGGGGATGGATATGGCTATACTTCGAATGATAATGGATTTGTTCAGAAATATGAACCAATAATAAAAAATTCGCTTTCTAATACATCGGCAAAAAATTTACTAAGTATTTATGACAGCTTAAAACAGAAGACAAACAATTCTATTGAACTATGCGAATTCTTCTTTTCAATAGAAGAAAATAAAATTATTAGGGACAATAAAATTTCATTGTCATTTTCAAAACTACTTTCTGAAGACAATGATTTAAAACTAGTATTTGTTTTCTTTTATTCAGCCATTATTTACCATGTTGCTAATTTAATGAAAACTAAAAACTTGCCAATTCCTCAGTTCATTACTTTTAGTGGCAATGGTTCAAAATTGATAAAAATTGCTAGTGGTGGGAATGACCTGTCCACATTAAAGGATTTTACAAAAGTAATTTTCAATGATGTATACGGTTCACAAGAAAATATTTCACTGGAATTTAGAATGTTCGACAACCCAAAAGAAATTACATGCAAAGGCGGTTTAGAATGTAGGGACTATTCAAAATTTGAAGCATTAGAAAAGGAAATATTAAACGTTTTGATTGGTATTGATAAAACAAGTACAATTCCTTCAGCAGAGTTAAAATACAATCAAATTGAAAATGATAATATCAAGAATCAAGTTAAAACAGAGGTCTTTAGCTTTATTGACACATTCTTTGGCTACAATTCAAAATTTAATTTCTTTGAAAACTTTGGAATTAATCCAAGGAATTTAGAGAAATACAAGCTGCTTTTAAAACAAAACATTGCAAATGATTTAGTAAGTGGAATAAAAGAGAAAATATCAGAAGCAAACGACAATGTTGACATAAATATTGAGGAGACATTATTTTTTTACCCATTGAAGGGTTGTATTAATAGACTAGCTAACCAAATCCATAACGATAACAAGTAATTACAATCTAACATGAAAATAAAACTATGTTTTTCTTTTTTGTGTTTGCTCTTGACAATTTTCTCTTTCGGTCAAGTTACACAAGAAGCAATAAGTAAGTCACGGGATTATATAAATTACAAATTGACGAACTACTGTATTGAAAAATTTGTGAGTTCTCCGGATGGACAAAAAAGTAAAATAGTTTATGATAGTATAAAAACTCATCTAACAACAAAAACATTGGCAGATGCCTCAAATTATAATACTCTATCAGCACAACTATCCAACAGGTTTGATAAGGTAAAAATAAAATTATCCGAAAACATTAATAAGTTAGATTTTGGTGAGCTTGTAAATAAATCCCCCGAAGAATCTGCTAACATAATTATCAGTAAGTCTCTCGATGTTTACAAAAAACAATACGGTATCAAGTTTCCTATTGATGATGAAGCTATGAAATCTAATATTGAAAAAGAAATATCAGAGTTTTTAAAGAAAACTGCCCCGCCTGTTGTTGCACCCTCAACTTCTCCAAATGTTTCAATTGACAGCCCAGCAAATCAAACAGGTGATGGAATACAAAATGAAATGAAAGCTAATGAGAAAGGGTTTTTCTCATTTTCACATTTAAATTTCTGGAATTTACTAACATTGCTTTTAGTTATAGGAGTCTTGATTTTTTGTCTTATTCAGATGTCCAATATTCATGACAGAATAGATAGAAGAAAAAAAATAACAGATGATGATACTACACCAAATAGATTTCCCCAAGATTCATTTTCCAAAAATGTAACTAAAAGTGACGTTGAACGATTTATTCAAAATAGTGATAAAATATCTGAGCTAAATGATGCATTAAGCAAATTGCAAAATAGAATTTCAATACTTGAATATAGTAGTGCAATTCCAAATCAGGTCATTCAGAAGCAACAACCTACTGAAACATATCAAACAAATACAGATGAAGTTTTTTATATGATGAAACCAGTGGATGACTATTTTCCCAACTCAAATAAAAGCTATCAAAAAAATGATACGGTTTACAGGTTTACAGTAAAATCAAATAAGACTGAAGCTTTGTTTGAAATTCATACAGGAGGAGCACCAGTAAATGACATTGCAAAAAGAAATGAGGCATATATTAAACCAGCTTGTGAAGAAGAAAATATGCCAGGTAATCCAGTTAATAATATTATTACTAAACGTAAAGGAGTTGCATCACTGGAAGGCGACAAATGGATTATCAAATCAAAAGCAATAATCAGATATGAATAAATTTGAGGCACTAGAATTAATTGGGGTTTGCATAATTATTGCGGTACAACTTTATATATTTTACAGAACAAAAAGTAAAATATCAGTATTCAAATCAATATTTCCCGAATCGGATAGTTTTGAAATCATTAAGCCAGGCTTTTCAAAATCCTTTTTTGAATTACATCCAAAAGAACTACTTTCGGATATAAGGAAGTATGCACAAGAAAGCCAACCCAAAATCATTCAAACAGAAATTGTAACACCTGAAGGTCTAGTTTTAAGGCCAGAAATATATGAAGATGATAATAGGATTTTTATAGACTTAATTCATAAAAAGTCAGGCGGCAATCATATAACCGATAAACTGATTTATGCACTCAATACTTATCTCATTAGAAACAAAGGTGTAGCATCAGACTTCCACCTTATTAAAGATGTAATTGAACGTAATACAGATGCAATAGAAGATGATATTAGCCAGTCAATCTCTTTGCCACTTTATCTTGGCCTTTTAGGTACATTTTTAGGAATAGTATTCGGCTTATTTCAAATATCGGGTGTAGATTTTGTAACTGAACCTGCTGCATTAGATAATGCAATCTCCCTACTTTTAGGCGGAGTGAAAATTGCGATGATAGCAAGTTTTACAGGGTTGTTACTTACCATCACTAACTCGGGTTATTATTTTAAAGGAGCAAAGGTTTTGGTTGAAGATAAAAAAAATGATTTCTATACTTTTATCCAAATTGATTTACTGCCACTCCTAAACCAAAATATAAACTCTACTTTGTTTTCATTACAAAGCAACTTGCATAAGTTCAATGAAGAATTTAAGGGAAATGTAGGTAAACTTAGTTCAGTAATGGGTAAAAATCATGATGCATTAATAGCACAAGAGAAAATACTTACTACTTTGGACAATATGGATATAATGGAATTTGCAAAAGCTAATGTGAAAGTTTTAAGAGAATTACAGGTATCTACCGATAAATTTGCTGAATTTAATATGTATTTAAGTTCAATTTCTGAGCTAGTGAATGATACAAAAGGATTCACAGTTAAGTTGAATGAAATGATTGAACGCACTGGAAATTTTCATGAACTTGGCAAGCAAATAGTATCAATATTTTCCGAAAATCAAGAATTAGTAAAGTTTCTTCAAAGTCATTACAATGCTTTAGACAATAGTCATCAATTAATAACACAAGCCGTCAATGGCGTTGGAAATACATTAGATGATTCATTGGTAAAACTAAAAGAATTCACTCAAGACAGAATAATGGAGGTGCAGAAATTAACATTGAAAGAACTTGAGTTGATGCAAAAGGAGTACCCAGAAAGATGGAAAAAATTAGATAAGCTTGATTTTTTAGAACCAGTGAGTAAACATCTCTCCGACATGAAAATGAGTAATGCTTCACAAATAGGTAGTGTGTCAAACGACATAAAATCCTTTAACGATAAATTATCAAAAGTAATAATAGAGTTAGAAGCTATTAAGCAAAATGGACAAAATACAATAAGTAAGAAAATATCCAATTCTTTTAGAAAAATCTTTAAGAAAAAGGCAGATCATAATAATGAACTCTAAAAAATCTGATTTTTTTTGGCCTAGTTACACAGACTTAATGACAAGTCTGTTTTTTATTATGCTTGTACTTTTTGTATTAGTATTTACAAAGCAGTCAAGACAGATAAAAGATTTAGAAAGGCAATTGGCAATTGTAAATGCAGTTGATGAAAACTTAAAACCCCTAAAAAGTGAAAAATCACTTTTTACTTATGAAGAGGAATATAAAAGGTTTAAACTTTCCTTTGATGTAAAATTCAATCCAGATAAATCAAAAATATCTTCAAGTGATTTGGAAAATTATTTTTCAACAATCAGCAATATTAATAGAGCTGGCGTTAAATTAAAGTCGATTATAGATGGACTGAAAAAATCAAAAGAATCTGATTCAAAGCTTAAGGATGTTTCATACATCTTAGTCATTGCAGGATATGCCTCAAAAACTGGCGAGGAAAATCATAATTATGAATTAAGTTATCAAAGGGCATTGAGTTTGAGAAACTATTGGCGGACACAAGGAATTGACTTTGAAGCACCCGAATATAATAATCTTATTGACTTGCAACTATCTGGAAATGGTTGGGGTGGTGTTGGAAGGCAAATAAACGAAGCGGACAATCAAAGATTTTTAATTCAAATATTTCCAAAAATAGGTGACATCAAATGATTAGAACAACAATTATACTTTTACTAATGCCCGTAATTTTTTCTGGCTGTTCAGGCTGCTCAAAATCCGGCAGATATAAAAAGAAAAATGATGGTTCTCAACCGACCGAAAATACATCTACTAAAAGACAATTTTCCGGAAAGACTATTATTAAAATGACAAAAGAAAATGGCGTATACAAAATACCAGTTTTAATAAATGGCCTAAATATGGTTTTCATATTTGATACCGGAGCAGGACTGATTTCAATTTCAAATGTTGAAGCCTCATATTTATACAAGCAAGGCAAATTAACTAAAGATGATATTTTGGGGAAAGCTGAATTTGTTGATGCTAATGGAGATATTTCTGTTGGGACAATCATTAAATTAAAAGAAGTAACAATTGGGAACAGAACGATATACAATATAAATGCTTCTGTTGTTGATAACTCAATAGCACCATTACTTTTTGGTCAATCTGCATTAGAACAATTTGGGAAAATATCAATTGACTACAATAACAACACGGTAACTTTTGAATAAACCTTTCGAATGAAATATTTTCCTTCTTTACTATTAGTCATATTACCATTAATATTTTCTTGCAATGGGAAAAGAAGTGGTAATTATAATTCTTCTAATAAGGAAAAGAAAAGTAGTGGAAAAGTTATTGGAATTATTGACGGAGATACTTATGATATTCTTTTGGAAGGTAATAAAACAGAAAGGGTAAGAATGGATGCTATAGATGCTCCTGAAAAGGGTATGCCCTTTTATAAAGTCGCAAAAAATTATTTGAGTGAATTATGTTTTCAAAAAGAAGTACGTTTAGTTTATGTTGGTATTGACCAGCACGGTCGTTCAATTAATCGTTCCTTCTTGACAGATGGAACAGACCTTAGCAAAGAAATGATTAGGAATGGTTTAGCCTGGCACTATAAAGAGTATTCATCTGACAAAGAGTTAGCGGAACTTGAAATTCAAGCAAGGGATAAAAAAATTGGACTATGGGCTGACAAGAAACCAATGGAGCCTTGGCTTTGTAGAAAATTGAGAAGAGAAGGCAATCATGTAGAATTTTCAAATGACACTATTATTGTACAGCCGAACAAATAGCCAACGCTAAAGCAAGCACATTTGCAAGGCACACAAGGCCTGACACAAAGCCAACCTTGCAAAAGAGCTTGCTTTCCCACACACGGGACACACCATGCTATTCGTAGCGACACAGACCGACATAGTAGAAGCACGAACGCCTTACATGGGGTTTGCTGCTATGCTGGCAGACGAATATATTCTCAACTTTTTGTTCGCTATCAGCAGCAGTTCGGTCAGACGTAATTCTATTCGGCTTTTGTTCTTAACTTCAGCATCAGTAATTCTATTGGGCTTCAGTTCCAGGCTGGACATTATAAATACCAGCACAGCAGCAAGCCCTGTACGTTACCGGCAAGGCTAAAAAACCGACCCGACAGTAAAATCGTTAACAACTTCGGGACAATTTTGACAGGTTAAAACGATTAAAAAAGTAAATTTGCTAAATATCTTAGGACAAGAAAAATGGAGATAACGACAGACATATTTTTAGGCGACAGTAAAGAGCAATTAAAGTTACTTCCAGACAATTCTGTGGACTTAATTGTTACTTCACCGCCTTATGCAGACCAGCGTAAAAGCACATACGGTGGCATTCACCCCGACAAATACGTTGAATGGTTTTTACCAATTTCAGAGCAACTTTTGAGAGTTCTTAAACCGACAGGAACATTTATCCTTAACATTAAGGAAAAAGTCGTTGAAGGAGAAAGAAGCACTTATGTAATGGAGCTTATAATCGCAATGAGAAAGCAAGGTTGGCTTTGGACAGAAGAATTTATTTGGCACAAAAAGAACTCTTATCCAGGAAAATGGCCAAATCGTTTTAGGGACAGTTGGGAACGACTACTTCAATTCAACAAAGCCAAACATTTCAATATGTATCAGGAAGAAGTTATGGTTCCAATGGGCGATTGGGCAAAAACCCGACTTAAAAAACTTTCGGACACAGACAAAATCAGAGATAACTCAAAAGTCGGAAGTGGCTTTGGCAAAAATATTTCCAATTGGGTTGACAGAGATAAAGCATATCCAACAAATGTTTTGCATTTAGCGACAGAGTGCAATAACAAAAATCATAGTGCTGCATTTCCACAAGAATTACCAGAATGGTTTATAAAACTTTTCACAAAAGAAAAAGACACGGTGCTTGACCCATTTATGGGTTCAGGAACGACATTAAGTGTTGCAAACAGAATGAAACGTAACTCAATAGGAATTGAGATTGTTCCCGAATACTATGAAATGGTAAGAAAGGAATTGAAACCTGTTGAACTTTATTTATTAGAGCCGAAAGTAAAATATGAAAAAACTAAACCTGAAAGACGTATCGCAATACGTTGAGCAAAACATAGGGACATTTCACCAAAAGCGTATTCAAAGTCTTGACGGATTAAAACTTACCCAAGTTCTAAAACGCAAAAACCCTTACCTATTCAAAGCAAAATACGTTTTAACAGCCGAGCAAATAATTCGGGGCATTGTTGATGCTCATATTTCTTCAAATGAAGAAACCATTTTTGGAGATTGGCTTGAAGGACTTGCAATTTTTATAAATGGTAAAGTTTACGGTGGCTACAAATCAGGCATTACAGGCATTGACTTGGAGTTTGACAATAACGGAGCAAGAAATATTGTAACCATAAAATCAGGTCCTAATTGGGGCAACAGTTCACAAATTGCAAAAATGGTTGCCGACTTCAAGACTGCAAAAAAGACTTTAAGAACAAGCAACTCGCAACTTAACGTAGTTGCTGTAAATGGCTGTTGCTACGGTCGTGACAACAATCCCGACAAAGGCGACTACTTCAAATATTGTGGGCAAAGTTTTTGGGCTTTTATTTCAGGCGACACAGAACTATACACAGAGATAATTGAACCACTCGGACATAAAGCAAAAGAAAAGAATGACGAATTTGTAAAATCGTATTCTCAAATGATAAACAAGTTTACAAGAGAATTTTCAAACGACTTTTGCAAAGGCAACGGAGAAATAGATTGGGAAAAATTAGTTCGTTATAACTCTGCGACAATTGACCCAAAGACGACAAAATAGAGAAGCCCAGCCGGTAACAGCGGTTTGGCGTAATGGCGGGTGCAGTGCTTCGTATGACAGTTTTGTGGTAGGTTCAAGTGCAGTTCTTCGATTGAACTTTTGTGCTAAAAATCCGCCACTACGCCAAGCCGCAAAACGTTATGCGTCACCCTATTTGACACACTCTACAAATTCAAAGGTTGACAAAATCAGGCTCATACATCGTTTCTGACAGTTGACAAATTGAGGGCAACTTACCGCTAATCATAGCCCTAAAAACTTAACTTTGAACGATTAACAGGAACAATATAATCAATGGCATCATTTAAGACAGACGAGAGTTTTTTAGAGAAAATATCTTTAGGGGCAATTGGAACTCAACAAGTATTCAAAAAGTTGGTCGCATTAGGACACAAACCAATTGAATTGGAAAGAGGGTCAATGAATTATAAGATTTGGAAAAAGATTAAAATTAAGCGGATAAGAGTTCCAGATATTATATGCGTTGACAATGGAATTAGAATTGAGTCAAGAGCAAAATCAAAGCTTGAAATTACAATGTCGCATTCCCTAAATGACCCTGCAAGAGGATGGGATGCTGATTTGAAAAATGAGGATTATGTAGCTCTTATTGCTTGTAGAAAAGGAGATTTATCTCCTGTTGATTGGATTCCAAATAGTCCAATTCAATTTATTTCCGTAAAAGAATTGAGGGATTCATTTCAAAGAAAAGAAGTTATTACCGAGAAGGCAAAAGGCGTTCAGGAAGGTTCAGAGGTACGGATAACTTGGTTATCGTGTATTGCCGGAAAGGACTTAACGATTACAGAAGTTACCGAGGACAAAATAGTTGCAAAACCAGCCGTAGGCAAAGCGAGTTCGTGTAGGTTGAAAAGGAATAAAGGCGGTATATCAATTGTTCTTAAGCCTTTAGTCAAAGTCGGTGATAAAGTCTTAGAAAATCAAATCGTAGCTTCTGTCGTACCAGTTGTATATGACATACCAAAAGGCAAAGTAGATTCGGATTACTTTATTGGAAATCTTTCCAATCTTAATCATAGCGAAAGATATGCTGCGGCAAAAGCATTAAGATTTTTTAATGAGAAGAAAGTAATTGCTGCCTTAAAGGCAAAAGTTGCAACAAATGAAGAACATATTTATGTTCGCCTTGAAGCGGCAGCAAGTTTAGCAATACTCGGCGAAGATAAAGGATACTTGTTTATTGAAGAAAGCTTGAAAGACCAATACCTTCAAAATGTTTTAGAATCTGTTATAGTCTTGAACGAAATTAAATCTGAAAGAGCTTGTAAATTACTTTCTGACATACTACTTGATGAAAATTTTGACCCAGAAATAAGAGCAGGTGCTGCTTGGGGTTTAGGTGAACAACAAAACAAAAATGCCTTAACAGCTATTGTTTCAAGTTTTAATGCTGTTGATGAAAGTATTCGTATTGAAGCAGCGAGGGCATTAGCTAAATTGACGAAGAATTATAGCGTTGATATTTTGAAAAAATTCACAAGTGCAACCCCAACGGAAAGACCTGGAGTTGCATGGGCTCTTGGAAAATCAAGCTCAATAACTCTTGACCAATTACTTGATAGTATCCAAGACCATGATTCAAAAGAGTGGATTTCTTATGTAATCGGAACTCAAGGAGAGGAAAAGTACATAGCTGAAATTGAGAAAATTAAAGCTAAAGACCCAGAAGTATATTTTGCTGTTACATTATTATGGAAGATAATGACGAGTTGGATTTACGACCTTAAAGAATATTGATATGTTTGAAAAGAATTTTTTATACAAAACGAAAAAGGGAAAAGCTATTGTTGGCGATTCATTAGAGTTAATGAAATCAATCCCAGACAATTCCGTTAACCTTGTAATGACATCTCCGCCTTTTGCCCTTTCAAGACCAAAAGAATATGGCAATAAAGACCAAGCTGATTATATTGACTGGATTTTGGAATTCACAAGAGAGGTTAAGAGAATTATCACTGACGATGGAAGCTTTGTGATTGATTTGGGCGGTGCTTATGAGAAAGGCACACCAATTCGTTCTCTTTACAATTTCCGACTGTTAATTAGAATGTGCGATGAACAAGGCTGGAAACTAGCAGAAGAATTTTTTTGGTACAACCCTGCAAAATTGCCATCCCCAATTGAATGGGTAAACAAAAGAAAAATAAGAGCTAAGGATTCTGTAAATACTGTATGGTGGCTTTCAAAATCGGACTTCCCAAAAGCTGACGTAAAAAAGGTTTTAACCGAGTATTCAGACAGAATGAAAAAATTAATTGAGGACAGTGCTAAATATTATACGCCTAAGAAAAGACCATCTGGACACGACATTAGTGATAGTTTTGGCAATGACAATGGTGGAGCAATTCCTTCAAACCTTTTGCAGATACCTAATACAGAAAGCAACTCAAAATATTTGAAGTATTGTAAAGATTTAGGTATTAAGGGACACCCAGCAAGATTTCCGTCTAAATTACCAGAGTTCTTTATTAAATTTCTGACTGACGAAGGTGATTTAGTCCTTGATATTTTTGCAGGGTCAAATACAACTGGTTGGACAGCTCAACAACTTAATAGAAAATGGCTTTCCTTTGAATTAGACCATCAATATTTGTCTGCTTCTGTTTTAAGATTTTTAGACAAAGAACCTTTTGAGGAAGTCAGACCAAAATACGAAACTCTACTAAATGACCAAAATGCTCAAATAGATGCAGAAGGGTTTTTAAAACAATCAGTCCTATTTGAACCTGAAGTTGTTTACATGAATAGAGCAGCAAGACCTAAACGCAGGGCGAACGCATAACAAGGGTATTGCCAAAATGCAGGCTGACGGAAGCCGTGTTTCATCTGTAGTAACTCTGTTCAGCTACATATCCAGCTTGACCTTATCTATTTAGCTATGTGCATATCTTCATCTTTTTTATCTTTACTCAGCAGCGGTCAGCCGGGCGGACGGAATTCTATTCCCTGCACTTCGGCAATACCTGTTCGTTGTGTGCAACCTCTCGAAACACCCTAATATACTAAAAAACATTTTGCCCCTGTTCCATTTTAAGTTAACTTTGCTCTACAATTCTATATGGAGCAAATAAGAGAATTACTATTTTATCGGCATTATTTTCAAGAGTTTTTCGATAGCCAGACCGAGAAAGTAAAGGAGAAAATTGACTATGTCCTTTTTGTTCTTACTCATGCTGACCGTGTACCGGAGAAATTCTTGAAACATATTGAAGGTCAGAAAGGTCTTTATGAAATCAGAATCGAAGTAGGTAACAATATCTTCCGTATTTTTTGCTGTTTTGACAAAGGAAAAATTGTCCTTCTCTTTAACGGATTCCAAAAGAAGACACAAAAAACCCCGAAAGGAGAAATTGATTTAGCTATTAAATTAATGAACGAATATTTTGACAATAAATAATAACACTATGGCTACAAGGAAAAAAAATATAACCACATTTGACGAGCACCTTACCAAGCGTTACGGTAAACGCGGTACCGCAAAAAGAACAGAATTTGAAATAAAAGCAAAAGCTTTTCTCATCGGAGAAGTTATTAAGGACGAAAGACGTGTTGCGAACTTGACACAAGAACAGTTAGCCGATAAAATCGGAGCCAAAAAAAGCTTTATTTCAAGAATTGAAAATGGCAAAACTGACATCCAACTTTCTACCCTCTATCGTCTTCTGGAATTTGGTTTAGGAAAGAAAGTTGAATTAACAGTCCGCTAAGTATTAAGGCAGCACACAACAAACGGTTTTGGGCAAGTGTGGCTGGACAAACTAATTTCAGCTAACTGCATCTCCGGTCTTCAGTTCTGGCTGGACGTTCAATTTTGAGCTTTAGTTCTTAACTTCAACTAATCAAAAAAATCGGCTGCGGTTCCGGGCGGACAGTTGGAAAATTCCACACCAGCCCAAAGCCGCCGCCCGTTGGCAGCAAGCAGTGACACACTTCTAAAATTTAAAGTAATCGAAAATACATTAACATGGACATCAGGCGAATCATTCCAAATATATCATCGAATAAAATGGACGAAAGCAAAGAGTTTTATTTAAACTTTCTTGGTTTAAAAATCGTAATGGACTTGCATTGGGTGGTAACTTTTGCTTCGCCTTCAAATCCAACTGCTCAAATTAACATTGTAAAATCTGAAAATCGATTTTCAACAAATGACCATGTAACCATAACAATTGAAGTGTCAGACGTAGACAGCTTGTATGAAAAAGCGAAGCAACTTAAGTATGAGATTACATACCCAATAACAAATGAACCTTGGGGACCTGTTAGACGCTTTTGGGTTCGAGACCCAAATGGAGTTACAATTAACTTAATGGCTCACATTGACAATTTAGGAACAGCAAAAGAACTAAAATAAATCAACAAATGAGCAAAGAACAAACAAAAGACCTTTTGAAGTTTGTTAAACCGTTTGGTGACGACATAACTGATTTAGTTATGTGGCTTAGAGACTTTGCTTGGGACTTATGCCCAAATGCTAACGAATTAATTTATGACAACTATAATGCAGTTGCATTTGGTTGGAGTCCCACAGATAAAGTTGGACACACCATTTGTTCCATCGCTGTTGGACGTTCAAGTAAAAATGTTCATTTTGGCTTTTATTGGGGCAACGAAATTTCAGACCCTGACAAAATTCTTTTGGGACAAGGTAATCAGTATCGCTACATCCTTGTGACGGACAAAAAGAAATTTCCAAAAGCATACATTAAGAAACTTGTAAACGAAGCTTACGCAAATTCTCTTGCAAAAGTTAAAGACCCAAAACAAATTATATGTTGACAGACAATTGTAAAATCAGTTTCAGACAAGAAACGACCAAGCAAAGCAAAGAAGATAGCTAAACCTAAGAAGAAATGATGTTGCAATTTCGTTAGACGAATGCCTGCTGCCAACAGGCGGTTTGGCAATATGGCGGGGCGACGAATATATGCTCAGCTTTTTGTTCGCTATTCGGCTTCATTTCCAGCCGACGAATAACGCCGAGCAACAGAATAAACAATGAACTTTTAATTATAAATTTAGCAGCGGTTATGGGCTGACGATTTTCAAATACCGCCACATCGCCAAGCCGTGTCCGTTGTACGCTATTTACAGACACTCCATTCACTATTGACACACAATGAGGTTTAATATTTTTTTTATTCTCCTTTTGACAATTACAATCATTTCCTGTAATTCAAAATCTAAAATTAAAAATCATTCAAATTGTTTCATTA
>JAKQEK010000422.1 GCA_029558535.1 Bacteroidota bacterium | reverse complement strand
AATCCGAACTTTGCGGATAAACGTTGCGTTTAATTTTATAAGTTCCGAAAATATTATGCAGCCTACAACAGCGGTTTAAAAATATGGCTGGTTTCGGGATTTTTTGAAATGGCGCAGTTGCTCAATTTAAAGTTTTGTTTATATTTGTAAGGCTTGGTCTTGGTTCATCGCCACTTCATGAAGCCGCGAAACGTTAGCAAACAGTTTAGAAAAAAATGGAGAATTCAATAACTTAATGCAACAAATGATAAATTTTATCTTTGTTGAATTATGGAAAAATTACGCAGGCGATTAACCTTAAATGAACGGATTGTTATTGAGACTTTACTCAAAGAAAACAAGTCTAAAAGCTATATTGCTAAACAACTCAATAGAAACAGATCTACAATTACTCGTGAAGTTAATAATTGGGTTATTAAACCAACAGATATTTACAAAGCTTCTATTGCAGATTTCTTTGCTAAAGATGATTACTTAAATAAAAGAAATAAGGACAAAATAAACACCCACAAAAAACTTAAACACTTCGTTTACAAAGGATTGCTGTCGGGTTTTAGCCCTGAACAAATTGCTGGAAGAATCAAATTATTGCATCCAAATGATACTATAATGACAATATCATATGAAGCGATTTATCAACATATTTACAAGCATAGACAATCCAATTTAGGTAAAAAACTAATCAAACTTCTTCCCTATCACCATCATAAAAGAAGGCAAAATAGAAAATTCAGAATTAAAAAAACGAGAATTAAAGATCAAGTAAATATCAGTCAAAGACCTGAAAACGTGAAGTTAAGACTTGAAATCGGTCATTGGGAAGGTGATTTAATGATTGGTGTCGGGCAAAAAAGTGCTATCGGAACAATCGTGGAAAGAAAAACAAGATTCACATTTATAGTCAAAATCGAAAACAGAAAATCGAAAACCGTTACACAACAATTTGCTAAAATAATGAACAAAATGCCAAAATTCATCAGGAAAACAATGACTTACGACAACGGAATGGAAATGGCTAATCATAAATGGCTCGCAAATAAAACAGGCATGAATATATATTTTGCCAACCCTTATTCTTCTTGGGAAAGAGGAACTAACGAAAATACAAATGGCCTAATCAGACGTTTTTTTCCTAAAGGAACTGACTTTAATAAAATAACAATTGAACAGCTTAAACAAGCTCAATTAGCTTTAAACAACAGACCTAGAAAGGTTTTAGGATACAAAACACCAGGAGAAATTATGAACCAAGAAATCAATAATTATGCAGTATAAAACAAGCCAATTTCGGAAATAACTTTTGGCTCTTGAAAAAGCCAAAAAAAGTTATTCTGAAATTATGCAAAATTGAAATAAAAAACTAAATTTGATATATTAACTAATTATTGACCTTGTTGCATTAAGGTCTTTAATCCGCCAACTGCCGCAGAACGCTTCGCTCCTATTTTTTCGCAAGAAAATTAATGAAATTTATAAATGAAAAATCTTGCGTGATAATGGAAAACTGAAACCAAACATTGTGAAAAACCTTCAAAGACAATTCTCAGCCGAAAAAATTTAGGAAAACCGAAACCAAACTTTGTGGAAACCTTCAAAGACAATTCTCGGATTTTAGCAATTTAAAGACAATTTTTAGCCCAAAACTTTGCGGAAAATTGAAAACCGAACCAAACTTTGTGGATAAACGTTGCGTTGAATTTTTCAGTTCGTGAAAATATAATACTGTGTGCAACATCGGTTTGTTTCAAGTGGCAAGTTTTGTGATATTTTTGACACGACGCTGTTAAATTTAAACTTTTGTATATATTTGTAATGGCTTGATGCTGAAATTGCCACCTGAAAACAAGCCGCAAAACGTTGTAGGTAATTGTAAATAACCGAAGCGTTGAAATTTTTTAACGGAAAGTATGGTTTGGAATAAAAATTGTATTACATTTGCAGTAAATTTAAATGAATATAGTATGAACGAGAAGACTTTATATAAGACAAGTGAATTCGTATCTTTCTTAAAAGATATGAATGTAAATGTTGTTGTAGATAGTAACCCTGATAGTTCAACTATTGAAAGGATTAAAAAACTTATTGCTAAAAAAAGAGCATTATTTGAATTTCAAAAATCTCTGTTTAACTAAATAATTAATGGTTTTGTTAATGGAGATTATTGAAGAGACTACAGCTCTTGGAGTTCCTTTTTGTCATTTTAGAACAGAATTTAAGAGAAACCAATATAACTTAACTTTTACAAAAACCGAAGACGAAAATGTATATGAAGTGCATTTAATTCCGTTGGTTATTCATTACGAAAAAGGGAAAATAGTTTACGATAAAACTATGCGTGATT
>JAKQEK010000402.1 GCA_029558535.1 Bacteroidota bacterium | reverse complement strand
TTATTTTCTCTTCTTCAATTTTATTTTTAAAAAAATCAACCAATGATGAAGCACAATATAAAGGAAGTATAGAATCTCCTTCCATTGCACCAACAACAGCAACTCTTGGAGCTTTTGGATTTGAACCTTTAAATAAATATCCCTCAACTACTAAAGGAGCACGACTAAGTGATTCTATTTTTAAAATCTCAGTAAATCAATCGGGAATATACTATGCGAGTATTGAAAATATATACGGATGCATTTCGCATTCAGATTCTATAGAAATACAGGTTATGAATATACCCGATGATTCGATTGGAATAGTTCAAAATAATCATTTGTTTTGCTCTGGTGATTCTCTAACAATTGTTTGCAATGATACCGGAAATAATACATACACATGGTTTAAAAATAATCATTAGTAACCGAGAAAAAATAAAAATAACAGATTAGGTCGATAGTCACTAACCTAATCTGTATTTTAGCTGTGTAAACTACCAATTTATGCAGCATGAGCAAATATACAAATAAAAATTTAGTCGGTCAGCCAATATTAACACAAGTATTATCTTTAGTTAATAGAAATGATTTCAATGGTTTAGTTAAGAAACATGAATCAGATAAGTACTATAAAAAGTTCTCTACATGGACTCATTTTACAAGCATGATGTTCGGTATTTTCAGTCGTTGTGACTCTGTTACAGAAATAGTAGAAGGAATGATTGGTTGTGTAGGAAAATTAGGACACTTTGGTTTAAAAGAAGTGCCCCCTAAAAGTACTATTACTGATGGTAATCGCCAGAGAGACAACAAATTCTTTGAATCATTGTATTTTAGTTTAGTTAAAAAGCATTCAGGATTTTTGTCGTCCAGCCGAACAATAGGATTAAACGTTAAAGAGTTGTTTATTGTTGATTCTACTACTATTCAATTATTTAGCAGTTTGGTTTTTAAAGGAGTTGGAAGAAATCCCAAAGATGGAGGCAAAAAAAAAGGAGGTTTGAAAGTTCATATGTTAATTGATGCCCTACAAGATGTAGGTAAATTTGTAAAAGTAACAGCTGCAAAGGTACACGATAGCAAATTTCTAAATGATTTAACACTTAATCCTTTTAGTATGGTTGTTTTTGATAAGGCATATAATCATTACAAACTCTTTGCAAAGTGGACGGAGAAACAAATCTGGTTCGTCACTCGCATGAAGGATAACGCCGTTTATGAAGTTGAAGAGGTTGTTTGTGAAAACACTATTGCAGAAGGAAGCGCTGGGGTTCTAAAAGAAGAAAAAGTAAGATTATGTTACAAAGAAAATCCGAAGGATAACGAACTTAGAAAGCTATCATTACGAAGAATAACATATAGAGATGAAAAAGGACGAGAATATGTGTTTATTACCAATAATACTGAGCTTACAGCTCAAAATATTGCAGACATATATAAACAGCGGTGGCAAATAGAACTTTTGTTTAAAAAGATGAAGCAAAATTTTCAACTTCATTGTTTTTATGGTGAAAGTGAAAATTCTATAAGAATACAAATATGGTGTACGCTTATAGCTCAACTATTGCTGACCGTATTACAAAGAAAAACAGCAACAAAAAAGGCGTTTTCTACGGTGGCATGTCTAGTAAGACAGCATTTATTAAGTTATTTGAATCTTGAAGAATTATTGAAAAACTCTAAGCGTTTTTATGATAAGTATAGGAAAACTATAGATTATAGCAACAGCTTATTCCCTGATATTGAATAAAACTCAAGGGGGCTTGAATTTAATATTTAACAACTTCGACTTGAATATCAATAATTTACATGAGTAAAATAACGATTATTGATTTTAGTCGGTTAATAATGATTT
>JAKQEK010000394.1 GCA_029558535.1 Bacteroidota bacterium | reverse complement strand
CCGAAAGGTACCGGGGGTTCGAATCCCTCTCTCTCCGCAAAAACCATAAAAGTGCCCCTGAAAGGGGCATTTTGCTTTTGAAGAAACTGTCAAATTCATTTGAACAGTTACGCAAAAAGAAAATGATAGGGCAATAGCCCGCACTTGTAAGGTTTTTAGTTTTCCCCATGTTGGGATCATGAAATAATCCCTCGCTCTCCGCCTTCCTGCCTGTTTTCTAAGGGAAAACCAAATTTTGTTCAAATATTTTATGCAGCAAATTTATATAAATCGACATATGGTGTTTGTCTTTGGATTACCGAAAAAACACGAAATACAATTTTGTTTCGGATAATATTTAATGTACTCATTTTACTTTTCCCATCAATTTCAACTCGACGGTTATAATACTGGCTATATTCACCTGGGATTTGAATTACTGATTGGGCCGCAAGGTTTAAAAGTGATTTAAGTTGTTTATTGGCAAACGGGTGTACCCTGGGCTTACCAATTATTGTTCCTGATGAATACTCAAATGGTGCTATACCTGCAAAACATGCAAATGATCGGGCATTACCAAAGAGTGTGAAATTTGCTGTAAAAGCTATCAAATAGAACGCAAGGATTTGTCCGACTCCTTTAATGGTTAATAGCAATTTAAAATTGTTAAGCATTCTTTCATCCGACTTGATGATATTGTGGATATGCTTTTCAATTTCATCAATTTCTTTATTTAAGCTCTGGATTAATCTTTTTTGTGTTTCAATAATTACATCGTTTTCTCCTTCTATGTAGCAATCATGCAAATCGGATAACCCGTTTTTATAAGCAGTCCGATGTTTAATAAGCTTTTCCCGTAATGATAACAAGGATTTTATCTGGTCAATTTTTAAGCCGGATAAAACAGTTGGGGTTAAATTATCCCTCTTCTCATAAGCATAAAGGGATATTCTTTTGGCATCAATTTTATCGTTTTTGCCCCTTGTAACCCCTTGTGACTTTTTAATTTTTAAAGCCTGCTCCATTACAAATGTTATGGAATTTGAATGAAGGAATACACTTAACATGCGTGAATATTTACCCGTGTTTTCAAAGCATATGAAAATTTCATTAACGGTACATTTTGCAACGTTGCAAATAATGTCCAAAAGTTCGGAAAAACCTTGCGGGTTATTCTCTACAATGAAAGAATAATTTGACTGATAAATAAACACATCGAGTGTGGCTTTGGATACATCGATACCAACAAAAAACATTTTCTTTTTCATACATTTGAGATTAGATTTGATAAAAAAGTGGTTGCCTAACTATTACCTTTATAAGACCCAAAGTCTATATTTCTAAATGGTTCCTGGCAACTCTAATAAAAGAATGGGGACTATAACAGGCATTAGAACTTCAAATTCTATGCGGCAGAAAAGTTCACCCCATTCTTTTTAACAAATTAACAACAGTTAACAAAGAAAAGAAAAAGTAGCAAAAAGAAAAGAAAATCAACTACTTACAACATCTTTGTTATTTAAACTTGTTAATAAGCTAATACAAATCTAAAGGCCGGCAGGCAGGGCTGCGGCACGCTCAAATGCAAAACTAAAAACATTTAATCAAACAATGGTCACGGTGGACCAGCCTTCGCGAACGCTTCGGCTGGCAAGTTAGAACGCAGCTCCGATCCCGATTTAGAACTTGTAGAATATTGTTCCAATATTCACGATATTCTTGATCGGGACGGCAACTGCTCTACCGAAGCTTCGGGAGCGCAAACCGTTATGCCCCATTTGAAGAAACCGCTACATACAAGGAAAATATGGCATAAAATGATTAAATTTGTAATGATTAAATGAAATAGATAGAATATGTTTAATGCGATAGATATAGATCGTAACAAT
>JAKQEK010000386.1 GCA_029558535.1 Bacteroidota bacterium | reverse complement strand
TTGTTTCGATCTCACCGCTTGAGCTGCCCGCCGTTTTGCGCGGCCATCCCGCGTAGCATTGAATACTGTTTTGTCGCTTTACAATTATGATTTTAAAAAAATTAACGCACTAATTGGGACAAGTCTGGAGAGACCTTAATTTGTCGCACTAATCCGGACAAGTCAGGATATTTACTTATATCTTAAAATTGTTAATTTCTCCAATTGATTGAAGATTTTAATGGTTTTTGGTTAAAAACTCGTGGTAGTTTTACTAGTGATAGCATTTCCTTCAGTATCAGGATAAATGGTTTATTAAACACTATTGACGAATAACCTACTCAACTTCGTGTTTGGCAAAATTATATCCGGCTTTTTCGTATCTGATAAACATGTGTTGAAGCCTTTTTTTAAATTCGACATACGTAGTATCCCGATTGTTTGACCAGGCAACTTCGCTTAATGCAGCGATTCTCGGTAAGACCATGTACTGAATATGACCAATATCCAGAATATATTCTGTCCAGACATTTGCCTGAACTCCAATAATATGACTGGCTTCTTCTGCACTAAGCGAATCGGGAACCGGCTCCCACAAATAAATTTTCTCACAATTGGTAAAGCCACCTATAGCTAAAGGTTCATTTTCATGATCTTCGTTCTGATAATGATCAAAATAGCAGTATTCACCCGGAGTTAATATAGCATCATGTCCCATTTTTGCAGCCGACACGCCACCCGATGTTCCCCGCCACGACATTACAGTAGCATTTGGAGCAAGACCTCCTTCTAAAATCTCGTCCCAGCCAATTATCTTCTTTCCTTTTGAGTTTATATATTTCTCCATCCGTTGTATAAAATAGCTCTGCAACTCATGTTCATCAGCCAAACCTTCTTTCCGGATTCTACTTTGACATTTTGGACAATTTTCCCATCTGACTTTTGGACATTCGTCTCCACCAATATGGATATATGGTGAGTTTGGAAACAACAAACAAACCTCATCAATAACTTTCTCCATAAATTCAAAGGTTTTATCATTCCCGGCACAAAAAACATCATCAAAAACGCCCCAGGTTGTTCCTACTTCGTATGGGCCTCCCGTGCATCCAAGTTCGGGATATGCAGCCAAAGCAGCAAGTGCATGTCCGGGCATTTCAATTTCTGGAATTACTGTAATAAATCTATCCTCAGCATACTGAACAATTTCGCGGATTTGATCCTGAGTATAATATCCACCATAAGGCTGACCGTCGTATTCTCCCCAGTTCTTCTTAATGACTGTCTCTTTACGCATTGAAGATATTTTAGTCAGTTCAGGAAAAGCCTTTATCTCAACTCTCCAGCCCTGATCATCAGTAAGATGCCAGTGAAATGTGTTGAACTTGTGCATCGCCAATATATCAATATATGTTTTTACGTCCTCAACAGAAAAGAAATGGCGGCATACATCAAGGTGCATTCCACGATACCTGAATCGTGGCGAATCTTGAATTTCAATATAAGGCAAAATGATTTCATCTATTGGTTCACCAGCTTCAAGTGCTGCAGGCAAAAGTTGTCTCAAAGTCTGAAAACCATAAAACAAACCGGCATATCCGGGCGACACAATTTCAATTCCGTTTTTATTAATTCGCAAATTATACGACTCGGGATTTCCCTCGCCTGCCATAGTAAAAAATATGTTTGTCCCCGATTGTTGCTTCTCCGGGACATCATCCACCTTAAAGGATTTTCCCAGATAATCCATCACATATCTTTTTATTTTTCCGGCATCAACACAGTTTTCGTTAATTATTATATAAATTTCATCCCCGACAACCAACTCACCATTGTTAAAACTTAATTCAGACGGTTTGGGAATAATATTGTTTTCAAACGAATACTTTTGCTTATTTTTGCATGAAAACAAAACTGATGAAACAAGTAAAAACAAAATAATAGATTTTCTCATATGAAATATTTAAATAATACCTCTTCAAAAATAGTAATAATTACATCAATTGTTATTTTGTCCGGATTATTTTCTTGTAACCAAAAATCAACTCGAAAGAAAATAAACCTAAATGAAGGTTGGGAGTTTTATTATGAGAAAACAAACAAGTGGTATCCGGCAACTGTTCCCGGAAATATTCACACAGATCTTTTTGCAAACAATTTAATTTCTGATCCTTATTATAGTTCAAATTCTGACAGCCTTGCATGGATTTCCCAAACTGAATGGAAGTACAGACAAGAATTCGATCTCTCGCCTGATTTTATTAATAGAAATCTTGAGCTTGTTTTTGATGGAATAGATACACATTCTGAAGTATTCCTGAATGGTAATAAAATTGGTGAAACAAGCAATATGTTCAGGCAATGGGTTTTTGTCATAAATGATTCAATTAGAAAAAAACAAAACAATCTGATCGAGGTTGTTTTTCATCCTTCTACAAAATATAATTCCGAAAAACAAAATACTGGAATTTATTCTATTCCCGACAACCGTGTACATACACGAAAAGCACAATATCAGTATGGTTGGGATTTCGCTCCTAATATGGAAACTTGTGGCATTTATAAAGATGTGTACATAAACTCATGGGAAAAACTCAGAATAAAAAATATATGTGTAGAACAGAAACTGATCACAGACACTGCTGCAATTCTGGTGGCATATATTGAACTGGAATCAGAAAACTTTTATAACGGAGATGTGAAAATTACTAGTCCAAATCATGAATTTGACAGCCTGAACAAAAAGCTCGAAATAAATGAAGGAAACCAAATCTATCCTGTTGAGTTTTGCATAAAACGACCCGAATTATGGTGGTGTAACGGATATGGCAACCAAAAATTATATGAAATAAAAATTGAAGTTAGTACAAAATTTAGGGTTGAAACCAAGACAATAAAAACTGGTATTCGAAAAATTGAATTATGCACAAATACCGACAAAGATGGACAAGAGTTTTATTTTATATTAAATGGACAACCCATTTTTGCGAGAGGGGCTAACTGGGTCCCGGCAGAGTATTTTAATGGCTCAAATAATGATGCAAAATACAATGAATTGCTAAGTCTGGCCAAAGATGCAAACTTTAATATGCTACGTGTCTGGGGTGGTGGAATATACGAGAACGATTATTTCTATTATTTATGCGATTCGCTGGGAATAATGGTATGGCAGGATTTAATGTTCGCCTGTGCAATGTATCCCCTTGATAATGAAATGATTGAAAACATAAAAGAAGAAATAAAATATCAGACCACAAGACTTTACAATCATCCTTCAATCGTTTTGTATTGTGGTAATAATGAGATTAGTAACGGATGGTTTGACTGGGGCTGGCAAAGACAATTTAAAATTAGTAAAGAAGATTCTGTAAAAATCTGGAAAGACTATGATAATCTTTTTCATAGGATTATCCCTGATGCTATTTCAAAAATTGACAAATCACGGACATATATTCCAAGTTCGCCTTATTTTGGTTGGGGAAATCCCGAATCTCTTACTCATGGTGACTCACACTACTGGGGAGTATGGTGGGGCGAAGAAAACTTTGATACGTATTTTGATAAAACAGGCAGGTTTATGAGTGAATATGGGTTTCAATCTTTTCCTGAAATTAACTCACTATTAAAGTTCATCCCCAAAGACTCGCTTTACAGGTATTCATACCCGCTAAAGAATCATCAAAAACACAAAAAAGGTTTTTACTTAATCAGTAAATATATGGAAAAAGCTTATCCGGTTCCGGAACACTTTGAAGATTATGTTTATCTGACTCAAATAGTCCAGGCAGAAGGAGTTCAGAAAGCATTTGACGCCCATAATTCTACAATTCCCTACTGTATGGGAACTCTTTTCTGGCAGTTTAATGATTGTTGGCCTGCAATATCATGGTCAGCTGTTGACTATTATAACCAGCCCAAAGCTTTATATTATTTTGCGAAAAGATCATTCGAAAATATTTTTATTTCTGCATTTGAGCATAAAAATTCATTCATGATTAATATTGTCAATCATAATAATTACAGTTTTAATACAAAATTAATTATTTCAATTAATGACTTTTGGGGAAAGGAGATAATGACAGATTCTACAGTTCTAATTGCAGATTTATTGACAGCTACACCGGTATCTTTCGAAAGTAATATTATTGACACAATAGCAAAATATAGAAATACTTCGTACATAAACTTAAAACTCATTGACAATAATAGTGAAAAACAAATATGTTCCAGAGTTGTGGTAACAGGAAAAAATTTCAATCTTTTGTTACCTAGTGAGGATATAGTTTATAACTCAAAATTAAACAAGGATTTCTGGGAAATAACAATTACAAGCAAAGTTTTTGTGAAAAACCTTTATGTTAGTTCTAAAAACATAAAGGGAAACTTTTCTGATAATTATTTTGATTTACTACCCGGCGAAAAGAAAACAATAAAATTCTTCTCTTCAGAAAAAGTTAATAAACTAAATTTAGAATTCGCTTCAATGAACAAAATAATTAATGATATTATTCTGATGGAAAATATTAAAAATGAAGAAGAAAATTTGATTATTGAAGAATAAATATTACAAAGACCTACTATTTTTTAATTGAATTTATAAATTTCGATTTTGTAAGCATCATTTTTAGCTTCAATCCTAATCTTATAGAATAATTTTTCTCAAGATTAATCACTTTAGACTTTTTGAGTTTAACTGCATTTAAAAGTCTGATTTTTGCATTAATATTATTTGCTTTAATATTATCCTGATTTGCACCATCCTTGTCGCCAAGCTTTTCTTTGGCATTAGCTCTTAAAATAAATGCATCTGCGTATTCGTCATTATAATAAAGGCTTTTATCACAATAAGCTACAACTTTTTTATATTTTTTCTTAGTAAAATATAATTCTGCCATACCGTAATATGCATATTCGTATTTCTCGTTAAGTTTTAAAGCGTATTTATAAGAATCAAAAGCCTCATCATACTTGTTCATATTTTGATAGCAATACCCCAAAAGATAGCTAACTTCAGGCATATCCGGTAATTGATCATCAACAGCCATAAAAACAGATAAGGCATCAGAATATTTTTGGTCAATAAGGTATTTTTCGCCCTCTTCAAGTAAAACTGCAAGCATTTCGTCTGAGTTGTATTCTTTAATTTCCTGCCATTTTGCCAAATCGAATCTTTGTACAGGTTTTAAGTCCTGTATAACCTGACATGGAATTGCAAAATTCAGGTTTTGTCCATTAATAAACTGATAAGTAGCCACACCAATAACTTCGCCTTTCATATTCATCACAGGTGAACCACTTGAGCCCGGAGAAATTGGTGCAGTAATTTGTATAACTTTTCCATAATCAGGATCTACCCTAACTGCCGAGACTATTCCATCCGAAACGGTTTGGTCAAGCCCTCTGGGATTGCCAATAACAAAAACACCAGAGCCAATTTCGGGGACATCTGTCGTGATTTTTATAAACTTATTATTATCGGGCATTTTTAAGGATAACATCACTATATCTGAGTTATAATTATGAGCCAGAACTTTGTCAACCTTATAAGAATTTCCTTCAAAAGTTTTAATCTCAGCAGACCATGCATCTTCCATTACATGACAATTTGTGATTATGTTTCCGCTGCTATTTATAAAAAAACCACTACCGCTGGCAAGAGGTTCACCCTTTTTGTCATAAGTAATGATTGATACAATTGATGGCTGTATTTTTTTTATCAATTTGGGTAATTTATCCTGTGCAACAGAGCTTAACGAACAAACAACAAAAATCAAAATTGTAATACAAGTTGGTCTCAGACTCATTCTTATTGACTTCATATCATTTAACTTATAAAATTTGACAAGGCTAATATTTTTTCAAAAATACTAAAAATTATTTCTAATAAAACGGAAAATTGTGTGAAAATATTTAATGAATCCAAATTGACAAAATTTTAAAGTTTTTTTTGAATTATCAAAATAAATATTTATTTTTGCACTCCTGTTTAAGAAACAAGTTAATTGACATATTGTAGATTAATTCTATACCGGTCCCATAGCTCAGCTCCGATTTTTTGAAAAAATCTTTGCTGATTAAAGGGAAGAAGTAGTTTGAAATTTTGTTTTTTTTTAAGAGCGGTGATGATTTTTTCTGAAAAATCGAGAGTCCTCGAAAAATTAAGAAAAATTTATAAGAAATTTTTCTATTTTTCGGGATTGGTTAGAGCACCGCACGTTAATTGAAATATTATAGATTAATTCTATATCGGTCCCATAGCTCAGTTGGTTAGAGCACCTGACTCATAATCAGGGGGTCCTAGGATCATGCCCTAGTGGGACCACAAAGAAAAGCTTTCAAGAAATTGGAGGCTTTTTTTGTGGTGTAAAGCTTATTCCCGAAAAACAACAGTTTTCTTTTGATTATTAAATAATACTTTATATCTTTGTAGATAAAGAGTACAAAATAGTACAGTTATGCATTCAAAAATGAGGTATTTAGCGTACCTTTGGTTAGGTTATAAATGAGTTACCGCCAAGTGTTAAAAAACAGACGACTTAAATAATTGAATAGTAAACCATTGTGAAAGGACTGAAACAAGGAATATTTCAAGACAAAATAGCCGACACACATTGCGACCTGAAGTTTTTTTATTTTTTTGGCCACCGCATTTTTTTTAGTATGTTTGTAAAAGAATTTCGTAGAAAAATTTTACATATGCCGACACACATTGCACACATTGCCAAAGCCCCACGAGCCAACGCTGATGCCAAAGCTTTGTCAAAGAGTGCAATCTTGCCGACAGTCAAGGAATATGTTGCATAACTCAATATTTAAAAACTTTTAATTGAAAAAATATGGCTTCAAAAATTGATACTTCGACCATCCTTATTGAACGAGTTATTGTTCATGACCTACCTAAACATAAAAAAGGTGAAACGGAAATTGAGCCAAATTACAGTCAAAATGAGAGTATATTATCTGATGGGTTAAGAGTTTTCTTTAAAGAAAAAGTGATTCAATCATTTGATAGTGGAAAATCATTTAAGATATGTTTTGAAGAGGAAAATGACTCTCCTTGCTCATGGTTAATAGATGAACTTCTTAATTCCGATGGTTCAAAGATTGTGGAGCAATCAAAAGAATTAGCTAAATACTTATTTAAAATACAGGTTGGAAATAATGCAGCTGGTATTTTAGTTATAATATGCGGAAAACTTAATTCTCAAAGTACTTGTATAATACTTAAACTTGAGAGGGACAACGGTGCACAATTAACACTTGATCCTATTACAAAGTCATATAACATTGCAGAAGTTGAAAATTTAATGCTTACAAAAAAAACAAGAATTTTTAAAGTTGCAATGTTTATAAAGCGAGAAATATTCAAAACAAAATACGATGGACTGATTATGGACCATCAAATTGACATTAGAGAAAAGAAATATGCAACTACATGGTTTATGAAATTATTTTTAGGTTGTAAAGCTTTTGAAGACCCCAAAATTACAACACAACATTTTTATAATTTTTCTCGTACTTTTATTGAAACAATTGAAGATCCTCTTGATAGAGCTAAATACATTCAGGATTTGAATTCCTATGTGCAAAAAAATTCACCAACTTTAAGTCCCAAGGAATTTGCCAATGACTACTTGAAGGATGCAAAACACAAAAACGATTACAGAGACTTTTTGAAAACCAAGAGTTTTAGTTTCGACACTTCATTTCTAAAAGATACTACACAAATTGACAAACAAACAAATAAGTTCGCAGTTGAGTTTGAAAACGGAATTTCAATCATTGGAAAGAAGGGAACTTTTAATAAAAATGTCATTTTAACAAAGCTCAATGATGTCCAACACCGGGCAGAAGTAACTTCAAAAATTAAACGGATTATTTAAATATGGAAATCAAGCAGATTGCAGAAGCTTGGAAAGTTGACGAACCAAAATACAAAGAGCTTGGCGGGGTAGTTTCTGTGTTTTTAAAGACCATTATTACGGAGTGTGAAATACTTCCTGAAATTTCATTTAGACCAAAGGAACTTCTCTCAATTGTTAAGAAAATCAAAAAGAAAAGACGAGAGAAGGGCAGGGAAAAGTACTCATACAATGATTTGAATGATAAATTAGGTGTAAGGATAATATGTGCTTTTCAAGAGGAGATGGATGTGATTGATGTTTTTTTACATAAATATTTTGATATTAAAAAAGTTGAAAGAAAAAAAGAGAATCTGGACATCAAAACTCTAGATTACATCTCTAATCACTATGATGCATTAATCAAACCAAGTGTGAAACACTTTAGCAAGCACCATAAATTGAAAGACCTTGTGTTTGAAATTCAGGTGCGAACACTTAACCAACATGCCTGGGCTAACAGTGCACACTCACTCTCATATAAGCAAGAGGCAGAAATACCGCCCTCACTTATGCGAAAGGTATACCGTTTGCTTTCTCTTTATGAAATTGCTGATGATGAATTCTCCGCAGTCAACAAAGCCCTAGTTGAACACCCTGACAATAGCGTTTACAAAATGCTAAAGAAACTTGAAAGTAAAATTTATAAGTATGCACAGATTGACTACGACAGGGAAACTTCTCTTTACACTCTTAGAGTCTTGCTTGGCTATTTAACCAGCCAAGAGATTCAAACTGCTTTTCAAGAAATTGAAGCATTTATCAAAATAAACGAAGAAAAAATTCTACGAATTTTTTCAGAGAACAAAGAACGTTATTTTGAAATACCCTTGCTTACACAACCCGAAATTTTTCTTGTTTGGTTTTCTTTGGAAAGATTTCCTTATTCTATAATAGATAATTGGGTTGAGGATTTTGATAATGATGAATTAGAACAAATAAAAACCCTATGGGGCAATTTAATAGACTGATTATGATTGATTATACGAATACTAACATTGAATATGTTTCCGTTCATACAGTCGGAAATAAAACCAATAGTGAAGAACTTTACCTTTCAAAATCCTTGCTTGATACTTCTGAACTTAAAGTAAGGGAATTACTTTTCAAGTTTTTCCTTAAACCATTTGAAAATCCTGTATTCTATTCGTTCAGTTTTACAAATGATGATTTTACACTAAACCCGATTTTCAATTTTGTATCGAAAATTTTTGACAACTCAAAGAACTTTCATCTGAATTCTATAAACATTGCAAAGCATCTTTATGAACTTTCAATTCATCCTCAAATAAAATCGGGAGACCTTTTTATTGCTCATTTCTTAGACATCAGTATTGATGATGAACTTACAGATGCAATTGGAATTTTTAAATCAGAAAACCGACAAGCATTTTTAAAACTTGACAGTAGCAAAGAAGATTTTACCATTCGATGCATTGATGGAATAAACATTGAAAAACTTGACAAAGGTTGTTTAATATTTAACACCGACGAAGATTCAGGTTTCAAAGTTTGCATCATAGATAAATCAAATAAATCTATTGAAGCCCAGTACTGGCGCGATTCATTTCTGCAAATCAAACCTTGTAGTGACGAATACCACCACACCAAAGAGTTCATGAACATTACCAAGAACTTTGTAGCAAAACAGTTGACAGAAGAGTTTGAAGTAAGCCGAGCAGACCAGATTGATATGCTTAACCGTTCGGTAGAGTATTTTAAAACTCACGACACTTTTAACAAAAAAGATTTTGAACAGAACGTTTTTCAAGACACTGGAATAATTAATTCATTCAGAAGCTATGATGAATCCTATAGAGAGACTCACAGTATTGATTTGGAGAATAGTTTTGGAATTTCATCACAAGCAGTAAAAAAGCAAGCAAGAATTTTCAAAAGTGTTTTAAAGTTGGATAAGAATTTCCACATTTATATTCATGGTAATAAAGATTTAATAGAACAAGGTGTAGAAAAAGATGGAAGAAAATTTTATAAAATTTATTTTGAAAATGAAACCTAGTTTAAAATCGTATTATCATGTTGACAACTATGTAATAATTTAAACTAATTTTGCAATTTGAAATTTTTAATAAAATGAAACTGAAAGAACTTGCTGAAATAAAAATTGGTTTAAATATACCTCAACAATTACTACGGAGAGAAAAAAATATTAATGGTGTTTTCTTCCAATGTGTTCAGGCTAAAGATTTCGATGAAGGCATAGGTTATTATATAATTCAAAAAAATATTAAAACCATCTCTGAATTTTCCAGAAAATCTTTTTTATATTATGGTGATTATATATTTTACAAGAAACAAAATGAATATAAATTGTTAAGATATGAAGGTAAAAGTGGTCAAACTATATTTGCTAATGGTTTTTATATTATTACTGCCGAGCTTAGCATAATCAAGGAATTTTTTAGTTTTGATAAAAATCGTAATTTTTTTTGTAATGAATTATTAAGAATCGAATCGTCTTATAGTAAATTATCTGCATCATTAATTGGAGAAATTGAAATATGGACAGATAATATTAAAGAATTAGAAGAAGCTGATATAGCATCCCAGATAGGCATAAGAAACCCTGTAAATATTAAGGAAACACCAATCAGAATTACTCAAAAAAGTTTACCATTTGATAAATTATTAAAGCGCATAAAACATGGAGAACTATTACTTGATACTGAATTTCAAAGACGACCTGGTTTATGGGATCAACCTATAAAGAGCAGATTGATAGAATCATTAATTATTAAATTGCCAATTCCTGCATTTTATTTTGATGGGAGTGATGATGATAAATGGCTTGTTATTGATGGGCTTCAAAGATTAAGTGCTGTAAATGATTATGTTAATGGCGAATATGAATTGATTGAATTAGATTATCTTCCTGAATTACAAGGGAAAAAATTTTCAGATTTGGATAGAATTCATCAAAGAAATATTGAGGAATTTGAAATATTTGCATGCATTATTGAAAAAGAAACACCTATTGCAGTCAAATATAAAGTATTTAAAAACATCAACACAAGTGCATTAATTTTAAAACCGCAAGAAATTCGGCATGCACTAAATCCAGGTAAGCCAGCTATTATATTAAAGTCAATAGCTGAAAAACAATGGTTTAGCAAGAGTTTAATATTATCTGATAAAAATAAATTAAGGATGGAAGATAGAGAGTTGGCACTACGATTTTTAACTTTTCAGATTAGTAATTATAGTGAATATAAACCTACAATTGTTGATTTTCTTGATAAATCCATGTATAAATTATATGATATTCCAAATGCAAGGCTCCAATTATTCTCTGACGAGTTAGAAAATATTTTTAATTTTCTCTTTTCAATTTATGGTGAAAATTGCTTTTCCCGTTCTTTGTTTGATGACTCTAAAAGAATTGTTCACAACAATATAATATTTGAATTACTTACTTATGGGGTTTCCAAACTTAAAAAAGAACAAAGGGATGCTATTATGAAATCACCTGAAACTTTTAAGCAAGAAATAGCAAATTATTTTGGCAAAAAAGAAGATTCTTTTTGGGAATATGATGTTGCTTATACACAAGAAAAACTAAGGAAAAGATTTGAAGAAATTGAAATGCTTTTTAAAAAACTAAAACCATGATAAATAAAATTGAGATAGAAAACTTTAAATCAATAAAAAATGCAATAATTGACACAGGATATTTAAATGTATTTACGGGTGTAAATGGTTCAGGGAAAAGCTCTTTTTTACAATCACTTTTGTTATTGAGGCAATCCTTTAACTCTGGTAGTTTTTTCAGAAACCCATTTTCTCTTAATTTAGGTTCAAAAGATAGTTTAGTGAATCTTGGCACATTTAAAGATGTCCTTTGTCAGCATGCAGAGAAAAATAATGAAAGAATAAGTATTAATGTTGACATTAATAAAAAAAATCTTAGTTTCGTATCTGAAAATTATGATACTGATAATAGAGATTTAAATTTTCTCAATGGGAAGTTAAATCAAAATATTTCTAATTTTGAAAATGCCAATTTATTTACAGGGAATTTCCAATATTTGGCAGCTGAAAGAATTCAACCTAGTGAAGATTATCCAAGATTTCAATCCACTGAATTTTTAGGTAAACAAGGTGAATATACAGCTCATTTCATTGAAAAATATAAGAATGATGATATTCCTATTAGAGCATTAAGTTTTAAAGAAAAACCTATTTCATTTTCCTTAATTAATCAGATAAATGATTGGATGGGAGAAATTAGTGATTCGATAGAAGTAATAGTAAAAGAGAATTTGAATATAAATCGTATTGAATTATCATACCGATATAGGCATTTAGATGGAATACCATCTCAAAACCAAAAGCCTCAAAATGTAGGTTTTGGAATTACTCATACATTACCTATCGTAGTTGCTATTTTATCAGCAAAACCAAATGACATAATTGTCATTGAAAACCCTGAAACTCATTTGCATCCCAAAGGACAATCAGCCCTTTCATATTTATTTTCATTAGCTGCTCAAAATAATGTTCAATTATTTATCGAAACTCATAGTGATCATATCATTAACGGTTTGCGAGTTGCTGTTAAAAAGAATATGATTGATAAGGACAATATCTATTTATACTATTTTACTAAAACAAATAAAAATATCAGTGATATTAATAGGATCCGTGTGCAAATGGAAGGCGGCTTAGATATTTGGCCACCCAATTTTTTTGATCAAGCAACACGCGATTTAAACTATCTTTTTGGAATTTAATTATGCAAGTTTTTATAAATGAATGCTCGTTAAACGAACAATTAAATAAATACACCTTTGTTGAAGCAATTAAAATTTTTCTTCGAGTAATAAATTCGGTAAATAAATTTACTGGTACAAATGTGTATAAAAGTGTTCTGTTTTTTAATTTCAAGGCTCTAAAAGATACTCATATTGAAAGATCTTTAAAAGCAAATTTTGAATTAAATAGTGTGTTTTCACAAAATCTAAAAAATGCTTTAAACTGGGAAAAGGAACAAGTGCATGACGAGTATTCTAATTATATTTGCAACAAGGAAGAATATGTTAAAACTTCTATAGCTGAAATTTCAGAAAGAAAATTAGCCGATCCATTGCTGAATGCAATATTGATAAATTTTGTTGATTCAAAATTTTCTGATAATATTAATATTCTTGTTCATAAGAATGATAGTGATATTATAAATGTGAATTGCGCATTTAATGAGTCGACTATTCATGAATGGTTGATTGAAAGAGGGTTTATTAATCCAAAAATTGCTTATAATGAATTTCTTGGATTGCCACCTCTTGATTGCCAAACTGTTTTATGTACTTCAAATAAATTCGAACTTACAAAATGGAGGAATGGAAAGTTTGGTAGGAAAGTTTATAGATTAATTGGTTCTAATCAATTATGGGTTGTTGACAATTCAATTAAGCATGCAACTAATAAAGCACATATTGAGGTTTTTGATGAAACAACAAAAAAGCATCTCGGAACTTCTATTTATAATAAAATTGAACTTAATTCAAAGCACATTGAAAAAAGCAGGATTATAAATTTAGTATGACTTATGACTTGTACCAACCCTATTTGCAAGCACATTTAAAAACCGCACCAGCCAATGCTTAAACCAAAGTTTTTAAAAGAACTTGCAAAGCCAACGCAAAGACAGAGAATAGTTTGTTAAATTTGCCGACACTTAAAAAATAAAAAACGCTTTCACACAAGCCTACAGAAAAGAACGAAAGTAAAATGACAGAGAATCTTAATCACAATGGTTTACAAGAACGAAAGGCAAGGTGCTTTGACGGAAACACCAGGCGGTAACAGCAGCTTGGTTTTAGGCGGGGTTCATCTTTTCTTGACAGATTAGATTTATTTGTATATTTGCGTTGCAGTATGACAGATTAGTGGGGTAAAATCCCGCCCAAAACCAGAGCTGCCGCCGTTAGCTGCAACCTTGACCCGTCCTAAAATCCGGCTACACAATTTGTAGTAAATAATTTCAAAAAAACTATACAGCCAGCTTGCTCGGATTTAGCTACGCGGAGCTGGGGCTTTTTTTGCCTTTACTATTTATTAAAAACACTTACCCGTTCAGTTATTAACTCTATGTAGATTTTTTTCCTGTCTTGCGATAGAAAAGAACTATGGATTAATTGAATAGCTTCTGGCAGCCACTTGTCAAGTCTTTTATAAACTGATGAGATTTGTTTATCATTTAATTTTAAGACAAGACCCAGTCTATCGAAATATCCTTTGTTGAAGTTTTTCTTTTTACCTCCCAACAGCAAGGCAATATCTTCTTCATCGTTGGGTAATACTATTTTTACGTTTAAAAGATCGTAAAAAGGTGAAAGCACCCAACCTATATTAGATAGCCACATGGAATAGTTTTTTAAGTGCATATCGTTATTCCCAATGATATAGTTAAATACAGCAGATTCAAAAAAACGGAGCTTATCAAATAATGTATTTACAGATAACTCACCAATGGTTTTTCCAAGAGTTTCCATAGTGCCCTTATATTTATCTTCCAACTCAAGAATTTGCATAAAATCAATCATGTGATTTCTGGAGCCATCTTCATTTCTGTCAATTCTTTTGGTGATGTAACATAATTCCCCTGATTCCATGCGAATCATGTTAACCGGCACAATTTTCATTTTAAAAAGCTCGGCTAACTTCATTGAGAGATGCTCATTTTCGGGCATCTGAGGGAATTTTGAATTCTGCGGTTTCAGAATATATTGCCCTTCTAATGCATCCATAATAGTTAATCTTCCCTGATGTCCGTTTTGCAACTTATTTTTTAGCCATCCTAATGAAATTTTTGGTTGAACGCCGGGAACAGTTATGGATAACAGCGCAACTTCTTTCGCTAATTTTTCCATCTCTGATAAACGATAAGGCAATATTGGAGCATGTTCGGTACCGAAAAATGCTTTTATGCATTTTGGATGATAGTCAATATGCTTTTCATCCAATTGCTGATAACAATACAGGCATTTATTCATCGGCATTAGGATTTACAGGGTGAATACTTACCGCACCTATAGCATTTTGACAACATGCAAGAAGAAGCCCCATACGATCATTTTTGTTAATTCTCCAGCTTTCTGCCGCAATATTCAACAACCATCCTTCGGGAATCAGTCCATCAAAAAACGGAAACAATCGTTTACTTCTGTAAGGTCTTGTTTTTACAGGCATATCAAAGGTAATGAATCTGTCAGGATAGGCGTTGACATACATTTCGTCATACACAAAGACATACTCTCCGCTATCTTCTTCGGTTAAAAGCCCTGCCTTTATATTATTATATTTAACTATTCCTTTTCTCATTGCTTTCATTTATTGGACCTAAAACATGACCAAACATCTGTAAAACCTGGTTGACCTTTGACAAAGAAAGATTTTCTTTTCCTTGCTCTATCTTTCTAATAACAGTCAGAGCAACCCCCGCTTTTTCGGCAAACTCTTCCTGACTAAGCCCCAGCAGCTTTCTTCTATTCTTTACAAAATTTGATAATTCACTCATTTTATATGCATTTGCATACAAAGATAATGATTATTTTTAAATTATATGCATCTGCGTATAATTTTTTCAAATTAATTTAAATTATATGCATTTAGATATAATTACAGATTAAAAAAGCGTAATTTATAGTTCTGCTTTTGCGTACACGTGATAAAGAATAAGAAAATTGGAGAATTTTTAGTATGATGTTAGCTCAAGAAGAATCATTTCACTAATACTCAATCGTCACTTCAAGCGGCTCTGTGCCCAGATAATTAACATGGCAACAGTCTGCTCCTACTAAAACATCACGCTCATAAATTATTTTGTTGTTCTTGTAGCCTGTAAAGTGCATTACTTCCATCTTGTTTTGTAACTCTTCCTGCATGTCGTCATTTACAATTCGGTAAGAACCAAATCCATCATTTGTCTTCCTATAGTAAGAGTATTTCTCCAGATAACGGTTTTCGCTAACCCAAAATACCTTACTGCTATCAAGCAAAACCGGCTGCCCGTTAGGATATTTTAATTTTATTGAAATGTGTTGGTAAATAGCAGTACACATCACTTCCGGAGTACCTTGTCCTTCGTTGTCTTCCTTATCGCACGAAGCAAACATTAGTATTGCTGAAATACAAGTTAGTGCGACAAGCAATTTTATTAAATATGATTTGTTAGTTGGCATATACACACCTTTAGTCCGAATTTATTTTTTTCTTACAATTTTAGTAATTTTTCTTTAAACCAGAAGCAAAACGATGAAAATATTTTGCCCATTTTGAGTGGTATTGTTATTACAATTGTCAAAATTTGATATAATTAGAATCTTTTTTAACTTTGAACATTAAATCTGTGTTATGAATCTGCATATCTATATATCAAACATTAACTCTCGTTACAAACTCGGAAACGCAACGGAGCATACTTTTCGTGGCGACCTGCAGCAATTGTTTGAGGCATTATTGCCTGGCATAAAAGCTACCCTAGTTCATTCGGATTTATAATCCTAGTGGCGTCACAATGTTTTAATCAAATAACCATCAAGTTTAAAGAACGCAATGCTAGTACTACTGGTATTTAATGTGATTTAAAACACCCGGATTACAAATCCGAGAGAGCCGGGGCAACGAAAAACCTCCCCCTCAATTCTACTCTTACTCCATCCTATTTTTCATAACATCTATGTATTGTTGTTTGAAAAACTTTATATAAGTTTGAAAAATAATGAACTTGTTTAAGAAAAATATTGCCTGTCCTTTGGTTTCCTTTGCTCAACAACACAGACGAGCGATAAAATATTCATTTGCAGGCATTATAGTGGCAATATTTTTATTCCTGAATTTTGTAAACTGGCAAAGTGGAATTATTTCGAATGGAGAATCAGGTATCAAATATTGGCTGGACACAGAAAGATATATTGGCGGTGCCGATAAAATTATAGACGGTCAGAACCTGACAGGAAGAGATTTTCATTACACAGGATATATGCTGATTTTAGTTTTGATACAAATTTTGAATTTACCGCTTGTTTCAATTGTTATATTACAAATTGCAGTTGCACTTGTTGCTGCATATTTGCTGTCCGATACCGCCAAAATGCTGACAAAATCAAACATTGCCGGTCTTGTTTCTGCTGCACTGTTTCTATGTAATCCTTATATTGTCAAATGGCATCTCTATATTCTTACCGAATCTCTCTACACTTCTCTGGTAATAATCTGCTTTTGGTCTTTCGCAAAACTGCTTACAGCAAAAAAACTGAAATATTATTTAATCTCATTGACTATTCTCATCATCACAATGTCAGTCCGTCCAAACGGATGGATTTTGTTGCCTGTTTTTATAATTGTAGTAATAATTTCGTTAAAAATTTCAAATAAATACAAAGTAATTGGTGGCATAAGTGCATTTGCAATTTTCGTTTTGATTATGGCATTAATACCGGGCTTTAATAAAAATATTCAGTTAACATCTCCAATAGATAATCTTCAAAAAGGAGTAACAGTATGGGGACACGATGAACTTAATCTCGAAATGCCGCAAGAACCCGATATTGACAAAAGCAACTGGACAGCAGGATTTCGATATGTACTGAAGCACCCTCTGCCATCAGCAAAACTTGCAATTACCCGTGCTGGTTATACACTAATTCACGTGAGGCCTTTTCATTCTCCTGAGTATAAAATTCGTGTGCTGGCATGGATTATTCCTGCCTACATTCTGGCTTTGCTCGGTATTTGGTATTACAGAAAAAACAAAATCTGTTTGACAGGGCTATTAATGATTGCCGGACATCTTTTGGTAATTGGTTTAAGTTATGCAGAACATGATTCAAGATTTGATATTTACATTTTATCGCTTTTTTATTTATTTGCAGGTGCAGGTCTTGTTTCAATATTGCATTTTATCAGAACTCACAAACTGCAAGTACAATAATATCTTCATAAAGAAATTAACACTTATATTGTGATAAAACAGACTGAAATTATAATGTTGCTAAAATAACCGGACAATATTTGATATATATTTGCAAGTATGAAAAGAGTCTTTTGTAAAATAATTTCTTATAGATTTTTTCTGTATTTTACAATCATTGCGGTTGCAGCTTCTTTCTTTTCATGTCGTTCGACCAAGCATGTTCCGGATGATAAATTTCTTTTATCAAAAGTCAGTATTGACTGCGACAACTCGGAAATTGATGTAGAAGAACTAGAAACAACTTTGAAACAGAAGCCTAACCGCAAAGCTCTCGGTATCAGATTTTATCTTATTATATACAACAGTGTTGATCCTGTCAAAGAAGCTACGAGAGAAAAAAAGAGAAAGATTAAAGAAACCGAAATCAATAACCGCAGAGCAGCAAAAGGCAAAAAGCCTAAAGAAAAAATATATTTCACAAGATGGTTGACAGGAATTGGCGAAGCGCCTGTTATTTATGATGAATACGCAAAAGATAAAACAGTCTCGACCATAAAATCATATTTGATGGCACAGTCATATTATGATGCAGAGGTAAGTGTAAAAGAAAAGACAAAAAAGAAAAAGAAATCGCTTACTTATCAGATAATAACAGGTAAACCATATATAATTACTCATATCAATTATGATATTGGCGACCCATTTGTAAAAGAATTAGTATTACTGGACACCACTAACTCCCTAATAAGAACAAATTCGAAATTTAATACAGATAATCTGCAAACTGAAAGAGAAAGATTGGTTAGGATGTTAAAGTCAAACGGTTTTTATTATTTTTCAATTAATAATATTCATTATTATGCTGACACAACAATAAACCGCTACGAGACAGAATTAACACTAACGATAAAGAAATCTTTCAGCGAGGAGTACGTGCCCGAAACCCAAAATTTTATTTCTCAAATAATCCGAAATGTTTATATTTATGCTGATTACAACGCTCAACTAGCTATCGCAGATCCTACCGGTTATTACGGGAGTATGGATACTCTTGAAATAGATGGCCTGAAAATAATATATCGAAATACTCTGCAAATAAAACCTTCGATATTTCTTCAGTCATGTTTTATAAAACCGGGCGACAGATATAATATTATAAATGTAGAAAAGACACACAGTCACCTTTCAAACCTTAAGCAATTCAAATTAATAAATATAAAACTTAATGCATCCGAAGATGTTTTTCTGGATACTCAAAAAGAAAAATTCCTAGATGCACATATTTATCTGACACCATTAACAAAACAATCATACTCGCTTGAACTTGAGGGGAATAACACCTCAGGAAATCTTGGAATGGCCGGAGTTATTTCTTATCATAATAAAAACCTATTAAAGGGAGCTCAGATTTTTTCGGTAAAAGGGAGTTTGTCATTTCAGACTATTAAAGCAGCCGAAGAAGAAGTAGAAACCAGAACAAAATTTTTCAACACATTAGAATATGGAGGCGAATTAAAACTCAATATACCAAGGTTAATGATACCGTTTTATGAAAACTATGAATTTGTTAAAAATCATAATCCTAAAACCCAAATATCAACATCATTTAGCTATCAGCAAAGACCTGACTATACCAGATCTATTGCAAATGCAAGTTTTGGTTATTTCTGGAAAGGTGCGAAAAACAAAAACATAACACATTATTTCAACCCTATTGAGTTGTATTCTGTTAAGATATTTGATTTCAACCCCGAATTTCAACAGCAAATTCAACACTTGTACATTAAATACTCATACGAAGATCAATTGCTGTCTGTAATTAGTTATGATTTGATGTTTAATAATCAAAGTCTGACTAAATCAAAAAGTTTTTCATATTTATGGTTTAATATTGAAACAAGCGGGAACATTCCGAGTGCGGTATATTCATTAGCCGGAATAGAACCTGTTGACGGTTCGTACAAATTTATGGGAGTTGAATTTGCTCAATTTGTAAAAACTGATATTGATTATCGCTACTATCAGGTTTTTGACGAAAAACGCAGTCTCGTTTACAGAGGATTCTTTGGCATAGGAATTCCCTATGGCAATTCAACCAAAGGTCTGCCATTCATAAAAAAATACTTCATTGGAGGGGCAAATGATATCAGAGCCTGGAAAGTGAGATCAATTGGTCCGGGGTCATATAATAATCCCAATATCAGTTATGACCAAATTGCGGATATGAAAGTAATGTTTAATCTCGAATATCGTTTTAGGCTTATTTCTTTTGTCAATGGAGCTGTTTTTCTCGATGCCGGCAACATTTGGGCTATCGACAAAAATGATAACCGCGCAGGAGCTTTATTTGACTGGTACAGATTCTATCGTGAAATAGCAATTGGTACAGGTTTCGGAACAAGAATTGACCTTTCGTTCTTTATTATCAGGTTTGATTTCGGTATTCCTTTATATGATCCATCATCTCCTCTTGGGCATAGATGGTTTGGAACTTTCGAAACTTTTGAATTTAGCGATTTTACTTTTAACTTTGGGATTGGTTATCCTTTCTAATTTTCGATAAGATGAAAAAATATTTTACAATACTAATAATTTCCTTGATTTGCATTTATTCAACTGCTCAACAGAATAAAACCATATTTATTGGTATTAATCCATCTGTTACTATAGAGCCATCTTATCCACCAGGCTGTTTTGATGTTAATATCTTTCCTCTGGTTTTAGAATATAACATAACAAAGAATTTTGACATAAGAGGAATAAGTGTATTGAACTACGGTTTTAGACACTTTAGCTCTGCATTAATTAATGTTGGAGCTGAATTATCTTTCCCTTATTATTTGAATTTTGGGAAATCTGCACCGGCAACCTCTTCGGGATTTTTTGTTGCATTAGGTTCAGCTTTCACGCGAAATATCTATTACAATCATAAAAACATCTCGGTTTTTCTTGAGCCGGGGTATAGTTTCCTGTGGGATAATAAATTCTCGTTAATTATTGACTTACAATATGGGAGAACATTCTTTTTCTACGACGACGGAAATAATATAATGGGGAATCATTTTGGTGTAAAATTTATCCTTGGATGGTGGGTTAAATGATTTTTCTTATATCATTTTCTCCTGCTTTTGAATAAAATTCAAAATTACCGTCAGCAAAGAATTCATGACTTGTAACCCTATAGGAAATAAGACAAAATTTCAATTTAAACACATGATTATCAAGGTATTAATACTTTATTTCGGAAATTCACCGTATTAAGCATGTTTTTATTGGGAATAAATTATAGTAAAATATTCTATTCGATTTGAATTAAAGACTAAATTTAAAGCCTTTTCTCTTCAACTTTCTTGCTTGATCAAGAAAGTTGCAAAAAAATCAAGGCAAAACAATGCTGCCCTACCCACCTCGAACAAAACAAAAGAATTGTACGTCGACCTTGGCCTAAAACAAATTCCAGCTCCTTTTCCCCTTTTAAAAATTTGTTTTAGGAACGATACCGATTGTAAATTTGTAATAGTCTAATCTTCGCAATTTCAATTGCTCGATTATACTTAACAAATTTATCATCGGCACTTGTCATATCGGTTCGACACAATTCTAATTGTTTCGATCTCACCGCTTGAGCTGCCCGCCGTTTTGCCAGGCCATCCCGCGGAGCATTGAATACTGTTTTGTCGCTTTACAATTCTGATTTTAAAAAAATTAACGCACTAATT
>JAKQEK010000383.1 GCA_029558535.1 Bacteroidota bacterium | reverse complement strand
AACCGCAAGTTCTAGTTTGGTAAATATGCAACAAAATAGTGCGAATTTTAAAAAATCAGTTGCTGAATCAAAGGCGAGTAAATCACAAAAAAGTACATCAAATAAAACAGGAGATAGCAGTAAATCAACTTCACAAGGGAGTTCAAGTGGTGGAGGTGAAGTAAATTCAGAGATTTCAGGAAATACAGGAAGAGGGAAAAATAATCTTAAGCCTGATTCCGCCTCACAGGGAAGTGCTCATAGCACTTTTAAAAGAGATTCTAAAACGGGTAAGGTTAGTAATTATGAAACATACGAGCCAAATCCACGAAACCCCAATGGGGTTGATAGAGTAAAGAGATATGATGGTACAGGCGATAGTCATTTTAATAAAACCACAAAACAATATGTGGATACTCCCCATGTACATGATAAAAATTCTTTAGGTGGAGTACGAGCAGCTTATGCAGATGAAATACCAAGATAGAGAAGGAGGGAAAATCAATGATTGAATGGTTAGAGGATTGGTATTTAAATAACTGTGACGGTGATTGGGAACACAGCTATGGAATAAAAATTGGCACACTTGATAATCCAGGATGGACAATTTCATTTGATTTAAATGGAACAATTTTAGAAGATATAAATTTTAGTACTATTGATATTGAACGAAGTGATAACGATTGGATCTATTGTAAAGTTGAAGAAAATATTTTTAAAGCTGCAGGAGGACCAAAGAATCTAAAAGAAATGCTAAGTATTTTTAAAGATTGGTTGAATAACAATCTTTAAAACTGAATAATCTTATTTCACAAATAAAAAAATTAAAATACCCCAACTATCCCCCACAAAATCATTAATTGCTGTTGTGGGGGATAGCTATAATTATTGACATCAAAGACAAAAACTATTATACTTATGAATATGACAAAGTAATATTTGAAACAAGCACCAAAAACCCTGAAAATCTAGTGTGGAACGTGTATGGAATAAACCTTGTATCCAGAGAATTAAATGGAGAAATGTTCTATTGCCTGTACAATGGACACGCAGATATAACCAGGATGGTAGATGAAAACGGCGAATTGGTAGAAAAATATTACTATGATGAATGGGGAGTAGAAACTGAGACATTAAAGT
>JAKQEK010000325.1 GCA_029558535.1 Bacteroidota bacterium | reverse complement strand
ACAGCACTATCCGCAAATATACTAAAGCAAAAACGGTCTTCCCTGATGATCAGGCTGCCTTAAAGGCTGTATATCTGGCTATTGCTAATGTTGAAAAGAAATGGACTTTCCCCGTAAGAGACTGGGGGTCTATTATTAATCAATTAATCATTAAATTTGGTGACAGATGTGGCGTTCTTTAAACCCGGCGGCTACTCGTTTACACAAAAATTTTCACAGGCTCATTAAAATATCGGTAGAACCGTAAAAAAAGACCAAAAAAGTAATTATGCGAAGAATTATCGCTTTTTTCAAGAAAAGATAGATGCCTTTTTGAATGAATACCCTTCATATTTTGCATACTTACCCGCGAGGATTTTAGGTAATTGTATTCTTTTACCAATTGAGGCAGAATCGCAAGATACTGCTTTGAGAATCTTTTCGACACTCAACGATAGAGGGCTTCCATTGTCAGATGCTGACATTTTTAAAGCGCAATTTTACAAGCATTATTCAAACAACAACCAAAAGGATAAATTCATTGAACAATGGAAAGAACTTGAAGAAATTACTGATAAAATTTTCAAACCATTGAACGGAACCCCAATGGACGAACTTTTTACAAGATATATGTATTTTATTCGTGCGAAAAAGGGCATAAAGTCAAGTACCACAGAAGCATTACGCAAGTTTTATGAAAAAGATAAATACTCTATACTAAAACAAGATGAAACGTTATCAAATCTGAAAATTCTTGCTCATTTTTGGCATGATGTTTACAATCAGAATCCCGAAAGATTTTCACCTGATATTCTAAAGAAACTGTTTATCCTCAATTTCGCGCCAAATAGTATGTGGACTTATTTTTTATCTGTGTTTTTTCTACAAAACAAAAATGGAAACGAACAACTAGAAGAAAATAAATTAGTCGAATTTCTAAATAAAACAATTGCATTTGTATGGGCATTTTCATTTACTAATCCAGGAGTTAACGCTCTTAGAACACCTGTTTATGCCGAGATGGTAAATATCGTAACAGGCAAAATGGTCAATTTTGATGAACATAAATTTGATGAACATACATTGCGTACAGCAATCAATAATTTTGAATTCAAAAACAGGAGACCAATTACAAGATCAATGTTAACTTGGTGGGCATTTAAAAATGATAAGCAAGAAATTCCTACTCTCAATACAAATTTTGACATTGAACATATTTTTGCAAGAAAACGACAAGAAAACGACAAGTTACTAAGCAACACAGAACTAATAGAATCCATTGGTAACAAATCTTTGCTTGAAGAAAAAATAAACATACGGGCATCTGATTATAGATTTTGTGATAAAAAAAGATATTACAAAGGCTTTACCAACGACAAAGGACAGCATAAAGGAGGTTCAATTATTTCTGAATTAGTGAGTTTGGCAGAAAGTAAAACTGACTTTACTGAGCAAGACATAATTGACAGAAGCGAAAAAATAGTGAATGAATTTATTGACTTTTTAAAACAGGAAAACTTAGTAAAACAATAATAACCAAAGCCACTAACAGCGGTTTGGCGTAATGGTGGGCGCAGTGCTTCGTATGACAGTTTGGTGGTAAGTTCAAGTGCAGTTTTTCGATTGAACATTTGTGCTAAAAATCCACCACTACGCTAATCCGCGAACCGTTAGGGCACATTTCAAAACTGAAAAATGAAAAAAATAATTGGTTTATTAATAGTTTTATTGTTTACACTTAGTTGTAAAAAGCATGAGGATACATTCGAATTCAGGATTAGCGGTACTATTGTGGGGAATGAATCTGGCGAATTATATATTGGTGAAAGTAGTAGAGTTGGTGACGAGGTTCCCATCCCATATAATAATTACAAATTTGAATACAAAGGTGAATCCCCAAACCTTTACTCTTCCCAAATTCTACTCGACATTAATGGTGAAAAAGGTGTCCTGCCAGTAGTTATAGAACCTGGAGAAATGATTTTTGAGCTTAATTATGATTCACTCATGGAAAAGTCCTTAGTTCATGCAGGTTATTATAATAAAGCATACCGAAAAGCTCGGCAAGAATATATATCTAATTTTGCTACAGCTGATTATAATTCACAAATAATCAAAGACAAGATAATTCAGTGGTTTAAAAACAATAATGAGAATTATTTTACTATCGACTTTTTAAGTGGTTGGGAAAGTAGAGGAGATTTCTTGCCTTTGGATATACTTGGTGAATTAATACACAGCATTGAGGATAAGAATTTAATTAAATCAAGAGAATATATCGAACTTTATTCAATATGGCTTTCTAAAACGGATAGTATCAACAGGATAGGTAAGAAAGCAACAAATTTCAGACTACCCGATATTGATAATATACTTATTAGTTTTAATTCAGTTGCAAATAAAAAACTGACCTATGTAGAAAATTCCAAAAGCTGGTGTGGTAATTCGACAAGAAGATCCAGAGAGCTAATACCAATTTATGAAAAATACAAAGGTAATGGTTTTGAGGTAATTACAATAGTCTGTGAATCAAAACTAGATAGGTGGGAAAAATGGATTCAAGAAGAAGTTTTTCCATGGGTTTGCCTAATTGAATTAGAAGATGAAATTGCAGAACATGGAATAAAATATTCAAGCCTATTGTTCAAAAACAGTAGTAACCCTAACTATCTTGTTGACAGTAATGGATATGTAATAGCAACTAGCCTATCTACAAATGAGTTAAAAGAAATACTATTGAAAACATTTGAACCTGAAGTATATCAGAAAGACAATGAAAATATAATGGAAGAAAACGTGCCCTAACATGCGGTATAATTAATAGCCTTTGTCATGCTTTTTGCATATCCCCGCTTGGGCTTGCGCTCTATTTAATTAAGAAAAGTTAACTTTTTTATACATGAAACGTGAAGACAGTATGAGAGTTAAGTAAAAAGCACGCCATAACCCCGAGGGTTCGGGGTTACCGGCTACTAATCATACCGCCGAACGTTAGCCCCAATGATAAGGTATTAGCCAAATTCTATTCGGACAGAATAATGAGTATCTTTACATCATAATTGAGGAATTGTCTATGTTGACCAAAGAAAAAGTAAAAAAGACCATTGACAGACTACCGGATAGATTCACAGTTGATCAGGTTGTCGAAGAATTGGTTGTATTAGATAAAATTGAGAAGGGTCTTAAGGAAGTTGAGGAAGGTAAAGTCTACTCTACACAACAAGTAAAAGATCAGCTCAAAAAATGGCTGTAATTAATTGGACTCACAGATCTGTCAATGATCTCAAAAATATCGCAGAGTTCATTGAGAAAGATTCTGTTAAATACGCATCATTAACAATCCAACGCTTAATGAATGCAGTGTACTTATTGGAAGAAAATTCAAGAATAGGACGTAAAGTACCGGAAGTTGGTCATAAAGACAAAATCCGAGAGATTATTCAAGGTAACTATAGAATTATCTACCAGATCGCTAATGAAGATCTGATCAACATCTTAACAGTTCACCATAGCTCAAGAAAGCTTACAAAATCCCGAGTGTTAAGAAAGTGATTCACTGGGGCTAACAGGTCGGTATATGTCATTG
>JAKQEK010000294.1 GCA_029558535.1 Bacteroidota bacterium | reverse complement strand
TTTTTTTAAATGTTTCTTTTACAATATCCTATTTTTTATCCACCCACCAAGGGACGCACGAATCGAACGTACTATCGTTTCTTAAAATGAAATTGTTTTTAATTGCTGTAAGGATATTTTTTTTATTTAATATCTACAATTGTAAAAAGTTTCAACTTTTCTTCTCACAATGTCTAATCTATCTGTTAAAAAAGAGAATTCAATTTGTCCTCGTTCACCTCTAATGGACTTTACTTCAATATACCCAACATAAGGGGTAATAAAAGTAATTGATTCAACACCTTGCTTTTGTAAAAAAGTACCAAGAAAATTTTCTATTGTCATATTATATCTCATTTTCTTATTTATAAATTACTATTAAGATTTTAACTTAATTCTTAAATACAACATAACAAGAAATGCAGAGTTAACTGCTTGTATTTAATGTTCAGGCGAAGATTCTTGTTTCTTCAGTAACTTATAAAGATATTATATCACAATATTTTAATTTGTCAAATCGCTTGTTAAAAAAATTTGTCTACTTAAATGTGTAATCATTGGGTAGACAATGCTGTCAACATTTTCTATTTTTACATCTTTATTTTCATCTACATAAAATGATTGACTAGAAACTCTAAAAGTTCGTCCATTTACAATAGTAGAAAATTCGATGCGCATATCCCATCTAAGTTTATGAATATGAATATCAACATTTTTTACAAGACTTCTTATTTCTTTTTCTATTTTTTCTACATTCATAATTTTTATCCTTGCAGTTTTTACTTAGCAGTAGCAGAGGGATTTGAACCCCCGAACGCATTTCTGCGCTAACAGTTTAGCAAACTGCCGCTTTAGACCACTCAGCCATGCTACTTTAGTCAGGATAGAACGAATCGAACATTCGTCTCAGAGATCCAAACTCCGTGTTTTACCATTAAACTATATCCTGATAGCGGTGCGTCAAGGGATCGAACCTTGCTCTTTCGATTTTGGAGATCGATGTGTCACCTTTAACACTTCCACACCATCTTTAAAATTACCAGAAGTATAAAAATACTGAATTTCACCATCAACCATAAAAGCATAAATAAGTATCATTTTGCCTTTATCTTCACTTAATCCATCAACAGATTTACATGGTAAATATTTAGGCTTTTCTACTTCTGGCAATATAAACATTCTAATCCTTTACGTATTTACTACTGGCATGTAAATTGGATATCCAATAAATATCCACCAAAAGTGTACACCATTAGTCCAATCGTCCGCTTGTGCAACAGGAATTGTTTCAAATACACCTGCTGTCATAAATTCTAAATGCAACTTTACATTCTTATCAGTAATGTCATTGAAGCATGTAACGCTTTTCATGTATGTTGAACAATTTGAAATAGGCGTATTATTTGTTCTGTATGCTTCTAGGTATTGGTATCTAATAGAATAAGAGAAATGACAACTTTCTTCATTCTTTGGCACATGAACATCAACTACTGAAATATACGAGTATTGCGGTAAATCGGCAACAGGCGTAATGTTAATGCTTCGTGCTACATTTACTACACATTCAGGTAAATTGTTCGGATTGCTTACGTATCCAATATTAACATTTTCTTCGCCAGTTACCAAGTTAACTTCATTTGATTGAGCTAAAACACCATTCCAACTAACTAAAAACAACACAAATACTAATACATAAATTTTAACAATATTATTTACTTTCTTTTTTATTGCCTTTCATATTTTATAATATAAAAAAAATTATTCAGCAATGTTTTCAGCAATGACAGGGTGACTACTGAGACTTGCACTCAGATATTCTTCCTTCACAGGGAAGCGCATAAACTGTTCTGCCATAGTCACAAATGACGGTGAAGGATTTGAACCTTCGGATGGTAGGTTTAAATCATACTAACTTAGCACAACGTATTAATTATATCATAGATTTTTTATTTGTCAAATTTCTTTTCATTATTGATTTGCTAAAAATTAATAAAACTTTAGCCATATAATATTTTTTAAAAAGCATAAGCATAGTTTTAAATATTTTTACTATCTTAAAAGCATTATTAGAAACTTACTATTGACAAATACTTATGAATATTATATAATATATGTAACAACAAATTATAATTTTGAATGCAGAAAGTAGTTGTAGGAAATAATGAAACGAACAAATATTAAAATGATTGAAGGTTATATTTCAATTGATAAGGCTTGTGAAATGGCAGGAATTACACGTAAAACATTTTATAATTGGATCGAACATGGTTTACCAGTTACGCTGGATAAACAATTAAATAAGCAAAGATTAGTGAATGAAGTTGAATGGATTACTTACTTGAAAAATTTAAAGGAAAGTTATAAATAATGATACCGTTTAATGAGAATGAAGAAATTATTGATAATCGTAGTGGAATTTATGCAATAATAAATATCAAGACTAAAAAGTTCTATATTGGTTCTGCTATGAAGTTTAGTAAACGAAAAAATTTACATCTACATAATTTACGCAAAGGTAAACATCATTCAAAATATTTACAAAATAGTTATAATAAACATGGGGAAGACGTATTTGTTTTTAAAGTTCTAGAATATGTTGAAGATGAAAATAATCTTTTAAAAGTTGAACAGAAGTATTTAGATATATATTTTCATACAGGCGCAACTTATAATATTTGTAGTACTGCTGGAAGTCAATTTGGAACAAAACATACTAATGAAACAAAGATAAAATTAGCATTAATTCAAAAAGGTAAAAAACACTCTGAATGCTCAAAGAAAAAAATGTCTTTAGCGAAACAAAATATTAAAAATGAAACTAAGAAAAAATTATCTGATGCTCAGTTAAAGAAACCTGTAATTCAACTTGATATTAATAATAATATACTTACTGCTTTTAATAGTATGACAGAAGCTGAAAGGATAACAGGAATTCCAAGTGGAAATATAAGCAGATGTTGTAATGAAAAATGTAAATCTGCTGGTGGTTATATTTGGCGAATTAAAGATGATATAAATAAAAAGAATATTTTTATGTGAACATTTTTATTATTTTTTTGATTATTTAAATTTACCATCACAATTTTCTCATTTATCAAATCACAAATAAAAAAGTTGCTTTCGCCGCCTTTGTTAAAAGGATAAGGAAACAGTATTGTTTTGTCAAATAAAGTAAATGGACAATCAATGAAAAATATATTAAGATCGTAAGAAAGGAGACATTATGCAAGCAACACAGACAGGGTTTGGAAGAGTTTTTATTAATACTCCTGGTGTAAATAACATATTTAAATTACATAATTTTATGAAGTTAGGACCGTTGGATAGAACAGAAAGTCAAGTTGAGAAAATTTATTCATATAATTCTAAAAATGAAAAAATAAATGTAGCTATTGTTCAAACAGATGAAAGTGAAATTACCTCTTCATTATCTGGCGACTTGCCGCTTAGTAAGAGAAGTGTATTAGAAACACTTAGAAATAAATTATTTAATATTCAGATTCATTATGGTAATTGCAGTTCACCAACTGACTTTTATACATTTGAATCAGCGATGATATTAAAAGATGTAACTTTATTATCTTATAATTTATCAGAACTAAATGCAATTGTTCCTTCACAAAGAGCAGTAGTAACAGAATCAGCAAATTTATCTATTGGTAATTATTATAGAATAACTTATCCAAAATTTACAAACATTTTTACAATATCTGGTAGCTCATTATTAAATGGTGTAGTTTATATTGAACGTTCTGATTGCGATGAATCAATTTCAAATGATGTTAATTTAATAGGATTATTAGATAAATTAGGCAATACAGCTTTTGTATATTCGTTAGATAATGGTAAAAATTGGGTTGAGTCAGGAACAAGCGGTGTACCTCATGAAGGACTTCCTGAAGAAGCAAAAATTATATATGCTAATAGTAGAGTTTATTGGAGCAAAATTAATGGTGGAATCGCTAGATTATATTCATTTGAAGCAAGCAGGATATTAAATGGCGATACAATTTCAGAATCAGAGCTATACAGAACAACAATCGGTGGCATTAAGGGATTAACAAAAACTTCTCGTTATATTTATGGCGTTGGTGGAACAAGCGATGGATTAATTTTAAAAGTTGATTTAACTAATGAAAAAGTTGAAATAATTGAAGAAAATACAGTGTTTACTACAGTTGGATTAACAGCAATCGACGTTCTTGATGATAATTTCTTTGTTGTTGGTGGCTTATCAGGTGTGTATGGCATTTACCATAATGGAGTCTTAAGCTCTTATGTAATTGATTACCCTGGCGCAACAGCAGAAACAGTACAAAGTATTAAAGTATTTGATCAAAATAACTGGCTTATTGGGACAGATTTTAGTGTATTTCGCACATCAAATCGAGGTAATACTTGGCAAAAACTAATTCAAGATGGCACATATAATAATCTTACATTTTACGATAATCTCTACGGTTATAATGTATCTTCAGACGCAATTTATTTAACTTTAGATGGTGGTTATAGTTGGAAAAAAGTTAGTTCTAATATATCTGCTACAGTTTGTAGTGCATTTCTTTCTCCTGAAGACCATAATCAATTGTATATTTGCTACTCCGAAGAAATTAAGAAAACAATTTAAATAAAAATAACCATGCGCAGCGCATGGTTATTATATCTTATTTTGGAAGGGTCCACTTTATTGGAACTTCTGTAAGAAATTTTCTTCTAAAATTAAACATGAATTCAGAAAAATCTTCTGTTCTATCTTTTACCTTGTCCACTGTCGTTTGGACTTTACGCCAAACATAGTCAAATTTTAAGACTATAATATTTTCATCCTGTGTTTCATTCACTATAATACCAGGATAAACATTATCATTTTCATGTAACCAAATTTTTCTCATTAAGTCCTTCTGTAAACTTTATTAAAAATGATTCAAATACTCTTATATCAACTTCACCATAACGACCAATAATTTTAAACGTTATCAATTCACTTGAATTATTTTTATATAATACAGCAAATGTATTTCCTGTATTGTATCTAGCAATATATCCACGGTAATCGCCGTTTTCAAACTCGCTTATTCCCGCTCCTGCAAACATCGTTTGCATTGACATTTTCGCAATATTTTCATTATAATATTCTGAAAATTTATAAGTAATGAGATAAGATCTTCTATAAATCAAACTCATCTCATCAACCTTCATCACTTCTACTGTTGGGATAGGTGCTACTTGTGATGTACTATTTAATACTGATGTTGTTGTTAAAACAGGCAGTAATGCTAATAAAAAATTAATGATAATTAAATATATCGGTTTCATGTTAGTTTTTCTCCTATGTGTCTACAACCTAACATTGTAGATTAATTTATAATTTTTCTGAATAACTCTATTAACATTTTATCAGAAATATCATCTACATATGAAGAACTGACTTTTGATACAATACTAAATGTAGGAATATAAGTTTTTACATTAATCTTTTCTTTCTTCCATTGCTGAAGGATATTATGAACATGATTTCCACCTTCATCATCATCAAGAATAGAAATTATTGGATAATCATAAATATATTGTTTTAATTCATCATGAATATTTGTTCCAAGCGTTGCTATAGGTAAAATATTGGGTATTAATGGTTTTATTACCTGATGAATTCGCATAACTGACCATGCGCCTTCAACAAGAATAATAATACTATTCGCTTGTATTTTATACAATTCTGAAAAAGACCAAACACAAGGTTTTTCATTAGAACCAATAAGCATTGTTCTATATCGATCACCCTTTACTTTTGGGTTATGATTTCTAACTAAAGAACCGATTCTTCTCTTATTTCTATCATAAAGTGGTATAATTACATCTTTATCAGAAACTTCAAGATTAAAATATTCTGCCGTTTCTTTACTAATATTCCTACTCTTGATATATTCATTATATCCTAACTCAAAAACAACATCCTGTAAAGTGTACCCTGTGTCACTTTTGGAAAAGTGACTTTCAGTTAAGGCTTTAACTAACGCATTCTCTACAAAAGACTCGCCATACTCTTCTTTAATTTCGTCATCATTTAACCCTACAATATACTTTAGAAACTGGAACGGTCCACCTGAATATCCAGTTGAAAAACGATGATATGAATTTGTAGCTTCCCAAAGTACCACTGTATCGAATTTACCATCAGGTGTTGACAAACGATAAGTGCCATTCCCTTGTTTATTGACTTTGAAATACTTTTCAGCAATTTCTACAATATTCATATCATCATTTCCTTACCTAGAAAGCGCCAAGTTCTGTTTTTTCATTTTCTTGATTCATTGCCATTAATTTTTCAGCGGTTTCAGCCCCAATACTTTCAACAACTTTTTCCCATTGTAGCCCTGTCACAGCTTCAAAATTGCCTTTTTGTTTATCACTTGTTGCATAACTAATTACAGTCTGTTGTGGATCGTAATCTTCTGGTAGTAATGAAAATACTTGGTCGCATTTCTTACCATTATCATAAAATTCAACTAACATATCAATTTTACGTGATAAATTACCATGACGATTTAAGATTGGGCGAATGTATACGTGATTTTCTTTTCTTTTAGTTTTTTGATTAATTTCTTCAATTGTAGAAAGAGCCAACATAATGTCAGCGTACATTGCTATTGCAAAACTACCTGCAATATGTTGCGCTCCAACTTCCGTTCCACTCTTATAACCCTCACGATTACTTTGTGTTACAGCAATAATAATAAGATTGTGTTCAATTGCGTATGATTTTAATTCTGCACAAACCTTTTGTAATGAATTATAACTATCTGAAAAGTCACCTTGCATAAGATTTAAACCATCGATAAATACTTTTTTAACATCACTACCTAAAGCTGTAATATATTCGTGTAACTGCTTAACACTCTTTACTTGTGGGGTGATGTAAAATTTATTTTTGTAATTCTTTAATTTCTTTTCAAACCCCTTCAACCTTTTCATCTGTTGTTCGTCAATACCAGATCGAAGGGTAGAATGTGTCTCAGAAAGAGCGTGCATATCTAGTTGTTGTGCCATACTCATTACAGCTTGCTCTTGCGAACAAAAAACAACATTTTCTTTACCTTGCATGAATGCTGCATGAGCTAAAGCTTTAAGTAAAGTTGTTTTGAACCCCTTTGTTCCAGCCATAACGACTACAAAATCACCACCTTGCAACCCATTACTAATTTCTTCAAAATGAGGTAAATAATATTTTGAACGATAAACATTAGTAACATAAGCTTCTCTTGGTAAAGAAGCGTAATCAATAATTTTTGGGTTGGCAATTGCTGTCTTATCTAGAATCTTCTGTTGAAATTCTGCCATTCCTTGGTAAGGTGAAGCACCACTTTGTACATTGCTTTCAACAAATTCTTTTGTCTGTTCTGCAATGTATTCATCACGTTTCATCTTAGTGAAATTTTCATACATCACATCGATTGGAATTTCGCTTTGAATAGGTAAGAAACGGTAATCTTCACGAAAGGTTTCGATTTCAGGCATCCAACCTTCTTGAAGACACTTATTCAATCCTTCTACATATTTTTTTTCAGTTTCGTTTAAAAGACAAATAGGAATTCTTGTAACATAATGTGGCTTTTTTTCCGTAAGTGCTTTTGTTAATAACTGTGTAAATTTAATAATCATTTTCAATCTCCTGTTTGTTTTGACGGTAGAGACAATTATAGCATAATAACTTAATCTGTCAACTCAACTAATAATTTTTAAGTTATTATGCTATAATGTTAAGCTAAAAGTTTAAATTCTTTGATTTGATTATAGGTCATAATATTACCTTGCTTGTCCTTAGTCATGACCAACGTTAACCCAATCAAATCACCTACTTCAAGATGTTTAACTTCATCTAGGCTTTTAACCTTAGAAGAAGCCATGATAAAACCTTTTGCAGTTCTGTCTTCAATACAGAACCAGTATCCTCGCCCGTTTTGCAATGTTAATTTATGCTGTGTTGTTTTATCAGTTTTTCTAGTCTCTATTTCAACAATATAACCAACAATTTTATCTTCTTTACCCTCTGCGTACTTAAAGTAGTCGTAAAGGCTTGGTGATTGTGGAATAGCGAATCCTAATGAAGCTTTGATTGCTTCAATATAGCCCATTGCTTCTGGTTCTGGTTCAAAGTAGCGAACTCTTTTGTAGTTCATTATAACACTATCGACAGTGTTAAACAAGATTTCTGTACCAATTTTTAACAGTTTACCAGAGGTAGATAGTTTGATTTTTCTCTTTTTAGCTATTGCTTTAATTTCATCACTATGTTCTGATAGTATTGAATATTTAACATTATTAACTGTTACAAACATTACATTGCCAATGACTTCAATTTTTTCTATCAACCCGCTGTGTTCATATTGCACTTCATCAACACTTTTAAATTCTTTTATTTCACAGACACCAAGAGAATACAAGTCACCTTCCAAGCCTTTAAGCATTCCAGCGTTATACATTGCTAACTTGATTGACTTATTAAGCTTAGTTTTTTCATTAATTTCTTGTAAATTATTGAAAGGCTGATTTGATAAAATTTCATTTACGTTACTAGCGCCCATTCCTTTCATCATTGTAATAGGACACTGAATTGTTTTATTATCATCTAATAATTTGTATCCTAATGATGCTGTGTTGATATGAGGTGGTCTAAACTCCAAGCCACTTTTCAGCGTTGCATCTACAATATAACGAAGTAGTTTCCCTCTTTCTTCTTTACTGTTACTCACACCTTCTAGAATAACACTCCAAAAGGCTTGTGGATAATAGTATTTATACCACGCCTCTTGTGCAGAAATATTTGCATAGGATAAACTATGACTAAGATTGAATCCATAACGAATAAAGCCAACTAGCGACGCAAAAAGTTCTTCAAGGTAAAAGATATCTAATCCATGATACTTTTCACCTCCGTTAATAAACATTTTATGCATCTTTTCATAACCAGCTTTAAACTTTTCTGTTTCCGCTAATTTTGCATTTTTAGGGACTAGTGATTTTAAAGCAACAATACCATATTCTTTAGCATTCTTATCATAATCCTTAAATGCTACTCTTGCGAATAATTCTGCAACTTGTTCTTGATAGATTAGAACACCATTAGTTTGTTTAAAGACTTCTTTAATAAAATCAGGATGCTTTGTAATATCCGCTGTACGTTCAGTGTAAGCGATATGATAATTTTCATGTAATGGTCCTGGTCTACCTAAACTTGTTAAGTCTGAAAGAGTTCTAATTGAATTAATCTTTTGACCATTTTTAATCATCAAATTGATTAAATTACGCCCAACCCTAGTATCAAATTGAAATAATCCTGTTAAATCTTCTTTTTCAAAAACAGTGAAGCAAGGATCATTATCTTCAATTACCTTTGGTGGTCTTACACCTGTAATTTCACTTAACAATTTAATTGTTGCTAAATTAGATGAACTTAAAAGATCGTATTTTACAAGCCCTAACATTTGTAAAGTCTTATTACCACCTGACTCTGAATAATTAACTACAATTCCCTTTCCCCATGCTTCCATTGGTACAGGTATTTCAGGGTCAATCGGTACAACTGCGCAAGCATGTGCGCCGTATCCACTAATTGAACCAAGTAACCCATTATACATTGGTAACATCCAGGGTTGAATAGAAATAAACTTTTTAAATTCTTCTGATTCTTCCCCTTTATCTGAAGCATCTGCAACTAAATTATCATTTAATTCATTACCAGTAATATTTGAATAGATTCGATCAATTACTCTAACTGCTCCTGAATGAGCATAAGTTAATACTGTACCAACAGGTTCAAAGCCCCATCTTTCTTTTGCATATTCTTGAATGATATGCCGATCATTTTCACTAATATCAACGTCAACATCAGGCAATTCACCTATTTCTAGCCGTAATTCAGCTAAAAATCGTTCAAACATTAACCCATGTTGTATCGGATGCAATTGCGTAATTCCTAATAGGTAAAGAATATATGAACCTGAAGCGCTACCACGAGCAACAGTTAATGCACCTTGTTCATGACCAGCTTTTAATATATCCCAAAGAACAGCAAAATATCCCCAAAATTCATACTTTTCTAAAATATTCCATTCTTGCTGGAATTGTTTTTCTAAAATATTGCGTGTAATTAGACTTCCATCATGCGCCATTTTGCCAGAAAATTCGTCAATGTCATCTTCAAATTTTACTTTAAGATATTCCTTCATGACACAAATCTCTTTAGAAGATTCTGGTAATTTAAAATTTCTTTTAAAATTTACTTCTTCAATTCTATTAAAAATTTCATCATTACCATTAAAAGCTATCAACGCTTTTTCTTTACCGATTACTGCAACTGCATCTTTAAAATCATCTTCTTTTGATTGAATAGATGCTGCTGTAAACTCATAGCCTTTCATTGCTTTAGTATATGACGCAAGCAATGGTAGTTCATCTTTAGTTGATGCATGAGCATCAGTTGAATAAACTGTTTTAATCCCAAATTTTTCAGATAAATATAATGGTCTGTCAAACCCATTTAACTGCTGTTCATCAAAACGTGTAATAATGTGCGGCATGATCTCAGCATAGACATTCGTTTTGCCAAAATGCTTAATAAGAAAGTTTACATATTCTTCTGCGATAAGAATTTGGTCATGAAAAGTAACGCTTGCAACACAGCCAGTAAGAGCAATTAAACCTTCACCAGCATATTCTTGCAGCATATCAATTGTTGTAATTGGGTATTTCTTGCCTCTTGACTCTTCCATATTACGATGTGCTGCATTATTAATCGCAATTAACCGCTTGTACCCTTCAAAGTTAGTAGTGATAAGAGTAGCATGATAACGTCCGCTCTTACTATTTCTACTTTCACCTAACTCTTGCCAACTTTCAGGAATACGCAAGTAAATTTCTGAGCCAAGAATGGGTTTAATGTTGTGTTCATTGCAGCACATCCAGTGTTCTGGAATTCCAGCGCAAGTCCCATGATCTGTAATTCCTAACCCTGGAAGATTGCACTTCACCGCTTGATTTACAGATTTTATTACTGTTGGAAATCCATCTGAATATGATGTATGATTGTGAAATGGAGCGTACTTTAATTCATCTAATGTTTTCATTTTTTACTCCTTAGAATAACTCATTATATCATAAACATTGATTTCCGTCAAATGAGTAAAAAAAATAAGCTATAAGATAAATTATAGCTTATTTTCGATGAATAGAATAATGTGAATAATTATAATAACTTATAAGTAAATTTAGAAAGCTTTTCTATTTTGCCTAATTTAACAAGCTCGTCAACACCTTTTAAAACAAAACCTAAATCAGTAGCAATTCCATACTCATCTAAAATTACTTTTATTTTATCAAACGTTGTAGTCTCTTCAACTTGAATAATTGAAAGTATCATATCAGGATAATTGGAATTAATATACTCTTGTCTTTCTCCCCACAAATTATCTTCATCATCTTCTATTACAAGAGTTGAAATTAATGGTATTCTATACTTTACTAACGGTTTCTTTGTATTTGGATGTAGAAACATTCTTTTCTTTTTCTGACTTTAAGCGTTGAATGCACAATTTATTTAAAAACCCAATTTGTTTCCTGATATGATACAGTAATAATGCAATCGCATCTGTTTCATCGTTAGTAAATTTAATTCCAGATTCTTGTGAAACTTGATTTACCTGGGTTTGAACCATTAATTTCTGTTCACCTTTTTTTCTTGATGATACACCTAAATGTTTTCTTACTGTATTAACATTGTATGTAACAACATTAGTTTCAGTTTCTTTAAGTCTCCAAAAGATATAACCTAACCTTTGATTCAAAGTTGCTGTAGTTATAGGATTAGGTGTACTAAAATAAGAAAAATCTTCGATTACAATTATTGTATCTTTAGTAACCAACGGCAAAATTTTACTTATTTGAAATAAAGGTGAACCTTCGATAGTATAAACTACTAATGAATCTTTGTCAAGAATAGCTATACCTAATTTTTTTGCCACATCCAATGCGATTATATTCAAAACAAATTCCTGGTTTGGAATAATAGGGAGTTATTCACTCCCTATTATTAATTACATTTAAAACAATTTCTTTTCAACTTTAGGTTCAGGTTCAGGTTCTTCATCGCCCATTGTCACACGTTGGGGATTAGTTCCAGCTTGGCTAATACCAGCACCTTGAACTAGTGAAATTAATGGTAAATTTACATCAAATGCTTCAAGGATTCCATCAACTGAATCTTCAAAAGTAATACCGATTGTTGAAAGCACTTTTGCTGCAATTTCAGCTACAACCATTTTTTCAGCAGTCGCAAAGTCAATCTGTCCATTTACACAGTCATCAATAATATGACTGTAGTAACGACCATACTTTTCAGCACCTTCCTTGTATTCTGCGAATGCCTTTTGTGCTTCTTCCAGTTTGCTTTCCCACTGAACTTTTGAAACAACAATATCTGTTTTAGTCCATTGGTACGTGTCAAAACCACGAGACGTATCTTTATTTAAATTGTATACAAAGCCATAGCCTTTATAAGCATATCGTTCAGACTTTACTGCGTCACCTTTACCAGATGAATAAGTAACATTCGCCTTGTTATAGACTTTCATTGCTTCAACAAGCTTCTTAAATTGCGAAGCATTCATTTCAAACAATGCAAGTTCACCAGATGTTGGGTCACAGTTTTCATCATCATCTTCGTTCTGTGTAACACCCAAGATAATTGGAACTCGAATTGTTGTTGTCATAGCTTTTGGATCTTGGAACCCTAGCCCCTTTACACCAAAACCAGGAATAAATTTACGAGTATCACTATCTAAACCAAGAGTAACACCAGGGTCATTCAGTGTACCGTTCCGTGTTCCAGCACGAAGCTGCGTATCAATCCAAGTTGTTGAAGCTGTCTTATCCTTACCAGGAGCTTCACCAGGTAAACGGCAAGAATATTTAAACCAAGTATAAAGACCGTTTTCCATCAAATAATCTGATGTTAACCCTGGTGCATCCTTAACCGTTGTGAAAAGTGGAATGAAATTAATACTTCCCTTTTTTACTTTTTCTTTTGCACCTAATGTGTCTGTATTAATGACCTTAAGTGGTTGTTTAACTGTAGTTGTTGCTTTTGTAGCAAATGACATAATGTTTTTCCTTTTTTTAAAAAAATGTTTAAAGTAAGTAGTAGAAATAACTAATTAGTTTTAATGTTAAAGTTTACATATTATACTCCTTGTTAATTAAGTTAAAGTAAACTTAGTCCTTTGCTTTTTTTGTTAAGCACGTCTGTTATTATACCAGACATTTGTGAATTTGTCAAATCACATCAAATTTCATCACTAATTTCTACTTCATCACCGCATGTGATACAGGTGATTTTTAAATTCACACCAAATGGTACAGTGAATGAACCACATTGACACTTTACGACAGGACGTTTTTTAACTGTAACTTTATTATTTGTAGGTACAAAATAATTTGTTTGTAATTGAATATCGCCAAATTGTTTTGTAAATACTTCAGCTAAATCTGTAAAGACACTATGATGCAAATCGTCTTGCGGCTTTTGCTGTTGGATTATTAATATGCCGCATGTGGTATTTAACTACCTCTGCAACTGCATCACGATAATGCTTCGGCATACTAATTCTTTCCATAAAAGAATGAGCAATTTCAACACCTGCTTCATCATGACCAGGAGAAACAATTTCTCCTGCGCTATTTACAGTGGTTGTAACTGCTTTGCCAACATCATGCAGCAAAGCGCCAAACATATTAATAATTTTCTTATCGCCAACAATAAAATCACGTTGACAAATTTCATTCATTTGGTCAACGACATGCTTAGTATGTTGCCATACTGAACCTTCTGGATGCCATTTAGGTTCCTGTGGCAAGCGAGTTAACGCATAAAGTTCTGGGTAATGGTGAATCCATCCTGTAATCCATAAAAACCCTAATCCTCTTGATGGCTTAATTGAACGTGTTGCCCACTTTGACCATTCAGCCCAGATCATATCTGACTCAATTTCAGAGTAACGGTCTAACATTTCCTTGCAAACTTTAATTGTTGATCGACAAGGACGCAAATTTAATTGACCACAAAAACGCATTCCTCTTAATACTCTTGTTGGATCTTCATTGAATGTAAAAGATGTATGACGCAGTCTATGTTCAATTAAATCTTGCAATCCATTGTGAGGGTCAACAAGATTGTAATCTTTGTCAAGGAACATTGCATTAAAAGTAAAATCACGTCTTTTTGAAGCTTCTTCCGGTGTTAACGTTGGGTCAAATTCAACCTCAAACCCTGACCGACCAACGCCAACTTTATTATCTCTTCTTGGAACAGAAAAGTCATAATCTCCATTGGAAGTTGTTAGCTTAATTACACCAAATTTCTTTCCAACAGTATCAACTTTACCGAATTGTGATAAAACATTTTCAAGTTGTTGGATTGAACAGCCAAAAACTTCAATGTCCATATCTTTAGATGGTACACCTAATACTGTATCTCTCGTGAAGCCACCAACAATATAAGGAGTGAAATTGTGCGAAAGTAAGTTGTCAATAATAAGGCGTAGTTCTGATGTAAACATTATTTACTCCATAATTATTAATGTTGATAAATACGCATAAATCATTTGTTTCATCCAAGGGATTTCGTCATAATGAATTTCTAAAAAATTATATCCATTGTTCAAAGCATATTGACGTTTAATTTTATCTTTATGTTTGACTAATTCTAATTTATATTTATTCATTTTAAATCTATTATTTATTACAAAATGATGTTCACCATGAAATTCAATAAATAATTTATATGTTGGTATATAAAAATCTATTCTTAACCTATTCTTATAAACACAATCTTTAAATGTATGCTCTTTAATGTAATAGATTTTAAATTCATCTAAAATGGACGCTATTAATTTTTCGCCATATGAAGAATTACATTTATTACATCTGTGTTTATTGACAAAGAAATTTTTACAAGTAACTTTCCAAATATGCCCACACAATTTACAATTAATTGTAATTTTGTCGTCACTTGTGTTAGTATTTTCATAATTACTAATGGTATAGTTTCGTCGATCAATTAATAAGTCAAACTCTCGCTTCACTCTGTCTCTATTCCATAAGTTCCCCTTGACGCATATCGGGCATCTTGTATTGCGTATAAAAAAAGAATAACAGGTTGGATAAAAAACCGTTTTGCATTTGTGACAATTTACAGTGATTTTACTTTTTACATTTTTAACGCATTCTAAATTTGTAATTAAATAATTATCTTTATCATCTAAATTTTCTACTTCTTTTATAACTTTTGAATAATTCCAGCGGTTTCCCCATGAACATATAGAGCATCTAGTATTATTATTGAAAAAATTATTTACAGTAACGATAAAATTATTATTACATTTTTTACAATAAATTGTTAATTTATCTTTTGCGCACTTTATATGTAAAAATTCTATTAAGACATAATTTTCTTTATCTTGTAATAAAGAAAATTTATTTAATATTTTTTCCGATGTCCAAGGCGTTCTATCTTTAGTTTCCATATTTTATTATTTATGTAGCATATTAAGAGTCAGGTACTTTGACTGTTAAGTTAATCGCCCTTTTTTATTGATATACCTATTATATCATGAGTTTTATGATATAACTTGACGCAAACCTTACGATTGCTCTACGCTTTAAATCTATTTTTCTAAATCAATATAACAATTAGATAAAGTGATAAGTGGAGTTTTGCCAGGAAACCACCAAGCATCTTTATATGAAATGTTAACATGAACACCCATATTTATCCATATTGATTCAAACTCTTGAAATTTTTCTAAAGTTAAATAATAAGGCTGCGTTGTATATACATAATTATCTTTAGAAAAATAAAATAATTTTGTATGATCGTCTATATCCAACATAATTTTTAAATCATCTTTTGCTTGATATCGATTTGTTCTTAATTGACGGTATTTTGATCGATATTGCAATGAAATAAGCTTTCCCCAATCTGGATAAGTGTGTGATTTAGATTCCTTAAGAGAATACTTTTTCATTAAAACATCTAATAAATCATATCTTGCGTGCTTTCCGTGATGTGTAGAAGCTAATTCTTCATCAATGAAGAACCATTTCCCATTAGACTCAGTTAATTTTAAACCTGCGTATTCCATAATATCTTCCTTTAATTATATAATTAAATTAAAGTACATCGCCTCAGATTTGCACTGAGAAAACCAGCACATAAGACTGGCGGTTTAACTGTTAGCCTAGCGATGCAAATTATATTTATTGATCAACAAATTTCCATTTATATCCACCACTTGAATTCAGTTTATGATAACATACTTGATAAATACCTTTTGCTTGTATATTTAATTCCTTTGCTGCAAATCTAATGCTCCTATATACTTTAATAATTTCATTAGTTTCTTTGCAAATTTGAGCAACTTTTTTACCTAGTTTATCACCTAATTTAATCTTAGTTTCATCTTTAACAACATGATTTTTGCTACAGGCAGATAAAAGTGCTTTTGTTGCTTCTGTATGTCTATAGCCTAATGCAGATTTATTTCCTTTAGATTTTAAGGATATTAAAATTTTATTTTCTTTAGAATGTTTATATCCTAGAGTAGTTCCAGCAATTTTACAAATATTATATTTTTCATTATCATCAAATGAATCCAACCAAAGTTGTTCTTTTGTAGTTAATTCATTTATATAACATTCTTCAAGTATACTAATTGAAAAAACATTTTCGCCATACTTATTAAATGAATTTTGTAAATGTTGGTTTACATGTTTGCCATTTTTTAATTTTTTAAAATGTCTATGCAACCTATCAAACATATTTGATGACTGTCCAATATATATTTTATTATTAAGTGTATTAATAATAGCATAAATCCCAATGATCATAAGTATTATAAATTAATAATCATACTTTCTTTGTAAATATTGTAAAGGAGTACATTCCTTCAACCCCATTTGCTCATTGTAGAAAGCAATCAACTTAGCTTTAGTTGTTTTATCTCTTAATGCTTCAACTACTACATTATAGATTACATTTTCTATTGAACCTTTCATATCAATTCTACTCTTAGCAACACCAAACTCTTTACAAAGAGCAAAAGGTTCAAAACCATGTTTAACGAAAAAGTCTCTAAATACTTTAATATTATTCATTCACTACTCCTTAGTAAAAAATAAATAGAATAAACAATAATATAAATTGTTGAAAAGAAAACATTAAAATAAAACAAAAAATCAATTCCAGTTACAAAAGCAAGATGATTAATATCAGCAATTAAAATTAATACTTGCACAATAAAACAAATAGTAAAAATTGAAAAATGTTTTTTCATAATATTTAATATTATTTACCGTTTCCTAAAACCATTAATCCAAATGTAATTGCTAAAAATTGTAATGTTACATTCATAATCGTAACCCATGTTGCAAGACCTGCGAATATAACAATCAAATTCCCTAAGAAAAATATAGACGCAATTGAGATTAAAATTGTTAAAATTATTTTCCAATAACGCATAATAATTCCTTTAATATTAAAAAATGTTCACATTAGTACCCTTGGCAAGAGTTGAACTTGCAAAACTCACTTTCTAAAAGTGATATGTATTCCGTTCCATCACAAGGGCATATATTTAATTATTTTCATTTGTCCATACTGATTGAATCGAACAATCATTGCCTGCGTATCAGGCAGGAGTCCTAACCGTTGAACGAAGTATGGATACTATTACATTTCTGCAATTTCAATGTATGTTTCTATAATTGCTACAGCGCTTGACATTGCATTAATTGTACCTTCTAAGACTGTGTGGATTCCTTGTGTTACATTAAATTTAAATGTGTCAACTTTCTTCCGTTCATCTTTCACAATATTTGCTTGATAAAGACGATAAAATAATCGTCTACTGTTAGGTACATCACCCTTTTCCCAATTAAATTTTTTATAATTAGAACCAGTAAGAATAGTAGAATCTACAACATCACCACCAACACTAATGTTGGTTACTGAATTATATACTTTTTGACCTTTTTGATTAAACATTTTATTTCCTTTTAAATAATTTTATCTGTGATATCGACTTTATTAACAATTTTTTTATCTTTTTGATATATTAAATTAATCATCTTAGGCTTTAAATTTAAAATTTCCGTAAATCTCTCTGTTTCAGGAAGTACTAATGCATATTTTGTTACATTAACATTATTGAAAAACGCATTAATATAAAACATATCCTTCTCAATATCTCTAAATATATAAATACCAAAATCAACTCCATAGATATTAAAAAGAATTTGAACATAAGAAGCTTCTTTGAAGCTCTTAAGGAATTGATAACATCTTTCAATTAATGGATGCATCATCTTATGTTCAACATACATATCACAATTAGCTAATGAAAATCCATGCATTTTAATACTCCCACTCTTCCCACTTAACATTTGGAGCAATTGATTCTACAAAATCACTTACATTTTTCATGCATTTTTTACAAAAATTAACCGTTAACATTTTTCCATGACCATTATCAGGGTAGGAATCACCATCTTTAAAATGTAAATCTGACTCAAATGCAGAATATAAACCCTTACTAATTTCTTTACTACAGCAATCGCAAAGAATTTTTTTAATTACTTTTCTTTCTGTTGCTGGCACTTGAATTGTTTCATAAATGTACATATTAATTCCCTGTATGAGAAGAAAGATCAATTATCGCATCTGCTGCATCTTCTATATTGCTCCATTCATGACCACTTAAAAGTTCACCTGTTAAGTCATTTGATACAATGATTGCTCCTGATCCATCACTATGAATAATTAAAGATAAACATTCATTTTTATTAGAAATGAATAATGATAAAAATTTTATACATTTATTAATTACTGTCTTTTGATATTCTTTTTGCGATTCCTTGATTAAAGCTAAATTCTTTTTGATATTATTAGGTATAATATTCATTATTCTCCTTATGTACCGACGACAGGATTTGAACCTGCAAGCTTTTTACAGCGTTTGGTCTTGAGCCAAATGTGTTTACCTTTTCACCACGTCGGCATGAAGATATTATAACACATTATTTTTATTTGTCAAATCAACTGCTTCATTCCATT
>JAKQEK010000277.1 GCA_029558535.1 Bacteroidota bacterium | reverse complement strand
AATCAGACAAGGATCAAACTGAACAAAAAGCCCGGCAAATGCTGGGCTTTTTATTAGGTTAAGTTGAGCAAATTGCGAGCATATTTTTTGTAAGTCATTTATAAACAGCCTTTCGGTGCTTATAAAAGGGTTATTAAAATGGTATCATTTTGCTTGCAAAATTTGATCAAATTGATAGATATTTTTTACCAAAAAATTATTATACATCGGGTTTTTGAGCCAGGAATCGATGAGGGGGGTGGGGTATGGAACCTAAATTCTAAAGAAAATATTAGTTTTCCTTGCGCATTTCGATGTTTTTTCTTTATTATCTAATACCTTCAATTTGTTCGTCACAACAGGAGAGCAATTATGAAAGCTCATAGGCAGGGCAATAGCTGTTTGTGGGCTTTTTGTGTGTAATGGGGAAATTTTGCAAAAATGAGGAATTCTTCAATTTTGCATTTTTTTTGAACATTGGCTTGTTTTACTGTTTAAAAATATCCCTTGCTAAAAATCAAAATACTAGGTTTCCCCAAATGGCCACTATTATTTCATTCAAGTGTAATGAGTGCAATTTTAATTTCAAAACTTCAGGGCCTCATGAGTTTATATACAAGAATAATATTCCTATGATCTTACCTCATCCAGGATATTGGGGACATTGTGACGGGTTACTGCTAAATATATTTTGCTTTAATTGTATAGAAAATAAAGAATTAATTATTGTAGAATATATCGATGGTAATATTGAAAATCCTTTTGTTACACCACTATCCAACATTAAGCAAAAATATTTAGAAAATTATAAAGACTATATAGTTGATCATCCTGCACGTAAAGATATTCCAACCGAATGTTTTAGCTATAAATCCATAAAATGTCCAGACTGCTTTTCAGCTGACATTATTTATAATTCGTATATTGCATGTGTTGAGTGTAAAAACTGTCCAATATGTAAAACTGGATCAATTGAGACATCTCAATTTATTATTACATGAAATTTGATTAAATTATTTAAATTAATTATTTAACATATGATCCTATGTTTTTTACCGAACTGATACGGATCATGCATTTTTTTTTGATCAGCAAGTGGACAAATAAGAAATACTTTTTATAGAACTGGGAGGGGTCGGGTTCAAACTAGGCAATTTTGCAAAATTGAGGAATTCCTATAATAATTATAGGAAATCCTCAATATTGCATTTTTCTTAGATTCGAAAGCAAGAAACGCCGTAATCCCACGCATCACTAAATTAGATATATTTCTTGGTGTATGGGGAGTTTCCTGTTTTATTATTATGTGAACAAGTACTCTTGGGATGAATAGAAACTTGTGCCGATAGGCGCGTGTAATATTTCAATCGAAAAAGAGATGAAAAAATATAGCCAAATAATATTTTTCCCCTTCTTGCGGTTCAAAACAAATTTCGATTTATCATTCGATCGCCTTAATTTAGAAAATCTTGAAGAATTTTTGTCTTGTAGGTTAACAGCTGATTCTGAAAGATCCTACATAAAACGCCTATTGGCTTCCAATAAAATTATGGGTGAAACTAACAACGAAATCAAAATTATTTATAATAAAAAAAATGAACAATTAGAGCCGGCAGATGATAATACGATTAGATTAATAGAAGAATATAAAATCCTATTATTTATCAGTTCTGTCTCTGCTTGCAACATAAATATTACAAAATATTCTGGCCACTTCATTGCTACAAGTGACAGTTTTTCTGTTGTCTATCAAAATTTTGATTTTGAATCAGAATGGACAGGGTTTACAGCTGGAGGTATAATCAGAAACAATAGTGTTGGCTATAAGATTGATGAGTTAATATTTGAAAAACCTCCTTTTGTGAGGGTGAATGAACTATCATTTGATATTGATCTATTTAAATGCCTTAAAAGATCTAGAAAGATTAGCACAACTTTTTATCGGCGAATTACAAGATCCATTGAATCTTTAATGCAAGGATATCATAATTCTGATGATATTAGTAATGATGTGAAAATTCTTAGTATTGTTAGAGCATTTGAAATTCTATTTGATCTACCAGAAAGAGAACCGCGAAAATATTTTAAAGATAAAATCGAAAAATACTGCCAACTTGTGAATGAAAGAAAATATAAGTATAAATTTAAAGTAATTAAAAGCCTAAAAGAAAGCCAAGGTTCCATACATCAGATATGGGCTGATCGCTTTTATATTCTAAGAAATCATATTATTCATGGAAACAGCATTAAATCCAATGAATACGTTTTCAGAGGAGTAAGTCATATAAATATAGCCGTCCAATTTTATATAGTAGCTTTAAAAAATTTATTAAATGAACTGTTTGATAAAAAATATTTCTACGATGTGATCCGATATAAAAATAATAATTTTTCAGTGGACATTCAGATAGCGGAACAACTTAAAGATAAAATGAAAGAATGTTACAAATATGCATCAAAGTGATTTTATGCGTCATTCACTAAATTTTACTTACTCAATAGGCTAAAAGCGTTTGAACTGAGTGAAAGACAATAATTAATGATCCTCACAGTTCAAGTGTTTTGCAGATACCACTGGAGCTTAAAGCGATGATGGAAAAATTTGATAACATCGATAGAAAGCATGTAATCAATGAGGTTGAAAGGATTTTCAGTTTGCCCCTTAGTCGCGTTGGACGACGGCACATCTATTTTAAAAATGAGAAGGATGCAAGATTTGTGATTCTTGGAGGAAATGAAAATTGGCATGGTATTCCAGATGACGTTATTACTGACATTCTAAAAGCAACTGAGAAATACTTGATTATAGGGCTAAAAAAACGTAATTCGATCAGAGTCTATTATTGCGATATAACAAATCTTTTGACTCAATTAAAACTTCTTAATCGCCCTGGCAACGACAAGTATACCTTTAATATCGATGAGCACGGTACTTGGGCTACTATTAGACAAGTACAATCAGTAAAATTAAATTTATTAGCCGAAATTCAGTATACATCATTAGACCGCGAAAAAATCATTCAAAAAGAAAGGATACAACGAGAATTAGAACAGATGACAACCGAAGAGCTTGAGGAACTAATAAGAAAAATACATAATGGTGAACTTGGTAAACATAGAGACACTTAAACTGAATAGGCAATTGATAGTTAATATAATCTTTTGTTCATTCAATCCCGATTGTTAGTATCTTGTATCAAAATTGCTATTATTCAATACCTACCATTTTATATTTTACAATCTTTACTCAAATTAATAGGACTCTCCTATGGTCTACCTAATCGAATTTCCCCTTGCTGAAGACATATGTGATGAAAGCAAAATCAAAGTCCTCGAGGAGGCATTTGATAAACGATATATCTATGGAGCTGCAAGTGTTAATTTTAATTGCATTAAATTTCCCCAATAATTTACGGTTGACATTTGAAGAACGCAATATGACCAGGTGGTTTTTGTGCAAGGGATGTGGAAGTACTAATCTGAGTACTTTAAAATGCTCCAGGCGTTGTTAATTGAAAGATAATTTTGCAAAAATGAGGAATTCCTGTAAATATTATAGGAAATCCTCAATTTTGCATTTTTCTGAACATGGACTTGTTTTCTTCTTCTTTTGGCATTCAGAAGGTGATGCGGATGTGATCGCAGTGCTTCTATTATTTAATCAGCGGATTTTCCGCTTAATACATGGTTGGGTGGTTCATTTTATCAAGAATTGTGCAGAAAGCCATATTTAAAAAACGAACATAAAATACAGATAGAGTTCTCTGAAAGTGAGTTGTACTTCCTTTCCTGGGCGATGGACTTTTTAGAAGGCGGGCCTTTCGATATTGGAAAAGATGAACTGCGAAAAGAGACTGATTATAAAGTAAAAAAAGCATTGAAGGATTTAGAAAAAGGTATCATTCGCTCAGTCGATGATAGTTTGCATTACATTGTCTGCGCGTTTTGTGAGGGAAGCGGTTGTTTCCCCGATATTTTCGAGATAGATGATGTGGAAACTGAGCCGTGTCCTGTTTGTAAAGGTAAGGGACAAAATGCCTTTAAAACAGACGCGGGAAATATTTTAGAATGTCGTTTTTATGGCGGTAACGGCAGAGCATGGGATAGTAGTGGGTATCCTACTGGAGATGTTTGTCAAGTATGCCATGGAAAGGGCATTATCTTACTTGAAGAATCGCCAGAATTCACAAAAAGCAAAATTATTTGGGATCTATTTCATCCAGCAATCACGAAAGTTTCAAAAAGCCGTTTTGAATCAAATCATTTTGCGGATGCAGTGGAGGCAGCATTCAAGGAGATTAATAAAATAATAAAGAATGTCGTGAAATCAAGAACCGGAGACGAGCTTGATGGCGCACCACTAATGTACAGAGCCTTTTCCCCAAATCAGCCTGTCATTGAACTAGACGATCCCTCTACCGAAACTGGCAGAAACATTCAACAAGGTTTTATGCAGTTATTTGCTGGGGCGATGGTCGGTATTCGTAATCCCAAAGCACATGATAATATAATTATTGATAGTTCAAGAGCGATTCATCTGTTGAGTTTAGCAAGCTTATTGATGTCAAAATTAGATGAACGGCCCTAGCATGCACCCAACCCAAGCGTTAACCAGACGCAGCTTCCCCTCTCCTCTCACTTCCACCACTGCGCTGGTTACGCTTTTCGTTGGACGTAAGCAATGAATATTGGATTATCATTAAAAATAACAACCAAGTGAGGTAAAATATGGAACCAATACTAAAAGGATATTTTAGCAATTTTAAAAGCACTTTTGAGATAAATACTAATTCACTCGCAGAAAAAGAAGCTCAAGCTTTTGAAAAATTTGTCAATTATACCCTTTTTAGCCTTGATTATCCAGGCGTTTTCACTGCAGATCTAGATTTGCTAGACTTTGTTTGTGTCGGAGGTGGTCACGATACCGGGATCGATGGAATTGGTATAAAAATAAATGATAGGTTAGTGCAGAACATCGAAGAAATTCAGGAAATTACAAAAGCCAGCAAAAAAATAAATGTCGAATTCATATTTATTCAATCAAAAATGCGTCCGAACTTTGAAACCGCAGAATTTGTAAACTTCGGAACAGGGGTCAAGGTCTTTTTCTCAGAAGGCTATCTTCCTGAAAATACAAAAATTGCTGAGTTTCGTAAACTTAAAGATCATATATATTCAGATCAACAGATAATTCATAAACTTGATAAAAATCCAAGTTTATTTCTTTATTATGTTGGCACAGGTACAGAACCAACGGATGATAACTTTTCAGGAACACAAAAATGGCTTCAAAAAGAAATCGCAGAAAATTTTTATTTTGATGCTGTTGACATTAAAATAGTCGGGGGTAAACAGCTTATAAAATACTGTCGTGAACTTGAAAATAAATTTGAAGTTCAAATTAATATAATAGATATATTTCCATTGATTGTTGCCCCTGAAGCCGATGTAAAAAAGGCATATGCTTTTACATGTAGTGCTAAAGAATTTTTTAAGATAATTCAAAAAGAAGATGGATTGCTCCGTCGTTCATTATTTAATGATAATGTTCGCGATTATCTGGGTAATAAAGGTGCAGTAAACAGTGAAATTGAAAAAACGATAGTTGAAAATCCAGAAATGTTTCTTTTGTGCAATAATGGAATTACAATTGTTTGTTCTGATTTTGATCAAGTAAGGGATAAACTCGTTAAAATTGAAAATCCTCAAATCGTAAATGGATGCCAAACTAGCCACTCTCTTTTTAATTTGAAAGGGCATGAAAATATTAATAAAACTCAATTATTAATAAGACTAATTTCTACAGAAAACTTAAGAATTTCAAACAAAATTGTACGTGGCACGAACAAACAAAACCAAGTTTTGGATGAAGCGTTTGAGGCTACTTTACCATTTCATCAAGAGGAACTCGAACCTTTTTTCCTCGCCTTTGAGAATAGTGATAAAATATATTATGAACGTAGGGCGAAACAGTACAGTAATGATCCATTAATAAAGAAGACGCATATTGTTAACTTGAGAATTTTAACCCAAACCTTTGTTGCTGTATTTTTAAATGCTCCTCATGAGTCTCATAGACACGAAGCTAAATTGCTAGAACAATATGCCATTATCAACGAAAAAAGAGCAATATTTAGAGAGGATCATAGTCCTTATCCTTACTATGTTTGTGCCATGATCTGGTTTATGTTTGAGAAGTTTTTTAGAGAGGAACTTATTGATAGTAAATATAGGACATATAAAGCGCACTTGTATTTAGTACTTAAATATAGTTTAGGCGAATATCCGCCAAATTTGATTAAGTCAAGGGCACTTGAAGCGTATTGTCAAAAATTTCTTGGCATGCTGAATGAGCCTGATTTTGCAAGACAAATACAAAAGGTATTAATTGTTTTTGATAAGACGTTTGACCTCTGGATTGAGAAAAGAAGCCGTCATGCGATAAAAGATAATAAAGATTTTACCAAATTATTGACTAGTCAATGTAGAAAATACTTCATGAATGAAAAAGAAACCAATATTGAATTGGATGCAGATAAGGAAATGTTACTTGAGCACGGAGAAATCCTAACAATTAGATGGAATCGAGGAGTGTGGTTCGGTTTTATAAAACGCGGATGGCAATACGAGAATATATATTTTGATAGCCGTGGCTATAACGGTGATCCGACTAAATTATTACCAAGAAAAATGGTAGAATTTGAAATTGGACATGGGGAACGAGGAGATTTTGCAAAGAATGTTAAATTGAAAATTGGTTAGCAAATAGTCCAACCCTCGGCTGTTGCGGATTGCCGCTAGGGCAATTTTCTATTTGAAGTTACGTTTTCATATTACAGCGGCCACCACAAAGCAGTCTCGTTAGAAGTTACAGTATTTTTATTGTCACAAGGTAAACGGGTCATACTATGAGTAATGCGAACATCTTTATTATAGAATCATTAAGTATCACTGAAGAAAATAGTGGTCACATTGAAGGTAAAATAATATCTGACATCCTCAGGTTAAGTGGCAAGAAGTCTCTATACATGTACATTCATACGATTAAGGAATTAGAGGATGCGCTTTTAGAATTTAGAAAAAGCGATTACAGATATTTACATCTTTCATGCCATGGTTGCCCTACTGGTATATTTATTTCTGATATATTTATCGATTTTGCTTCATTGTCAAAATTATTAACCCCGCATTTGTTTAATAAGCGATTATTTTTATCATCTTGCTCGATCACTCAAAAAAAATTGGCTTATTTATTATTTCCAAAATCTGGATGCTATTCTATTCTTGGCCCGACTGATGATGTTTTAATTCGTGATGCAGCAATAATGTGGGCTTCATTTTATCATAGGATTTTTAAAGAAGATATGTACCAAATAATACGACGATCAATGTCAAAATACGCGAGAATGGTCTCTAAATTATTTAACATTCCGTTAGCATTGTATTATCCCGGAAGAAAGATACCAGTACTTTGTGAAATAATCAAATAATAATTTGGAGAAATCATGGATAATGACATAAAAGACTATAGAAATTTTATCATCACTGCGGAACAGAAATCTCAAGAGGCCTACGATAAAACTGTAATAAGTTTATCTGGAGGAGCACTAGGTATTTCCTTCGCATTTATCAAAGACATTGTCGGACCTGATACAATTTTTTGCACGAAATTACTCTTCTTCTCTTGGTTATGTTGGTCATTGAGCATAACCTGTGTCTTAGTTTCTTACTATACTAGCCAGTTATCACTGCGAAAAACAATTAAACAAATTGATAATAGCACTTACAATAGTTCCAGAGTCGGGGGAGTTGCTGATATTTTTACCATTATTTTTAATGCTTTTAGCGGTTTACTGTTTTTGACGGGTGTTATTTTAATATCGTACTTTGTAGAAATTAATTTAGGAGATTAAAATGAACGATGATTCAAAGACCTCTACTCCTGTTCCTGATAGAAAACCTTCTAATCCTCAACCATCAGATGGCAAAAAAGGGTATAGACCACCCCCACCACCTCCACCACCCGAACCGCCAAAAAAGGATAATAAATAATGAATATTTATGAATGTACTAAAGTATCTTTTCCGATTATAGAGGAAGTAAATGCTAACACAGGTGTTCACCCGACCTTCGCCGCCTGTCGATTTAGCAGTTTCATCTGATGTTGTTTTGCAGGACAGAAAGCGTGTTGGGCTGCATAACTGTTGTTAGTTGGAGTAAAGTCTTACATCTAATGATCATCTTAATAATCTCCCAATCCATTCTGCGCAGTTGAAAAAGGAACCGACGTGTCCGACAAAGAAGCCAATGCTAGAATCAAAATCAACAAATTGCTCGAGTACTCCGGCTGGCGATTCTTTCCC
>JAKQEK010000262.1 GCA_029558535.1 Bacteroidota bacterium | reverse complement strand
TTGTTTTCCTGTTGTTTTCTGTGTGCTACTTGCTATTAAATCAAAGAACTTTTATTAAAGGTTTATCCTTTTACCCATTCATTTTGGGACTGCAAAAATAATTACATTTTTATTCCTACCAAAACTTTTTTTACTTTTTTTCCGAGATAAATTTAAAATCATTGAAATACCTTTGATATGCTTTGTTTTAAGGGATTATTGTGATATTAATAATTTGATAATTATTTGAAAAATTTTAAAAATCTGCTTTTTTAGATTATTTTTACTCCCAAAAACAATGCAAGTGTCATCAAAGAAAGTTAAACAGACTTCAAATCAATTAAAATCCAACAAGTATATATATTATTTTGTTATTGCGGTTTTAGGCTTTTTACTTTATGGACAGTCTGTAAATAATGATTTTAATATTGATGACGATTATGTTTATGAAAATCATGAACTTGTTCAAAAGGGGATAGCCGGTATACCCGAAATTTTTACTTCACGATATAATACTAGAGATGAACAATATTTTGGTTACAGACCATTAACAATTGCTATATATGCGATTGAATATGAATTCTTTGGGAGCAATCCGCATACAGCACATTTTTTTAATATCGTATATTATATTATTTGTTGCAGTTTGTTGTTTTATTTTTTGAATATTTTGTTTGAGAAAAAATATCCACAGAACTATTTATGGATTTCTTTTCTTATTGTGTTGATTTTTCAAACACATGCAATACATACAGAGGTTGTATTAAGTTTAAAAAACAGAGAAGAAATTATTAGTTTGATTTTCGGGTTATTGGCAACTATTTTTTCTTTAAAATATTTTCAATCTCGAAAAATATTGCCATTGATATTATCTGTAATAATGCTTTCGTTAGCATTTTTAGCAAAGGAATCAGCAGTTATTTTCGTTATATTAATACCATTAATAATTATATTTTTTAATACAGATATTAAGTTATTTTCTAAGTTTGAAATTAATGGCAAAAATTTACCAAAATTATCTGACAAAACAACGATTTTAACAATATTACTTTTTATTTGGGTAATACTGTTTTTAGTTTTATGCCCGTATCTTAATATTTGGAAAGGGAAAGAAGGGATAAAGTTTCTATATAAAGAGACAGACCCTGTGTTAAACGCATTTATTGCATGGGGCGTATTTATTATAAACTATTTAATTGTACTGTATTGTAGAAAGAAGTCAGATAAAAGGATAAAATTATCTACGAGAAATTTAGTATTGTGGGGAACAAGTTTGATACTTCTATTAGTTATTATTGTCGGAAATTCTTATTTCTTCGGATTTTTATCAATGATTTTATTATTAATTACTTTACTGCCTGACAATGCTAAGTCAATCGTTGAAATCAAATGGTTTGAAAATTTATCGAAAAAAGTTGTCATATCAATTGTGGCTTTTGTAATTATAAGTGGGGTAATTTTATTTGTTACATATTATGTTCCAAAACAATCAATGCCTGAAACTAACGCACCTGTTTACAAATGGCAAAACCCTTCTTTCGATCAGGGAAGTTCTTTAACCGACAAAGCGGCTTTGGCAATTTATAGTTTAGGATATTACGCTAAATTGTTAATAATACCACATCCTTTAAGGTTTTACTATGGCTATAGTATGATTCCGGCTGTCGGAATAACGAACCCGATTGTCTTGATATCCTTAGTAGTTAATCTGCTATTTTTATTTATTGCTTTTCGTGGTTTTAACAAAAGATCGCTGCTATCATTTGGAATTTTATTTTATTTTATTGCAATTCTCCCATTTGCAAATACCTTTTTTCCATTGACAGGGATAATTGCAGAACGTATGCTTTTTACACCCAGCGTTGGTTTTGCTATAGTTGTTACTTTTATTATATTTCGCATTTTAAAGGTATCTCTTGAAAATTCATTCAGCAAATCAATGAGAATCAATTCTATTATTATTGTTTTGATAATTGTATTGCCCAATACTTTAATTAGCATGAATAGAAATGGTGACTGGAAAGACAGGAAAACACTATTTTCTCATGATATTGAATATCTCGAAAATTCTGCAAAGGCTAATACACTTTATGGGAATTTGCTTATAGGTGAAGTTTATAATGCTATAAAGCAAAACATTCCTTTGACCAATTACAGAAGTCAGATTGAACTTGCGATTAAGCATTTTAATCAATCACTTTTGATTGACTCAACATATTCAAATCCTTGGTATAACTTAGGATATATAAACATGATTTTGTATAAAGATTATTCATTGGCAGAAAAGCAATTAACAAAATGTTTAGAGGTTGATTCAACCATTGCCGCAGCTTATTTAAACAGAGGGATAGCAAATTATCATTTAGGTAACTACAACAAATCAATACAAGATCTTTATGATTATTTAAATAAAAATCATAATTATAAAGATAAAGAACTTGACAAAGCTTATGTCTTTAGTGCAAAATCTCATTTTGAATTGGGTGATACAGCTATGGCGACAAAATATTATGTATTAGCGGTTGAAAACCTGAAAATGCAAAATTTGAATAAAGCAGTGCTGGATGATATTAAAAAGTATTTCCTTTCTGTTCATGATTATTTAAATGCAATTAAGGTTGTTGATATTGAAATAGGAGTAAATCCATCCTTGGACGCACCGTTTGTTGAAAAAGGGAATTATTACCTTCTATCGGGGGATACCATAAAAGCAGTAGAAAACTGGGGTATTGCTTTTGATAAATTTAATGGTAATTTTAATATCGGTATGACATTAAGTAACTACTACAGAGAAATCGGTAATTTTGAGAAAGCAGATTATTACTATAATACAGCAATAAAATTTAAGCAGAATTCTCAAAACTAATATATTTTCAATCTAAGCAAAGAATCATCTTCTTGTTTTCGCATTTCTTGAGTTTCTTCTAAAGTATCATCATTATAACCACAAAGATGCAGCACTCCATGAATAATAACTCTGTAATATTCTGATTCAGACGTTCCTAAGAGTAAAGAGTTTTCCTTTATTCTGTCAATACTTATATACATATCTCCGGAAATAATTTCTCCTTCGCAGTAGTTGAAGGTTATGATATCGGTATAAAAATCATGGTTCAAATGTTTTTTATTCATTTCCAAAAGAAACTCGTCCGAACAAAAGATATAATTTATATTTCCTGCCTTGAAGCCACGTAGTTCAATCTCAGACATTATCCACTTTTTAAGAATAGTGAACTTTAGTTTTGGTTTTGGGACATCTTCATTAAAAAAAATAACAGCCATCTTATTCTTTATTTAGATTCTTTAAATAATCTTTATACTTGTTGTTATAAAATGAATTCAATTTTAAATTTGACAGTTGCAACAATTCATTGAATCGTATTTCTTTTTCCTTTTCTTTAAATGCCTTATCAGGATTGCTCAACTTATAATCTTTTGCCTCATTAGATTTTCGTTTGTTGTCTATTTCCCGTTCTCTTTCGCTATTTTCTGCTTGTAATAGTCTGGTTAAAATTTGTTCCTGACGATTTATTGTTGTAGGAGTAATATTTCCATTGATGATATCACTTAAATTTTGTTCCATCATTCTGTTTATATCATTTAATATTTTCGCAGATTCCGGACTTATACCACTATTCATTAAGTCGTTGAGCATTTGTTGCATCAATTCCTGTTGTATAAGCATTTTTGCAAGTTGTTCACTTTGTTGTCCTCCCGGATTTTTACCACCATCTTTCATTTGATTTATCATATCTTGCATTTGTTGCTTCATGCCGTCCTGCAAATCTCTCATCTGTCCGGGCTTACCTTGTCCGGTATTTTTACAATTATTGCACTGTCCTTCTCCTTTCATTTGCATAGACATTTGTTGTTGCATCTGTTCCATTAGTTCCAGAAGCAGAAGTGCGAGATTATTAGCGGAAGTCATAACAGATTGTTGGGAGGCTTCAACTAGGTAGCGACGATTTTCACCCATTTCTTCCATTATAATGTTCAGATTTTTATAGATTTCCGTAATTTCTTTGTTTACCAGCGGACCAAGCTCCGGTATTCTTGCGGACATAGCATTTAATGAATCCCGAATAATTTTAAAATTATCAAATGTGTTTTTTTGTTTAACAATAGATTCTTTAAACTTAGGATCTCGATTAACCAGACTCTTTTGTTGTAATAAAATGTCTTCTTGGTCATATGAAAAAGTTATCAGATTTTCCACCACCTGCCGTATGTCTTCAATATTTTCCTGCATGGCTTGCATTTCTTGAGATTCCATATCAGAGCTCATTTGTTCTGCCATGTTTTGCATATTTTGTGAGTTTTGCTTTTGTGATTTAGAAGCTTTAGAACTTTTGTTTTCATTTAGTTCTTGTTTGGATTGCTCAAATGTTTTTGAAATTTCTTCCATTTCTTCTTTGTAATCTTTCAAATCCAAAGGCTCTTTTAATTCTGCATTTTTTTCAAGTGTTTTATCATACTCTTTCATCAATTCATCAAACTTTTTTTCATGTTCTTGTTGTTTCTGAAGGAGTTCTTCTTTCGAACTCTTTTTATCTTTTGTGTTTTCAGACAATTCAGAGTGTTCTTTTGCCAATTCTTCTAGTTCCTTTACGGTGTTTTTTAGTCTTTCTTCAACCTCTGTTTTCTTTAGAAGCTCAATGGTGTTGTCCATTTGTTTTTCCATTTCTTCAGAATTGAATTTCATGTTTTCTGCAATTTCGAAAAACTTGTCCTTATCAAAGTTTTCCATCAATTTTTGAAGCTCTTCCATAAGCTTTTTCATCTCTTCGTCCATAATGTTTTCAAAAAGTTCATTAATTTGTTGTTGTTTTTGCAACAATTCTTCAGTTTTTGAAAACTGTTCCTTAAACTGTTGCAACGAATTTTGTTCTTTCTGAATGTCGTTCATCAAATTTTCCAGCTTTGTTTGAGAATCAAAAATTTGTTGTAACATTTGATTTCTTTCGTAGGGAGATAAGTGTTCATTAATAAGCTTCTTTTGAAGTTCTTCAATATCTTTTCTTATTTGCGAACTAATATCTTTAGCTTCATCCATTTTTTCTTCGGAACTGCGATTAGCCTCATCAGTCAATTTTTGTAAGTCTTCAGCAGTTGGAACAATAAATTCCATTACAGCAGATCTGGTTTTTTTAACTCCATTAATTCTGTCATTGTCTGCAACTTCAAAATAGTAACTCACATTACGACCTTTAACGTCTAATGTCGAGAAATCAAAAGCGAAATAAAAATCCTGAGAATTGATAGATTTTGAATAAGGAATATTAATACTAATTAAAGTATCGCTTTTTTCGCCCGGAATACAATTAAAAGTGAGATTTGAAAAGCCATAATCGTCTTCAATAAATCCATTATAATAGATTACCGAAAAGTCGGTAGAGTCAATTATGTTTTTTACTCGCACGGATGGAAACAAATCAGGGATAACATTTATTTGGTAGCTTATACCCGTGTTTTCCGTAAAAAATTCATTTGAGATTAAAATATTATACAATTCGGATTTGATGATTTTTCTTTTTAAACTAAAGCTTGATTCGTTTTTTATAGCAGGGATTGTAATAGTGTCGAATTTGATTTTCAAAGAATTAAGATTTGAAGTATTAAATGTCCAGAAGACTTCTGAGCCAATAGGGACATTTATATCACCAGAATTTCTATATTTTTTTTCTTCAATATTTGTATAGTAGGGAGCTTTAACTATTACTTCAAAATCTATAATAACTGGCCCGGGGAGAACATCTATTTTATATTCAGGAGAAGAAATATCCAATGCATGAAGAGAAAACTTAATATCGTTGTTTAAATTTTTAAATTTATATGTAAAGACTTCTGCTGACTCTTTTTCCATATAGAAATCATTTCCGGAGTATCTTAGAATAACTTGATCAGGAGAGTATTGTCCGGCAGCCTTAATTCTAACAGTAAAATCTTCACCTTTCTTTACCTGCATTGTGTCATTAAGAATAGTAAATGAAAAAGGAGCAGGGGCAATGTAGTGTTTGTTGAAATTAATAATTCTTTCTGTTGCCTCAGTCATTATTCCAGGCCATAATAAAAAAATCAGAATTGTTATTAAAGAAACAGGGATTAGATATTTTAAATATTTAATGTTTTTGTTTAATTTTATTGCCGACACAAAAGGTACAGGTGTTAGGTTTTGTGTTCGTTGATTTATACTCGCAATAACAATGTCATTAACTTCGTTGTTTTGTAATGCCAAATCTTTTAATTCTAATGTATTTTGTAATTTGTCTGCAATCTCGGGGAAATGATTACCAATAATCTGGCTTGCTTGTTTATAATTAATAATTCGGCCAATTTTGAAAAGATTAAGAACCGGAATTAAAATCATACTGACAAAAACTGATACAAAACAAATAGCAGTGATAAAAAACAATATCGTACGAAAAGGCGATGAAAACCGTCCCCAATATTCAGCCAAAACAATAATAAGATACCAGGCAAGGTAGATGCTGATTGACAAAATAATACCGCGAAGAATTTTATTTATATAATACTTTTTAATAAAAGCATCGAGTTTGTCGAGCAATATATTATATGGTTCTTTCATCTTATTTTGCTATCCATCCTGTTGGATTAACAACAGTACTACCTTTCCATATTTCAAAGTGAAGAATTGTTTTATTTTCTGTTTTATCTGTGTGAATTTTTCCTATGGCTTGTTTTGTTATTACCATATCACCTACACTAACATATACGTTGTCTAAATGGGTATATACACTCAAATATTCTCCATGTCTTATAATTACAGCATTTTGAGCGCCGGGTACAGAGAAAACCTTCCTTACCTCTCCATCAAAAATACTTCTTGCATCGGTTCCGGCCATAGTCGAGATATCAATACCTTTATTGTCTATTTCAACATTTGTTAATACCGGATGATATTGTTTGCCGAAGTTACTGACAATGACCCCCCTGTCAACAGGCCAAGGTAATTTGCCTTTATTGTTACCGAAATTAGTACTTACAATTTTTTCGGAAGGGGTAAGCTCATATTTGCCGGTTGTAGAACCAGATGTTTTTTTGGTTTCCTCGGCAATTAATTTTTCTATTTCTTTCTGTACCTGAGCCATTTGTTTTTGTTGTTCCTGCAAATTCTTTTTTAGCTCCTGCTCCTTACTTTTTAGCTTATTGAGGTTTTTCTCTTTTTCTTTTTGCTCCTTCAATAAATTTTTCTGTTCTTTTTGTTCATCTTCGAGTAGGCTTGATTTATGAGCCTTAACTTCCTGTAGTTTTTGTATCTGAATTTTAAGGATTGATTGCAAAGAATTTATTGCCTTAAATTGTTTTTTTCGAAATTCGGCTAATTGCTGCATGTATTTTAACCTAAGATAAGTTTGATTAAAATCTTCAGCAGCAAGGATAAACATAATTGTATTGTATTTATTTTGATTTTTCCATGCAATTCTTATCATTTCTGCATAATCCTTTCTTAGGGTTTCCAAATCTTCAGTCATTATAGAAATCAGCAATTCCAAATCTTTTATTTGTTGTTCTGTATAAGTTAATTCAGAACTTATATCTGAAATTAATTCTTGTCGCGAATTGATATTTTTGTTTAATAATAATAGATTGTTATATGTTGCGTTTTGATTCTCTTGAGTTTCTTTTAATAATTTGTTAGTGTAATTTATGTCGTCTTGAGTTTTTTTCTTTTTCTTTTCCAATTCAGATTTGCTTTGTCCATAAGAAAACAAGGTTGTAAGAATCAATAACAGTAATATGGGAACTATCTTAGTCATGGTCATTGTATTGTAAGTTCTGTATATTTATCAGCTATTTTAAAAGGATAACTCATTGATTCAGAATTTATTGTAACAGATTCAATGGTAATAACAAGTTTTGTCTCAAATAGAGGAGTAAATAATTCAATTGACATTATATATGGGAAAAATTGATGTCCACATTTAGTTAATTTGTCATAAAAAATGTACAGAGATTGTTGTTGAATGTAATTTTCGATATACATATCACTTACACGAAACAATTCAGGATAAACTTTAACAATTTGAAAAACAAACTCATTTGACTCGTATTTTAAATTGTTATCAATAGTGTCAGCGGTTTCTTTATCTAATTTGCGTTCCCATCTGTTTGGACGTTTGTCATCAACATAGTAGCGAGTGTATTTACGTTGAGAAATTGAGCTCATGCAATAAAAAGAAGAATCGTCACAAGGTTTGAAATTTGCAACAGATTTAAGGGTGTCAACAGTTTCGGGGTAGAAAAAAAAGTTGTTTGTCAGTATAGACTCTATTGCATTGTAATCTAGGTCAATTTGGAATTTATCCGTAAAAAAGCTAAAATCTCCCAAATAATAAGTGTTATCAAGCCTATTAAGATATTTAACACTATCTTGAGTAATACATATTCTAGCCCCTTCTATATTATATGATCTTAAACTTATCCAGATAATACTGTCTTTTTGCATTCTGATGATTCCGCTAAAAGTCTCTGACGATTCCGCCGAAAAAATTTCAGCAGAAAATTTCAGTGTTAAATTGTTGAACTCAAATTTATTTTCTTCAAGGTATTTGTACAATTTATTTGGTCTAATATTTTCGCTTTTGCCTCTGTTAACAAAAACAACTTTACAAGAGACTATACAAGTAATAGTATATAACAGGATAAAAAACAATAATATGATTTTCGATTTCTTCAAAATTTATTCTATGTATTTTTTTTGTTTAATTTTCTGTTCCAATAAATCAGAGCCCTTGCCTTTTTCAGATGCAGAAATCCAATTTTGGAGAGCCTGCTCTGTATCTCCGGCTTTATATAAGATATCTCCCTTATGTTCATAGTAAACAGCATTTGTGCTATCGAGTTCAATTGCCATATTAATATAATTTAAAGCCTTGTCGTATTCTTCATTTTTGAATAAAACCCAGGCGTGAGTATCAAGATAATTTGGGATACTGCCCGAAAGCTCAACTAATTTTGTACTCATTTCAAGAGCCTTTTCAATTTTTTCGTTTCTAATTGCCAAGAAGTAACTGTAATTATTTAAAGCCCCTAAGTTTTCAGCATCTTTGTATAAAATAAGATCAAAAACCGAATCAGACTTATGATGCTGACCTAATTTGTGATATGAATCAGCTTGCATATTTAAAAACTCAATCAGCAAAACCTGATCAGATACCGACAATATGGATGCATAATCAACAGCCGTTATTACATCATTGTATTGTCCTGTCGAATATGCGGAAATGATATAATACCGGTAAAACTCTAGAACATTTGGATATAATTCGGTTGCTTCTTTAGACCTTTTATACATACTTTGCATATCAAAGAGAAGATAGTCAACATATAAAGCCTGCTTCCATATTTCGTATTTATTTTTATCTCTGCTGAGAATAAAATTATATTCATTTTGTGCCGATTTGTAGTCTTCTTTAAAAATAAAGAAATCAGAATTTAATGCACGAATGGTTAGGTTTTCAGGATATGATGAAGTAAGGATGCGCAATAATTTATCAATTCTGGTAATAAAAAAAGGGTCGCTGCCGTAATTATCAAGTAGAGATAATGTCATTTTTATTTTTATTTCCGGCTCTACATCTTCTTTTACAAATCCGAGTTCAAGTAAAGAAAACATTTTGTCGTAATCTTTTATAAGTCTGTAGAAGTCAGCCATTGAAAAATAAATAATGCCTTCGTTAATTTCAGATTTTTCCAGCTCTTCAAAAATTTTCTTAGCTGATGAATAATCACGAACATTGATATAAGATTCCGCCAAAATTGTTTTAAATCGTTGATTTTCGGGAAAAGCTGTTGAAAGTTTCATTATTTCTTTCAAGGCACTTTGATTGTCTTTTAAAAGATGATAACATTTTTCTTTTTCGAGAGAAATATAATCCACAATACCAAAATGTTGTTCGGCTTTGTTAAGAATCTTAATTGCTTCTTCAGGTTTGTTTTGCTTGATGAAAATATCTGAAAGTTCAAAATAATAATAAATATTTGTTGGTTCGAGTTTTAAAATACTGTTGTATGTTTTTATCGCATCATCAAATAGATTGTTGTTTTGATAAACTACAGCAAGTAATAACAGGTAATATTTATTTTTTGTTTTATCAATTTCGACAGCTTTTATAGCATATTTAAGGGCTCCGGAATAATCCCTGCCTAAATTTAAAATCCCTGCAATTTCAAAATATACCGAGGCTTGTGTTTCATCAATTTTTAAAGCCATCTGATAATTTTGTAAGGCTTCTTCAAAGTTCCCAAGTATTTTTTGTTTGTTTGCCTCCAGGAAATAAAAATTAAAATTAAAGTTTTTTATTCGGGGATCTTTATCGGTATTCGGTTTGGTATGTTTGTTATTAATAGAACAAGATAAGAGAGATAACCCTAAAAAAGAGAAAATAATAAATCTTAATATTTGTAGTAATGGTTTTGTCATTACATTTCAATAATATTATAATCGCCAATGCTCACATCAAAAGGTTTTCCCGATATTTTCGTGTTGCTTCCGATAATTGAATTGTGAACACAAATACTATCTATTTCCGTTTGATTCTGAATAATAGTGTTTTTAATAATACTATTTGAAATTATTGATTTTTCGCCAACTGATACAAAAGGACCAATCACAGAATTCGAAATTTTAACATCATTTCCAATAAAGCAAGGTTGAATTATTGTAGAATCTTTTATTTCAGACGATTTTGACAAATAAGAAGCTTCCGGCACTTTAGCCAATATTCTTTTGTGTGTATTTACAGTAATATCTTTATTCCCGCAATCGAGCCATTCTTCAACTTCGCCCGGTAAAAATTTAAGACCTTTATTGCGTAAATTCTCTAAAGCAGTAGTAAGTTGAAATTCTCCGCTTTTTATTATCTTATTGTCAATAATGTAATTTAGTTCCTTTTTGAGTTTTTCCCCTTCTTTAAAATAATAAATTCCGATTATTGCAAGGTCTGACACAAATTCGGCAGGTTTTTCAACAAATCCCGAGATTAACCCAGATGGATCTGTTGTAACAACACCATAAGACTGAGGATTTTTAACTTTTTGTACCCAAATTATGCTATCGGTATTTTCATCAATTTTAAAATCTGCAAAGAATAAGGTGTCAGCAAAAGCAACTACTGTCTTACCCGAAAGAGATTCTGCAGCGCACCACACAGCATGGGCAGTACCCAAAGCTTGTTCTTGGTAATATATTTTAGCATTTGCTCCAACACTTGCTGCAATTTTCACAAGGCTTTTTTCTACTTTTTCGCCAAAATTGCCTATTACAAATCCTATTTCATCAATTGGCTCTGCACACACTTTTGATATACCTTCAACCAATCTTTGAACAATAGATTTGCCTGCTAATACAATAAGGGGTTTAGGTATTGTAAGGGTGTGGGGCCTCATGCGGGTACCCATACCTGCCATTGGGATTATTATTTTCATCTATTATTGCTTTGATTCAAATTATTTACTTTCTTTTAAAACCATATCAATTGTTATAGCACTTGCCAGAATAGCCATTTTTTGTTCTCTGCTAATATTGATTGCATTTAATTGTACATTATACTTGTCAGCTGTTGTAAACAATTCTTTTGCTACACCTGCCCATTTTTTCGAAATAGTACCAATTTGTTGTCCGTTAGCATCGGTAATAAAAAAATTCCAAGCTCTCCAATCGCCCGAAATACCTCCAATCTGATTGTTATTATTGTCAAAAATTTTAAACTGAGGTTTTAATAACGTGAATTTTTGTTCAACACGTCCAATGGGCATAGATTGACCGTCAGCAATTACAATTTTTGACATAAAAAATGTCCAGCCTCTCGAAATGGTAGCCTCTAACTGTTCTTGTGCATTTCGGATTTCTAAATGAAATGGAAGCATTGATTTATTGAGAAGTAGCCTTAAAAACTTATCGCCTCCCGACAATTTTTGTTTTATAGAGCCAATAAATTCAGCTTGGTCGTTATAAACTTTGTATTCATTTTCAAATTGTAGTAATTTCACTTTTTCGTCAATGAAAAAACTGTTAGTGTCGAAAAAATTCATAGTGTTTGGTTTTAAAAGTTAAGTAACTATATTATCAAATTATTATTTTATTCCTGTATGTCCAAAACCTCCGGCGCCTCTATCTGATTCATTCAGAATTTCAACAGGTTCCCAATCTGCTTGTTCGTGTTTTGCTATTACCATTTGACAAATTCTTTCACCATCTTCAACAGCAAAATCCTTATCGGATAAATTTATTAGAATTACACCGATTTCGCCCCGGTAGTCAGCATCAATAGTTCCCGGAGTATTTAAAACCGTCAGACCATGTTTAACAGCCAATCCGCTTCTTGGACGTATCTGCGCTTCGTATCCCGCAGGTAACTCAATAAATAATCCGGTTGGAATAAGTTTGCGCTCCAGAGGTTTTAATATTATAGGCTCATCAAGATTGGCACGTAAATCCATTCCGGCCGAGTATTCTGTGCTATACCCCGGCAAATTATGTTTTGATTTATTTACAATTTTAATTTTCATTTATTCTAATAGATTACGCATTAGTAAAAACTTACAATATTAGCAATTTTATAGAAACTGAGGAAATTTTTTATTAATAATAGGTGCCGTAAATTCAATTTACATAAGATACAAATAAACCCAAAGAGAAATAAAATGATTCAAAAGGTGTAATGTGATAAAAATAGAGATTAATTTTTATTTGTACAGAATAAGAATGATAGGGTTTTTACAATGGAGAATATGGTTCAATTACTTAAAGAGAAAACCATTTAAACTTTTATCAGTTTTAAAACGACTATATTTGAACCAAAGTAATTATTAACCAAATAATAGCCGGGCTTAATTTCAGCTTCATTTTCGAAGCAAATGATGTAATTATCATCACTTTCAATATTTTTTGTTAAAATAACAGAGCCGGACAGTTCGCAAATTTCTATTTTTTGAGGTAAATTATCACAATTTGTAAAGTTCAAACAGAAATAGAAGGAAGAAGGATTAGGATAAATGCTGATATTGTAATTAACATACTGATAGCAACTCGCAGTAATTGTTTTAGAATAGTTTACTTTTCCATCATAATCAATTTGCTTTATTCTGTAGTATAATTTATCACTTTTATCAGTTAGCAAATCATAATCAAAAAATGAGTAATATGATTCTAATAATGAATTTCCTGCTCCAAAAGTTGTGCTTATTGTCCAAAAGTCTTTTGCATTATAAGATTTTTGTATTTCAAATTTATGACAATTTTTCTCGCTGGAAGTAACCCATTCGATTTCTACATAATCGTCCTTACAAACAGCTTTAATACTTTTATATAATACAGGCAATATAATAGTTCCTTCGGAGGCACCAATAATATAATCACAGTTATCACCATAAACGCCGTCAATCATTAAATAATAAGTTTCGCCGGGAGTTAATCCTTCAGCAGTTAGAAATCCACTTGTTGGTATTCCGGGAAACCAGCATTCTGAATAAGCACTAAATGTGCTGCAATCAGATGTTCCATATACTTGCATTTGCACCCCTGAAGTTGGATATCCCCAAGAATGTGAATCACTATAGCAATTGCTTACATAAATATTAAGTTGAACTATTTCTTCTGAAGCAGTAAATGTCAACCAAGAGTTGTTTTCTATTGAACCACAAAAAAGTACCGATAGGTTGCCTGGTGCTTCGGGATTATATGTTGCACTTGTATTTCCACAGTATCCATCCAAAGAGGAAATCATCGGGGCATTTTCACATAAATCTTCCGGAACTATTGATGAGACACAGCTTAACGCACCTGGTAGTTCATAAACACAAATTTTACACACACCCTCATCTCTACCGTTAGTTTTACCTGATGTAACGATATCCCAAAATCTAATATATATAGTACTACCTGGTGTTTCATCATAAATATCTATAAGTGGCATTCTGTTCATAATATAAACATAGTCATTATTACACGCTATTTGAGTTAATGAGCCACAAGTTCCTGAATATACAGCCATAGCACAGTCTGTTAAAGTACTGCCAGTTATCTCAGTAGTACTAATTCTCACGTTTCCCGATTCGGGGATTTCACATTTGAACCACACATCATAATAATGATTTGATGTACCACAATCAGGATTGCTAACGCCGGATGATTCAGTACAACCTGTATTATCAAAAATAAAGTATTCGCATACCGAACCGACCGTTAATTCTATTGCATCAACACACTCATCCGGAGCAATTGGTGCAGGAATAGAAATGCAGATTCCAAATGTCCCTTCTGCATTTCCTCCATATTCCCATAATCTAATATATATGGTTTCGCCCGGAGTTAGTCCGGGTCGATTAATTATCGGCATTCCACCATAAGAGTCATCGACGCATTCAATTAATGTGAGGCTACCACATGTTCCCGAATAAATTGCCATTGCCATATCATTTACACTTCCAAGTTGAGTACTAATCTCGACATGTCCATTTTCCGGAACAACAAACTTACACCATATATCTTTATAAATTGATCCTGCGCAACCGGGAGCCGGAATTCCGGATGAAATAGTTGCACCGGTATTATTAAATATTTCATAAGAGCACGCATCATTAACATTTAACAATATTGCATTAGCACATTCATCATTTGATAGAGTTGCTTGCACATATTCTACACTAGAATAAGCACTACAATATCCATCGCTAACAATTACTCTATAATATGTATCAACAGTTAAAGCTCCAGTGGTATAAGAATCGGTATATGCCCCTATACCACCGGTAACATTAGTCCACGAATTGGTTCCGTTTGGAGATTGTTGCCATTGAAACTGTGTTGCACTAATTGAATAGCCCACACAATTAATAACAGTAGTCTCGCCCATTGGGATAGAAGACGAAACCGCTGTTGCTGTTCCACCATCTGTAACACTGCATACTGTATTTATAGATACCACATTAGAATATGAAGTGCAAACTCCATCATTAACAGCCATACAAAAATAGGTTTGAGAAGAAAGAGTTGCAGTTTCGTAAGTATTTGTTGTAGCTCCGCTTCCTCCTACAACATTTTCCCAGCCGGTAGTTCCATTTGCAGACTGTTGCCACTGCAAACTAGTTCCGGATAATGTATAGCCAGTACAAGAAATTTCAGTGCTTTCGCCCATGTAAATTTCCGAATCATCTGCTACGGCAGTACCACCATTAACCCCACAAACAACGGTAATACAAGAGGCAGATGAATATTCATAACAGTCCTCATCATTCTCATCTATGACTTTTAGTCTATAATAAGTTGTTTCGGATAAATTTGGTGTTGTATAAGTAGCTGTTGTGGCTCCGCTTCCTCCGGTAACATTTGTCCAACCAGTAGCACCATCTACTGACTGCTCCCATTGCAATTCTGAACCCGATGAGGAATAACCAGAACAGTTAACTGAGGTGCTTTCTCCAAAATTAATTGTGTTATCAGTTGCAGTTGCAGTGCCTCCTACCATAGTGCAATCTACAATTGTAATTTGAATATTTGGTCTGTTAGCATTTACAGTTCCATTTCCTGTTGGTGCTGTGTTATCTTGCGCAAAAGCTATATGCTTGTTTGAAGCTGAAGAGTATCTAAAAGCAGGATAGCTAAACGTTCCCCCACCTCCATAATTTACCTCACACAAAACCATTAGATTTGTGGACGAATATAAATAATCGCTTATATCAATGGTAAACCAACCGGTTGAGCTGAAAGAAACATTACCATCATATACGAGGGTAGCATCTAAAGTAAGATTTGCCCAAGTAGTAGCAGTAAATGTTGTTAATGAAGTTTCTTTTAAATATATTTTTACCGGAATTGAAAAAGCTTGCGATGTTGCTACGTACCATCCGAGATGAGTAATTGTTCCAAAACTTGTGACTTGATCTGAGGTAAAAATGGAGGCACTGCGGCCATAACCGTAAAATGCATTAAATGGTTGTGCTTGTGAGTTCGTTCCGCTACCGATTGTAACCGTTGTTTGAGAATAACCGGCTATGCTTGGAGTAATCAATGTTGCTAATATTAAAATATAAAGCGAGAAGTTTTTTTTAACAAAATAAATCTCTTTTTCTTTTGAAATTGGTTTAGAGTTGTTCATATCAGTCAATACTTTTGATTTGATAATACAAAAATACTGTCATATTAAGCAGAAACATTAATAAATGCTTTTCACTATATATACAAGAGAAGAAATCGCGGCAGTTTTATAAAAGATTAAATATACACGCAAAAATGTAAAACACTCAAAATCAGGCACGTATGACATAAGGGATATATACAGTTTGAAAATCATTGAGAATCTGAATTAAACTATAACAAAAAAACCGAATAATTTATTCGGTTTTTTAATAAAGAAGTTTTACTCAAACCTTTTTACTGCAGCTTCAGAATCTCGGCCAATTTGAATCTGTAGAAGAGACATTTACTGAGTTAGTGAGAGAATTAGAACTTTTGAGATAGCCGAAAGATTTATCAATATGGCATTGACTAATTAATTCTTCATCACTACAGTACTTTGGTAGAGTATTTAAACCTCTTGGAATAGCAATTATAATATGCCTAACAAAGAATAAAAAACAAAAAACAGTACTCAACAAAATGTTGGTATTTAGGGAAGTCGTTGTTCGAAATTTCTGCATTATTATAATTGTTTTCGGAAGCAAAAATATTAAGCAGATTGATTAAACAATATTTAATGGTCTTTCGAAAAATATACAAGTTGATTTGAATTTTGCTGTAAATCGGGCTAAAACTTTACAGAAAAAAAATAATGATACTGATAAACAGAGGGTTACGAATTGTTGCTATATACAAAGGTCATTTAAATCTTTTGTAAAAAATCAACCAGATTGTCTTCGGCATTAATTCCCATTTTTCTTCTTAATCTGTATCTTGCCATCATTATGGCATGTTCGGAAATATTATTTAAAACAGAGATTTCCTTTGAGGACAGGTCAAGCTTTAACATTACGCATAATCGCTTATCTTTTTCGGTAAGACTAGGGAATCTGTTATGTAGTTTTTTAAGAAACTGTGAGTGGACTTCGTCTATTCTTTGCTGAAGTTTTTCAACGTCATTACTCAATTTTAGAGCTTGGTTGATTGTGGAAGAAAGACTTTTGATTTTACTTATTTTTTCTGCCCCTTCAATTCCCTTTAATTCAGACAGTTCGTTTTTTAAAGTTAAAAGCAGATTATTTTTATGGACAATATGTAATGCGAAATTTTCTAATTCCTTTTTATGATAATCTACTTCTTCTTCGAGAAGGTTTTGTTCCAAATGAGAATTTTTTAATTCAACCTCTAATAATCTTTTTTTTATTCTGTGCCTGGTAAGTAAAAGAATTACAAATAGAAGTATTATAAAAAGTATTCCGGAAATGATATACCATCTTAAAATAATAAGAGTTTTTTCCTTATTCATTATTTTTAAATTAAGCTCATTCTCTTTTTCAAGACGATCTATTTCGTATTGCATTTCTAGTTGTTCCATCTTAATAAGAATGTCTCCGCTTGCAATACTATCTTTTATAGAGGTATGTTCTTTAAAGCATTCTAAAGCTTGCCTGTCATTATTCAGATTTTGATAAACAACACTTAGATCTTTGTAAGTCATACTTAAATATGCTAGATCCGAAACTTCCGTAAAGGTCTCAATCAAATCTAGGTATTTGTTTAATGCTTCTGAATAGTGTCCTCTCACTAAAGACAATCTAGCCATTGCATATTTTGTGTGCCAATATCCCAGCATGTCATTAGCCTTCATAAATTTTTCGCCTGCTTGTATATAGTATTTTTCTGCTATATCTAACGAATCCTTTACGACGTACAAATCAGCAAGATTTATTAACACCCCGGCAACATTTGGTTGTTCCGATTCTTTACATATTTCGAGAGCCTTTAAGTAATAAAATTGTGCACTGTCCGACTCACTAAAGTACTGATAAACAACACCAAGGTTGGTGTAAACAGCAAACTTGTATTCATAATTTTGCTCAGGGGCTTGTTCATAGTATTCTTTACATTTTATAAGATAATCAAGTCCTTTTTTATAGTTTGTTGCTTCAATATGTGTTGTTCCAATGTTTAATAATACAGCATATTCTTTTTCTACATCGCCAATTGCTCGAGATATTTTTAATGCTTCGATTAAGTAGTTTAATGACTCGTTATAATTACTAATTATTGAATAAAGAACTCCGAGTTGTTCGAGTATTTCAAATTGATTTGGCTTGTCATTTAGTTGTCTGTAAATATCTAATGTTTGTTTTTTATAAAAAATAGATTTTGCATAGTTTTGATTTTGATAATATGAGTTACCAATTTTTGATAATTCTTGTGCTTTTTCTCTGTAGTTTAAAGAATTCTGTTTTATTTCATAAACCATTACTAGACTATCGGGATTGTTTTTAGACTGGCCCAAAACATTATACCCTACAAATACAAACAAAAAGATTATAAGTATTTTTGTTTTCATATTAGACTGTTAATTTCATGCTTAATTAAAAGCAAATATAAACTAAATTCTTTTAATGAATAATAAAACAACGAAAACCTATTTGTTTAAAGATTGCAAAATTAAAAGAAACAATTTTTGTATAGAACATATGAGCAATGGATACAATAAAAGTTTGATTTATTTCAAAAGTAGCCACACTTTTTCTTTAATTGAAAAAACTGCAATAAATACAACAAAAAGTCCGCTATTAACCACATATACCAAATTTTGTGAATCGGGGCGGATATAGATGCTCAAAAAATAAAGGGATAATGCGAACAAAATGTAAAAGACAGCATTGAGAATATTATATGGAACTTTGTAATATTTTTGTCCCCAATAAAATGACAGTAAGGTCATTGACACATAGCATATTAGAGTTGCCCATGCAGAACCGACATAGCCATAAATCGGGATTAGAATTAGATTTAACACTATTGTAATAATTGCTCCAAATATTGCCAGATATGCTCCGTATTTGGTCATATCGTTAAGTTTGTACCAAATCGAAAAATTAAAAAATATTCCGAGAAAAAGATTTGCAAGGAGCAAAATTGGGACAACTTTTAGACCTTCGTGATAATCTACGTCAATAAAATATTTGATGAAATCTATATAAAACATTACACCAAGGAAAATCAATAAACCGCAGATAATGAAATATTTTGTTGCTTTTGCATATAATTCCCGTGCGTTACTTTCATTTTTATTGTTAAAAAAGAATGGTTCTGCCGCATATCTAAACATTTGAATAAACAAGGTCATCAAAATTGCCAGTTTGTAATTTGCTCCGTAAATTCCCAGCTGTTCCATAGGATTTAAATTATCTGGTACCAGATGTTTAAGCAGAACCCTGTCGAGAGTTTCGTTAATCATACCGGCTAAACCTGCAATTAATAATGGGAGGGAATAAATTATAATCTTCTTTAGCAAAGATTTTTCAAAGCAAAATTTAACATTAAAAATTTCGGGTAAGAGCATCAGCAATGTTATAATATTTGCAATGAGATTAGACATAAAGACATATCCCACTCCAATTGCAGGGGAATAAACAGAAAGAAGGAAAGAATCAGGATTTGTTACAGCCAGTTTTGGACAGAGTACGAGGAAGTACAGATTCAAACCAATAGTAATGCCAATATTAAAAAGCTTTAAAACAGCAAACTTCCAGGCTTTGTTTTGTAAACGCAGTTTAGCGAACGGAATGGAAATAAATGCATCCAGAGCAACAATTAATCCTATCCATAGAATATATTCGGAATTTGCCTGATAATCTAGAGCAATTGCAATTGGTTTTAGAAAAATAATGAGTAAGGCAATAAATAATGTTGAAGTGAGAGAAAGGCTTACTAATATTGACGAATATACTTTGTCAAATATGTTTTTATCCTGAGCGAAACGGAAAAATCCGGTTTCCATTCCATAAGTAAGAAGAATCAAAAGGAAAGTCACATAGGCATACAACTCGGTAACAATTCCGTAAATTTCAGGAGCGAATAAACGAGTATAAAGAGGGACAAGAAGGTAGTTAAGCAAACGTCCCAGAATACTGCTTAGGCCATATACCGCAGTTTGACCTGCTAATTTTTTTAACGGACTGCTCACGTGTTAAATTTCTTTTTACGAAAATAACATTTTGTAATTGCAGATTGTTGATACAAATTGATTAGTTATTAACGGATGTAGTTTAATAGAAATAAACATTAAAATTCGCCATCGAACTCATTGTCATAAAACTAAGTTCTTACAACAGAACGAATATCCTCAATTAAAGAAGAAATGTTTTTCTTTTCAAAGCCATGTCTTTTCCCAAGCTCAACAATATCTTTATCGTCGGGGTTTCCCTTGCCAAGAATAGTAGTAGAATGATTACCGTTAAATCCAAAATTTGGTGTAAGGTCATAAGCTGGAGACAAATTCCATTTATTATTTTTATAAATAAATGAGAAATTTTTTGCATGATCGTCTTTATTCCCGATGTAAATATTGAAAATCATCAACCTGAACATTTTTTCGACTTCGGTCAAATCTCCGGTAATATATCTTGTCAACTTCAGTAAATCATTATAATCCAATGATGGAAGTCTGTGATCTGCGTACAATAAACCCGAGGCGGTATGAACATGTATTCTGTTGTTTTCATTTCTATCAAAAAGCTTTACTCCGAAATATTTGTCTTTAAACAATTTTGTTTCAGGCATTTCTATTCCCACTCGCTTTGCAGCAAGAGAGCAATTATATTCTATTTCTCCGATATTTTCCGGATCAAAAGATGAACGAAATTTAACCATCCATTCTTCATTCTCATGCTTAATCAAAACCTTTGGTCTGGCACCACCTGATGAACCATTGTTTTTATAAAGAGTTTCTATAGCTTCCGAATCTTGAGACTGAAGTATCTTCATTGTTTCGGCGGCGAAAAAATCCAGATTAAAATCCACATTTGAATCAAGTTTCATTGACTCTGGCTCATAACTCAGAGCCCCCATTCCATTTTTCCCAACAATGCTAAGCCTGTCTAAAACGGACAATTCAAGAGGATTTATTCCTTTCTCTTTTAGCAATCTATCTAACAATAAATTTCCCCATCCATCGGGTAAGCTATCGTTAAATACTCCAAAAAGACCATTAAAAGGATTCTGCTTTGCAATAAACGACTCTGCAGTAAGAGGTAAATGAATTGGAGAAATTGAAAATCCCGAGTTCAACCAATCAATATCATATTCAAACACAGCAAGGTTCTTACGGTTTAGCACAAGTCGTCCTACAGTAATCTCATTGTATTTTACTTTTAATATGTCAACTGTTTTAATCATTTTTTCTTCCTCTTTTGCGTGATGAATAAATGGCCTTCTTTTCTTTTAAAATATTGTCAATACTTTGTGGCGATTCCTTTTCAAAAGATTTTAAAAGTCCTTCTACTGACCGTAAAGTAAGACCGAGTTGTATAAGATTCTTTAACGAAATTTCATAGTTAGTCTCGAATCTCTTTAGAGAGCCCAGGCTTACCCCTGATTTCTTTGCCAAAGCTTGCTGAGTAAGATTTTCGCGCAGCCGTAGTTTCTTTACATCACTTGCAATTTTCTCAGCAATTTCATAATAATTTAAGAGCTCAGTTATCATATTACAGTTATCATATTAGCTGTTATAATTATATTATATATTAATAGCTATTATATTAGCTTTTACAAAGATATATTGTTTATGTGGAGAAAGCAAATTTTTACTAGTAAAAAAACTCTACAAGAAATGTATCTCGCCTTAGACACATAGCCTTTTCTAAATCGCGAAACCGATTTTGCATAAGAAGTTGAAACTATTTAATCTTCAAAAAAGAGTTATTGAACAAACCTCAACATCAAACAAAGAGGGATATCATTTTTAAAATTATTTATTCATAGGACACATTACAAGTTTGCAATAATTCTTTCGGCAAATTCACGCACAGCACCTTCTCCGCCGGAGGTTTGAAGTTGAATTATTCCGGGGATGTTTTTAATTTTTGCCACAGCATTAGCTGGACAGGCAGCCAATCCAACTTTGCAAAGCAATTCAAAATCGTTAATATCATCACCGATGTAAGCTATATTTTCTAATCCAATATTTAATTCTTTACATAACTTTTGGACTGTCTCAATTTTGTTTGTCTGTGCATGAAAATTATAATCAAGACCCAGCTTTTTTGCCCTGTTCCTGTTAAGATTTCTATCCTCGCTTGTTATTATTCCGACTTTAATTCCTTTTTCCTGAAGTAATTTAAAGCCGATTCCATCCGAAGTGCAAAACTTTTTAATTTCGTCTCCTTTTTCGGTGTAATACATGCCACCATCGGTCAGCACTCCGTCAACATCTGACAGGAGTAGTTGAATGCTTGTTGTTTTTGGTCTAGATGGTCTAAATCTTTCTGCCATTAAAATTTCTCCGATTTTCCAATCTGTCGGTTCGTCTAGTTCCAGAGCGGTATATTCGGGCATTTCATATATTTCAATAGTTCCGGATAATCTGTTTTTGTTAGCAAGAATATTTTTTACTTTGTTGATATAAAACGCACCATTTTCCATAAACATTCCATTAAAATCCTGTCTGCGGGGACGATTTCGAAAGTCATAATTTGCAGATATTCCGTCTGCATTCCAGAAGAATCTTTTTGTTTTGACACAAGACAGAAGAGAATCTTTTCCAGAATATAAATACTGTCTTACTGCAGAATCAATATCTTCAGAGATTGTTAACGGAGAAGTAGCCTGAGCAAGAATAAAAAGGTCATCATTATTCAATTCGGCTATTGACAAATATTCGAGCATAACAGACTCGGTAGAAGCTGTATCAATGGCGTTTTCCGGTTTGCGATTGTAGATTTTGATTTTTGACAATCCAAAGTTTCTAACTATTTCTGCATAAATATCAGAATCTAAAGCAACAACAACCTCATTTACTTCAAGAGAATTTTGTAAAGCATTCAGTACCCAGTAAATTAACGGTTTGCCGTAAAATGGTTTAATATTTTTGTTTTTTATAGACTTGCTGGCACTTCGAATTGGAACAAAAGCAACTATACTCATTTTTTACGATATTTAAGTTTATCTCTTTGAATTTTTTCAACTTCCAGTATTTCTGTACGTTTATATGTTAGCGATTTGAATGCGGCATTTAAATCACGCACAAGCTTCGACAATCCGGGAGCTTCTAAAGAAGCGGCATGGTCGGTTCCTTTCCATGTCCGATCCTTTGTAAAATGTCTTTCTATCCACCTTGCTCCTAGGGTATAGGCAGCTATATCAATAGCAATACCCAAATGATGTCCGCTAAAGCCAAATTCTTTGACACGGTCGTTGTAAGAATCTTTTAGCCTGTCAATTTCGAGCATCGAAACATCTTCAAACGCAACAGGATATCCTGATGTGCAAGAAAACAATATTAGTCTGTCTTTAGCAGAATAGAATTTTTCAAATAATGCAAGAATTTCTGTTTCCTCAGCTTTTGTTGTCATGCCAAGTGAAATTTGGATATATCCTTTATAATTCTTTATAAGATATTCAAGCATTTCGAAATTGTTATTACATGCCGATGGAATTTTAATAAAATCAGGATTCAATTCCGCAATTTCTTTGGCAGATGTAATATCCCAGACCGAGGTTGCATAACCAATACCGTTTTTCTCGCAAAATTCTTTTAATTCGCCATGTTGTTTTGCGGTAAATTCGAGAAATTCCCTATGTTCGCCATAGGTTTTTCCATATGCATGCATTTCGTTTGGGTGAGGAGCATAATATTGTTCTTCGGTAAGGAGTTCTTTTGGATTACGTTTTTGAAATTTCGCATAATCAGCACCGCAAAATTTAGCTAAAAGAATAAGTTCTTTTGCTAATTCAAGTTCCCCCTTATGATTGCAACCTATTTCGGCTACTACTATCGGTTTTTTGTATTGTTTCATTTTTCAGTTAAATATTTCTGATATTTTTTTTCGTTTAAATGCATCAATATACGATACAGGTGTACAGTTAATGATTTCTGTTTCTTTGTTATTTGCATATCTCTGCAAAATATGGTAACTAGCGAAAGCACAACTCATTGTTCCCAATATTTCGTGTAGTTTCATGTAATACTTTCCGCTGTAATCAAATTGTTTTTCTTGTTTTTCTTTGTCGTAAAAGTGTTCGTTATAAAACAATGCGCGATTATTTTCGTCAACGTGTAATTCTTGCAGCCAGGTATGATCAGAACCAACGAGAATTATTTTTTTTGCGTTCAAATGTAATGCGGTGAAAATTGCCGGAATCATGACATTATGAGGTCTGGGCATTCCTTTAGCTTTATTGAATTTACGAAACATAAAACTATCAAAACCCTCAACCGGAGTAAGATTCAGATAAATTATTTCTATATTTTTATTGCGTTCAAGAATTTTTTGCCAACGTAAATGTTTTTTTGCTTCATGAGTAGTGAAATATTTCATTTTCCAACTTGTTTTGTCAGCGATTGCATTAAAAAGTTTATTGGAAGCTTCTACAAAATGAGGCATTACATCGTCAAGGAAAAGATCGAAAGCAATGGTAACATAATATTTTGGTTTCAACTCGGTATAATAATCTGTAAGTGCAAAATGGTTGACACATAGCAGTTCCTTGGTTAGAAAAAGTTCCTTGTTTGCCTCAACAGTAGATTTTAGACTCGGGCCATTGCCTAAAATAATGACAGAATCGGCTTCTGACTTTTGTTTTCGTAAAGCTTGTGAATTTTTCGACATGAACCAAATACGAAATTGGCTAATCATGGATTGATTTAGTAGTTTAAGCCAATTAGTAAATCGTATAAATGTTTTTATCATAAAACAGATAAATGTTTTACAAATATAAATGATTTTTTTTACCTGACCTATTGGATGAACAATACCTAAGAAATATTAATTTTACAGATAGGTCATTTAATTTGTTGAATATAAGAAAGATGAGTATTTTATAATTTGAAGGTTTATAATGTATTAAATTATTTTTTGCAACTTTTTGGATTAATCTTCGTTAAAATCTTTGCGATGTTAAATTGAGAGAAAAAATGAAAAGTATAAAGGGCGAAGACATATTTGGATTATGCTGTAAGGATTATTTTTTGGGGGACAAATCAGCAAAAATAACAGTTAAATCGGATCTTGCGGAAACCGAGTATTTAGAAGGGGCATATTTATTCAGAGAATTTTCGGAAATGCCAAAGCATGAACAAAAAGCACTACAGCAAGCCAGAGGAGAAATATTAGATGTAGGAGCATGTGCAGGATCGCACTCTTTGTATCTGCAAGGTTTGGGATACAATGTTACTTCGCTTGATATTTCACCGGGTTGCTGTGAAGTAATGAAAGATCGAGGGTTGAAAAATGTTGTCTGTGATGATATTTTTAACTATTCGGGAAAAACTTTTGATTCGATTTTAATGTTGATGAATGGAATTGGGATAGCGGGCTCATTACCTGATTTACCAAATTTACTGGAACATATCAGAACATTGCTTAAACCGGGAGGTAAAATAATTTTCGACTCCTCTGATCTTCAATATTTATATATGGAAGAAGACGGAAGTTTAAGCATTCCTTTAACAGACAAATATTATGGAGAGTTGGTTTATGAACTTGAGTATAAAAAACTTAAATCAGGAAAATTCAAATGGTTTTTTATAGATCCTTACACAGTAGAAGCTGTAGCAAACGAGGTTAATTTTAAAATGCAGTTTATTGCCGAAGGTCCACACTACGATTATGTGGCTTGTTTGTATTAGTTTTTTTACGCAGACTTAATTTATTAGAGTTAAATACTTTTCAAAAAAGCATCCACTGCTTCATTTTTTGTTGCCCACGAACAAACTAATCTTGCTACTGAATTATTTTCATCATATTTAGACCAAACATAGAATTCAAAATCTTTAGATAGTTTATCAATTAGCTTATTGGGAAAAACAGGAAAAATCTGATTTGATTCGGGCGGAGCAAGAAATTTATAGCCTGCAGCATCTATTCCATTAGCGAGATTCATCGCCATATTGTTTGCATGTGATGCAAGTTCGTAGTATAAGCCATTTTTAAACAATTCGTCAAACTGAATACCTATAATTCTACCCTTTGCTAAAAGAGCTCCTTTTTGTTTCATGTTATAACGGAAATAGGGTTTCAGTTCCGGATTAATTATTATGACAGCTTCACCAATTAAAGCTCCGTTTTTAGTTCCGCCAATATAAAAAGCATCAGCAAGTTTTGCAATATCAGCAAGGGAAGCATCAGCAACGGATGATTTTATCGCTTGGCCAAGTCTTGCACCGTCTATATATAACAGCAGATTATATTTTTTACAAACTTCAGAGATTGCCTCAAGGTCTTTTTTGCGGTACACTGTTCCTAATTCGGTAGTATTTGAAATAAAAACGAGCTTTGGTACAACCATATGTTCATCGTAATGAAAATTAACAGCCTCCTGAATTTGTTCGGGACATAATTTGCCATTTATACCGGGATAAGTATTTATTTTATGTCCTGTAAATTCAATTGCCCCGGCTTCATGTACTTCGATATGTGCAGTTTGTGCTGAAATAACCGATTCGTATGGTTTTAGAAAAGAGCTGACACACAGCAGATTAGCCTGTGTTCCACCCGAAACAAAATGAATATCAGCATTATTACAGCCAAGTTCTGCTTTTATTTTATCTGCAGCCTCGAAACTAAATTTATCCTCGCCATAGCCGTCAGCTTGCTCGGTGTTTGAATTGCCCAATGCTTTGATAATATTTGGATGAGCCCCTTCGCTGTAATCGTTACGAAAATTGTAATGCATAATTTATCTTCTGATTTTACCTAATAATCTTAATATTTCGAGATATAACCAAATTAGTGTAACCATTAAACCAAATGCCGCATACCATTCCATATATTTGGGAGCATTTGAATGGGAGGCTTCTTCGATAAAACTAAAATCAAGTATCAGATTTAAGGCCGCAATAATTACAATAAACAGGCTTATGCCAATGCCAATAGGCCCCCCTTCGTGAATATAAGGCATTTGGGCTCCAAACAAGTTCATAACGAATGAAGCTAAATATACAAGAGCAATACCACCGGTTGCAATTAATACTCCGGAACGAAATTTCTGAGTTACTTTAATCATACCTGTTTTATATGCAAATAGCATAACTCCAAGAATTCCGGCTGTTAACAATACCGCCTGAACAATAATTCCCGGATAGATAAAATTATAAACCATAGAAATTGCACCAAGGAAAAAGCCCTGAGCAGCGACATAAAGTGGAGCGGTGTACATTGCATATTTTTTTGCAAAAATTGTTATTATAGCCAATACAAAACCAATAATTGCCGAAGGCCATAATAGCTGCGATAACAGTTCGGAGCCCGAAGCCGCGAGTTTCCACGACAAACTTGCTGTTATCAATAGAATTAAAAACAGTAAAAGGGATTTATTTACAGTCCCTTTAATTGTCATAACATCGCCATCAGCCTGAACGCTGAACGCTTTATTTGTCAAAACAGGATTAGAAGTGTTTGTAAATCTCATATTATTTTATTTTTAGGAGTTGTTGCAACAAAATCTTTAAGATAGTATGGTTCATAATATGCTAAATCGGCAAAATCTTTATTATTATATTTCTGTTCCGAAAATTCGCCCATGTATTCAGCTGAAGGAAATATGTTTTTAGCAAAACTGAAATTCTGGTTTTGTAAAATTGAAATACATTTTTCTGCACCATTACCACAAAAACAAGTTTTATACTGTTCGTATTCTTCAAAAGAATCCTCAGTGATAATTTTGGCTTCTACCGGGCTGATTTGTCTTAACGATTTGTCGAAAACCGAGCAATAAACTTCCATTCTGCGAGCATCAGTCATTGGGATGAAATATTCAAAATTATCACCTGTTTTTGTTTTGGCCATTTTTGCGATTATATGCATTGAATCAACAGCAATCAAAGGTTTTCCTATTCCGAAAGCAAATCCCTTTGCGGAACTTACGCCTATTCTTAATCCGGTATAAGAGCCGGGACCTCCGCTTACAGCAACGGCATCAATTTGTGAAGGAAGTATTTGGTTTTCTTTTAGTATTTCATCAATAAAAACAGCAAGTAATTTTGAATGTGAGAATTTTTCAGCAGATTCCGAATCGGGGATATATATTTTTAAGAATTTACAATTCCCGTCTTCTGAAATAGAAACGGAGCAAATTTCGGTTGAAGTTTCTATGTTTAGAATTTTAGCCATTAATATTGTTAATATATAAGCAGCAAAAATACTAAATTCGGGATATAAATAAAAACTGTTTACTTTTCAGTTTTAAACAGTTCTTCTTTAGTTACCTTTTTGACGGCATCACCATCTTTAAGGATTTTTGAAACCAGATTGTATGGAGCCGTAACGACTTCTTGTTTTCGTAACTACGCTAGATTATTTTAACTTTCTTGCTTGATCAAGAAAGTAACAAAGAAATCAAGGCAAAACAACGCTACCCAATCCGCCTCGAACAAAACAAAAGAATTGTATGTCGACCTTGGCCTAAAACAAATGCCAACACCTTTTCCCTTTTAAGAATTTGTTTTAGGAACGATACCGATTGTAAATTTGTAATAGCCTAATCTTCGCAATTTCAATTGCTCAATTATACTAAACAAATTTATCATCGGCACTTGTCATATCGGCTCGACACAATTGGCTTCGCCGAGCTTCGGTTCTAATTGTTTCGTTCTCACCGCTTGTTCTTCCCGCCGTTTTGCCGAGGCCAGCACGCGGAGTTTCAAATGTGAGTTAGGAGCTTAAATTTTCTATTAAATTCCCTCAAAAACAAATGCATTGTTATAATTTTGATTAAAATTTGCTACTGAAATTTCTACTACGAAAGAGTATTATAAGCCGGAGGTTTATAAATATCATTGTTCTATAAATAGGGAATCAACAATTATAAAAACTGTTTACTTTTCAGTTTTAAACAGTTCTTCTTTAGTTACCTTTTTGACGGCATCACCATTTTTAAGGATTTTTGAAACCAGATTATAGGGTGCAGTTACTACTTCTTCCCCTTCTTTAAGACCTTCAATAATTTCGATAAAGTACGAATCCTGAATACCGGTTTTTACTTTACGTTGTTCTATTTTTCCGTCTTTGTAAACAAAAACAACTTCTACAAGAGTAGTTTTATCTTCTGTTTGAGATTGAGAGACCTCAACATCTTCGTTGCTGATGGTTATTGTTTTCTGGTTACCAGGTTCTTGTTTATAGCCAATACCAGATGTGTCGGCCCGGGTTGTTACAGCCGGCAATGGAACAGCCAATACGTTGTAAACAGTTTTTGTATGAATATCGACAGTTGCTGACATACCCGGACGAAATGGATAATTATTTCCCTCATCAATCAAATCCTGATATGACTCGGGGAGAATTCTAATTTTTACTTTAAAATTTGTAACCTGATCAACAGACAATCCTGATGAGGTTGCTGAATTTGCAATCTCGGTAACAATACCTTTGAACTTTCTGTTTAGGTATGCATCAACTTCTATGTCGGCACTATCGTTTAGTTTAATCTTTACGATGTCGTTTTCGTTAACATCAACAATTACTTCCATTACTTCGAGGTTAGCAATACGCATCATTTCTGTTCCTGCCATCATTTCGGTACCAACAACACGTTCTCCAACTTCTACGTTAAGCATAGAAATTGTCCCGTCCATAGGAGCAAAAACAGATGTTTTACGTAAATTTTCGTTAGCTTCTTTAACCGTAGCATACGAACTCATAACCGAAAAATTTGCAGCATTTACACTAGCTTCGGCGGCTCTCACGTCTGCTAATCCCATTTGATAAGCGGCTAATGCATTTTCATATTCTGCTTTTGAAATAACACCTTGCTCGTAAAGGTTTTTACTTCTGTTATAAGAAAGTTCTGTCTGTACGAATTGAGCCTTTACTTGTTCCAGACGCGCCTGACTATTAGATAGATTGGCATTTGCAGAATTTCCGGCGGCCACAGACCTTTCAACAGCAGACTCATAAATATCGGGTTTTATTTTCAGTAAATAATCGCCTTTTTTAACCTGATCGCCTTCTTTTATCAACAGTTCGATTATTTCGCCCGAGACATCGGGGCTTATTTTGATTTCGGTTTCTGGCTGAATTTTTCCACTTGCAGTTACAACTTCTGTAATAGTTTTTTGGGTTACCGGATCGGTGCTGATTTTATGAGTACTGTCAGAGCCAAACCAACCTGCTTTTTTACCAACAATCATAAAAACTATTAGTACAGCAATACCAATAACAACCCATCTTGTAATTTTCTTTTTTCTATTTTGTTTCTTTTTCATTTTTTGCTAAATATTTTGTTGAAAGCTATAATCTGATTGGTAAACCGGTATAAAAATCGAGAATTTTTTGTTTAAAGATAAAATCGTATTTGGCTCTTATCAATTCTGCCTGAGTTTTTGCCAAATTGTTTTTTGCAATATTGTAATCAGTAGTATTTACTAAACCTTCGTCATATCTCTTTTGAGTATAATCAAAACTTAATTGCATTGAAATCATTGCTTTTTCGGTAGCATAGTATTTTTTCATTGTCGATTGAGCATCGGCATAAGCTTGCTGAATGTCTTTTAGTAAATCCTTTTTTGCCTGTTCTACCTGCAATTTAGACTGTTCGAGATAAATTTGACTGTTATTTACTCCTGTTCTTGTTTGAAGTCCGTTAAATACCGGGATGTTCAGGCTGAATGTAAGAGCAGTACTTGCATTATCTTTTAATTGGTCATCGAATGGTTTGTTAACGTAATTATAATCGTAGGAGTATTGATAAACATCAAGAATATTTCCAACATTATCGGTTGCAAATCCACTAAGGTAGGGAGTTCCTATGTTTATTCCATCAATAAGTTTGCTCGAACTCGAATAGCCAGATCCGTATGAAGCGCTTAAACTTAGATTGGGCAAATAAGCACCCCTGGCAATTGCCAGATTTTTTTCGGCACTAAGAAAATTAAGACCAGCATATTCAATTTGTGGCATATTTTCCAAAGCCTGTTCATATATTTGCTCAACGGTCATCAGAACAGAATTTGTAACAATATTATTAAGGTCGGGTCTGATAATTGAAAATGAGATATAATCGGTAATTTCGATTAGTTGAGCAAGATTGAGCAGAGCTAAGTTTAGCTGATTTTCGTAATTTACAATATTTAATTCTTCGTTTGCCAGTTGAGCTTCGAGTTCATATTTGTTTTGGAGGGGTAAACTTCCTGCTTCAACCAAAATATTGGTTTGATCCAGTTGTAATGTTGTTATATCACGCTGCTGTATAGCCAAATCAACCAAGTCCATTGCATATAAAACATTAAGATATGCAGATGCAACTGCAAGCATTATGTTGTTTTTAGTCTGATCCAGTAAGGCATATCCTGCCTGTTGGTCAATTTCGGCTTTTTTAACAGAGTTATATTGTCTGAGACCACTAAAGAGAGTTACCGAAGAAGATACCTGAAAATTGGCGGAAGAAAAATTATCTGTTGAAAACTCATTGGTGTAAGGGTCAACACTACGTCCAAATCTGAGATTTTCGCTGGCGCCCATATTAATTCCGGGTAAAATGCCAAGTTTTGATTGTTGTAACTGATTATTGTTTATTTGTACATTCAGTTCCTGGTTTTTTACCTGAATATTGTTTTCAACAGCATACTGAATGCAACGTTCGAGGCTCCATGCATTTTGTGAAAAAGAGGATAAAAACGCACACAAAATTAAAGGGATAATTATTGCAAATTTTCTCATCAACAAAATTTATAATACGAAAGTAATTAATTCTCGGTTAATTATTGAATTATGCTTAATCTTTAAGAAAATTTTAACCAATATAAAATGAAATGATCAAGAATAATGGTGCAAATGGATGGATTAAGTAAATTGAAAAAACAATAACTGACGGGTTTTCCCGACTTGCCTCTTCGAATTTTAGCGAAGTCTTAAGCGATTGAATATCAGCAACATACAAATTAAAACATATGTTTTTGCCGCACTAAGGCAGTTCTTGAAAAACATTACAAGTAAATAATAGCTGTTCAACAGCTAACAAAATTCGCTTCATTTATTTATATCAAACTTTTTTTCTATTATATAACTAATTAATTTTCAAGCAATATTTTTTAGTTTTTCAAGTCGTTTTTCAAGGTTTACAATTTGTCTTTGCTTCCAACTTATTT